>CAYQQU010000012.1:0-95622 GCA_964419545.1 uncultured Saprospiraceae bacterium | reverse complement strand
TCCAAAAGCTGGGTTTTGCAGCCAAAATGACTACCTCCAAACAAGCTCTAAGATATCCCTGAAAAATCCGATCGTGTACCATAACGCAACGGGCATCCTCCGCTATTGCCGCGAAGGACGGTTTTTTAATCCAGGTTGAGCTCACCACCCCCAGGTGCCCGGGCCTCCTTTGAACGGCCCGACAATATCCTTGGTGATCCAACCGCCGTAGAAATCACCTTCCTGCGCCTGTACGCGTTCGTCGTCGACAAAACAAGCGTCGACACGGCTGGGATAGAACGCCAGGAAACCGGTAATCGGCTGAAAGGCAGGACGGGGACTGAGGTAGGACCAGGCCGCCGCGGGGCTGACGGAGGCGCCGACGACCAGGTCCCAGTAAGTGGCTGCGCCTTTGAATTCGCAGCTGGTGCCCTGGCCCGCGCGCCGGCGCAGCAGGGCCGTATCTACATCTTCAGGCGGGAAATAGAAGACAGGCGGATGGCTCGTTTCCAGCACGCGAAAGCCGCGACTGGTCTCGCCGACTACCTTTTGCCGGTATTCCACCCGCAGGGTTTTGGATACGGGCTCGAGGCGGGGCGGTCGGGGGTAATCCCATACGCTTTCCTGGCCCGGTTTGGGCTTAATTCTTTTGATCATAACCGGGTAACAAAAAAGTCCGGACTTGGTTCCGGCGCGGAGGGGATTGTGGGAAAGGCGTCAAAAGCGTGGTAAGCAGCCGCATCCCAATCAGGGGGGACGCGGTAGGAAACGGCTGCTTCACCTGCGGCTTGGAAAAAAACGGCCCAAACCGAAAGCAAGTCACCTAGGCCGTGGCCCGGGTGGGGCGCTCGTGGCGTACCCGGATTTTCGGCATGGGCTTTTCCATAGTGTTCTGTCGTCGCGCACGCAAGTCGTTTTGGTGGTAAATATCGCGTTCCATCTCGCGCAACCGGCCCATCTTTCTGAAAAAGAGGACCAAGAGAAACGCTACCACTCCGAAGAGAATTAAAGCTGTCATGTGTTAGTAAGGGGATATTTGGTTCAAAAATAAGCAATGCTATTCTATAGCGATCACCAAATAAAAATAATACTATCGAATAATCCGCAAGGGATTAATTTCGAAAACCAGTTCATACTGTTCGCATCATCTAACGACGCGAATCGCATGAGTATTTTAACTAAAGTGAAAATTTTCGGGATATGTTTTGTTGATAGTGGTCCGAACAGTGACGGGAGGTAAACTTCAGACAACTAGATTTAACCCCGAGTGTAGATGAGTGGTTCACAAAGCTATCTTCGATAACTTCGAGGAAACGCCCTGGCGTCTTCTCAAATAGCGATCAATAACTTTGGGGGGTTGGGAGTACGGGTGCAAAGTAAAGTTTTTTTTAAGAAGCTGCAAATACCTGTCCGCTTTTTTCTGGTTCCCTTCCCACGGGAGACCGAAGATCATTCCGGTTAATCCGAAGCCTGCGGATATTTTTTCTGTTGAAATTTTAACATTTGGGTGCTTTACTCTTAAGGAAAAACCAAATACATTGTAGTCGTCTTCCCTTTTACAACTACCCGAATAGATCTACCGCCATCCTTGTCTTGTCTTGTCTTGTCATGACCTAAGCGTTATCTGGAATTGTAAACCCTCAAAAATAACAGTATGATCAACCTCAGAAAACATTTACCCCTCCTTTGTTTGGCGACCCTCATGGCTCAATCCGCGCTATTTCCGGATGCGGTGCGGGCGCAAATCGTCGAATTCATTCTGGTGGACGCCGCCGCCGACCAGGACATTATGGTCATCGAAGACGGAGCCGTCCTCGACCTGTCCCAGCTGCCGGAGGCCCTGAACATTCGGATCGGGATCACTTCCGCCACGCTCGAAGCGCAGACCGAATCGGCGCGCTTCAGGCTCGGTCAAGATTACGCGCGCACCGAAAATTTCGCGCCGTATGCACTGGGCGGCGACAGCGGCGGTAACTATTTCAGCTTTGACCTGCCGCTGCGCACCAACGAGCTCACCGTCGCCCTTTTTCCGCTGAACGCGGGCCAGGGGCCGCCTCTTTGGGAACGCAGCATCTATTTTAGCGTGGTCTTCGGCGCCGGCGCCCAACAGCTGCCGTTTTTTGCGAACGGCGATCCGCCGGGTTTTGCCTGTAAAGGAGAAGTGCTTTCCTATTTCTTTGCAGGAGACGATCCCGCGGGCGACCCGCTGACCTATTCCTTTGACCCACGCAGCGAGCCGCCGCCTTCCGACCTGCAGATCGATCCGGCGACGGGCGAGTTGAGCGGCCTGATCGTAGGCGGGCTCGGCAGTTCCACCTTTTTTGACCTGGAAGTGCGCGTCACGGATCCGGACGGCTATTTCGCCACGCTGCCCTTTTCCCTCGGCGTCATCGACTGTGGAGGCGTCGACCCGCTGCAGGCGTTTACGGGCGTGACGCTGATCGACGCCGAACGCGACGCCGATCTTTACTTTACGCCCATTCAGGATCTGTTCGCTAATGGCGTATTGGAAATCGCGCTCGACAATTTACCGGAAGCGCTCAACCTGCGGGCGGATATCAACCCGCTCTATCTGCCGTACGTCGAATCCGTTACTTTTCAGATCACCCAGTCATTTCCGTTTGGGGTGATTTATGAACAGACCGAAAACGTCTTCCCCTACGCTCTAGGAGGGGACAACCAGGGCAACTATTCCAACTTTTCCTTTACTGCAGACCAATTTACGCTCTCGATCTACGCTTTTACCGAAAACAATGGTCAGGGGGAGCCCATCCAGGCAATTGCCTTTGATTTGAACGTTACTGCCGATGTCATGGGCAACCTGGCGGCTTTTGTTCAGCCGGCGACGCCGGCAGCTCCGGATTGGCGCGCTTTTCCCAACCCTTTCAGAACCTCCTTCACCGTTGACTTCCACCAGGCAAGGGAACAAATCGTGCACTTACAACTGATAGACAGTTGGGGACAAAAGGTGTGGGAAAAACAACACTACGCTGTAGCCGGCGTCAACCGTTGGAACATCGATCCGGGAGAAATCCCGTCCGGCGTGTACATTTTGCAGGAGTTGGGAAGCGGCGCCAAGATCGTTTTACAAGCTCAACGCTGATAGTACAATCGGGGTTGGTCCATTATCCCCCAATAATGCAATAGCTGGCCATTAACGGCGGATGCCTCCGGTTCCACCAATTTATCCCAGGCCATCACCGGGCAGCTTGCTTCGAGGAGCACGACCCTGGTTTTGGCCTGGGCTATTTTTTCCAGGGCCGACCGTTCGCAGCGGTAATGGGTAAAGTCAGGTGTATCTACCAGTATAAAAATCAACCAGACTCCGGTGAAACCGAGCCGGTACCACCTGTTGCACCTTCGAAAAAGAAAATAAGTCGAAAAAACGACGTACCCCAGCAGGCCCAGTAGTATGGGAAGCAGGGTATCCCGGCGCACTATCTCCGGGCGGTATTCCCGGAAACCGCCGAGGGGCAATAGCAATAAATAAATCAATATGAAAACCCCAAGGGCCAGCAGGAATCGTTTTAGTTTACGAACCTCCGTATCCTCCGTCATGCGACCGATCAGCCAAGCGTTCCCCAAAACGACCAGCAACAGCAGCGGGTAGCCCAGCTTGTTGGTGAGGTGGCGCACCAAGCCGAAAGCCAGCCTAATGTAGCGCTCCGTGAAGGGGGGAGCGACCCCGTCCTGTTGCTCTGGATTGTAGCTGCCAAGGTAAAACGAATACAACCCAATAAGGCTGATCAGAAAGAAATATAACCAGGTAACGATCAAAGATGCCGTTGCCTCTTTTCCATTGCGAAAAGTATGCCCGATCGATAAGCATAGCCATGCCGGACAGATTAACAGGATCAGCGGTGAAATCAACGAGCCGCTGAACGGCAGCACCACCGTCAGGACCACGGCAGCAGCGTGCTGCCACCAGTGTAGTTTTGCCGGGCGACCTGTCCAAGCCGCCTCGAAAAAGAAGGAAAAAAAGAGCAACAAACCCACCATTGGGAAAGCATAGAAAAAAGTGTAAGTAACAGAGTGATCAACGAGCCCCATGAGGGAATAAAAGCCGGCTGCTTGAAAAAAGGGCAGCACCAGCACACAACCCCACCAAAAGGTTCCCTTATCGCCCGGGAAAGCAAGCTGCAAATTATAACCAAACAGGGAAATCAAACTAACCTGAACCGCCGTCTTGAAAAGCGCCACCGCAGCGTAAACACTATCGATCGGAGAACAAAAAGATTGCAAGAAAATAGGAACCCTCAGAAAGTAATGGTGCATGGACCAATGGATAAAAAAACGATTAACTCCAGCGTGGCCTTGCCCCGTCAGGAGGGCTTTAATCCCGAATGGATCTGATAAAACTGTTCGATACCACGCAGAAGGCACGACGATAGCAGCCAAATCGCCGTCCAGTCCCTGGTGAAAATACAGGTAAAATGTGTAAAGCACATCAAGCAACACGATCACTATCAGTACGAGAACCATTGACCGACCAAACAGGGAAAACTTCATTTTACGGTACGTACGCTTTTGACATTTCTCATCGGGTAGAAGTGACATTTGTCACCTTCCTATCCGGGTGCGCCTGTTAATTTTATCCCATTACTGCCGGACCCTCAACCAGAAGCACGGAAAAGCGGGGTTCCACGAAAAGATTCCTAATCGCAAGCTATCCGCACGATCGTGCGGTAAATCCGAACAATTTATGGCGGAAGCAACTGCCGAACACCTCACGACAGGCAACATCCAAACCATCTCCGAGCCGGCCTGCTATCACTGCGGCGAACCTTGTCCCGACGGCAATATCCAACTCGAAGATAAACTTTTCTGCTGCCAAGGCTGCAAAACGGTCTACGAGATCCTCAACGAGCACGACATGTGCCGGTACTACGAGATCGACGAACAGGCCGGCGTCAGCCTCAAAGGCCGGTCGGAAGAAGCCTACGCCTATCTCGACGATCCGGAAGTCCGGGAGCGCCTGATCGATTTTTCGAACGGAGAAAAAACGAAGGTCACCTTTTTTATTCCGCAGATCCACTGCGCCTCCTGCCTCTGGCTGCTGGAAAACCTCTACCGCCTCAGTCCGGGCGTCCTCGCCTCCACGGTCAATTTCCCGAAAAAAGAGGTGTACATCACCTTTTCGGAGACGGAGGCCGGCCTGCGCGAGATCGTCGAACTGCTGGCCAGCATCGGCTACGCGCCGGCCATCAACCTCGGCGATCTGCACGCCGAAAAGCCCGTCGTCGAGCGCACCTTCTTCTACCGCCTCGGCCTGGCCGGTTTCGGCTTCGGCAACATCATGCTGCTCAGCTTTCCGGAATACCTGGGGCTCGACAAAACCGTCGATCCGTTTTTCTTTCAGCTCTTCGGATACCTGAATATCGCGCTCGCTACACCCGTCGTTTTCTACAGCGGCTGGATTTACCTGCGCTCCGCCTGGAACGGCCTCAAGCACCGCAACCTCAATATCGACGTGCCGATCGCCCTTGGCATGCTTACCCTTTACGGGCGCAGCCTCTTCGAGATTCTTAGCCAAAGCGGCGCCGGCTATCTCGACAGCCTGGCGGGGCTGGTGTTCTTCCTGCTGATCGGACGCTGGTTTCAGCAACGCACTTACCACAACATCTCTTTCGACCGGGATTACAAATCGTACTTCCCCATCGCCGCCCGCCGCAAACAGGGGGAAACGGAGGAAGTCGTATCTCTCGACAAGCTCGACGCCGGCGATGTCATCGTCATTCGCCACCGCGAGCTCATTCCGGCCGACAGCGTCCTACTGCGGGGCGAAGCGGAAATCGACTACAGCTTCGTCACCGGCGAATCGGAGCCCGTGCGGCGTGAGGCCGGGGAACGCATCTATGCGGGCGGCCGGCAGATGGGCCAGACCATCGAGGTGAGCCTGACGCGCCGCGTATCCCAGAGCTATCTCACCCAACTTTGGAACGACGAAGCCTTCACCAAGCATACCGAGTCCAACGCCAGCCGGCTGGCCGACCGCGTGGGCCGCTTTTTCACTATTGCCATCCTGACGGTGGCCTTTGCCACGCTACTGTACTGGCTGCCTCGCGACGTCGGCATTGCCGTCAACGCTTTTACGGCAGTGTTGATCATCGCCTGCCCGTGCGCCGTCGCGTTGACCATCCCGTTCATCTTCGGCAATGTGCTGCGGATCCTGGGCCGCAACGAATTTTACCTCAAGAACACCAGCGTGATCGAAGCGCTCAGTGACCTTTCGGCCGTGGTGTTCGACAAGACGGGCACCCTGACGCAGCGCGGCCGGGGCAAAGTGGAATTCGTAGGCGAGCCGCCGCTCAATCCCACCGAAGAGCACCTCATCCGGGCCATGGTCAGCCAGAGTACGCATCCGGCCAGCCAGCAGATCAACGCCTGCCTGTCGGATGGCGAGCCGCCGCTCGATCCGGATTTTTACCGGGTGACGGATTTTCGCGAGATAGTGGGCAAGGGCATCGAAGGCGTCGTCTGTTACCGCCGCATCCGCATCGGTTCCCAGTCGTTTATGAACCATTTCCTGCCCGGCTGCTGCCCGGAAGAGCGCGGGGTCTACGTACAGATCAACGGCGAGATCCGCGGGTACTTTAACCTGAGCCATACCTTCCGCGAAGGCGCCTGGGAGGTGATGCGCTATTTCCGGGACCTGGGCGACAACTACCTGCTCTCGGGCGATAACGACCAGGCCCGCGCCCTGCTGGCGCCGCTCTTCGGCGACGAAAAGCGGCTGTATTTCCGGCAGAGCCCGCAGGAAAAGCTGGCCTTCGTGAAAGACCTCCAGCGGGAAGGCCGGCGCGTGCTCATGCTCGGCGACGGCCTCAACGACGCCGGCGCCCTCAAACAAAGCGACGCGGGCGTCGTCATTGCCGAGGACACCAATAACTTCACGCCGGCCTGCGACGCCATTCTGAAAGCAGACCGCTTTGACCGCCTGCCCCGGTTCATGGCTTTTGCCCGGCGGA
This sequence comes from uncultured Saprospiraceae bacterium, assembly GCA_964419545.1. Lineage (GTDB taxonomy): Bacteria > Bacteroidota > Bacteroidia > Chitinophagales > Saprospiraceae > CAYQQU01. Next base: position 88,675 of record CAYQQU010000012.1, on the reverse strand, counting down.
GCCTGAACCTGGTTTACCTATCCTACGCCTTCGCGCTGGTGTACAACATCATCGGCCTGAGCTTCGCGGTGCGCGGCGCACTGTCGCCCATCGTAGCGGCTATCCTTATGCCCTTGAGCTCCATTACGATCGTTTTGCTGGGCGTTTTGTCGAGCAATTGGCTGGCGCGGCGCCATAAATTGTGAATCGCCGCCGGATTTTGTAAAAAAAGTGACAACCGCCGGATAAAAAACGGCCGCAAAAAACAGCCTTTGTTTAACAAATCTAGGTGTAGATACGTATCCTTCAACAAGGCGGTCTAACAACAAGCACCCAACCCAAATGGCAGACATTTTGATGACAAATGTCACCATTTGCCCTGATAATCGTCATCAGGAGCTCCTAGACGCCCGGCTATCTTGCAACCAAATTGCTTTGCTATGAAGATCATTTTCCTCTTGATCATCGTGAGTCTTATTATCGCCCTGGGCTTCCTCATGGCCTTCATCTGGGCGGTGCGCAGCGGTCAGTTTGACGACGACTATTCTCCTTCCGTCCGCATTCTTTTCGACGATACGAAACCAACAAACAAAAAACAATAATCATAAAAACTTCAACCTAATGGCACAAGTAGAGAGATTCCAGTACGACAATGCCATCGTCCGGAAGTTTGCCATAGCGACCATCGTTTTCGGGGTGGTCGGCATGCTGGTCGGTTTGATCGCCGCCCTGCAGCTCGTCTTCCCCGCTTTGAACTTCGGGGTTGCGGAGGTCACTTACGGTCGTATTCGCCCGCTGCACACCAATGCGGCGATTTTTGCTTTTGTGGGCAATGGCATTTACACGGGAGTCTACTATTCATTACAGCGACTGGTCAAAGCGCGGATGTTTAGCGACTTCCTGAGTAACTTTCATTTCTGGGGCTGGCAGGCGATCATTCTGGCGGCCGCCATCACCCTTCCGCTCGGCATTACGAGTTCGCACGAATACGCCGAGCTGGAATGGCCCATCGACATCGCCATCGCCGTCGTTTGGGTCGCTTTCGGCATCAACATGATGGGCACCCTGGTCAAGCGCCGGGAAAGCCATTTGTACGTGGCGATCTGGTTTTACATCGCTACCTGGATCACCGTCACGGTACTCCATATCGGCAACAACCTGGAGGTGCCCGTGAGTCTCTGGAAAAGCTATCCGGTTTTCGCCGGTGTACAGGACGCCCTGATCCAGTGGTGGTACGGCCACAACGCTGTGGCTTTCTTCCTCACCACGCCTTACCTGGGTCTGATGTACTACTTCCTTCCCAAGGCCGCCAACCGGCCGGTATTCAGCTATAAGTTGTCGATCATCCACTTTTGGGCCCTGATCTTCATCTACATCTGGGCCGGTCCGCACCACCTGCTCTACACCTCGCTTCCCGACTGGGCGCAGTCATTAGGTACGGTATTCAGCATCATGCTGATCGCGCCCTCCTGGGGGGGTATGCTCAACGGTCTGCTCACTTTGCGGGGCGCCTGGGACCGGGTGCGGCAGGACCCCATCCTGAAGTTTATGGTGGTAGCCGTCACCGCATACGGTATGTCGACCTTCGAAGGCCCCATGCTCTCGATCAAGTCGGTGAACGCCATTAGTCACTTTACCGACTGGACCATCGGCCACGTGCACGTCGGCACCCTGGGCTGGAACGGCTTCCTGACGTTCGGCATGCTCTACTGGCTGCTGCCGCGGCTGTACAACACCAAGCTGTACTCCGTGAAGATGGCCAACGCCCACTTCTGGATCGGCACGCTGGGCATCCTCTTCTACGCCATCCCGTTGTACTGGGCGGGCTGGACCCAGAGCCTGATGTGGAAACAATTTACGGCCGACGGCTTCCTGAAATACGGCAACTTCCTGGAAACGGTAACGCAGCTGATCCCGATGTACGCCATGCGCGCGCTGGGCGGTACGCTCTACCTGACCGGTTACATCATGATGATCTACAACCTCGTGAAGACCATGCGGGCCGGCAAGTGGGCCGGTGACGAAGAAGCCGAAGCCGCGCCCCTGCACGCACACGTTTCGGGCGGCAAAGAACACTGGCACCGCTGGATCGAAAAGCGCCCGGTACAGATGCTGATCGGCAGCGCCATCGTCATCCTCATCGGCGGGCTGGTGGAGATCTTCCCCATGGTGCTCATCGACAACCAGGTGCCCAAGATCGAATCCGTGAAACCGTATACGCCGCTCGAACTGGCGGGCCGCGACATCTATATCCGCGAGGGCTGCCTCGGCTGCCACTCCCAGATGATCCGCCCCTTCCGCTCCGAAACCGAGCGCTACGGCGAATACTCCAAATCGGGCGAATTCATCTACGACCGCCCGTTCCTCTGGGGCTCCAAGCGCACCGGTCCGGATCTGCACCGCCAGGGCGGCAAATATCCAGACAGCTGGCACTACAACCATATGTACGACCCGACCAGCATGTCGCCCGGCTCCATCATGCCGCCTTATCCGTGGCTGATCGAAGACGAACTCGACGTTTCGCTGATCCCGGCCAAGATCCGCGTGTTGCAAACCCTGGGCACGCCCTACCCGGAAGGCTTTGACGAAAAAGCCGTCGCCGACCTGGAAGCACAGGCCAAAGAAGTAGCGGAGCGCCTGCGCAAGGACGGCATCGAAGACCCATACCTCGAAAAGCGGGAGATCGTGGCGCTCATCGCCTACCTGCAACGCCTCGGCACCGACATCAAGCCGAAGCCGCAGGCCGAAGCCGGAAATTAATTGTAAAAAAACTTCCCGGGCTGCGCCGCCTCCGAATGGCGGCGCAGCCGCCGGGAGCAAAGCAAGATCGAAGATGTTCAAATATATTTTGCAAGGCGCAGGCGATATCAACTGGATGGCCATTTTCGCACTGATTACCTTCTTTGCGATGTTCGTGATCAGCGCGGTGGTGATCTTCCGCAAAAGCCCGGCCTACATCGAAAAAATGGCAAACCTGCCGCTGGAAGACAATCCTTCTTTCAACTCAGAAATCAATGGTCATGAAAAGTAATCAAATCAAAAAAATATTCCTCTTCCTGCCACTGATGATGCCGGCGGCCCTGCTTTTCGGGGCCGAAACCGCGGCGGGCGAGGCGGGCGCCGACCTCTACTTCTACGATAAGATGTTCACCACCATGCTGCTGGCCGTCGCCGGAGCAGTCATCCTCGGGGCCGTCGCCGCCCTGACCCACCTGCTCAACGTGATGGTCAAAATGCAGCAGATCAAGATCTACCAGGAGCAAGGCCTGGAAGCCTACCTCGAGAAGGTCGAAAAACCGCAAAAAGAGAGCTTCTGGCAACGCATGTACAAACGGTGGACCGACGCCGTACCGGTGGAAAAAGAAAAGGACATTATGTTCGACCACGAGTTCGACGGCATCCGCGAACTCGACAACCGCCTGCCGCCCTGGTGGGTCGCCATGTTTTACATCACCATCGCCTTTGCCGTAGTTTACATGACGTACTACCACTTCGCCGGCGTGGGGCTCAGCTCCGCCGAAGCCTACGAACTGGAAATGGAAAAAGCCGAGGAAGCCATTCAGGCGTACCGCGCTACGCAAGCCAATAACGTCGATGAGACCAACGTCGAAGTAGTGGAAGACGCCCAGGAGATCGCCATGGGCGAATCGCTCTACCAGGCCAACTGCGCCGTCTGCCACGGCAAAGGAGGCGAAGGCGGCGTGGGCCCGAACATGACTGACGAATACTGGATACACGGCGGCAGCGTCAAGGATATTTTCAAGACGATCAAGTACGGAGTCCCCGAAAATGGGATGATCGCCTGGCAGTCGCAGCTGCGCCCCACCGATATGCAGCGCGTGGCCAGCTTTATCCTCACCCTGCAGGGCACCAACCCGCCCAACGCCAAAGAGCCGCAGGGCGAACTTTACCAGCAGGCCGAAGAAACGGAAGCGACCGAAGAGACCTCTGAAACCACCGACAGCGAAGAAACGGCCATCGGCATGAACGAAGAATAAACAAACGAAAAACGCGCCGGCAGCCGCCTCCGGGCGGCTGCCCAACTACTTTGCTTAACCAAAACCATTTACAAAAATGAATACCACCAAGGCTCAACGGGATACCGAAGCCTACCGGGATTCCATAGCTACCGTCGACGATACCGGGAAGCGCCTCTGGATCTTCCCCAAGCAGCCGAAAGGCCGCTACTACAACATCAGAACTTACGTCAGCTGGGTATTGCTGGCTTTTCTATTCGGCATGCCCTGGGTGAAAGTCAACGGCGAACCACTCCTGCTGTTCAATATCCTGGAACGCAAGTTCATTCTGTTCGGGGTGGTTTTCATGCCGCAGGATTTTCACCTCTTCGTGCTGGCGATGCTGACCCTGATGCTGTTCGTGGTGCTCTTTACCGTGGTCTACGGTCGCATCTTCTGCGGCTGGGTCTGCCCCCAGACCATTTTCATGGAAATGGTGTTCCGCAAAATCGAATACCTCATCGAAGGGGACGGCAACGCCCAGCGCCGGCTGGCCAAAGCGCCCTGGACCACCGATAAGATCATCAAAAAGGTAGGCAAACAGGCCATCTTCTTCACCATCGCCGTGCTGGTGGCCAATACTTTCCTGGCCTACATCATCGGCATCGACGAAGTGCTGCGCATCGCTTCCGAACCGGTGCAGCAAAACCTGGGCGGCTTTATCGCCATGCTCCTCTTTTCGGGCGCCTTCTACTTCGTCTTTTCCTACATGCGCGAACAGGTCTGTATCGCCATCTGCCCTTACGGCCGTATGCAGGGGGTGCTCCTCGACGACAACTCCATCGTTATCCACTACGATTTCGAGCGCGGCGAACCCCGGGGAAAACTGAAAAAGACCAAAAAGAAACGCCCCGACACCGGCGCCGGCAGCCCCGTAGCGGCCATCCAATCGGAAGTCGCTACCGCCGCCACCGCCGTCGCCGACCTCAGCGACCCGCTGCCGGCCAAGGGCGCGGACCCCGTCGCCAAAGTACAGAACGCCTTGGGCGACTGCATCGACTGCAAACTCTGCGTACAGGTGTGCCCGACGGGTATCGACATCCGCAACGGCACGCAGCTGGAATGTGTCAACTGTACGGCCTGCATCGACGCCTGCGACGAGGTCATGGACAAGATCGGCAAACCGCGCGGCCTCATCCGCTACGATTCCTACAACGGCATCGTCGAAAAACGCAAAAAGATCTTCACCCCGCGCGTCATCGCCTACTCGGCCGTGCTGACCGTCCTGATGGCCGTCAACGTCATCCTGCTCAGCATGCGCACCGACGTGGAAGCGATCATCCTGCGCACGCCCGGTATGCTGTACCAGGAGGTGGATGAAAACGTGCTGAGCAACCTCTACAATTATCAGATCATCAATAAGACCAAGGAATCCTTTCCGGTAACTTTCCACCTGGTCAACGTGGACGGAGAGATCAAGCCGATCGGCGAAATTCCCGACACCGAACCCAGCGATATGGTGGAAGGGGCTTTCTTTATCCACCTCGACCGCTCGCAGGTGGACGCCCGCAAAAACGAAGTGATTATCGAGGTGCGCTCCGGTGAAAAAGTGATCGACCGGGTGACGACCTCGTTCATGGGGCCTATGAAGTAGGAAAGGCAAAAAGTAAAAAGTTCAACCAAAACCACAAAGACATGAAATTCAACTGGGGAACGGGCATTGCTCTCTTTTACGCCTCTTTTATGGTCGTGTTGCTGTTCGCAGTGTTCAAATCGACCCAATACGACAACAGTCTGGTATCTGATCACTACTACGCCGACGATCTCAACTACCAGCAACATTACGACAAAGTGCGCAACGCACAGCAACTGGAAAAAGACCTGGAAGTGATCAACCTGCGCCAGCTGGCGACGGTGCGCCTTACCTTTCCGGAAAAGCTGGGTAAGGTGTCGGGGGAAATTCACTTTTTCTGCCCTTCCGACGCTTCGCAGGATTTCAAGCTGTCGGTAAATGCCGGCGAAGACCGCCAACAGGAAGTCTCCACCGAGTCGCTCAAGCCGGGCCTTTGGCGTGTGAAAGTAGACTGGGCGGCCGGCGGCCGGGAATTTTACAAGGAATCGGTCATCCAAATTTGAAATTATGGAACTCTGGACCGCTTTGACGATCGGCCTGGTAGGCAGTCTGCACTGCGTGGGAATGTGCGGTCCGATAGCATTGGCCTTGCCCTACCAGGGGCGCGAACGCTGGCGCGCCGCGTCCAATGTTTTGCTGTACAACCTGGGCCGGGTGGTCACCTACAGCCTGCTCGGCGCGGTGATCGGACTGTTCGGCAAAGGGCTTTTCCTGGCCGGCTTTCAGCGCCAGGTATCGATCGGGCTGGGTATTGCGCTTTTGCTCATCGCCGTTTTTTCGATCAATGTGGAAAGCCGGCTGCTGCGCCTCCCGGCGATGCAGCGCCTCAACGCATGGGTGAAAGGACAACTCGGGCGATTGCTGCGCCATAGCGGCCCCGGCGCCCTTTTCGGCATCGGCCTGCTCAACGGGCTTCTGCCCTGCGGCCTGGTTTACGTGGCTGTGGTCGGCGCCGTCACTACGGGGGGCGTCCCGCACGCTATGGCCTACATGGGGCTGTTCGGGCTGGGCACCATTCCCCTGATGCTGGCCACGGCAATGGCCGGCCAGTTCATCAACCTGCAGTGGCGCAGCCGGTTGCGCAAGTTGCTGCCGGTATTTCTGGTGGGTTTTGCTCTGCTGTTTCTGTTCCGCGGATTCAATTTCGACGTGCCCATCGAACTGCGCTTCTGGCAGGAAAAGGATAACATACCGATGTGTCATTAGAGACCGGGGGTGGGCTGCATTTTACGCTATTGCCTGCCCCCAACTTTGTTGACGCTTTAAAAATATGGTTTTGGTTATCTAGAAAACCTTTTGGCAGCTCCCCCATTCTTCGGAAGCGGGGGAGTTTTTTTTGGGGGGATTGGCTCAAAACGCCATCCGTCGCCATTGCATCTCCCGCACCAGCAGGGTGTCGGGCGACTGGTTCCAGATGAACGCTTTGATCTCATCTCCTGCCTGTAGTTCGGGCAATTGGCTCTCGATGGTAACGCGTTCCCATTGTCCCGTTTCGATAAAATGCTGAAAACGCACGCCTACCCATTTGCGGTTCTTTCCGTTCCGGTCTACGGTTAGCGTGAGGTAAGCCGTTTTCCACTTATCGAAGTCGTCGCCCAGTGCTTTTACCGTCGTCGCTACCTGTATCCATTGCCCGGAGAGCGCAGCGGCCTCCGCAGCGGAGAACGCATGACGCAGCGTAGGGCCGAATTCCCGTTCCGGCGGCAGGGTATCCGTTTGCGGAAGACGACGGCCGGGTGCGCCCTGAAGGCCGCCGGGAAAAGGGGAGAGGGTATAATCCTCGGAAGGCGGCTGTTCATCCAGGTCCAGATACTTCCGGATGTGCGGGTCCGGCAGTTCGGTACGGCCGAAGACTTTCCAGTAATACGTTTTGCTGTTCTCGTCAAAAGGCAAAATGCGCTGCCGGTACTGCCAGTTTTGAAACTGGTTGAGCAATACGCCCAGGGCGATTACGAGAAAAAGGCCGTAACGCGTCCAGGGGGAACGCCGAAGAGTCGCCACGAAGACGCCCAGCGGCAGGGCCAGGACGGCGTAGGACTGCACCACCGGGCGGCTTCCGAAACTCGAGGCGTACCACCAGATATGCCAGCTGAAAACGACGTACAGGTTGAGCAGAAAAAAGGAAAGGATCGCCCACGACCACTGTGGCAATCGTACGAAAAGCAAAGGCAGCCCGGCGACGGCCAGGGCCATCAGCGGGGTGTACAGCAACCAGCCTTTGCGGTAGCTGAACAGCCCTTCGTAAAGGTGAGGTTGCAGAAAATCGAAGTGATGCCCTTCGTATCCGTTGTAGATCCACTCGCCGAGGGTCATTTTCCAGAACAAGAGCTGCGGACTGATGGTCAGCAGCCCGGCCAGCAGGATGAGCCCTATCCGGCGACGCTGTCTCAACAGGAATTTTAATTTTCCGCCCGGCGTAAATCCGGCCCCGAGGCCATAGCCCAAAAACAGCAGCGCCCCCACCACTTCGGAAGGCCGCGCCAGGCAATTGAGCCCGAACAACAAGCCCAGCATCAAACTGTTGGCGAAACCGGGCCGGTCATGCCAGCGCACAATGAAATATAAAATAGCTGCATATAAGGTAAAGGAAAAATGATGGGGCATGCCCGGCTCAAAGGCAGCATAGTGGAAGTAGTTGGTGCCCAGTACGATGGCGAACAGAACCGCCATGGTCGCCTCTTCGGAAAAATAGCGGCGCAAAACCCGCTGCAAAAGCCATAACCCCAGCCAGATATAGACCAGGGCGCCCGCGATGATGGCGATCTGGTACGGCTGGGACAGACCATCGGCCGGAAAACGATCGCTCCAACGGGCGTAAGCGTGGGCCACCCCAAAAAACGGACTGTACAGGAGGGCCATACCCATCGTGTAGATCGGGGCTTTCATTCCATTTTCCCGCTCGTTGAGCTGATAAAAATTGCCCGAAATGGCGTACTCGCTAAAATGATCGGCAGTAAAGTCGTATCTTACGACGTCATTGTAAATAAAAATGGCCGGCAGGTAAAGATAATAGCCGTAAACATCCCAGGTGATGACGTTCACCCGGCCGCTTCCGATGCGCTGACCGGTCAGGCTCGTCACCGCGATCAGCAGCCAAAGCCCTGCCGCCAGCCGGAAGGAAGAAGATCGCAAGGCGCTATGGAAAGAAAGATGCATCGCCGGTAAAAATAGGGAAAAGCCGCGGGCAACCAGGAGTCAGCGAGGATACAAATGGACAAAACAGCTATTCTGAAAAGAACGAAAAAAAAGCCGCAATATTATATTTCGGCATTAGTGTTAAAAATACAATAATTATCAAAAAAAAGTCGCGAACTAAAAATTAGGTTTTGCTGTTCTTATTTTATATTTTTGACAACGGATAACACCTAACTTCTAACCAAACCCAAGTGGGTATGATAACCAGATCCATCAAAAGAAAGCTTTTGAGAGCAAAAATTTCCTTAAACCAAACCGTACAAAAGATCCTAGACATCAATCGACGCCGCAAAAACCTGAAGTATGCCCAAAACAGCCGGCAATTAGAGCTGGCGCTCAAAGAAGAGCTGCGGGTGCTCAACAAAATCGCCGAACAACAAGCACGTTTGGTTCAACACTACGAAAGTTATCTATCCCAACATCACCACCAGGCGCAGTACTGATTTTGGGCGCTATCGCAAATTGGCGCTAAGCCGGCAGCATTTTATCCCGAATGCGATTGACGACGCCGGGCGCCAACGGACGGACCTGCTCCAGCAGGTCGCGTAGCTGGTATTGTTTGCCCTCTAACCCTTCCAATTCAATGAGTGACTGCTGGATGAGCTCGGCGAGTTCATCCTGACGGATGTGCATTTCCTTGTACCGGGCGATCGCGTTGTACCACAGGATGGTCGGCAGGTAGTTGGCGGACGACTGGTACTGCCGTTCGCGCTCCAGAAGCTGTTGTTTGCGTACGACTTTGAGGAGTTTCGAAAACTTTTCCTGCTTGAGCAAAGCTTCCAGGTAGGAGGAGAAAAAGATGTGCCAGCGGTATTCGAAGATCTCCTTTTTGTAGGCCTGCAGGAACGACTCGGCGTAGTGTTCGGCGTTGGCGTACTGCTGATTGTAATTGAGGCACTTGAGGTAAAAGGCGACAAAGCCCACCCGGCTGTGGAAATTGGTGGTGGTCTTCATCTCCGGATAGGCCGTGCGCATCAGCTGCAGGGCCTCCTGATACTTGTGCTGCCGCAGCAGCACGGCGCTAAGGTTGTTGACGTAGTGGATGTAATCGCTGTTCTTGTCGCGAATGGACAGATAGCCGTAATATTCGGCTTTTTCGAATTCGTTGAACTTCGAGTGCAGCATCACCCGGTTGCTGTAGTAATTGAGCAGCAGCCGACGCGAGTAATACATCCCCTCGGTGAAAAGCTGGTCGATGTAATCGTATTTTTTGCGCAGCTTTTCGAAGTTGCGGTAGTTGTAATAGATGAAGGTGAGGCGAACGAGCGCCAGGTAGCGATTGTAGCCGTCGAGACCCTGGTCGTAGAAAACTTCGGTGAGCCAGTTTTCCCAGTGCAGCGAATGGCTGGAATTGCGGGAGTACTGGTTGACAATGTCAAGCGTGGCTTCGTGCAGCCGGTCGTGCACTTCCTTGCACCGCTTGTATTGTTCGCGATACCGCTCCAGGAAATCGTCGGCAATGCGGTGATAGGCGTACCGCAGCCGGATGAGCAGGAAATGGCGGTAGTGCTTGACGAGTTCGTAAAACTTGGTAAAATAAAAATCGAGCCGGTCGTAATCCCGGATACTCTTGATCAGCTGCTTTTCCTCCTGCGAATCGATGGCGTCGGTCATGATTTTCCGTTCCATCTCGCTGAGCCATTCGAATCGCATATCGACGTCGATGGATCGCAGGCGTTCGGTGATCCAGTTTTTGAGGTTGGAATATTTGCGCTTGTCGATGGAAGTGTCGTAAGGCGTGAATTGCCGGATATTCCGGCAATTGTGGTCCATCAATTGGAGAATGCCGAGTTTGATCTCGTCTTCGAACTGCTGGACCGACAGCAGGTAGGCTGTTTCGTGGGGCAGCAGCGAATTCGCAAACTCCGTAAACTTCTGTAACTTACTTCTCATTCCCGGCGTTTCTGCTTATTACCATAGCAAGATACGCTTTTTTTTCAAGAGTTGAAACATATAGATATTTATATGCCTTTGAATAATTTTTTTGCATCACTCCCTTCCCTCCGGCCCCAAAAGGGGGGGCGCGCAAAAAAAACAGGAGCCCAGTGCAAAAGGCTTCGAAACCCTTCCGTTTCTCTGCCCGCTACACAGAATACTGGGCTCCTGCAAGACGGTACTGGCCGGATCGGGTGATCCTTTACAAAGTGATGCCGCCGTCGATGGTGAGGACGGAACCCGTGACGAAGCTCGCCTCGTCGGAAGCGAGGTAGAGATAAGCCCGGCCGATTTCTTCGGGGGTGCCCATCCGGCGCACCGGCGTTTTGCTGACAATCCCGTCGATGATATTTTGTGGAATGGCGCCCACCATTTCCGTTGCGATAAAACCGGGGGCTACGGCGTTTACGGTAATCCCTTTGCTGCCGAGTTCTTTGGCCATGGTTTTCGTCATACCGATGAGGCCGGCCTTGGTGGCGGCGTAGTTGGTCTGGCCGAAGTTACCGTAGTGCGCAACGGTAGAAGAGGCGTTGATGATGCGTCCGTAGCCGCGTTCCACCATGTAGGCCTGGATCACGCGGCAGCAGTTGAAGACCCCGGTGAGGTTGACGTCGATGACCTGCTGCCACTGTTCGGAAGTCATTTTCTTCAGGGTGGAGTCGCGGGTGATGCCGGCATTGTTGACCAGGACGTCGATTTGTCCGAAATCATCGACCACGGCCTTTGCGGCCTTTTCCACGTCTTCCATCTTCGCGGTGTTGACCTGGTAGAAACGGCCGTTTATACTGGAGGCGACCGCCTGGCCCTTTTCCGTGTCGAGGTCCCAAACGGCGACTTTTGCGCCTTCCGCTGCGAAGACTTCGGCAGTGGCTTTGCCAATCCCCTGGGCGGCCCCGGTGATGATGGCTACCTTATCTTTTAGTCTTTCCATGAAACATATTTTGTGTGAATGAAAGGTGTTTCCCGCCTGGGAGGTTAGGGCGAAAAAGCAGGAGAGAAAAAGCATCAATGGCTTGGTCGCGCGTAACGCTCCCTTTTCGATCAAATTTAAAAAATAGGTATTACTTACCTAAGGATATCGTGGAATACTTTGGGGCGACTAAAGCCGCGATCTCGAACCTCCTGTCGCACAATAATTTACAAATCAATGACTTGGGTGACGAAAATCATGCCTTTGACTTGACGATTCTTCTTGGATAAGTCGCATAAATTTACGAAATTTACATTTAGATATATAAATATCTAAATCCTTTAATTCAAATTACAACCCATTATGAAAGAAGCTTATATTGCCTCTGCAGTACGGACACCCATCGGTAGTTTCGGCGGGATGTTTGCCAACATTCCCGCCACTCGCCTGGGCGTTGCCGCTATCAAAGGGGCATTAGAGAAGGCCGGTGTGCCGGCGTCGGAAGTGCAGGAAGTGTTTATGGGAAACGTCTGTTCTGCCAATCTGGGCATGGCGCCGGCGCGCCAGGCCGCCATTTACGCAGGCATCCAGAACACGGTGCCCTGCACGACGGTCAATAAAGTATGTTCTTCGGGCATGAAGTCGATCATGTTCGCTGCTCAGATGATCCAGCTGGGGCTGGCGGACGTCGTCGTGGCCGGCGGCATGGAAAACATGAGCCAGATTCCGTATTACATTCCCAAGGGACGCTACGGCTACAAATACGGGCATGGCGAACTGCTCGACGGGCTGGCCCGCGACGGCCTCACCGACGTGTACGACGAAATCGCCATGGGGGTCATCGCCGACCGCACGGCTGAAAAATACGAGATATCGCGCGAAGAACAGGATGAATTCGCCGTCAACTCTTACAAACGCGCCGCAGCCGCCACGGAATCCGGCGCCTTCAAAGACGAGATCATTCCGGTAGAAGTGCCTCAGCGCAAAGGGGATCCGCTGGTGATCAGCGAAGACGAAGAGTTCAAACGCGTCAAGTTCGAGAAGATCCCTTCCCTGCGACCGGCATTCACTAAGGAAGGGACGGTGACCGCCGCCAACGCCTCCACCATCAACGACGGCGCCTCCGCCCTGGTGTTGGTCAGCGAAGCTAAGCTCAAAGAGCTCAACCTGACGCCGGTGGCGCGCGTCGTCTCCTTCGCTGACGCCGCGCACGAACCCGCCTGGTTCACCACGGCCCCCACCAAAGCCGCTCCAATCGCCCTGCAGCGCGCCGGCCTGAAAATGTCGGACATGGACTTCGTGGAAGTGAACGAAGCCTTCTCTGTGGTCACCCTCGCTTTCAACAAAGTGATGGAAGTGCCCATCGATAAAGTCAACCTCTACGGCGGGGCCGTCTCCCTGGGTCACCCCCTCGGTGCTTCCGGCGCTCGCATCATAACAACGCTCAACAACGTCCTGCACCACAAGCAAGGCAAGAAAGGCCTCGCTGCGATCTGTAACGGCGGCGGCGGCGCTTCCGCCATGATTATCGAAGCTACGTAAAAAATTGGTCTACCCCCCTTGGCTGAACGGTAAAAAAATGATTGTCAACAACATACGGAAAATAACCTCGCACGATGATCGTTTAAGTCAAGGGGGAACCAATACGAAAAGGCGTTGAATAGACGCATGCATACCGGTACATTTGAATCAACAGTTGAAATTAATCATCAAAAAACATTATTAAGATGGCTGGCACAAAAAATTATTTCGATCAGGTTCTGGAGAATCAGAGTAAGTTGATGACCACCCTTTCCGAGTACATGAACGAAGCGGTGGAAATGAGCATGCCGGAAACCGCAGCTACCGAAAAGGCAGGTGAACTGCTGAACGAATACTTTACCCGCCCCTACGAACTGGCGGAAGAAATGGCTACCAAGGAAGCAATGGAAAAATACCAGGAAGACTTCTGGGGCAGCTTCACGGCCAACTATACGAAGAGTATCGAACTTTCGATGGACCTCTACAAGAAGACGGCCGAATACTGGAGAAACATGTTCACCAACGGTAACATGGGCAACCAGCAGGAACGCGTCAAGAAGTTCTCGGAAATTTTCCAGAACTGCATGAAAGCCTATATGGATACGACCAACGCCAACGCCAAGGCCGTACAGGAATACTTTAACGCCTAAGTTACCAAGCACTTTAAATCAGCATGGAGCGTAGTTCGACCCGAACGACGCTCCATAAAAAAACTCCAACATGAATAAGCAATTCGAAGCGGTAATTGAAGGTCAGAAAAAAGCAATGGAGTTTTGGACAAATCTCTCCGAACAGATGACCTCTGCTTTTGCCTCCGGCAGCAAGCCTTCCACGAATGAAGATCTGCTGGCCGACTGGTACAACAAGCAGCAGGCTTTCTTTCGCGAGGCCATGAAGGTCACCGATCCGCAAAAAGCGTTCGAAAAAGCGCCCGAGCAGTTTCGCCAGTGGCTGGATATGCAACGGGAATTCTCCGAAAAATGGGTTGATTTCTACCGGGCCAATGCCGAAAAGATGGGCCTCAAAATGCCCAACCTCGCCAACGATTTTGTCCCCCAACGCTATTTCGAAGACGGCATGCGCTACTGGCGCCAGTGGATGAGCGGCAACGAGTGGTTCAACGACCAGCTCATGAGCAAAATGCCGTTCAACATGCGCCCCCACTATCTCAACTTCATGCGGGTGTACGACGACCTGCACAAGTATTGGGAACCGTTTACCCGGATGATCCAAAACGGGCTGACGGACACGAACGTCATCGAAAAATACTTCTCCAAAGACGCTTACAAGCAAATTGTCGACCAACTGATGGGCTTCCGCCCCGTCGGTAACGTCTCCGAACTGATCGATAACGTGAACCGTTGGTTCGACGGCACCATCGAATACGTACAAAAAGATTTCGGCGGCTGGACCTCGGTCAGCGAGGGTTGGCGGGAAAAATTCTCCGAATACTTCGCCGACGGCAAAGTGCCGTTCTTCCAGATGGCCACCGACTTCAACAACCGCCTGCGCGAACAGGTCGTACCGTTCTACAACGTCGCCGCACAAGGGCGCCAGACCGAGATCGCCAAGCTGATGCGCGATATCCAATTCTCGTACATCACCTTTATTCTCAAGACTTCCGAACTGCAGGGGATGGTCTACGAATCGGGCCAGTACGTCATGCCCGACTCCCTCAAGCAGCTCTACGACAAATACCAGGAATCGAAAGAGATGCCCGACTACCAGGCCTTTTTCCACCAGTATATCAACGACCTGGAAAACAGCCTCCTGGAAGTCATGCACTCCGAAAAGTACAGCAAACTGCAAAGCGAAGTGGCCGCCTCCGGCACCCAGATCAAAAAGATGACCGACCGGATGATGGAGCTGGTGTTCGTCGATATGCCGTTCCTGACCAAAACCGACGGCGATGACATCGCCCGCGAAACGACCACCCTGCGCCGAAAAGTACGGACGCTTGAACAGCGCCTCGGCGAACTGGAAAGCGCCCTGGGCACTAAGCTGCACGCTACCGATGAAGCTGCTCCTGCGGAAAGCGAGGAGTCAAAAAAAAAATTATTTAGCCAAATAGGCACCGCCAGCGCGAAAGAGCGCGACGATCTCAAAAAGATCAAAGGCATCGGACCCAAACTGGAAGACATGCTCAACAGCGTCGGCATCTACACCTACACGCAGCTGAGTAAGATGACCGAACGCGAATACGACCTCGTCGATGAGATGATCACCGCCTTCCAGGGGCGCGCCCGCCGCGACCGCTGGTCCGAACAGGCTAAACAGCTTCTTGGCATCTGATTTCATCCGCACCCAACCGCTGACTTTTCCCGCCGGTCCGACCCCGGCGGGAAAATCAGTGGCGGCGCCAAAACCGGAATATTACCATTCTGACAACCACTCGGGAAAGGCCGATCAACGACCCTCCCTTCAAAAAAAATGAAGATGAGTCAAAACAAAAATCTCAGCGACCAAATCATCGAACGGGTTGATACCGTCTCGGAAGCCCTCAAAAATATCGCCGACATCAAAGATGTCGACATCGCCACCGCTCCGCGGGAAACGGTCTGGGAAGACGGAAAGCTGAAACTCTATCGGTTCAAACGCGATACCCCGCCCAAAGCCAAAACCCCCGTCCTGATCAGCTACGCCCTCGTCAACCGCTGGGAAATGATGGACCTGCAGCCCAACCGCAGCTTCATCCGCAAACTGGTCGAAGAAGGTATCGATATCTACCTCATCGACTGGGGCTACCCCACAAAGATCGATCGCTATAAAACACTGGAGGATTACATCGTCGGCAACATCAACGATTGTGTCGACTTTATCCGCCGCGAACATCAACTGGAAAAAATTAACCTCGTCGGGGTCTGCCAGGGCGGGACGTTCAGCCTGATCTACACGGCGCTCTTCCCGCAGAAGATCAAAAACCTGATCACCCTGGTGACGCCCGTGGATTTCGATAACGACGCAGGCCTGCTTTTCAAGTGGTCCAAGGATATGGACGTAGACGCCGTCGTCGACGGCTTCGGCGGCATCGTTCCGGGCGACTTCCTCAACACGGGCTTCGATTTGCTCAAGCCCATGAACAAGACGCGCAAGTACATGGCGCTGCCCGATACGATGAAAAACAAATCGACCCTGATGAACTTCCTGCGCATGGAACACTGGGTGGCCGACAGCCCCGCCCAGGCCGGCGAAACCTACCGGCAGTTCATCAAGGACATGTATCAGCACAACAAGCTCATCAAAGGTGAATTCGAAATGGCGGGCCGCAAGGTCGACCTCGGCAATATCGACATGCCGGTGCTGACCATCTTCGCCAAAAACGATCACCTGGTGCCGCCGGAAACCACCAAACCCATCAACGAACTGGTGGGCTCCAAAGACAAAGAGTTGCTCGAATTCCCCGGCGGCCACATCGGGGTGTTCGTCGGCAGCCGCTCCCAGAAAATGCTGGCGCCGGCCGTCGCCGAATGGCTGATCAAACGCGATAAGTAAGAACTCCTTCCCCTGCGGAAGCAAGAATGTTCGTCTGGTAATACCTGGTTTTAATTTGGTTAGGGCTAAGCTGGTTGCGGGTTTCCGCAGCCGGCTTTTTTTTTACCCGGATGATTCTCATGGATCCATCTATCGCGAAGCCTGACTGGCCGTCCTTCCGCCCCGCTCACGCACCGTATCTGGGGATACCTGCCTGCAGCTGCCGCAGACAAGCGCCTGCGTTTTCGCCTTCCTGTGCGAACGCAAGCCCGGCAACCGTCATAACGAAGAACCCATGAATAATCCGGGTTAATGATCGGCCATCCTCGCCGTCGCCGTCACGTCTTCGGCGGCAAACGCTCCCTTCAGGTATTTGTAGTATCCGGTAATGCCGATCATGGCGGCGTTGTCGGTGCAGTATTCCATCCGGGGTACATAGGTGTTCCAGCCGTTGCGCCGGCCGGCTTCCCGCAATTCCCGCCGCAGGGCCGAGTTGGCCGATACGCCGCCGGCGACGGCAATGTCGCGAATGCCGGTTTGCCGGGCGGCGCTTTCCACTTTGCGCAGCAGAATGGAGACGATCCGTTGCTGGACCGAAGCGCAGATATCCGATAAGTTTTGTTCGACGAAGTCGGGATCGGCCCTGAGGTTGCGCTGTAGAAAATAGAGGATCGCCGTCTTCAGCCCGCTAAAGCTGAAGTCGAGGCCCGGGATCTGCGGCTCCGGGAATTCGAAACGGGGCGTTCCGGTCTGGGCCAGGCGGTCGATATGAGGCCCGGCCGGGTAGGGGAGCCCCAGGAGTTTTCCGGTTTTATCGAAAGCTTCGCCCGCGGCGTCGTCCAGGGTCTTTCCGATGGTCTTCAGTTCGTGGTAGCCGTTTACCCTTACGATCTGGGTGTGGCCGCCGGAAACGGTAAGGCACAGGAAAGGGAAAGGCGGCTGGGGCGCTTCCGCAAAATGGGCGAGCACGTGTGCGTGGAGGTGATTGACCTCTATCAAGGGCAGACCGAGGCTCAGCGCCAGCCCTTTGGCGAAAGAAACGCCGACGATCAGCGAGCCGATCAGGCCGGGCCCCCGGGTAAAAGCGACGGCGCTCAGGTCACCGGCCTGGACGCCGGCTGCTTTCAGCGCGGCGGACACCACGGGCACGATGTGCTCCTGGTGCGCCCGGGAGGCCACTTCGGGCACCACCCCGCCGTATTGCCGGTGGATGTCCTGCCCGGCTACAATATTACTGCGCACCCTGCCGTTGACGATAACGGCAGCCGCCGTATCGTCGCAGCTCGACTCAATTCCCAGAATAATCACGTCCGACATAGCCGTACAAATTCGAAAAAAACGTAATTTAACGTCCAGTTAAACAAAAACCGATTCAAAAAAGATCACCGCCATGGCGCAAACCAAAGCAAAAGCCCGTCCCGAGGCTGCGGCCGCACCGGCCGTCCGTCTTAGCACACCGTCTGTGACCTGCACGGTCGCGAAAGGTACTAAAATTGAAGGCAACTTCCACTCTTCCGAAAACATCCGCCTCGACGGGGCGGTCCACGGCGAATTGCGCTGCGACAAGAAGCTCGTCATGGGCGAAGGCAGCCGGCTGGAAGGGAAAATTTTCGCTGCCGACGCCGTCATCATGGGCGAAGTCGTAGGCGACATCTCGGTGCAAGGCGCCCTCCAACTGACCCATACCGCTCAGGTAACAGGCAGCATCGTTACCCGCCACCTGATCGTCGACGAGGGCGCCCGGTACGAAGGCCAGTGCAAGGCCGGCGCGTAAGCCTTCGCTTTATTCTCTTTTTTGCGAGGATTTTCAGGAAAAATCGACTAATTTTCAGCAAAATTATCCGGTGAACCGCCCCAACGGTGCGTTCTTTATCCGGTGAAACTCCTGATTTTGAGGTGAATTTGCAATTGGATTATGACGGCCATTTTGAATTAAATCATTATAATTGCGTCAAAACAAATCGAAAAATGAGATTAGTCATTAACCTGCTCCTTGCCCTGATTGTAGTCGGACTGGTATGGGTGCTGATCCAGAGTATCCGGGAGCCCATCGCCTTCAAAGCCGAAAAGGAGAAGCGCGAACGCGCCGTGATCGACAAGCTGATGCGCATTCGCCAAGCTCAGGAGGCCTTCCGCGATATCAAAGGTGGTTTTGCGCCTTCCTTTGACTCGCTGGCCCTCGTGCTGAAGAACGACAGCTTCGCGATCGTAAAGGTAATCGGTGACCCGGATGATCCGGACTTCACGGGCGAGATCCTTTACGATACTTTCTATCAGCCGGCTTATGACTCGATGCTCGCCATGGGCATTAATCTCGATTCCCTAAAATACGTACCCTACGGCCGCGGAAAAACGTTTGACATTCAGGCCGATACGCTCACTTATCAGTCTACCCTCGTCAACGTAGTGGAAGTAGGGGTGCGTCGCAAAGCGTTCATGGGCCGCTTCGGCGATCCGCGTTTTGCCCGTTACGACAATAGCTACGATCCGAATAGCATACTCAAGTTCGGCAATATGAATGCGCCCAACCTGTCAGGAAATTGGGAAAGGTAAGATTCGACATTGTTGAAGAAAACCTGACGAAGCGCGCCGCTTCGTCTTACGAACTGTCCATTCTCCTCGGAATGGACAGTTTCGCATATATGGTTAGTGACGACACCCAGCAGGTGCTCGCCCTGCGCGACTATGCCCTCGAACAGGCCCGCACGGGGCGCCGGCTGACGGAGGTCGAACAGATCATCAACGGCGACAAACACCTCAAAGGCGCCCATCGCAACATCCGGATCGCCTGCGTGGAAGCCGCGGCTACCTTCATCCCCGAACGGCTCTATAACCCGATCGAAAAAAAGTCGTATCTCGAACAGCTCACCGAACTTTCTCCGGCTCAGCAGGTGCGCACCGACGACCTGCTGCACTACGGCCTCAAGACCGTCTACCCGCTCGACCGGGGAACGGAAGACCTGCTGCAGCGCTTTTTCCCGGGCGGGCGTATCTTCCACATCCACTCGGCCCTGCTCCACGGCATCTGGGAGACGGAGCTCTCCGACGGCCAGGCGCGCCTCTTCGTCAACGTGCACGGCGCCGACGCCCAGGTGCTGCTCCTGCGCGGCCGCAAGCTGGTCTTCGCCAACCTTTTCCATTACGAATCGAGCAAAGACTTCCTCTACTACGTCATGCTCGCGTTCGACCAGTTTCAGCTCGATCCGGAAAATACGCCGCTCCGGCTCTCCGGACGCCTCGTGGAGGATTCCGAGATCTACCGCTTGCTGCAGCGCTACGTGCGCCTGCTGGATTTTCTCAAACCACCGGCCTTTTTTTCGTTGGGCCCCAAACTGAACCGGGAGCCCGGCCATTTTTACTTCGACCTGCTCAGCCTGGTTTTTTGTTCCTGAAGCGCGGTCCTTTTATCCCAATAACTTATGCGCATCATCGGAGGTCGATTCAAAGGAAGGCGATTCAACCCGCCGGCGAAAAACTGGCCGACGCGGCCTACCACCGATTTCGCCAAAGAAGGCCTGTTCAACATCCTCGCCAATCACTTCGATTTTTCCGATATCAAAGTGCTGGACCTTTTCGGGGGCACCGGCAGCCATTCCTATGAGTTCATCTCGCGCGGGTGTACGCAGGTGACGTACGTGGATAAATTTCCCGGCGCCGTTGCTTTCGTCCGGCGCACCGCTCGCGAATTGGACATCGAATCGGAAATAAATATCGTCAAGGCCGACGTTTTTAAGTTCATGGGCTTCGTTCGCGACAAGTTTGATTATATCTTTGCCGGGCCGCCTTATGCGCTGCCCAATCTGAACGCCATCCCCGATATCGTATTCGCCGAAGAGCTGCTGGCTCCCGGCGGCTGGCTGGTGCTGGAACACAATCCGAACCACGATTTTAAGCAACATCCGCGTTATTTCCAGGAACGCAATTACGGTAAAACCATCTTCAGCTTTTTTGCCCTGCCCCGGGCGAACGAAGCCGAATAAATCTTTGTTGTCCAAAAAAATTGAGGTACATGATTGACGTGTTCAAACATCTGATTATCGGAGTTTTCTGTTTTCTGCCGCTCCTCCTCGGCGGTCAACCCGACGTCTCCGGCGCCTGGACGGGCGTCATTACCCAGCAGGAAGGGGGGGTGTTGCCCGAATACGAGTTCGAACTGTATTTTAATCAGCAAGGCAAAAAAATTACCGGCCGCTCCTACGTCTTCTTCGACGATAAGTACGCGGTGATGGAAATCGTCGGCAACATCACCACCGACGGCCAAATTCATTTCAACGAAACGAAGATCGTGGAATTTCGACGCCTGGCGGACTACCTCTGGTGCATCAAAACCGGCGATCTGCAACTGGATAAACGCGGCGGCGAATGGCGGCTGACGGGCGACTGGCGCGGCTATACCGAAAGCGGCAGCCCCTGCGTGCCCGGCCGCATCATCCTGACCAAGGAAGTACCCCGTGTCTGACGCCGCGACTTTTCCTTGCCCTTTTCCCATTGCGAAGGTTCCATTTGTTATCTTTGGCGCCTCGATAAGACCCACAATAACATGAAGCTTACCGCTATCATCCAAGCGGGCGTCGCCCGCGCCCTGGCCGACCTTTACGATATGGACCTGCCTGCCGACACGGTCGCCCTCACCCCGACCCGCAAGGAGTTTGAAGGGGATTTCACCGTCGTGGTGTTTCCCTTCACCAAAGCCGCCCGCAAGAAACCCGAAGCCATCGCCGAAGAGCTGGGCGAATGGCTGGTGCGCGAAGTGGATACCATCGATCGCTACAACGTCATCAAAGGCTTCCTCAACCTGGTGATCAGCGATGCTTACTGGCGCACCTTCCTCGAGGAGATCTACACCGACGAAAACTACGGACGCCATCCGGCCAACGGCCGTAGGGTGATGGTGGAATTTTCGTCTCCCAATACCAACAAACCCCTCCACCTCGGCCATATCCGCAATA
Organism: uncultured Saprospiraceae bacterium; assembly: GCA_964419545.1. GTDB lineage: Bacteria > Bacteroidota > Bacteroidia > Chitinophagales > Saprospiraceae > CAYQQU01. Next base: position 67,126 of record CAYQQU010000012.1, on the reverse strand, counting down.
TCCTGCTCGGCTGGTCTGCCTCGCAGATACTGACCGCGGCCGGCTACGAGGTGGTTAAGGTACAGGTCGTCAACGACCGCGGCATCGCCATCTGCAAGAGTATGCTGGCCTGGCAGATGTTCGGAACAGGCGCTACGCCCGAAACCGCCGGCGTGAAACCCGATCACTTCGTCGGCAACTATTACGTGTTGTTCGAGAAAAAATTCCAGGAAGAATATAAAGCCTGGCAGCAGACCGAGTCCGGGCAAGCCGTTTTCAGCGAATGGCAAAAAGACGATAAAGCCGTCCGCAAAGCGCAAAAGGAAATAGCCGAAGCTGAAAAGAAAGCGCAAAAAGAAGCCGAAGAAAAAGATAAGCCCTTCTCGGAAGCAGATTTTACCCTCGAAAAATACTTCTTCAAATCCATTTACAAAAATACCTACTTCAACGAATACAGCGAACTCGGCCGGGCGGCCCGGGAGCTGCTCCGCCGCTGGGAAGCCGGCGACGAAGCGGCCGTCGCCCTCTGGCGACAGATGAACAGCTGGGTATACGAGGGGTTCGACGCTACCTACGATAAATTGGGCGTCGAATTCGATAGGCTTTATTTCGAATCGGAAACATACCTGCTCGGCAAGGATATGGTGGAGCAGGGGCTGGAAAAAGGCGTCTTCTACACCTGCCTGGACGGCTCGGTGGAAGTCGACCTCACCGACGCCAGGCTCGACAAGAAAAAGATCCTGCGCAGCGACGGCACCTCCTTGTACGTCACCCAGGACCTGGGTACGGCTCACCAGCGATACCTCGATTTCGGGGTGGACGAAATGGTGTATGTCGTCGCCGACGAGCAGAACTATCACTTCCAGGTGCTCTTCGAGATCCTGAAGCGACTGGGCGAACCCTATGCGGACGGCCTGCACCATTTGTCGTACGGCATGGTCGATCTGACTACCGGCAAGATGAAATCACGGGAAGGCACCGTGGTCGACGCCGATGATCTCATCGCCGATGTGATCGCCGAAGCGCGCGCCAACTCTTCGGAGCGGGGGACGATCGCCGAACTGAGCGCCGAAGAACAGGAGGAGATCGTCAGAAAAGTGGGTATGGCGGCGCTGAAGTTCTTTATCGTGAAGGTTTTCCCTAAAAAGCGAATGCTGTTCAATCCCGAAGAATCGGTGGACCTGCAGGGACAAACCGGACCCTACGTGCAAAATGCCTACGTGCGGATTCAATCCGTATTGCGGAAAGGCGGAGCGATCGACCTTTCACCGGCCGCCGACTACGAAAAACTGGCGGAGGAGGAAAAGGCCCTGCTAGGCCAGCTGTTTGCGTTTCCCGAACAGATCAAAACCGCCGCCGAGTCGTACGATCCCTCAACCCTCGCCAACTATTGTTTTGACCTGGCCAAGGGCTTTCACCGGTTTTATCACGACTACTCCATCCTGCAAGCGGAGTCGGAAGCCGCTAAAGCCTTTCGGTTGCAGCTGAGCCGCGCGATCGCCAACGTGCTGCGCACCGGCATGGGCTTGCTGGGCATCGAGATGCCCGACCGGATGTAGGCGTACCACGGAAAGGACAGCAGCATACCGGTTTTTATATTACAAATGGCGGAGCGTCCCTTCCTGCCGGTCCGCCGAACTTTCGGACAATGCAACGCTTCCGGGAATTATCCGTCCGGCTGCATTGTTAGCAAAAATTAAACAGCGATAGCGCCATGAGCAACGAAACCAGAGAATCGCTCAACTTTATCGAGCAGATCATCGAAGAAGATATCAGGAACGGAAAACACGCCGGCCGGGTGCACACGCGCTTCCCGCCGGAACCCAACGGCTATCTGCACCTGGGCCATGCCAAGGCCATCGTAGTCAACTTCGATATCGCCAATAAATACGGCGGAAAAGCGAACCTCCGCTTCGACGATACCAACCCCACCAACGAGGACACCGAATTCGTGGAGGGCATCAAGCGCGATATCTACTGGCTGGGCTACGACTGGGAAGACCGCGAATACTACGCCTCGGATTATTTTCCGAAGCTGTATGCATTTGCCGTCAAACTCATCAAAAAAGACCTGGCTTACGTCGACGACTCCTCGCCGGACGAGATCGCCGAAATGAAAGGGACGCCCGATAAACCGGGGCAGGAAAGCCCGTACCGCAATCGATCGGTGGAAGAGAACCTCGACCTGTTCGAACGCATGAAAAACGGCGAGTTTCCCGACGGCTCCCGCGTCTTGCGCGCCAAGGTCGACATGGCTTCCCCCAATATGCATATGCGCGATCCGATCATGTACCGCATCAAGCGCGACCGTCATCACCGCACCGGCGACGATTGGTGCATCTACCCGATGTACGATTTTGCGCACGGCCAAAGCGACTCCATCGAAGGCATTACCCATTCGCTCTGCTCATTGGAGTTTATCCATCACCGGCCGCTGTACGATTGGTTTATCGAAAAACTGGAGATCTTTCCGTCCCGCCAGATCGAGTTTGCCCGCATGAACGTCTCTTACGTCATTACCAGTAAACGCAAGCTCCGCAAGCTGGTGGAGGAGGGGTACGTCAGCGGCTGGGACGATCCGCGCATGCCGACCATCGTCGCCATGCGGCGCCGCGGTTATCCGCCGGCGGCCATCCGCGAGTTCGCCCGCCGCGCGGGGGTGGCCAAACGGGACAATCTGATCGACTATTCGCTGCTGGAATTTACGGTGCGCGACGAGCTCAACCGCACCGCCGACCGCGTCATGTGCGTACTCCGGCCCGTGCGCTTGGTCATCACCAACTATCCGGAAGGACAGACCGAACAGATGACGGTGGAAAACAACCCGGAAGATGAAAAGGGCGGCTCGCGCGACCTGCCCTTCTCCCGCGAGCTTTACATCGAGCGGGACGATTTTATGGAAGACCCGCCCAAGAAGTTTTTCCGGCTGGGGCCGGGTCGCACCGTACGCCTGAAAGGCGCCTACATCATCACCTGCGAGGATTACGACAAAGACCCGGAAACGGGCGAGATCACCGAGATCCGCTGCAAATATTATCCCGACAGCCGCAGCGGCGAGGATACTTCCGGGATCAAAGCAAAGGGCGTCCTGCACTGGGTTTCCGTCCCGCACGCCCTGCCCGTGGAAGTACGCCTCTACGACCGCCTGTTCACCGATCCGGAACCCACCGCGCACGAGGATAAAGACTATCTGGCGTTTTTCAATCACGATTCGCTGGAGGTCATCCACCCGGCCTACGCCGAGCCCAGCCTGGCCCGGGCCGAACCGGGCGATACTTTTCAGTTTATGCGTCTGGGGTACTTTGGCGTGGATCCCGATTCAACGGCGGAACACAAAGTCTTTAACCGGACGGTGACGCTGAAGGATACCTGGGCTAAGGTGAAGAAGAAATAAGAGGTCGTCAGGCTACGGCAAAATGCCTTAGGGGAACGGAATAAAAGTATAACAAAAAAAGTTTGGCCCGGTCATAAACAAAAACCTCGAGTCCCGGCTTTTGCCGGAGCCCGAGGTTTTCATCTTTCCCTTCTCTTTTTGTCGTTTTACGGACGCCACCAGGCGCGGATCAGGATCTCGCGGCTGAACCCGTTGGGGAACGTCACGGTAGCGCGTCGGTCGCAGTCGCCATCGCCGTAGTCGAGCGTACGGCTGCTGTCGCCCACGGTAATTTCCTTGACGCCGCTGACGATCCAGGGGCAGTTCTTGCGCTTGATCAGCGGGGTGGTGATGGTCACCGAGTAAGCCGTACCGAAGCGGTTGACGCCCGAGGAGCTGCCTTCTACCTGCAGGACGTTATCCCACAGACCAGGCGTATTGGCGCCTTCGATCCAGGTAAGGGTGTGGTTGTGGCTCCAGCTGATCGTCTGGTCGGTAGGCAGCGTGATGGTGACGTCGACGGTGCGGATCAGCGTGGGGTGGCCGTCGGTGTCCGGGCCGGCGTTGGTCCAGTTTTTCGTGCCTTCCACCTGAGCGTCGTCGATGAAGAAATCGACGAAGGTGACGGTGCGTTCGGCGCCCGCTTCGGTCAGCAGAGCCGTTTGGGTGACGATGATCTGGCCGCGGCGCACCCGGCCGTTGGGGCCTTCACAGCCGTCGGGGCCGTAGTCGATGGTGACGGTGCGGGGGAAGGAGCCGCCCTCCGGATCGACGGTCACCGTGGGGCAGGGATCGGCATTGGTGGAAGGATCGTCGCGAAACTCGACTTGGGCATCCACTTCATCTTCGATGTCCTGCACCAGGTTCTGGGCGGTGGCTACGTCTTCGCTGGTGATGACGGTTTCTTCGATCGGGCTGCTTTGTTCGTCCTCGTTGCAGGCAGTGAAAAGCGCGCCGAAAGCGAAGAGCGCAACAAACATCAGAATATGCTTTTTCATAGCAATAACTTTTTTTTTAGTTCAGATAATGGAATCCGGCAAATGAAGTGCGCACTTGATGGCCGTTTGTACTTTCGCTTCTATTGACTAAACGGAAGCAGCCGGGTTTAACCGGGCGCTAATTTTTTTTGCGACGCCCCGGAAATTGGCGTTATCGGCCCCGGCGTTATATCTTTGTGCCATGTCTATGGAAAAAGGACGCGTCATACTCGACCAGGAGCGTTTCGCATTAACCATCGATCGCCTCTGCCATCAACTCATCGAAACGTTCGATCGCTTCGAGCGGACTTGCCTGGTGGGTATTCAGCCCCGGGGCGTTCTCCTCTCGCAGCGACTGTTCCACCGGCTGCGGGACCTCGGCGTCGAAGGCGTGGAATACGGGAAATTGGACATCACCTTTTACCGCGACGACTTCCGCATCCGGACCAAGCCGCTCAAGGCCAGCACGACGGAGATGAATTTCCTGGTGGAAGACAAGCACGTGATACTGGTCGACGACGTCCTTTACACGGGCCGCACTGTACAAGCGGCGCTGACGGCGCTCAATCATTACGGCCGGCCCCGCACCGTCGAGCTCCTGGCGCTGGTCGACCGGCGTTTCAACCGCCACCTGCCCATCCAGGCCGACTTTACGGGAATAACGGTCGACGCGCTGGACGAGGCCTTCGTACAGGTGGAGTGGCAGGAACAGGGGCAGCCGGATCAGGTATTGCTGTTTCCGGATAAGCGCCACCGGGAGTAGAGTATAGGATTTTGATCATATTCCGAACGGCCTTTGCACAAAGCGGGGCCGGGCGGACCAAGCAGCCCAACGGCGATGACCGAAACGCATCAACTCAGCACCAAACACCTACTCGGGATCAAGTACCTCTCCCGGGAAGACATCGAGCTTATTTTCGAGACGGCCCGCAGTTTTAAGGAAGTGATCAACCGGCCCATCAAAAAAGTACCTTCCCTGCGCGACGTCACGGTGGCCAACCTCTTTTTCGAAGATTCCACGCGCACCCGCATCTCCTTTGAGCTCGCCGAAAAAAGGCTTTCGGCCGATGTGGTCAATTTCTCTGCTTCCTCCTCTTCCGTCAAAAAGGGGGAAACCCTGCTCGATACCGTAAAAAACATCCTGTCGATGAAAGTCGACATGGTCGTGATGCGCCATCCTGCGCCCGGCGCGCCCCAGTTTCTGGCGCGCCACATCGACGCCAATATCATCAACGCCGGCGACGGCACCCACGAACATCCCACCCAGGCCCTGCTCGACGCCTTTTCCATGATCGAAAAAGTGGGCGACCTGGAAGGAAAAAATATCGCCATCTTCGGGGATATCCTGCATTCCCGGGTAGCCCTTAGCAATATCTTCTGCCTGCGCAAGCTGGGCGCCAACGTCACCGTTTGCGGACCGCCCACCCTGATCCCCAAGTACATCGACCAACTCGGGGTGCAGGTCGCCTACGACGTACGCGAAGTGCTGGCCTGGTGTGACGTCGCCAACGTGCTGCGCATCCAGCTGGAACGCCAGGATTTGCGGTATTTTCCTTCCCTGCGGGAGTACGCCCAGTTTTTCGGGATCAATCGCTCGCTGCTCGAAGCAGTTGGCAAACCCCTGGTCATTATGCACCCGGGCCCCATCAACCGCGGCGTAGAAATAACCAGCGATGTGGCGGACTCCGAACACTCCATCATCCTTCAGCAGGTGGAAAACGGCGTGGCCGTACGGATGGCCGTGCTCTTTTTGCTGGCCTCGCGACGGGGATGAGGCGGTCTTCGGTCTCCTAAGCCCCTAACGACCAAAGGCCAACCGCCGAGATTTACCCGGATGAGAAGCAGACGGGCTAATAGGTTGAGGTTGAGGGCTCCGCGGGTGCTTACAAAGAAAATATAGTCCTTGCCGGTTTGTCCTTTATAAATTTACGACGCCAACGACTAAAGACCAAAGACCAACTGCCAAAGACCAAAGACCAACTGCCACCCAAAGACTAATTTTTCCCCTCATGCCGTTATCCAGAGGAAGTATGGAATACCTTCAAGCGAAAATGGTTATATTACCATAAAAATTGCCTGCCATGGGACATTTGCGCTATTTTGCCACCTTTTTGCTCTGTTGCACCAGCATTTTTTCAGGTCTATCCGCTCAGAACTGCGCCAGCCTGATCGCCGAAGACATCACCATCGGGGGTACGCACGTACTGCGCACCATCACGCAGACGATGGTAGTGCGTGGCAATTACACCTACAGCCTCGAACTGCACAATAACGACAAAGGCGTGACGGCCAAGGTGTTTTCCAAAGGAGGCGTGGAATTCAACCTCGATGACGAGATCATCTTCATGGACGTCAACCAGGTGCGCCGCAGCTATCGCTTCATCGCGATGGGCGAGGTCAATAAAGACGGCGGCACGCCCGTGTACAGCAATATCCTGCAGCTCAATCTGGAGGCGGTGCGCTGGTTCGCCACCTCGGACATCACCACGCTATACATCAAGAATAATTTCAACAACCAGATGCGGAAGTTTACGGTCAACGACAGCCGGCAGTCCGAGTTCCGCAATATCGCGATCTGTTTCAACAACACCCTGGACAAGGACAAAGTCAACGACGTCGACCTGGGTGATAACGAACTTACGGCCCGGTCGAGCGAAGAGGAAGCCGATCCGCTGAGCTTAAAACCCAAATCCAAAACCGGAAGCGGCGAAGCTTCCGTAGCGGAAGACGGCGAAGTAAAGGATCTAAAGCAACAATTGCTGGAAACCAAAAAACGACTGCGCGCCGAGATCGAAGAGGAGCAACGCAAAGCCGAAAACATCAAACGGCAGATGCAGGAAGAAGTAGCCCAGGCGCGGGAGAACGCGGCGAAAGAAAAGCAAAAATACGCGGAAGAAGTGCTGGAAGCCCGCAAGAAAGCACAGGAAGAGAAAGAAGAAGCGCTCGCCGGCCAGGCTGAGGCGGTGAAGGAAGCCAAAGCCAAAGCGGACAGCGAAATCGAAAAGATCACCGCCGAAGTGATGGAAGCCCGCGCCAAAGCTACGGAGGCCATTCAGCAGGCGCAGCTGGAATCGGCCCAGAAAATAAAAGAGGCGCGCGATCGGGCCGCCGGCGAAATTGCCGCCATTAAGGAGCGGATGGAAATGGCGAAGCTGGAATATTCCGACGAAATCGCCACCGCGCGCGAAAATGCCGACAACGAACTCCAACGCATTCGCGAAGAAGCGGAAGCGGCGATACAGTCGGCGCGCGAACAAGCCAAAAGCGAAAAAGAACGCACGACGGGCGAAGTGGTCGAAACCAAAGAAAAGGCTTCGGAAAAGATACTGCGCATCCAGGAAGAGACCGCCCGCGAAGTAGCCCGGATCCGCGAAAACGCCGTACTGGAGCGCGAAAAGCTGGCCGTGGAGCTGGCTCAGGCCCGCCGGAATGCCGCCGAAGAAAAAGCGCTGCTGCAACAAAAAAGCGCTACGGAACTGGCGGAGATCCGCGAAAATACAGCCCGCGAGAAAGAAGCCGCTGCTACTCAGGTGGCCTCCGCCCGGCAGTTGGCTTCCGAAGAAGTGGCCAAGATACGGGAGCAGGTAGCGGAAGAAAAAGCCCGCGCCGGCCAGGAGATCGAGGCCTCAAAACAGGCTTCGGCCGATGAGGTGGCCGCCGCCCGCGCCGCCGCCTCAAAAGAAAAAGAAGCCGCCGCCGCGGAAGTGGCCGCCGCCCGGCAGCAATCGGCCCAGACCATCCAGCAGATCTCCGAGGAGGAGGCCGCCAAAGTAGCCGCCGCCCGCGCCAACGCGGAGCAGGAACGCGAGCGTATCGCCCAGGAGATCAAAGCCGCCAAAGAAAAAGCAGCCGGAGAGATGAAGCGCATCCAAGAGGAAGTAGAACAAACATTGGCCGAAGCCCGCCGCCGCCAGGAAGAAGCCAAAGCCCAGTCGGCTGCGGAAGTGGCCGCCGCCCGGGAACGCGCTCAGCAGGAGGTCGCCGCCGCCCGGGAAAAAGCGGCCGCCGAGGTGACCGCCGCCAACGAATCGGCTAAAACGGCCAAAGAAACCTACGCCTCCGAAGTGCAATCGGCTCAGCAGACGGCGCAGTCCCGCATCGACGAGATCCAGCAGGAAGCCTCGGCCGCCATCCAGGAGGCGCGCTCCAAAGAGGACGAGATCAAGAGTATGACCGCCGAAGAGATCGCCGCCGCCCGCGAGCGGGCCGCCAAGGAACTGACGACCATCCGCGAAAACGCCGCCCGGGAGATCGCGACGGCCAAGGAAGCAGCCGTACGCGCTAAACAAACATCGGCGGAAGAGGTGGCCGCCGCCCGCCGGGAAGCTGCCGAAAATATCGCTGCAGTACAAAGCGAGGAAGCCGAAAAGATCCGGGAACAACGGGAAAAATCGGCCGCCGAACAGGAGGCGCTGGCTAAACAGGTGGCGGAAGCCCGCGAACGGGCGCAGCTGGAACTGTCGACCATCCGCGAACAAACGACTACCCAGATCAAAGCGGCCCGCGAGAACGCCGCTCGCGAAAAAGAAACCCTGGCGCTGGAGGTGCTGAAAGAAAAAGAGAACGCCGCCAACCAGATCGCCAACGCCAAAGAACAGTCGGCCGCCGAAGTGGCCAGCGTTAAAAAACAGGCCGCCGAAGCTATCGCCCAGGCCCGCTCCCAACAGGAAAAAGAGCTGACCGAACTCGCCGAACAAACGAAAGCTGCCCGCACCGCCGCCTCCGAACAGGTGGCCGCCGCCCGCGATCGCGCCAAACTGGAGGTGGAGACCATCCGCAAGGAAACCCAGGATAAGATCGCTCAGTACCGTGGCGAAGCCGAAACGGTGCGGGAAGAAACCGAAGCGGAGATCGCCGAAGCCCGCCGCCGCTCCTCCGAAGCGATATACGAAGCGCGACAGCAATCGACCGAACAGATTACCCGGATCAAGGAAGAAACGGCTACCCGCATTCGCGAGGAGCAGCAAAAACTGGAACAAGTTGAAACCAAGCTCGCCGATGAGCAAAGCCGCCTGGAAACCCTACAGAAACAGATCCGGGAAGCCGAGGAACGCCTGCGCACCCTCAAGACCGAAAAAAAGGATAAGGGTTAAAATACTTTTAAGACCTGGCCTTTTGTGCCGCAAAGTCCGGATATTTGCAATCGTTTTTGATCAAATAATCGCTGGTGCATGAAATTTTTCTCACTCCTTATCACTTTTGCATGGGTCGTTTTGACCGCCGCGGGCCTCGGCGCCCAGGACGGTTACCACATTGAAGTGGAGATCGACGGATTCGAAGGATCACAGCTTTTTCTGGGTTATCACTTCGGCGACAAACAATACCTGCGCGATACAGTGGCCGTCAACGACCGGGGCGCCTTCGTCTTCAGCGGCGAGGAAGAGCTGCCCGGAGGCGTCTATCTGGTGGTGCTCCCGCCCGATAACCGTTACATTCAGTTGCTGATCAACCCCGGAGAGCAGCATTTCAGGGTGAAGACGCAGTACGAGAATACAACGGAACAACTGGAAGTGGAAGGGTCGCCCGCCAATGAACGGTTTTACGAATACGTCAAATTCCTGGGCGAACGAACGCCGCGCGCCGGGGAACTGCGCGAAGCCATCGAAGCCGAAACGAATGATAAGAAAAAGGAAAAGCTGGAAAAGGAGCTGAATACCCTGAACGACGAGGTGCTGGCCTACCAGCGCCGGCTGGTGCGGGAGCATCCCGGGTCGCTCACCGCGGCGATGATCAGGTTGAACCTGCCGATGGACTATCCCGAATTTTCGGGGCCCGAGCAGGAACAACAGGTGCAGCGCTGGCGGTATACCCAGGCCCATTTTTTCGATAATGTCGACCTGGCCGATCCGCGCCTGCTGCGCACCCCCGGCATCTTCGACCGGATCGACTACTACGTAAATAAACTTCAGGTGCAGCATCCGGATACGATCAGCCAGGCCATCGACGAAGTACTGCGCCGGGCAAAGCCGGCCGAGGAGACCTTCAAGTTCTACCTCATCCACTTCCTCAACGAATACGCCAAATCGAAGGTCGTCGGCATGGACGCCGTCTACGTCCACCTCGTGGAAAACTACTATGCCAAAGGACTGGCGCCCTGGACCGACGAGGAGCAACTGGCCAAGATCATCGAAAACGCCAACGCGCTCAAGCCCCTGTTGATCGGCAAAACGGCGCCCAATATTCGACTACAAAAGCGCGACGGCGCGCCGGTATCGCTGCACGAGGTGGATGCGCCCTATACCGTATTGTATTTCTGGCGCTACGACTGCGGGCACTGTAAAAAGTCGACCCCCAAGCTCAAGGAGTTTTACGAAACCTATAAAGACAAGGGCGTGGAGATCATGGCCGTCTGCTTCAAGTTTACCGACGAAGTGCCGGAATGCTGGGAGTACATCGACGAAAACGAGATCGGCGACTGGCTGCATACCGTCGATCCTTACCATCGCTCCAATTTCGGCAAGATCTACAATATCAAATCCACCCCGCAGCTCTACGTACTGGATCGCGATAAGACCATCATTTCCAAGCGCATCGGCGCCGAACAACTGCCGGAAGTGATCGACCATTTCCTGGAACAGGATAAGCAGGAAGGCGGTGCTTCGGATACCGGTAAAGATGACAAATAGAGTCGAGTCGGCTTTCGGATAGCTACTACGTTACCCGTACGCGTCGTATCATACGAGCAAACAGCCCCGGGAAGAAGTGGTTGATCCAGACGCCGGCCCGTTCGCGGGGGCCGGCGATGATCACCTCGCGTTTTCCGGCGGCGATGGCGCGCAGGGCCCGGCGGGCGAATTCCCCGGGTTCGATGCCGTTTTCCGTGCTTTTGCCCATGGCGTTGTGTTTGCTGCCGTCACCCGACAAGGCGTTGATGGAAACATTGGTCTGTACGTATCCCGGACAGATGACGGTAACTGTGATACCGGCGTCGGTCACCTCGGCGCGCAGAGAATCGTAAAAGCCGTGCAGGGCGTGTTTGGCGGCGGCATAGGCCGATCGCCTGGGGGTGCCGATCTTGCCCATCACGCTGCTGATCACCACGAACTGTCCGGACTGCTGTCGCCGAAAGTAGGGCAGCACTGCTTTGGTGAGGGCCACCGCCCCCAGGTAATTGACGTCCATTATTTTTTTATCTACGCCGAGCAGGGTGTCTTCGGCCAGGGCGCGCTGGGAGATCCCCGCGTTGTTGACCAGGATATCGATGGCGGCGAAGTGCTCAGTGACCCGGCGGGCGAGCTCCGGCGCGCGGTCGAAGTCGGTGACGTCGGCGGGCAGGAGGAAAACCTGGTCCGGCCGGCCGCAGTTGCGTTGTACGCGTTCCAGTTCTTTTTCATTGCGGCTGGTGAGCACCACTCTGGCGCCCTGTTCGACGAATGCGTAGGCCAGATGCTCGCCGATGCCCGAGGAGGCGCCGGTAATCCAGATGACTTTTTCTTTGAATGGCATTATGGTCCTTTTTTTTCAGTCGTTTACCCTAAATTTACAGCTTTCGCGTAGCTAAACTGCATTTGTTGATTTATGAAGACCGTATTTTTTGTTCGCCACGCCAAATCGAGTTGGAAAGAGCCGGATTTATCCGATCACGATCGTCCCCTGAACAATTGGGGCTTGCGGGATGCGCCCTTTATGGGCCGGATGCTGGCCGAAAAAGGCATTGCCCCCGACCAGCTGATCACCAGCACCGCCAACCGGGCGCGCACCACTGCACACTACTTTGCGGAAGCTTTCGGTATTGCGCCCGAAGAGGTGCGCAACGAGGTGCGCCTGTATCACGCCTATACCGGCGATGTCATGGCGTTGGTGCAAGGCTTGTCCGACGACTGGAACACGGTGTTTCTTTTTGGTCATAATCCCACCTGGACCACCCTCGCCAACCTTTTTTCCCGCGAACCCGTCGAAAACGTACCTACCTGCGGCGTAGTGCGCGTTGAGGCCGCCGTGGAACACTGGGTGGATTTCGAACCGGAAAGGGGGCGGATGACCGCTTTTTATTTCCCCAAGCAATTTTTTCGAAAATGAAGCGAGGCCTTTGTGCTTTGCAATGCTGAGTACACCGCAAGTTGAGATGAAGAAACAAAAAAACACCGGCCCGGGCGCGCCCGGGCGTCGTCGAAGCGGGTTTATACGTTCTTCGATCGTAGGCGCCGTCTTTCTGTTGATCGCGGCCGGCTGCGGCGGGGGAGAGGAGGAACTGCCGCTGTCGGATGACAAGCTCGTGATGGTGCTGACGGATGTGCACGTGGCCGAGGCCGCACTGCAGCATTTGTCGGGGCCCATCAAAGACAGCATGGCGGAGGTGTACTACGAACAGGTGATGACCATGCACGGTATTGAGCGGGACGATTTTGACACCTGCATCGTGCGATTGCGCGAGAATCCCGAACGACTACAGTATATTTACGGGCGCGTGCAAAGCCGGATCGATACGCTCCAGGTGTCCGGACGGTGAAGGGAATGACGAAAGCGTATTTCGCGTTTATTTTCTAATTTTGTGCACAAATTGTTTGCCGCTGATGGATTCCGCTAAAATTCTGATCGTCGATGATGAGCCGGATATTTTGGAGTTTCTGAAATACAACCTCGTCAAGGAAGGCTACGAAGTTTTTACCGCCTCCGACGGGGAGGAAGGCATCAAGATCGCCGAACGGGAACGCCCCCGTTTGATCATCCTGGATATCATGATGCCCAAAATGGATGGGGTGGAGGTCTGCCGCCACCTGCGCGGCAAGCCCGAGTTCGATCGCACCCTGGTGGCCTTCCTGACCGCCCGCGAAGAGGATTACTCCCAGATCGCCGCCCTCGACGTCGGCGGCGACGACTACATTACCAAACCTATCCGGCCTCGCGTGTTCACCAGCCGCGTCAAAGCGCTGCTGCGTCGCACGGAACGCGAAGAAGAAATTGACGCCTCGCCGGTGATCCGGATCGGCGACCTCACCATCGATCGCGAAAGGGTTACGGTACAGCAGGGCGAGAAGGTGATCGAACTGGCCAAAAAAGAATTTGAGCTGTTGTATCTGCTGGTCTCCAAACCGGGGAAAGTGTTTTCCCGGGAAGAGATCTTCAACAAGGTCTGGGGGACGGACGTTATTGTAGGAAACCGCACGATCGATGTCCACATCCGCAAACTGCGGGAAAAAATCGGCGACCACTACATTAAAACCATCAAGGGCATCGGCTATAAGTTCGAATTTTGATGATCAAAAATCCTACGCCTCAGCAAATTGCCATCTTCGCCACCTTACTCATCACTGCCGGCGCATCAGTTGTCATGCTCCTGCTGGCCTTGCTCAACGAGTACTGGCACACGGGCTGGGTTATCGCCACGGGCGTACTGCTCATCTTCGTCCTCACCTATTTCATTACGATTTACTACCTCAAGAAATACATCTATCGCAAAATCAAGGTGATCTATAAAACCATTCATCGCCATAAGGTATCGCCCGAAGAAAAAAACACCACTATCGATATCCACAGCAACATCATCGAGGATGTCGAGAAAGAAGTAGCAGAATGGGTGGATACCCAGCGTAAAGAACTCGACAAATACAAGACCTGGGCCGAATATCGCCGTAAATTCGTTGGCGATATCTCCCACGAACTGAAAACGCCCATCTTCAATATTCAGGGGTATATCGACACCCTCATCGACGGGGGGCTGGAGGACGTCCGCATCAATCGCCCCTATCTGGAAAAAGCGGCGCGCAACGTGGAACGCCTCAACACCATCGTCGAAGACCTGGAGGCCATCTCGCGCCTGGAATCAGGCGAGCTGATCCTGGAAATGCAGACTTTCGATATCAAAAAACTGGTGGAAGAGGTTTTCGAAGAAATGGAGATCAAAGCCCGCGAAAGCAATATTTCCCTGCACTTTAAGGACGGCGCCGCCCAGAACTACAAGGTGCGGGCCGACCGGGAAAGCATCCGGCAGGTGCTGATCAACCTGGTCAACAATTCCATTAAATACGGCAATGCTCAGGGCGTCACCAAGGTCGGTTTTTACGATATGGACCGCTACATCCTCGTGGAGGTAGCGGATAACGGCATCGGCATCCCCAAGAAACACCTCAACCACGTCTTCGACCGATTCTATCGCGTCGATAAAAGCCGCTCCCGCCACCGCGGCGGCTCCGGGCTGGGGCTGGCCATCGTCAAACACATCATCGAAGCGCATAAACAAACCATCAACGTGCGCAGCACGCCCAACCTGGGCTCTACCTTCGGGTTCACCCTGGAGAAAAGCCGCAAGGCGTAAAAGGCTCAGGCCTGCTGTTCCGATTCCGCGTCCGGCCCCTCTTCCGCTACGGGGCCGCTCAGCTTGCTCACCAAAAAGATAAAGCCCGCTACAAAATGGGCGATCACCAGAAATACGACAAAGTAAAAGACGAAGTTCCCGCTTTCCATTTTATTCGTTTTTTTCAAAGATCTTCCGCTTGCCCCGGTTGCAGGGTGATGCCGGTCACATTGGGCGCAGGCATTTGTCACTCCATCACCCTTTTGTCTTTTGCCTTTTCCCTTTCCCGCCTATCTTTGCAAAATGATTACGGCATCCAACATATTCATCCAATACGGCGATCGCATCTTATTTGACCGCGTCAACCTGGTAATCGGCGACCGCGACAAAGTGGGGCTCGTGGGGCGCAACGGCGCCGGCAAGTCGACCTTACTCAAGGTGATCGCCGGCCACGTCACCCCCGACGAAGGGAAAGTCACCCGTCCTTCCGAGAGCACCCTGGGTTTTCTACACCAGGAAATGGACATTCCCAAGGGCAAGACCGTTCTGGCCGAAACCCTTACTGCCTTTGCGGAAGCCAAGCGCCTGGAGGCCCGCATCGCCGAGATCAACGACGAGCTGGGCCACCGCACCGACTACGAAAGCGACAGTTACCACCAACTGATCGAAGAACTGTCGAACGCCAGCGAGCGCTTTCAGCTGCTGGGCGGCCAGGCGATGGAAGCGCAGGCCGAGCGAGTACTGAAAGGCCTGGGCTTCAGCGATAGCGACTTCAGCCGCCTGACCGACGAATTCAGCGGCGGCTGGCAGATGCGCATCGAACTGGCTAAAATGCTGCTGCAAAAGCCCAGCTATCTGCTCCTCGACGAGCCGACCAACCACCTCGATATCGAGTCGATCATCTGGCTCGAAGGCTTCCTGAGCGACTATCCGGGTGCGGTGATCGTCATCTCCCACGACAAGGAGTTTCTCGACAACGTCACCCAGCGAACGGTAGAGGTGGAGCTGGGCAAGATCTTCGACTACAAGGCGCCCTACAAAAAGTTCGTCGAGCTGCGCAAAGAACGGCGTGAGAAGCTGCTGGCGGCTTTCGAAAACCAACAGCGGGTGATCGCGCAAAAGGAGCGTACGATCAATCGCTTTATGGCCAAGGCCACCAAAACGAAAATGGCCCAGTCGATGCAAAAACAGCTCGACAAGATGGAACGCATCGAAATCGATCCGGAAAATAACGCCGAGATGCGCCTGCATTTCCCGCCTTCGCCCCGCTCCGGGCAGGTGGTCGTGGAAGGGAAAGCCCTCACCAAGCGCTACGGCGACCTGCCGGTGCTGGAAGCGGTCGACATCAAGGTCGATCGCGGCGACCGCGTGGCTTTCGTCGGGCAAAACGGGCAGGGCAAAACCACCCTCGCCAAGATACTGATCAATGAACTGTCGCTCACCGACGGGGAATTGAAGCAGGGGCATAACGTACAGGTCGGCTACTACGCCCAGAATCAGTCGGATACGCTCTATCCCAACCAGACCCTGCTGGAAACCATGGAGGCCCATTCGCCGCCCGAGATGCGCACCCGCCTGCGCAATATTCTGGGCGCCTTCATGTTCAGCGGAGAAGATGTGGACAAGAAAGTGTCGGTCCTCTCCGGCGGTGAGCGCGCACGCCTGGCGCTGGCCTGCCTGCTGCTGAAACCCTTCAACCTGCTGGTGCTTGATGAGCCCACCAACCACCTCGATATCATCTCCAAAGATATCCTCAAGCAGGCCCTGCTGGAATACGACGGCACCCTGGTCGTCGTATCGCACGACCGCGAGTTCCTGTCGGGGCTGACCAACCGCACCATCGAATTTCGCGACCGCCGGCTTTTCGATCATATCGGCGACGTCAATGCTTTCCTGGAAAAGCGCGAGCTCGACAATATGCGTGATGTGGAAAAACGACAGCCGAGCCAGGGGCATGCCACTTCTATCGCGGCTAATGGGAGTACCGCGCCCAAACCCGAAATCAGTTTTGAAGAACGCAAACGGTTGCTTCGGGCCGTGAGTAAGGCAGAAAAACAAGTGGATCGACTGGAAGCGAAATTGGCCGATATGGAAAAAACGATGGGCGCCGCTGATTTCTACGAACGCGATGACGCCCAGCAGTACCTGGAAAAATACAACCAAACGAAACGGGAGCTGGAGAAAGCAATGGAGGAGTGGGAGATGGCGCAGCTGGAGCTGGAGAAGGCGGGCTTGGAGTGATTGAATGAGGGAATGAGAGGAGACTTAAACATGCTTAGTTAACACTGGAGTAGCATGAGTGGGAAAATAGCGTATTGTCAAACTTTTCGGGAGGCGGACTTTTTCGGGCAAAGACCGGGATTGCAGGAGTACGATCAATGTCGGTTTATCAGCTGTAATTTTGCGGAGGCGGATTTGTCGGAGGTGAAATTCATCGAATGTCAGTTCGAGCAGTGCGATTTGAGTATGGCCCGGTTGAACCGCACCGCCCTACAGCAGGTGGAATTTCTACAATGCAAACTGATGGGGCTGCGTTTCGATCATTGCAACGACTTTCTGCTGGCTTTTTCCTTTCGGACTTGCAAATTGAATTATGCTTCCTTTTTTCAGATAAAGATGCCGGAGACGCGTTTTGAGGATTGCCAACTGGCGGAGGTCGATTTTGCGGAAGCCGACCTTTTCGGAGCGGTGTTTTCGGACTGTGACCTAAGGGGAGCGACTTTCGACCGGACGGTGCTGGAAAAAGCGGATCTGCGGACGGCAGTCCACTACGCCCTCGATCCGGAAAACAATCGTATCAAAGGGGCCCGCTTTTCGGTGCAGGGGCTGCCCGGGCTGTTGGGGAAATATGGAATCGAAGTCGATGAAAATAACTTTTAATGATGCGGGCCGGCCGCTTTATTTTCAGACTAGACGTTTTATTCAAGTTACTTTTTCAAGAACTTCACCATCCTGCTCCCTCCGGCATTATCTTCTATTCGAAAAAAATACATCCCGGGCGCCAGGGATAAGGGAATCTCGACGCGCTTTTCCGTACCTATCGACCATTGATTTATCGTCCTCCCCGCCAGGTCCATGAGCACAATCCGCCGCTTGGCGGCCTCTCCTTCGAAAACCAACCTCACCACTTCCTTCGCCGGGTTGGGAAAGACCCGCACGGCCGGCGCTTCCTGCCGATCGCGCGTAGATGAGAGGACTACGTTGGTGCATTCGGACGTATCTGCACAACTCCCCGCGGTAATAACTACGGCGTAATCTCCGCTCATCTCAGGGGTAAACGACTGCCCCGTAGCGCCGGCCAGGGGCTGGCCGGTCGCGCAATCGATCCATTGGTAGGCAGCGCCTGCCTGCTGGGCGGTGAGGGTATTTTCGGCCAGCGTGACTGCGGGGTCGATGGCGGCTACGACCTCGAGATCGACAAAGGCGGTACTGTCGCAGCCGTTGACGGAAGTGAATTGCGCTTCGTAGAAGCCCGGTTCGCTCACCCATTCCTCGTTGATCAACAGGCTGTCGCCGGCGCAGAGGACGACCTGGCTGGTGTCCGGAGCGCTGGTGTCGTTGATGAATACCGGCAGCGTGACGGTATCGGCGGCGAGGGGGGCGCAGACGGTATTATAGCTGATGAGGGTAACCTGTTGTTGCCCCGGGCATAAGAAGGTGTGCGTCGGATTGACCTGACTACTCGTCGCGTTATCGCCGAAGTCCCAGTACAGCGAATCGGCATTGCCGCTCAGGTTGAAGAACTCGACAGCGGCGCTTTGGGTTCCCGGATCGTATTGCGGCTGCAGCGGCAGGTAGTAAAAGAGGGCGGTGGGCGGTAAACAGCGCACCGAATCGAGGTAAGTGATCTGGGTGATCGTCTCGGTTCCGCCGCTGATTGTGCCGGTAGCCTGCAGTAGCGGCGCGGGATGAGCGGGGTCAAACCACTTGTACTCGACGGTTGTCCGCTGAACCGGTATGGTGTTGTTATCCAGAAAGGTGGTGTCGGTGCGTTCGACGACCGTGCGCATGCGCAAGGTGTTTTCGAAGACGCCGTAAGGCGTTGTGAGGCTCCCGTAGCCGTCGACGGTATTGACGCGCTTGTTGTTGAAGCTCTGGTTGAAGGGAATATTGAGGCCGGTCAGATCGAAGTTCAGCCGGCTGCGGGAGCTGTCGATATTGCCGTAGGCGATGGGGAATTGGAAGACGGAATCCCGGTTTTCATATTCGAAAGTGAGGGGAAGGGGGATGCCCCCGATCTGGGCGGTCAGTCCGAGCATGGTCTCGGCGTAGGCGCCGTCTGTCTTTTTGGAGTGGTTGACCAGATTTTGGGCGACGATAGGCCCGAGGTTGAGGGTATCCAGGCCGCGCCGGCCGAGGTTGGTGAGTTCGTCGAACTGGCTTTGGCAATTGAGTAGATAGCCGTTGGCCAGACACCACGGCAGGCGGTAGCCGGCGTCATTGGGATCGAAATAGGCGTCGGTGCGCTGATTGGCAACCGGCAGGTCGGCAAAATCCCAGGTGAAATCAGCGCCGGTGGCGGCGAAGTCAAAATCGCCGAGCCCGGCGGCGGCGGTGCTGAAGCGCAGGCTGTCGCCCACGGCCAGGTAATCGGCAGCAGTGTAAACCGTTTGGGCGACGGCCGGCAGCGGAAAAAGGAAAAGTGCAAGCAGGATCTTGTTTTGCATGGGTCGGACGGTTTGGCAGTGATTTTTTTGGAAAAACCGGTTTGTATGTAGCAATACGGCTTTTCCCGACCGATTATTTTCCGGAACAGGCGGTTGTGATAAAAATAAGGAAAAGAAAAATGATGTGCGGGGTAAAAGAAGGGAAGGGTAGAAAAAAGAAATCCCGGAAAAAGCCGCTCTGGCCTTCCCCGGGATAAAGATGCTAGCAATTAATTACCATCTCGAATTCGAGCGGTTGTTGTCTCGTTTACGCGGTTCTGCTTTTTTTACAACGATGGTGCGACCATCAAGTTCCGTGTCGTTGAGCTCTTCAATGGCGCGAAGAGCGTCGTCATCGTTGGACATTTCGACGAAGCCGAATCCACGGGAGCGGCCCGTGAACTTGTCCATAATTACGTTAGCCGAAGTTACTTCACCGTAGCTTTGGAAGGCTTCGAGGAGGTCCTCACTTTGCGTGTCAAAGTTGAGTTTAGCAACAAAAATGTTCATCTCACTAAAAATTGATTGAAAAAATAATACCCCATCGCCTTTCGGAGGAGCAACAGCCGTACTGCCGGGGATGCCGGTTAATACGCACTGGGGCCCATCGTCCGTGCGATGACCCGACAATAGTCAAACTTAACCGGAAACTTTTTTCTTACAAACGGTGAGGAAAGAAGAAGAAAACTGCGAGTTAAATTACACTGATTGTCAGTTGATGATGGTAGTGGATTCATTCATCCGTGAACAAATATAACGAAACTAGCTGAATGTTGGTTGTTTGCCGGCTCATTTTCGACGAATGAGGCTATAAATTTCTATTTATGGCCCTTTTTGGAAAGGCATTTTGCATGTCAATCAGAGGATCTAATTCCTTTCCGCCCCTTTTTTGTTGAACTCCGCGCCGACCACGTCGCGGTCGGCCCGCACCCGTTCCAGCATGCGCGGGGGCTCGATGGTTTTGGTGTCGAAGGTGAGGAGCCAGTAGTTGCGGCCCGGAGAGATCTCTTCGACGGGCTGCAGCCGGTATTCGCGGAAGCGGCGCACCCAGGTTTCTACATTGACACTGCCGGCCAGCTGGACGATCAGTTCGTTGGCGATGACATTGTCGGGCAGGCCGTAGGTCGGTTCGCCCTTCTGTGTCCAGCCTTTGCTGTTGGCGATCTCGTCGAGGGCGCTTTCCAATTCCATTACGACCTCCGGCCGGCCGTCCTTGCCGGTGATCGATTTGGATTCGCCGTCTTCGTGGTAGGTGATGGTGACGGTTTGCAGGTCGGGGATGCGCCCTTTGTAGACGTTCCGGTACCGCCAGAGGTCGGCGTCCCGGAATTGCTGTTTGATCTCCTCGAAGGTCGATTTAGGCAGCAGCTTGACGTGCAGGCCCAGCCTGTCGGTATAGCGTTCGCCTTCGTAGGCCGCCATTCCGTTTTTGTAGATGGTGAGTTTGAAGATGGGGCAGCGTCCGAAGCAGGGGCCTTTTTCCATCTCGATAATTTTTTCCTGCCGGCTGAGGTCGCCGCCGACGAGGCCCGCGGGGCAGGCGCTGAATAAGAAAGCCACGCCCAGGAGCAGGGTGGCGCGTAACATTTGGCTTGGCATGTGGTGTACGTTTTCCCGAGTTAGGCTACAAGTATAATCAATTTTGGGCGAATGTCCGATCTGTTGACGGCCCTAATCCAGTAAGCGCCCGGGGGAAGGTGGCCGAGGTCGAAAAACTGACGCTGCGGCCCGTGGCAGGTCAGCCGGGCGCGCAGCCGTCCCGTTACGTCCCATACCGATAATTCCAGCGGATAATGGTCGGCGCCGGCTGTTTCGACCCAGACGCCCCCGCGCGCCGGTACGGGGCTGATCGACAAAGCAGGCGTTCCGGGGGCTTCGGTAGCCAGTGGCGGCAGGCAGCCGTCGGAAGCGAGCAATCCGGAACGCGGGCCGTTCAGGGCGGCCAGCATGCGCAACTTTTGACCGGCGGTAAACATAGCGAGGCAAGCGTCGTCCGAGAAGTTCATGAAATTCATAAACATATCCAGCGTTGCGCAGGAAGCCTGCGGCCAGTCGGGGCATTCGCCCTGGTAATCGCGCGACTGTTGCGGCGTGTCGGCTACTTCGTCGCTGGTGCATTCCCCGGCGCCGCCGGGCCCCCAGAGGTGGAAGAGGTTGAAATAATGGCCCACCTCGTGAGTCAGCGTGTGCCCCAGGTGGTAAGGCGGGTTGGTGAAGCCTCCGGCGCCCACGTAGCGCGGGTCGATAACGATGCCGTCCTCTCCGGGAAAAGCCAGCCCCTGAGCCGGGAAAGCGGCAGAACCGAGAAAGAACTGGCGGCGTCCGATCCAGATGTTGAGATACGATTCGGGGTCCCAGGCGTCCCGGCCGCCGTTATCCGTATAGTGGATGGCCGGCGAACCGTCGACGAGGGTGGTGGCCACGTTGGGCACTGTCGTCTGGGTGCGGGTGACGCCGTCGGTCGGCTCGCCGGAAGGGGTGCGCCGGGCCAGGCAGAATTCGATCTCGACGTCGGCGATGAGATCCTGAAAGAGGCCGGGGACGATGCTCTGGTCGTTGAGCCCCCGGAAATCTTCGTTGAGGACCTCGAGCTGGGAGAGCAGCTGAGCATCGGGGATATTTTCCGTTTCCTCCCGCCAGACGACGTGGAAGACGACGGGTATGGTCACTACCGTACGCGGCCTTACGCCCTGCCGGTAATCCGCGATCCACCGGCGGGTAAAGTCGGCAATAGCTTCCTGGCGGGTTGCCACTTCCGGGTAGCGCCGGCTATCGGCGAGCAGGGCAGCGTCGCTCGGGCAATGCTGCGCCACAATGGACGGCGGCGCGATCAGCCAGGCGACCGCCAGCGCCAGGATGTTGTTCCGGAAGGCCGCATTTTTCATTGGTTGCCGGAGGTGTAAAGGATATCGTACAATTCGTCCAGGTTCGGCGACAGGATAATTTCGGTGCGCCGGTTCTGGGCTTTGCCCGAGCTGGTGGCGTTGCTGGCAACCGGGTCGAAGAAGGCGCGCCCGGAGGCGGTCACCCGTTTGGGGTCGACGCCGTTATCGGTCAGGACGTTCACCACGGCGGTAGCGCGCAGGACGCTGAGCTCCCAGTTGCGTTCCGCCGAGCCGTCGCTATCGGTATGGCCTTCCACTACGATCTCGATATCGGGATTATCGTTGAGCACTGTCGCCAGCTGGGCCAGGGCGGCTTCCCCCTGGCTGTCGATGCGCTTGCTGCCGCTGCGGAAGAGCAATTCCTGGCTGAGGGAAACGTAGAGGCGGCCTTTGCGTTCCGAGACGCTGAGATCGGTGGCTGAGAAGTTGGTCAGCGCCTCGTCGATGTTGCGCCGCAGATCGGTCATATTGCCTTCTTTGAGGCTGACCAGGGCTTCCAGCTCCATGATGCGCGCATTGCGATCCACCAGGTCGCCTTCGAGGTCGGCATAGTCCCCTTCGATGTAGTTGAGGCGCCGTTCGCGTTCTTCGAGTTCGTAGGCCAGCTGATTGAGCGCTCTTTCCCGGTAGTCGAGTTCCGCTTTCTGGGCGGCGAGCTGCTCGGTGAGGCTTTGCTTTTCGTAGGACGTGGTGGAGAGAACGTCCTTGTTCTGATCCAAAAGGTTATTGAAACGCTCCAGCAGATCCTGATAGCTCCGGTTGAGGCTTTCGTTGACTACCGTCATCCGTTCCAGCTTGCGCAACGTCCGCTTGTACTGGAGTTCCGTCTGTCGGCATTCCACCGACATTTCCTGGGTGGTGACGCGCAGGGAGTCGCTTTCGCTGGCCTGGTATTCCAGGTATTTCTTTTCCTCCTTCAGTTCATCGTAGGCTTTTTTGGAAACACAGCTCGGCAAAAAAGCACTGATGAGGAACGCGTAAAGGCAGCATTGGATAAATTTTTTCATGGGTCTTTTATTGACTTTTTGGTGGATTGACGTCTTAAAAGTAACGAACTTCCGCTACAAGGTAAAGGGTTTGTGCTTAACCCTTTTTTAACCTTTCGGGATTAAACGTTCGAGAAAGCTGACGGGTCTTATCAACAGACCGATAATCCCATAAACGTTCTATCCGATCATTTCGTAAACTAGTGAGTATTCAGACCCGCTGCTTTTTGTGGCGGGTCTTTTTGCTTAACTTGCCGCTCAAAAATCGGATATGGAACAACCGACGGGATATTTCATGCGCGGAGCACTTTTTTTATTTCTGCTGATCGGCCTGAGCTGGGCTTCCTGCGCGCCCGAGCCGAAGGCGGCGGGCGCGAATGGGAACACATCGACCGAAAGTGCTGCTCCGGCCGAAAAGGGGGCAGGCGCAGCGACCGTCCAGCCGCAGGCCACAAAAAACAGCGAAGCAGCGGCCGCTCCTGAAAAAACCGAAGGACCGGTGATCGGCTCCCGCCCTCCGCAACAGCCCACCGATTTTGCGGGGACGCTGACCCTCTCCGGAGAACAGCTCGAAGCCGCTACCGGCGAGGAGATATGCATGAAAGTAAAAGTGGCTGATTTTTCCGAAGTCCTCACCATGCAATATTCGATGCGCTGGGATGCGACCGTACTCGAGTTCACCGGCCTGCGGGACCTTAGCCTGCCTTTTCTTACCGAAAATAACTTCGGAGCCCATCGCGTAGGGGAAGGCATACTTACCTTCGTCTGGATCGACAATTCGTTAAAAGGGGTCAACCTGCCCGACGGCAGTAGCATCTACCAGGTGTGCTTCGAAGTAACCGGTAAAACGGGCAGCTCAAGCGCCTTTCAGATCACCGGCGATCCCACGCCGCTGGAATCAGTCAATAAGCAGGAAAAGCTACTGAAAATCAATCCCGTAGCGGGTAGCGTGACGGTCCGGTAAAACGATCCGGTTCAAAAATTCATCTCCGAGAGGTTGACGACGAACCCGTTGATGCGGTATTTGCTTTTGATCTGTTTGCGGTAGCGTTGCGCGGTATCATCCGAGTCGAAAGCGCCGAGGATGACTTTGTAGACCGGCTGTCCGAGCTGCCCCTTTTCGATGCTGATCAGCACGTTGTCAAAGCCTTTGGCCTGCAGATCGGCCACCTGCCGGAAAACGTTTTTGTAATCCTGCAGGGACGCCACCTGAACGGCGTAGCCGTATTTCGGGGCCGTCAGGATCTGAATGCGATAGAGGCCGTAATCGTCGAATTCTTTGCCGACCAGCCGCGAGGGCAGGGTAGGAGCAGGGCTGGGCGCCGTGGGAACGCCCCGGGACCTTTCCGTTGTTTCCGGTTCTTCACGACGGGCTTCGGCTTTCGTTTCAGCCAGCCTTTCGGTTCGGCTGTTCTCGTAAGATTCCGGCGTCTTTTTGGGCGGTTGCTTTTCTTCTTTCTTGGTTATGGCGTCTTCTTTTTCGGTTTCGCCTTTGCCGCGTTTGACCACGTCTACCCGCACCCGGGCAACGCCGTCTTCCACCAGGCCGATCCGGCGGGCGGCATCATAAGAGATATCCACGATGCGCCCTTTGATAAAAGGGCCTTTATCGATCACTTTTACGATCACCGACTTTTTATTATCGGTGCGGGTGACCCGCAATAGCGTGCCGAAAGGATGTTTTTTGTGCGCTGCGGTCAGCTCATTGCGATCGTAAATCACCCCGTAGGCAGTTCGGCTGCCGTGAAATTCGTCGGAGTAATACGAGGCGAGACCGAATTCCTGAGCGGCGAGGCTCGTTGCCATTCCCAGACCTAAGCAGAATAAGACGATGCGGTGCAGCATGGATTCGCAGTTTTTGAACAAGGAAGCTTAAAGATACCCAATCTCTGGTTGAACTACAACCAAACGTATCCTTACCCGTTTCCATTATCTTTCATCCCGCAAATAGGCTGAGCCCCTGGAAAAGCCCCAAAAGAATGAGAATGCCCCCGATGATCTTGTTCATTTGTTTTTTCAGGACAGCCGACCGGTCGGCGATAAGTCGGCTCAAAAAACCGAAGAGAACCGGCGCCATAAAAAGGCGCCCAGCCAGCCTGTCGCGAATACCAATAAAGGCATTGCGCTCACGGTATGGAATAGTTTTCAGCAATGTAACACAGGAGGTGGACAAAGATTGTCCTGATGCGGATATTTGCACTTTTCCCGGTCAGGACGTTTGGTGAACCCGAAGGTAGCAAAAATTGTAATTTTGTTACGAAAAGAAAAGCAACCGCATGAGTAAGCAAGGAAAAGTACTGGTGGCCATGAGCGGGGGGATCGACAGCACCGTCACGGCGATGATGCTCCACGAACAGGGGTACGAGGTGATCGGCATCACGATGAAAACGTGGGACTACGCCAACTCCGGCGGGTCGCGCAAAGAAACGGGCTGTTGCAGCCTCGATTCGATCAACGACGCCCGGCAGGTAGCCGTCAATATGGGGTTCCACCATTTTATCATCGATATTCGCGACGAATTCGGCGATTACGTTATCGATAATTTTGTCGATGAGTATCTCGCCGGTCGTACGCCCAACCCCTGCGTGTTGTGTAATACACACATCAAATGGCGCGCTCTGCTCAAACGGGCCGATGCCCTCGATTGTGAGTTTATCGCTACCGGCCACTACGCCAAGATCAGCGAAAAAGACGGACGTCGCTACATCACCCGGGCCGTCGATCGCAAAAAAGACCAGTCGTACGTGCTCTGGGGGCTGAGCCAGGAAGCTATGGCCCGCAGCCGCTTTCCCCTGGGGCCTTACACCAAACCGGAAGTGCGCCAGATGGCTTTCGACTGGGGCTATACCGACCTCTCGAAAAAAGGGGAGAGCTATGAGATTTGCTTCGTTCCCGATAACGACTACCGCCGCTTCCTCAAGCGCCGGGTCGACGGGCTGGAAGAAACGGTGGAAGGCGGCGAATTTGTCAGTGTCGACGGCCGCCCGCTGGGCAAACACCAGGGATATCCCTTCTACACTATCGGTCAGCGCAAAGGACTGGGCATCGCTTTCGGCGAACCCATGTACGTTACCGAGATCCGGCCTGAGACCAATACAGTGGTGCTGGGGCGGGTCGACGATCTGGTGCGCAACGGTATGACCGTTGGGCAGGTCAACTTGCAAAAATACGACCGCATTCCCGACGAGCTGGAAACCGTAACCAAGATACGCTACAAAGACGCCGGCGCCTTGAGCCAACTCACGCAAACTGCGGACGACCAAGTAGAGGTGGCCTTCCTGGCCAACGTGCGCGGCGTAGCCCCCGGCCAGTCGGCCGTCTTCTACGAAGGCGATGACGTGGTGGGCGGCGGTATCATTTACGGCAGCAGCCGCACGGATAATTGACCTCAAAACCTGAAATATGAACCCCAGCCTTTTTATTTTGCTCCTGTTCCTTTTCGTGCTGTTGGCCTGCAACAAACGGGAAACGGAAGAAGTGGTGCTCAACAACGGATACGAATACTACCCGCTGGAAGTGGGCCGCCGCTACGACTACGTAGTGGACTCCGTGGTGTTTAAGCCCGGTGCGGCCGTCGACAGCAGCACTACGCTGGTCCGGGAGATCATTACCGACACCTTGCTGGACAATAGCGGCGAGACCCTCTACCGGGTGGAGCGCTACGAACGGAAAAGCGATACCCTGCCCTGGCAGATCGCCAAAGTGCTCACCCTGCAGCGCAGTGAAAACCAGGGCTTCCGTATCGAAGACAACCTCCGGATGGTGAATCTGGTTTTTCCCATCCGTCTTTTTAAGCGCTGGGACAGCCACGAGTACTTCGATGAGTTCCGGGTGTTGAGAGTGGCCGGAGAATCCGTCCAGGTGTTCAAGGAATGGCGGTCCGTGATCACCGGCATCGGCGACACCCTCACGCTGGGCGATCTGTATTTCGACGACGTCCTCACGGTCGTTCACGCCGAATACGAGGCTCCTCCCTTCGAACTGAGAGCGGTCAATGAGCAATACGCGGCTGGGGTCGGGCTGGTCGCTCGCAGCCTCTACATCCTCGATACACAATGCGAATTTTGTTGCGGCTTGGATCCGGATCTCTGTGAGTCGCTGGCCTGGCCGGAACGCGCCGAGCGGGGCTTCATTCTTCACCAACGATTAACCGGATACCAGTAGGATGGACGGCTTCGTGTGCATCGGCAAGGTGGAGCGGGCGTTTGGCGTACGCGGCGACCTGCGGGTCCGGATCGAAGACCAGTACCTCGATGATTTCATCGCTGCCGACGTCGTATTCCTTTCCGTTCAGGGCCGGGAGACGCCCTTTTTTACGGAAGAGATCCAGATGGGAAACGACATCCTGCTCAAATTGGAGGAGGTGGACTCCCGGGAAGCCGCTCAGCCGCTGGTCAAAAAAGACCTGCTGATGCGCGTGGCCGACCTGCGCTCGCCTGCCGGTACGGAAAGTATGATGGACCAGCCGGACCAACTGGTGGGCTTTACCATCGAAGACGAGGAAGTGGGTACAGTAGGGGTTATTGAGGAAGTGATCGAGCTGCCCCGGCAGATCCTGGCCGTGGTTTTTTACGGCGAAAAGGAAATCCTCGTTCCACTCCACGAAGACCTAATCCTCGACAGCGACCTCCAGGATCGGAAGCTGGCGATGCGCTTGCCGGAGGGGTTGCTGGAATTGTAAATACCCTGTGTACTAATAGTTCACAATTCGCTCCGACCACTGGACCTGGTTTCGGGTGGAAAAGTTGACGAAATAGATCCCTGCGGGCAGCGTCGACAAGTCGATCTCCGCCTGGTTGGGACCGGGGCGCAGGAGGGGTTTAGCTTTGATGACCGCTTTCCCTTCGGCGTTGAATACGCGTAGTTCCGCTTCTTCCTCGCCGGGGCTGTAGATGTGCAGCAGGCGCGCTCCCGGGCGTTTGCCTTCGCGCAGGATAAAACGGGCTGTCGGCGAATGCAGCCGGCCTTTCTCGACGGGAGAATGCAGGTAGCTGCCGTCTTGTTTAACCATTTTAATTCGATAATAAAGCAACTCGCCCGGGTAGACATCTTCGTCGAGGAACAAGTAAGCGGCCTTTTCGCCGGACCTTCCCAGGGCTTCTTCCCAATGGATCTGTTCATAGGGCCGGCCGGCGACGGAGCGTTCGATCGCGTAGCCGGAAACCGCATTTTCCTTGGGCGTTTCCCAGGTCAGCTCGATGAATTGCTGTACCGGCTGCACGCTGAGGCTGACCAGGCTGGGCGCCACCTGGCGCTTTTCTTTTTGCACCCACACCCCGTATGAGCGGGGCGGTACTTCCAGGTAAACGGCATTGGGCACATGGAGCGAATCGTTGTCGGCGACTTGCAGGATAGGCGTTCCCGAGCTGTGGAGTACGTCGGAGAAGGTGTCTCCTTTGCGCCAGTTGGCCGTATTGATCTCCTGATGAACCCGCAGGGTAGTATCGGCGAAATTGATCGCCACGATCACGTCGCGATTGCCTCCGGCGATCTGTCCGGCCGGCGTATTGGTGCCGTCGATCTGAAAGATGAGCGAGCGCTCCGGAGCGGCGGCAAGGTAGTGGGCCTGCCGCGGCGAATCTTCGGCGCTGAGGTACTCCAGGGCCGTTGCATTGAAGATGTACTTGCGGTGAATCAGCAGCAGTTGGTCGATGGCGTGCCGCAATTCCACCCGCCCTTCATGATCCGGCCCTCCGAAGTAATCGCCGAGGTAGACGGCGGGCAATCCCAATTGGTTATTGGTAAGCAGATAAGCATAGGCCGGCAGCGGGTCGGTGATGGGGTCGTCGGCGTCGCCCCAATGGTCATTTTGATTTTGAAACGCGTCGGTATTGACGAAGGTAACGAGGTTGAATCCCGGCAGGGGCGTAGCGTCGCGCATGCTCTGTTCAAAGAGCCGGCGCACGTCGTATTCGGGGTCGCTGCACGCCTGGCGCAGGGCGTCGCGCAGGCTGAAGTCGAAGCGGCGCGGATCGACGAGCGCCGCATCATCGGATCCCAGTTGTTCGATGATGTCGCTCACCCAGCCCGCCGCCTGGTCGGGCGCCCGGTGGCCCGGCTCGTCGCATACGGCGAAGCGCGGGTATTCCCCGGCATCATTGCGCCAGCTGCGCAACAGGTCGGTCATCGTTTCGGCGGGCAGCGCTACTTCCGAGAAGAGCGCGAAGTTGTGCACGCCCATCTCTTTTTTCCAGCGGTCGGAAAGATGATGGAGATTAGCCGACAGCCCCGGCTCCAGACCCTCGGCCTGCCGGCAGTGCAATTCCACGACGGGCGTCAGGCCCGCTTCCCGGAGTGCGTCGAGGAAGGCCGACAAGGAGGGCGACGGCGCACTGTTGGAGGTAGAAAGCCAAAGGTAGGAAAAACCGGCATCCGCCAGTACAGGGGCTTCCTGCAGCAGGAGCCGGCCTTCGGCATTGAGCCGTCCGTCCTGTTCTTCGGGGCAGGCCCAGGGGCATCCCGTCAGGATAAAATCCTGGGCATGAATGCCGGTAATCGCGCCGGCCCACAAGCAAATGAACAATATCAGGGTCCGCATATACCCGTATTTCGCTGGTTAAAAACAGTGGTTCATCACAGTTTCCGGAGTCTAGCAAGCCCGTTGCCGGGTTAAGCGGCCGGGGCCGCCGGTATTAGCGCTATTCGATAGGGTAATCGGTCGAAGGAGCTTTTCTGCTCTTAAGGTACAAAAAAGCATTGATTATTTGGGGGTAATAGTTGAAAAAAAGAGGGTAGGGGTGTTTTTCGGTTTTGGCACGGTAATTGGCCGGTAGAAAATGTACCTCAACGAGCCATGTCGGTAACCGAGGTAACCAATTGCTTGCGCTTCGCGTTAAAAACTAATAAACCGGAGCCCTTGGAACAGGACTCCGGCACAATTGGGGATTTCGAAAGAGACCTTGCGGTCTCTCAGAAAAAGGAAACTTATCGTATCGTCGAATACGGATCAGGCGGCCGGCCAATCGAAATGGGTCGGCTGTTTTTTTTCAGTAATTACGGTATGGTAACCTCGCTTATTCGCTCAATTGGAACAGATGTCCGGGAGTTTGATGTAGGGTAAGCAGGATCGATAACTGCAGCAGGCCGCACCGGGCGCGCTACAAGCTTTCCGCATATTACTGCTCAGAAAGACTTCTATTCACCGACGGATGCCGGCGCTTCCCCCCGGAAGTCAGAAGTTTCAGATTATTAATCCTGTGTGAAGTAAGGGGATTATAAAGTAGGACAAAGGGTAGTCAATTATTCCCTGATCAAAATTACCCTTTTTTAGAATGTCCCACAATGGCTTAGGCGGAATTCTTGCTCTTTTACCGGCTTTGTGACCGCTATTTTAGTCATCTTTTTTGCGGTTAATCCAACAAATGCCGAAAAAAAGCTATCCTTCAACCGGCTTCGCCCGGCGGCCGCGGTATTTCAACCGGTGATAGAAGCGAATGCCGCGCACCCGCGCCCAGCGCCGGTACACGTGCAGGCGGCGGTGCAGCAGGCGGTGCATTGTTCGCCTGACTGCTTCGATGTGGCGGATCAGAAGGGCGAAGAAAAGCAGAAAGGTAAGCGCGCCTGTAAAACAAGCCAGGGGATCAAGGTTTTTTCCCAGTAGCTGAGCCAGGCCGATACCCGGCCAGGTACCGTACAGCAGTACGTAGTGCACGCTGTAGACTGCGAGGGTTTCCCGTCCGATTTTCAGGAACAGCCGGGGGAAGCGGATCTGCGTTTCCAGCCAGATGAATATCGCCAGGACGATAAAAACGTGCCCCAGGCGAACGAAGAGGTAATTGTTGTAAGCCACTTCGTGAAAGGTATAGACGCCGGTGAGTTCGTAGAGGTTCCAGATGGTTTTGGAGGAGAAAAAATGCAGCCACAAGCCGGCGAGAATCAGCACCGGCGGCACAGTAGGCGATAGTCGCCACTGGGGCTTTCGGCTGAGCAGCCAGCCGAAGACGCCCCCGATCAGCGCGTAACCTACCCAGGGAAAAGGGGTAAAGGTAGAATGATGGGCGCCGGTGAAGTAATTGGCCAGAGGCATGGGCAGCCAGGACCAATCGAACTGCGGGAGATGGTAACTGGTCAGAAAGACCACCAGTCCGGCGAGCGAGAACAAGGCCGGCAGCGGAACCTCCAGGCGCCGGTGCAGCTGGTAAACGCCGATGAGGGCGAGCAGGGCGAGGCCGATACAATGCAGTACATCTACCCCCCAGATAAAGCTATTGACATGGAGCACCAGGAGCCCCGGGAAGTTAAGCCGCAGCAGGTAGCCGAGCCCGATGAGGTAAAAGGCCCGGCGAATGCCTTTTTTCACCCGGGGATTGCGGCTGCCGGGCCGGTCAGCTTTCAGCAGCAAAAAGACAAACACCAAGCCGGTGACCGTGAAAAAAATGGGGGCCGTCATTCCGCGCATAAATTTCCAAACGGAAAAAAGCAGGCTGTCCCCGCGGTAGGCGTCGGCCAGTAAGGTATCGACAAAATGACCCTGCAGCATCATTAGGATGGCGTAGGCCCGCAGGGCGTCGATAAAGTGGATGCGGGGTTTGGAAACGGGCTCCAAAGGAGGTGTTTGGTTCAAAGCAAATGGTTTATATGCTCAAAAAGGAAGGTCGTCCGGTGTCGGTCGGGGCGGTTAGCGGTCGTCGTTGGCGGATCTGGCAAGGGCGTACATCGAGAAATAGCGGTTGTTAATCTAATCTTATGCAAAATAACGATAGAGCGAGCAAATTAATTTATTTTAGGGCAAAATAATTCGATAGCTATGCGTAAAATCTGGTTTTTTTTATTCCTTAGCGGCCTCTTCGCGGCCTGTCAGCAAGGAAGCGATACGAGTGGAAACAGCGAAACGTATCCCGTTATGGAAGTCAATTATCCGACCACCGAAAAAGAGGAGGTCGTAGACGAATACCACGGTCAGCAGGTGCCCGATCCCTACCGCTGGCTGGAAGTCGATACCGCCGAGCAGGTAGAAGACTGGGTGAAAGCCCAGAACGAAGTGACCTTCGGCTACCTGGAAAAGATCCCCTTTCGCGAAAAGATACGCGAGCGCCTGGAAGAACTCTGGAACTACGAGCGCTACAGCGCGCCTTTTGAAGAAGGCGAGTACACCTATTTTTACAAAAATGACGGCCTCCAGGATCAGGCTGTACTCTACCGCCAGAAAGGCGAGGGCGAGCCCGAAGTGTTCCTGGATCCCAACAAGTTTTCGCCCGACGGCACCACCTCCCTGGCCGGCATCAGCTTCACCAAGGACGGCAGCATGGCCGCTTACCTCATCTCGGAAGGCGGCTCCGATTGGCGCAAGGTCATCGTCATCGATACGGAATCGATGGCGGTAGTGGATGACACCATCAAGGATGTCAAGTTTTCCGGGCTTTCCTGGAAAGGTAAAGAAGGGTTTTACTACAGTTCGTACGACAAGCCGAAAGAAGGCAGCCAGCTGTCGGGCATGACCCAGTACCACAAGCTCTACTACCACAAGCTCGGCGACCCGCAGTCGGCCGACCAATTGGTGTTCGGCGGCGAAGAGACGCCGCGCCGCTACATCTTCGGCGGGGTGAGCGAAGACCAGCGCTGGCTGGTGATCTCGGCGGCGGTCTCTACTACCGGCAATGAGGTGTATCTGCAGGACCTCAGCCGGCCCGACGCTCCCATCGTACCGGTAGTCGACAACTTCGACAGTGAACACAATTTCGTGCATAGCGAAGGCGACGTCCTGTACTTCCAGACGAATCTCGATGCGCCCAACAACCGCCTGGTGAAAACGCCGGCGGCCACGCCTACGCCCGAACATTGGGAAGACGTCATTCCGGAAACAGACGAACCGCTGAGCGTCGGCGCCAGCGGCGGCTATTTTTTCGCCGAATACCTGCGCGACGCCCTTTCCGCGGTTGAGCAATACGACCTGGAAGGCAATAAAGTTC
The DNA here is from genome assembly GCA_964419545.1 of uncultured Saprospiraceae bacterium. Taxonomy (GTDB): domain Bacteria; phylum Bacteroidota; class Bacteroidia; order Chitinophagales; family Saprospiraceae; genus CAYQQU01. The sequence goes on along the minus strand of CAYQQU010000012.1, from coordinate 34,138 downwards.
GCGAAGTGGAACTGCCGGGCCAGGGCTCCGTGGCCGGCTTCGGCGGCAAGTGGGATCAGGAAACCTTATACTATACTTTCACCAGCTATATCACGCCCGGCAATATCTACGAGTTCGACGTAGCCACCGGCGCCTCGCAGCTGTACAAGGCCAGCGGCGTCCAGTTTGACCCCAGCCAGTACGTCTCGGAACAGGTGTTCTACACCTCCAAAGACGGCACGAGGATCCCAATGATGATCACGCACAAGAAAGGGCTGGAGCGCAACGGCCAGAACCCGACCATGCTCTATGGCTACGGGGGCTTCAATATCAGTCTGACGCCTTTCTTCAGCACTTCCAACATCGTATGGCTGGAAAACGGCGGCGTCTACGCCGTGCCCAACCTGCGCGGCGGCGGCGAATACGGCGAAGAATGGCACCTGGCGGGCACCAAGATGAATAAACAGAACGTCTTTGACGACTTCATCGCTGCGGCTGAGTATCTCATCGAAGAAGGCTATACGGCTTCCGAATACCTGGCAATCGCCGGCGGTTCCAACGGCGGCCTGCTGGTCGGCGCCGTGATGACGCAGCGTCCCGACCTCGTACAGGTGGCGCTGCCCGCGGTGGGCGTACTCGACATGCTGCGCTACCACAAATTTACGGCCGGCGCCGGCTGGGCCTACGATTACGGCACCGCCGACGAAAGCCCGGAAATGTTCGAATACCTGCGCGGATATTCACCCTACCACAACCTGGAAGACGGAACCAGCTACCCGGCGACCATGGTCACCACGGCAGACCACGACGACCGCGTAGTGCCGGCGCATTCGTTCAAATTCGCGGCGCGGCTGCAGGAAGCCCATGCCGGAGAGACACCCGTACTGATCCGCATCGAGACCAAAGCCGGTCACGGCGCGGGTAAGCCGGTCTCTAAGATCATCGAGGAACAGGCGGACAAATGGGCGTTTACGCTTTACAATATGAACGCGCCGGTGAAGTATGGGGTGGATTGAGAGTGTGGGTGAGAGTGTGGGTGAGGGTGAGGGTGTGAGTGTGGGTGTGGGGCGGAGAGTAGACTTTTTCATTTGATAATAAACTGATTCAACATTGAAGCCGGGTGGTATCCATCGTACTACCCGGCGATCAACCCAAATGACCATGAAACCATCTGTGCTTGTTCGCCTCGACGATTTGGACGCCCGTCTGGAAATATTACTGGCGGCCTTGGAACCCTATCAGGATGAGCAGCTCAATCGGAGGCCGGCGCCCGACCGGTGGTCGCCTCTGATGATAATGCATCACCTGATGATATCCGAGACCAAATCGCTGGCTTACCTGCAGAAGAAGTTGAGCTTCAATCCCAAGTTGAAGCGGGCGAGCGTGGGCGACCGGCTGCGGTCGCTGGGTCTGACGGTATTTCTCCACCTGCCTTTTAAATTCAAAGCGCCGGGGGTAGTTAGCGGCAGCGCCCTGCCGGAGCGCTCTACCCTGAGCGAAACGGCAAAGCAATGGCGGAAGCTGCGCCGCGAACTGCGCAGCTTCCTGAGCGAGTTGCCGGAGACCTACTGGAATAAATCGATCTACCGCCATCCTCGCGCCGGCCGGATGAGCCTGGAGGGCATGCTGGGCTTTTTCATCGACCATTTCGAGCGGCACCGGAAGCAGATTGAGCGGATGTTGTAGCGGGAATAGAGGGGCATTGTACGAGCTTGTCTGAAAGTAGTCATTTGCGCTGCAAAACTCAGCTTTTGGAAGCTCACAAAAGCACTACCTCCAAACAAGCTCTGATTTTACCGTTTTATTTGAAAATATAAGCTCGACCCGGTACTCCCGGCTCCTCGAAGCCCGGACAGCCGATTGCGATGGTGCTGCCGTTGATCGCGATATCCCTTATGTACACATCAACACCGCCGTCGCTGGTTGTGAAGGTTTCGGTTAATTCATAGGTGGCGCCGATTTTATCAAAAGCATAAACGACATCCGGAACCGCATCATCAAAGGACGCACCGCTGATGACGATCCGGTTGCCTTCCATATCGAGAGAAGGCTGTTCACTCCCCGAATGCACCAATTCCTGTGCAAATTCCCAGGTGCTTCCATTCTTGGTGAACACCCACTGCCGATCGCCCGGCAAGACCGCGGAAAACACAATCGTATTGCCCTCGATAACCACGTCTAAAGGAAAGAAGAAATCGGGATCAGGTGCGATCACTTCTTGTTCGAATGCCCATCCAGACCGGCCGCGAGAAAATATAGAAACGGATTGCACATCCACCCCAACGCCGTCACGGGTAACAGCGGCCCCTACAATGCGGCTCCCTGAATCGTCCAGGTCGATCTTAAACCACTCGTAACCTGGCCGGAAGAGCGTTGCACTGAGTTCCCAATCATCACCACTACGGGTAAAGACCGAAATCTTACCACCGATGAGGGGCTCCGGAAAAGGAGTCAACACCCCAAAGCTGGCAACCGCCAAAGTATTGCCTTTGATTACCGCGCCTTGGGTGCCAAAATTTGTTTCATCATCCGGTCCCGTAAGGATAGTTTGCTCTACCCAATTGTCGCCTACCTTTTTAAACATAAACACTTCCCCCGGCTCTCCGAAGGCGTCTGGTGCAGCAACCGCCATCCAATCGCCGCTGACCGTAACAATTTCTCCGAATCTTTCAGCATCCACACTCGGTGTAATTTCGCTAAGCAGGACCGCTCCTCGGGTGTCTGAGTATTCGTATACCTTCTGTTCTTCCGGTGAACCGATGTAGACCCGGTTGTTGGCCGCTGCTACCGCCAATCCGAAATCCTCATCCGTTCCGTTTAAAACGGTTTCGGTAGTGCGAAAATCCAGTTGGCCGGCAGGACCGGCCTGATTACGTACCCGAGCCTTTTCGATGGAAGTGATCAAACGAGTCTGAGCTTCCTCCGGCATTAAGCTCACCATTTCGTTGTACTTTGCTAAAATTTCTTCCTCGGTGAGTCCATCCGTCGGCACCAGGAAATAACGGTCGAGAATGAGCTTCTCCAGGGAACGGGTAACGACTTCTTCACTGATTACCTGATTTTCTTCCAGGTTAAGATCCTCCTTCTGGCAGCTGGTAACCGCTACCAGGCCGATCAGGATAACAAGCAAAAAAGCATTCCAGATAAAATTTTGTGTCCTTTTCATAGATGATTTGATTTGGGTTTGATTAGTAATCACTTACGTAAGTAGCCTTTTATGCATCTGCATCTCTTCCCCTGTATTAGGACCTTTTTCTCAAACATTAAAATCGAAATTATAAATGTCGAGAGTAATCCGTTACGAGTTTTAAATTAATAGAAGAGGAGGTAAGTTATCTGGACAAGAAAAGTGAATTGAACAAAACAGCCAGTGAGATGATCAAGACAGCCGATGGATTGAATACTATAGGATTCACACCGCCAATACCCCCGCGATCGTCGCCGTCAAAAAACAAGCGATGGTGCCGCCGATCAGCGCTTTGATGCCTAATTCGGTAAGCGTCCGGCGCTGGCCGGGGGCGATGGCGCCGATGCCGCCGATCTGGATGCCGATGGACGCAAAGTTGGCGAAGCCGCACAGGGCGTAGGTAGAGATGATGACGGCTTTATGTCCCATTTCCGATTGCAGATCCTGCAGTGCGGCGTAGGCAAAAAACTCGTTGAGGGTGGTTTTGAGCCCGAGCAGCTGCCCCACCAGCAAGGTATCCTCCGCAGCGACGCCCAGCAGCCAGGCCAGGGGGGCGAAGAGGAGCCCCAGCAGGTATTCCAGGTTGAATCCGTCGAAGCGCTCCCCGGTCGAGTCTTTGACGTACGCATTGAGGCCGCTCCAGCTGCCGATCCAGTTTTCCAGGATGAAGTTGAGCATCTCCACGAAGGCGGTAAAGACGAGCAGCATAGCTCCCACATTGACCGCCAGTCGCAGGCCGTCGGTCGTACCGCGAGAGATGGCGTCCAGCAGGTTGTTGCCGACGTCCTGGCGCGGGATGTCCAGCTTTTGTCCGCTCAGGTCCTGCTGCTGCGATTCCGGAAAAAGCATCTTGGCCGCTACGATAGCCGCCGGCGCCGACATGATGGAGGCGGTGAGCAGGTGGGTGGCGAAGAGTTGCCGGGAAGCGGGATCGGCGCCGCCCAGAAAACCGACGTAAGCGGCAAAGACGCCGCCGGCGATAGTGGCCATGCCGCCGGTCATCAGGCACATGATCTCCGAGCGCGACATCCTTTCGAGGTAGGGCTTGACCACCAGCGGCGCTTCGGTCTGCCCGATGAAGACGTTGGCCGCCGCCGCCAGGCTTTCCGCGCCCGTCAGCCGCATGGTGCGCACCATCACCCAGGCGAAGCCCTTGATGACGAGTTGCAGGATACCCAGATAGTATAAAACCGAAGAAAGCGCGGAAAAAAAGATGATGGTAGGCAAAACTTTAAAGGCGAAGATGTAGCCGACCTGAATGACCTCGCCCGTCGCGCTGTCGGTATATTGCACGAAGCCCGGCCAGTCGCCGAGTACAAATTCCGCTCCGGCTTCGCTGAAGTCGAGCACTACCACGAAGAAGCCTGCGATGTAGTCGAAGATATCGCGCACCAGGGGGGCCTGCAGAATGAGCACGGCCAGCAATAATTGCAGCCCCATGCCAATACCCACCAGCCGCCAATCGATCGACCGGCGGTCGCTGCTCAGCAAAAAACAAATCAAGAGTAACGCCGCCACCCCGAGGAGGGCGCGCAATATATCGATGGTGATCTCCATGCCGGCTTTCGTTTTCCTGCAAAACCCTCCAAAAGTAGTGAAAAAATTATTGCTATCTTTACATTCCGGAAGCAATGGACACCGGCATGAGACCTTACATCATCGGCATCACGGGAGGCAGCGGCTCCGGAAAAACGACTTTTATCCGGCGCCTGCGCGCGCTTTTTTCGGAAGAAGAGCTATGCGTAGTCTCTCAGGACGAGTACTACCGACCCATCGAAGATCAGGAGCAGGATGGAATGGGGGTCCACAATTTCGATCTGCCTAACGCGATCGATAAGCAGGCTTTTTGCGGGGATATCGAGCAACTACTCGCCGGCCAGGCGGTGCAGCGCAAAGAATATACCTTCAATAACGACCAGCAAGATCCCGAACTCCTGGTCTTTCGACCGGCGCCGATCATCCTGGTGGAGGGAATATTCGTCTTTCATTTCGAAAGAATCCGGCGTCTGTTGGATCTGCGGATCTTTTTACACGCCAAAGAAAACCTCAAAGTCATCCGCCGGATCAAGCGCGATCAGGCGGAGCGCAATTATCCGCTCGAAGACGTGTTATACCGCTACGAAAACCATGTGTTGCCGACCTTCGAAAAATATATCAAACCGTACATGGACGAAGCAGATATCGTCATCAACAACAACGAGTGTTTCGATCCCGGACTGGAAGTGATGCGCGGCTACCTGGAGCGGAAGCTGCAGCAGTATCGCGAGCAACAGAACGGGCGGCCGGAACCTTCCGCTCAATTGCGGAGGTAATAGCATCTCTTATCCTCCCTGTTTCTCCTCGCGCAGGGCGGCGATCTTCTGCTCTAACTCGTCGGCTTCGCCCATCTTCCTGGCGTAGCCTTTAATGTCGCCGCCGCGCTGCAATTGCATGGCTTCCTCCAGCAGTTTTTCGTGCTGCTTCTCCATTTTCTTGATGGGATCTTTCTTGAATAGACCAAACATACGCTATTTCATTTTGCGTTCGATCACTTAACAGAAAAGCCGCAAAAGGGTTGTCAATTAAATGATCTCATCGAACGCTTCCTCGTCCGTATTGTCCTGCCTGCGAGCGATGGCCTGCGCGCGCAGCCGGTGCATGCGCTGTATTTCCGCCGCCACTGCTTCGATAAAGGGCGGGTCGATCAGCTCGCGCAGGTCGTTGACGCCTTCCACGCCTTCGCCTTCCCGAAATTTATAGGTCTGCTCGTACAAACCACTCTCGAATTTCATGGAATACCGGTTTCCCGTTTTAAACAAGGTGATCTTCAGCGTTGGATGATCGATGTAGCCGATGATGCGCATAGGGGAGGGTTTGATGAAGTGAAAGTTGGATTCAAGCGATTGGTTGTTTTTTTCAGGGGAGCGCCCAGGTACAGTTTTATTCCGGCGGCGCGCAGCGACGGACCAGGCAGAAATCATTTCAAGTGTTCTGCTTGCCGGATGGCTTCGGTAAGCTGCCGGTACAGCGCGCTATATTCGGGATATTTTTCGAGAAAAGCCAGATGCCGTTCGATGGTGCGCCGGTCGCCCCGGGCGGCGGGGCCGGTCTGTACGGCGGCGGGCGCGTGTTGAACTGCTTTGGAGGCGGTCTCCAGCAAAAGCGGGCGGAGCAGGTCGAAGGGCAGTCCTTCCCGGGTCAGGATATCGTCGGCCACGGCGAAGAGGTGATTGGCGAAGTTGTTGACCCATACGGCCGCCACGTGCAGTACGGCCCGCTGCTCGTCATCGAGGGTATGCACCTGGTCGGTGAGCGCTCGTGCTACGCTTGTCAGGACCTCCAGGTCTTCTGCTCCGGAGGCGTGCAGGCAGATGGGAAGTTGCCTGAAATCAACCGCGCGTTCCCGGCTGAAGGTCTGCACCGGATAAAACACCCCATAATGAGCGAAAAGGGGCCGGAGGACGGTGCTGGGCGTGGCGCCCGAAGTGTGCGCCACGATCGCGTCCGGGCGGATTCGACCGGCGAGCTGCCCGGCCACCGGTCCGATAGCGTCATCTGCTACCGCCAGCAGGTAGAGGCCGGCGGTCGGGTCTATCTTTTCCAGGGAAGTGACGTACGGCGCGCCCACCGCAGCGGCTTTCTCACGGAAGCGGCTAAAGGCCTGGATCACCGGGACACCGGCCGCCAGCAACGCTTTACCCAGGTGACTGCCCAGGTTGCCCGCGCCGACCAGCACCGTTCGCGGCTGATCGTTCATCAGGCAGTGCGGCCTTTGCCCATGCGATGGGCCATACTGACGCCGAGTCCCAGCATCATAAAGACAGAACCCGCCCAGAACAGGTTGATACCCGGAAATTTGATGGCCTCCAGTACGATGTAGTCGTATCGCAGCGAGTTGGTCGCCAGCTCGATGGGGATAGCCGCTTCTTTCGGGGCGGCCTGCGCCAGCTTCAGCTCGATCGTCTCGGCGCGGGGATCGATACCCGTAAAGCGGAGGTGCAGCCCCAGCGGCTGGAGTTCGTCCTTGATATTGTACGGCCGGTTGCCGCGGATGAGATAAATGGGCTCGGCCCCGTATTCTTCGCCATTGGTGTCGGTGACCAAAAATTTTCCGCCGACGGCGATATCCCCTTCCTGCTTTTCATAGTTGGGTGCGGAGGGTTCGCGATTGAAGCCGGCAAACTTCAGTTTCAATCCGTTGTAGGTGAATTCCTGACCTTGTTTTAGGGTAAAGGTCTGGTAGTCCAGCGTATTCTCCGGCGTAAAGATGCGCTCAAAAGCCTGATCGCTAAGCCGCACCTTGGTATTGAGGTCATTGATCTGGATGGGATAGGCGTACAACATCTGGCCGCGCAGCGCTATGACCGGCTTCACGACGAAGGTGCTGTCCTGATCGGCGCGCCGCACCTGCACCGTGGCGCCCAGAGCGATATCGCCGGGCTCCGGATGGTAATCCGGATGTTCGGGCTCGCGGGTGACAGCGGTGACTTCCACGGTATATTCCCGCAGCAGGAAGGTGTCCTGATCCACTACGCGCACCGTGTCGACGAAGGTGATGGGCGAACGCAGCGGGACTTTCACCTGCCGGTAATTCAGACTGTCTTCGCGCGCCCGCCGGTATTCGGCGTCGATCTCGATCTGCGGAAGGGAAGCGATATGAGTGAAAACATCGTGGGTCAGGTAGCGCTTGGTCGATGGGTTGGAGGCCGCGATCTTGTTAAAGCTTTTGTCGTACAGCACATTGGGATAGAGGTCAAAAGACTCGATCACTTCCCCTTCTTCATTCTTTTTCCGGTAATGGATCTGGTAAGTCCGCGTGAAGTCGACGAGTGTATCGCTCTGGTAGGTCACTTCGTATTCTCCCATCTGCATGGGCGATCCTTTGAACAACAGGATGTTGTTGCGCAGCTGCTGCTCGTCGGCGCCTTCGATCAGTCCTTCCATGACGAAAGGATTAGAGGAAATGTAGTTCTTGTTCAGTCCCGAAGCCAGGATGCCGACGATCATCACCCCGAAGCCGAGGTGGGAAAAGACCGATCCGGCGACCTTGAGATTGCCCCGGATAAAAGTGATCAGGTAGTCGAGGTTGGTGATGACGGTGAAAATGCCGGCGAACAGGAGGACCACGTACTGCCAGGCATTGGCTTCGATCCACAGGGTCGTCAGGTAGGTCAGTCCGGCGCTGATGGCGAGGGCGATGCCGGTATGCGTCAGAAATGCGGGCAGCTGTTTGCCGAAATTGACGGCCCGGTAGCGCAGGTATTGGCTGACGCCCGACAAAAGCCCGATAAATACCCCGATCCAGAGCTGGTATTTGTTGTAGTGCGGCACCGGCTCGGTGATGACCTGCCCCTGGAAGGCCGGGTCGAAGAACTGCCGGATCTTGTTGTACACCGGCAGGGAGGTCGACGCAGTGATGATCAGGGCCGAAAAGAGCAGTACCAGCGAACCGATAAACATCCAGAACTCTTTCGAGGCGGTCGGCTCTTCTTTTTCGGGCGTAGGCACTTCCCGGTAGCGCATAGCTACGAGGGCGGTAGAAAGGATCAGGTAGGCGCCGATGAAACCGACCAGCTGCCACTCCAGCCCCATTTCGGTGAAGGCGTGCACCGAGGTGTCGCCCAGCACGCCCGAGCGCGTGAGGAAGGTAGAATAGATGATGAAGATGAAGGTCAGCAGATAGAAGATATAAGTACTGCGGATCGATTGTCCGGTATTGCGGGCCACGAGGTTGGTGTGAATGCCGGCGATGAGCACCAGCCAGGGCACCAGCGACATATTTTCTACGGGGTCCCAGGCCCAGTAGCCGCCGAAGCTCAGAGCCTCATAAGCCCAGGCGCCGCCCATCAGGATGCCCGTGCCCAGGATCATGCCGCTGAACAGGGCCCAGGGTAGCGCCGGACGCAGCCAGTCGCGATGCTCGCGCATCCAAAGCCCGGCGATGCCGAACGCGAAGGGCACTATGGTGGAGGCGAAGCCCAGGAAGAGGGTAGGCGGGTGGATGGTCATCCAGTAGTTCTGCAGCAGGGGGTTGAGGCCGTTGCCTTTCACCAGGCTGAGGTAGTCGGCTTTGGCGAAAATAGGCGCGTTCATCGTATCGCGCAGCAGCAATAGCGGGTTGCTGCCCAGCCGGAAAGCTTCTTCACCGAAGCCCAGATAGATGCCCAGGATCATGGAGGTGATAAAAACCTGCACCGATGCAATAACCGCCATCACGGGCGCTTCCCAGCGTTTGGCCGTCACGATCAGGATGGCCCCGAGAACGATATGCCAGAACATCCAAAGCAGAAAGCTCCCTTCCTGCCCTTCCCAGAAAGCCGAGAAGATGTATTTGAACGGCAATTCCTCCGATACATGCGCCCAGACGTACTGATACTCATAGTACTGCTGGGTCATAATGTAAAAGATGACCCCGATGACGCCGAATATGGCAAGCCCGTGCACCAGGAAAGCGCCGCGCGCCATGGTGCGCCATTGTTCGAACTCCGGCCGGTCGCGCCGGTTAGTCGCAAAAATATACGCGACGGTAGCCAGCAGAGCCGAAACGAAGCCGGCGACGATGGCCATTTGTCCCAGGCGGCCGGGCCACAAATGTTCTCCGATATACTGAATCTCCTCCATTACCTTGATCTGGGTTTATTTAGCTCTCTTCAGCCTTGATGTAAATCTCCTCGTCTTTGTATTTCGAGGGGCACTTCATTAACATATCTGTCGCGATGAACTCGTCACCCTGAACCTTGCCGGTAAGTACGATCTGCTCTGACAATTCAAAATCCTGCGGCTTTTCACTGAGCAGGACGACCTTGCGCTCCTCCCCGTCGGTATCGATGAGGTAAAAGCTGAAGTAGTTCGGATCTTCTTCCGGGTTGTAATACATCTCTTTGTCCTTGGCCAGCTGCCCGGCGATCTTTACCTTTTCACCGGTTTGGGCGGCCTGGGAAAAAGTAGCATAGGTGCTCATGTCATCAGCGGCGTTGACCAGCAGTCCGATGGCGACGGCGATCATGACGATGGCGACGATATATATCTTCTTCATGGTAGTTTATGTTTTTCTACAAATTTACAGGATGTTTGTTTCCCCCGATAATCAGGGCACGGTCAAAATGCTGTCATAAAGGTATTGCGCCTGTTTTTCGGCATTTATCACTAATTTAACGCCCGGCAAAGCAAAACCGATGAACGAAAAGCAAATTGTTCGCCTCAAAGAAGTCGATATTCACCAAAAAGGGCGCCTGGTGCTCAGTCAGGTCAACCTCACCATTACCCGGGGCGAGTTTGTTTACCTCATCGGCCGTACGGGCAGCGGCAAATCGAGCCTGCTGAAGACCCTTTACGCCGCCCTGCCCCTGAGGCGCGGCAAAGGCGCCGTGGCCGGAATGGACCTTTCGACGCTCAATCGCCGCACCATCCCGATGCTGCGCCGCAAACTGGGCATCATTTTCCAGGATTTCAACTTGCTGGAAGACCGAACTGTGGAAGGCAACCTGCGCTTCGTGCTGGATGCGACGGGCTGGAAGCAGGAAAACCGGAAAAAAGAACGGATCGCCGAGGTGCTGCGCCAGGTCGACCTGAACGGCAAGGAACGCAAGATGCCCCACGAAATTTCGGGCGGCGAGAAACAACGCGTCGTCATCGCCCGCGCCCTCCTCAACGCGCCGGAACTGATCATCGCCGACGAGCCTACCGGCAACCTCGATCCCGATACTTCGGACGATATCCTGCTGCTGCTCCGCCAACTCGCCCAGCAAAACGACACCGCCGTCCTCTTCGCCACCCACGATTACCGCATCCTGGAAAACTTTCCCGCCCGTATCATCCGCTGCATCGACGGCCGTATCGTCGAAGATGAGGACCTCGTCGTTTGAATTTCTGGAAAAATTTGCCTATCCTATCGAAGTTCAGACTTTGAACATAGAAGTCGTTTTGGCTTTCTATTAAAGAGGCTTATTCGTTCAACAAAAAAATCACGTCATGGCGAACCGCTTTGCGTTAATGGGCTGGAGCTTGCCCGTCATTGAAAGTATGCAAAAAGCCAACAAACCGTTTGTCGTTGTTTCTTTCCCCGATTTCGAACCCTACGCCAAAGAGCACAACATACCTTTTGTCAGTTATCAGTTGGATCAATGGGGCAGCCATTCCAATTCGCTCGCCCTGGCCGAGTTGCTGCGCGCCTGGGACGTGGACGTGGCCGTACCCCTCTACGAAGAAACCGTGGAATGGGCCGGCGCGCTCAACAGCATCTTCCGCGACGATCCGCGGGTGCTCAACCGGGCCTTCCTCTTTCGCAATAAGGCGATGATGAAACGCAAAGCGCTGCTCGGCGGCCTGCGCGTCGGTTTCTTCGAGGAAGTGTTCAACATTCAGCAGGTCCACGATTTCCTCGACCGCCTCAACGAAGCGGCCCTGCAATTGCCCGGCGAGGAGGATGCCTGGTTCCACGTCAAGCCCTTTACCGCGGCCGGCACCGTGGGGCATCGCTTTATCAAATCCCGGCAGCAGATCGACGAAAAAGTGCGGGTAACCGACTTTCCCTGCATGGTGGAAAGCCACCTCAACGGCCGGGAGTTTTCCTGCGAGGCCTTTATCCACGACGGAAAAGTACGCTTCCTGAATATCACCGAATACGTCAAGCTGGGGTATTCGAACTTTATCCCGGCCGGTCCGACCCTCGAAGGAAAGCGCGACCTGATCCACCGCGAAGTGCAGAAGCTGGTCGACTGCTTCGGGATCGAATACGGAATGATCCACCCGGAATGGTTCCTCACCGAGAAAGATGAGCTGAACTTCGGAGAAGTCGCCTGCCGCATCCCCGGCGGCCACATCCTGGAGCTGGCCTCCAAAGCCTGGGGCTTCGACGCGCTGGCCGCTTTCGTCCTTTGCCACGACCCCAGCCTTACGGAAGCCGAACTCAACGAAATTTTCCCGCCGGCGGATTTCCGGCCCGAAAAGTATTACGGTAACGTTATGGTTTTCCCACAGACCGGTCAAATTTCACGTTTGGAGATCCCGGCCGAACTGGAAGAAGAACCCTACTTTCTGGATCACAATCTGCAGGCCCCGCTCGGCCCGCTGAAAATCACCAAAAGGGACGGATTCGGCAACCACTTCGGGACGATCAATTTCGCAGGCGAAGACCACCGGCGAATGACGGAGCTCCTCAAGCATTACGAAGATGTGCCCTTTTACGTTTAACGGGTTACTGAAAGCAATAAAAGGGAGTAATTTTTTCATAAAAATGACGGCTTCAATATGGGCAAGCCGTCGCATAAAGGTTTGTATCGCCTATGCCGGTCAATACGAGTGAAGAGTTGGAAAACCGCCTGCGGGACAGTATCCGGGAGTACCAACAAGCCTTTAGTTTCAGCCGCACCGAAAAGCGGGAAAAAGTGCTGAGCGTTCTCGATCTGATGGGGCGTACGCCGCACGGAATGCGCGCCATTTATCAATATTTACCTGAGTTGGAAAAGCTGGACTTCTTTTCCGGCACTGTTTGGGAGCATCCTGGGCGCCTGGTGCCCTACCTCGTCAACGGCACGCTGCGGTCGGGACATCCCAACAGCACCATGGAGATGATGAGTGAGCTGCGCCTGGCGGCCATTGCAGAACAACGAATAAAAATCGAGGAGTTCAGTTTTCGCGAGGCTCGTCAGTTTCTGGAAGAAGTGTTCGTCCTGAATTTTGATCTCGCTTACGACGAATTTGCGGATCTGCCCGCCGCCTCCGGTGAGCGCACCAAGATCCGGCAGCTGTTCGGCTTCTTAGAGGAAATCGTGCCTTTGCGCCGGCTCAAAGCCCGGCTCAGGGAAACGATCGCCACCCTGGTCGCCAATCGCTCGGTAATGCCGCAGCGCCTGGAAACCATGCTGCAGATCGTAGAACAGAATGTTCCATTGGATCCTTCCCTGCGGGAAGACGAGGAGTTGCTGAGCTATCAGGATAATTTTCTGAATCCGACGCCGCTGGCCCGCAAGGCCCGCGACCTGCAGCTGTACTGGTCGCACTTGCGGCAGTTGTCTGAGGAAGAGCTGGCCAAAGAAGCCCTTCAGCTCGGAAAAGCAATGGTGTTCACCGGTCTGGTATCGGAACACCAACTGGCGCTGGTGCAGCTGGTCAACGAAAAAGCGCCCGATCTGCTCCCCGAAGCGCTGGGCCTCGATTCGCACGGTCGCGCCGAATTTGACCGGCACCGTCCGCTGGTGCGCAGCTTGATCCAGAAAATTATCCGCCCGGCTACCCGCTCCGCCATATTCGGCCTGGCCAATACGCTGGAGCGCAATTTGTTTTCCCGGCAGATCGTCTGGAATGCATTCAACCGGCTGCTGCGGATGGATATCCATCCCGAAGTAGCCGATCGCCTTGAAAAGAGCAATCCGACGCCGCATCCGGCCGATCCGATACAGCTGTTGGTGGCCGGGACGTTAAGTATTCTCGGGCACCCGCTGGGCGTACGCCAGGGCGGCAATCCCACCTGCCAGTCGGCGCGCGGCATCAGTATGTGGAGCCGGCACGCACCGGGCAAACTGATCAATTTGCTCATCGACGCCGCCACCGCCAATAACGTCAGCATGCGCTTCGCCGGCGACGTAATCGAGTCGGCGGGAACGGGAGAAGGCCTGATCCGTGCGTTCGACCACAAGCTCGACGCAGTCTCGGTGGTGCTGGTGCCTCATCTCGACAAGATCTACAATGAAATGATGCGGCGGGCCACGGTGCGTTACCTGGGGGAAGATCCGCACGTGTGGGTCAATCCGGCCTTCTACGGGCACTGGATCCAGACGGGCTTCAAATCGGCTTATGACGCCATCACCCACGCGATCAAAGACTACGAATCTTTCGTCCGGATCTTTTACGCGGCCTTCCACCCGGAATACAACGGCGGGCACCACCTGATCTACCCGGTGCCGCTGGGCATCTTTATTACCGATTCCGCGGCGAATATGCTGGGTTTTCACGCGGTGTCCCTGCTGCGCATCGAGCGCGATCCGGACGACCACTGGCGGGCCTATTTTTTCAACCCCAATAGCGAAGGGACTCAGGACTGGGGGCAGGGCATCCATCCCACCGTGGGCGGCAACGGCGAGGCGCCGGGCGAATCGTCGCTGCCGGTAGAGCAGTTTGCCTCGCGGGTGTACGCTTACCACTACAATCAGCTGCGCCTGGGCGACAAGACGGAGGCGGTGCCGGCGACAACGGTGGCGAAGGTCACCCAACTTGCCCGGGAAAGCTGGGGGCGCCGCTATCATTGGGTATAAATACGGTTAGCAACTATAAAATTCCAAGTATTCCGAAAAATGGTCAGAACATCAACGCTTAGAAAAGTAAGACACTCCTCGCGCCTGGAGCTCAGCCAGTCGGCACTGAAAAAGAACATCAATTTCCTGCGTAAAAAGATAGGATCGGAGCCGCGTTTCTCCGCCGTCGTCAAAGCCAACGCTTACGGACACGGCGTCAGCCAGATGGTCAAGATGCTGGAGCGCTGTGGGGTGGATCACTTTTCCGTTGCCTCCGCCTTCGAAGCAGAAGAGGTGCACAATGCCTGTCTGCCCATGTCTACCGTCATGATCATGGGTATCCTGTACGACGAAGACCTGGAATGGGTGATCGGCAATGACATCGAGTTTTACGTATTTAACCACCACCGCCTTCCCACGATCCGGCAGGTAGCGGAAAAGCTGGGCAAAAAGGCGAAAGTGCACATCGAAGTGGAGACCGGCACCAACCGCACCGGGATGTCCGAGCCTTTTTTTCCGGAAGCGATCGACTACCTCATCGAGCACCAACAATTTTTTGAATTCGTAGGCGTATGCACACATCTGGGCGGCGCGGAATCGTTCAGCCATCGGGAAAAAATTCAAGGACAAATCGAGCGTTACCATCGCTACCTCCGGATACTGGAAGAAAAGAACGTCCGGCCGCGCTACCAGCATATCGCCTGCTCGGCGGCGGCCCTGGCTTATCCGGAGACGCGAATGGACCTGGTGCGCATCGGCGTGGCGACCTACGGCTTCTGGCCGAGTCGCGAGATTTACTATCACCACCTGCAGGAAGTGAACAAGAAAAAGGACAACCCGCTGCACCGTATCGTTTCCTGGAAGACGGACATCATGGATATCAAAACGGTGCCGGAAGGAGAATACATCGGCTACGGCACTGCTTACCAGGCGCTGCGCGAGATGCGCGTAGCGGTATTGCCGCTGGGTTACAGCAACGGCTATCCGCGCGATCTGTCCAACCAGGGATACGTATTGATTAAAGGCCGCAAGGCGCCGATCGTGGGTCTGATCAATATGAATTTATTTATGGTGGACATCAGCCATATCCCCGAAGCGCAATTGGGCGATGAGGTGGTATTGCTGGGAAAACAACGCAATAGCACGATCAAAGTGCGTTCGTTCACCGAGCCGGCCCACCTGCTCAACAATGAAATGCTGAGCCGGCTGCCGACGGCCATCCCCCGGGTGATCGTGCGATAGGGCATCGCCCTTACGGCGCCGGATTATTTCAATCAAACCACAAAGTATTGGAAGCACCGATCATTTTAATCAAATACGGCGGCAATGCGATGCTCCAGGAGGAGTTGCAGCGCGCTATCGTCAAAAACATCGTTCGCCTGACGAAGGAATCGTACCGGGTCGTAGTAGTGCACGGGGGCGGGCCGTTTATACGCCGCGCCCTGGATCGCGCCGGCGTGGAATCGGAATTTGTCGACGGTCATCGCAAGACGACCCCGGAAGCGCTGCACCATATCGAGACCGCCCTGAAAGGCGAAGTGAACGGCACGCTGGTCCGGCTGTTTAACCAGGCCGGCGCGCGCCCGGTCGGGCTTTCCGGCAAAGACGGCGGCATGGTCATTGTGGAGCGCCGTTTCCACGTAGTAGAAGAAGGCGGCGAAAAAGAAAAGAAAGATATCGGGCATGTCGGCGACGTCGTATCGGTGGACACCGAACTACTGCACCGGCTGCTCGACGGCGGCTACCTGCCGGTGGTCGCCTGCCTGGCCGCCGATGAGGACGGCCGCGATTACAACGTCAACGCCGATATGTTCGCCGGTCACCTGGCGGGGGCGCTGCAGGCTGATCGCTACCTGGTGCTCACCGATGTCGACGGCCTGCTGCGCGACCTCGGTGACCCGGATTCCCTGATCTCCCGGTTGTCTTTGCAGGACCTGCCCGCGCTGGCGGGAACGGTGGTCAAAGGCGGCATGATCCCCAAGGTGGAATCGTGTGAGGTCGCATTGCGCGGCGGCGCGAAATTGGCCGGCATCATCAACGGCACCAAGCCGGAGCAATTGTTGTCGGCAGTCAGCGGCGAAGAACGGACCGGGACGGTCATCTACGCTCAGAAGCCCAAATCTGCCTAGCATCGACATCGTTTTACATCACCCGGTCTCCCGGGCCGTCCGGTTCCGGCCTTCGGTTTCGAAGCCGGAGCATAGCGACGGGCGTTTCGGGGGGCATATTTTACCAATAAAACATGAAACCTACCAACGAAGCATTACACCAGATCGATCAGCAATATTATTTGCCGACCTTCAAGCGTTTTCCGCTGGCGATCCGGGAGGGGCGCGGCGCCCGCATCTGGGACGTGGAGGGACGCGAATACCTGGACGCCCTGGCCGGCATTGCCGTCAACAACCTCGGGCATTGCCATCCGCGCGTCGTAGAAGCTGTACAAACCCAGGCGGGCCGGTTGATGCATATTTCCAACTTCTTCGTCAGCGAGCCCCAGGTGGTCCTCGCGCGAGAATTGGTCAAAGCTTCCGGACTGGCGCGGGTTTTCTTTTCCAATAGCGGCGCCGAATCGGTGGAAGGCGCCATCAAGCTGGCCCGTAAGTACGCCCATACCCATGGTCGTGGCGGAGAGATCATCTCGATGCGCCAATCCTTTCACGGCCGCACCATCGCCACCATCGCCACCGGCAAGAAAAAGATGCAGGAAGGCTTCGGCCCGATGCCGCCCGCCTTTCAACAGGTACCGTATAACGACATTACCGCGGTGCGGGAGGCGATCAGCGAGCGCACCGCCGCCGTTATTCTGGAGCCGGTGCAGGGCGAAGGGGGCGTCAACGTAGCGAAACCCTGCTATCTGCGCGCGCTGCGCGAGTTGTGCAATCGCGAAAATATCGTCCTGATCTTCGATGAGGTGCAAACCGGCGTGGGACGCACCGGCGAGATGTTCGCCAAGGACCATTTCGAAGTGCAACCCGACGTGATGGCCCTGGCCAAAGGGCTGGGTAGCGGATTGCCCGTAGGGGCCATTCTGAGCAACGAAAAGGTGAGCCAAGCCATTGATTTCGGCGACCACGGCACTACTTTCGGCGGCAATCCCATGGCCTGCGCCGCCGGCCTGGCCACCCTGGAAGTGATGCAAGAACCCGGCTTCCTGGAAACGGTGACGGCAAAGGGAAAGCGCCTGAAGCAGCTGTTGTCTGACCGCATCGGCACACACCCCGAACTGCAACAGATCCGGGGCCTGGGGCTGATGATCGGCGTAGCTTTCCATTTTGAAGCCAAACCCCTGGTGATGGCCATGCTGGAACGCGGCGTGATCGCCAACGCCACGGCGGGTAACGTACTGCGCCTCGTACCGCCTTTGGTCATTACGGAAGAAGAGATCGAAAAACTGGTCAGCGTAACCGGGCAGGCCCTGGACAGCTTGCCGGAAGAAGTGACCGGAACGAAAGCGATGAGCGCTTAAAAAAAAGAGAACATGAGCATTAAAGTAGGCATTGTCGGCGCTACCGGATATACCGGTTCGGAACTGGTGCGCCTGTTGCACCGCCACCCCGAGGCGGAAATCGACTTGATCACCTCCGAAACGTATCAGGGGAAGAAGTTTTCGGATATTCACCCTCATTTTCACGATATCGTAGATCAGATGCTGACCTCCGCCGATCTATTGGCGGAGCGCCGGCTGGACGTCGTCTTTCTGGCGCTGCCCCACGGGGTGTCTATGGAATACGTCCGCGAGCACCGGCGAACGGATTTTCGGATCATCGATCTGTCGGGCGACTTCCGGCTGGCGGACGCTGCGACCTATGAGGCCTGGTACGGAAAGACGCATCAATTTCCGGAAGGATTCAAGGAGGCGGTCTACGGGTTGCCGGAGCTCTATCGCGAGGCCATCCGCGAGGCTCGTCTGGTGGCCAATCCCGGCTGTTACCCCACCAGCGCTATCCTCGGCTGTATTCCTCCGATCGCGAAAGAGCTGGCTGATCTGCGCCGCATCGTCGTGGACGCCAAATCGGGCGTGACGGGCGCCGGCGTCAAGGCCAAACCCACCAATCAATATTCCAACGTCAGCGACAACTTCAAGGCGTACGCCCTGAAAACCCATCGCCATACCGTGGAGATCGAGGAAAAGCTGACAGGGCTCAACTCAAAAGAGACCCTCGTGCAGTTTACGCCCCATTTGCTGCCGGTCGACCGCGGCATCTTGTCGACCATTTACCTCGAAGCGGCGCAAGGGGTGAGCGAAGCGGAAATTCAACAAGCGTACCACGATTTTTACGCCGACGAGCCTTTCGTTCGCCTGCGCGAAACGCCGCCCACGCTAAAAGAAGTTCGCGGGACCAACCTTTGCGATTTATACCTTACATTTGACGAACGTACCGGCCGGATTATCGTTATTTCCGTGATCGACAACCTGGTGAAAGGAGCGGCGGGGCAGGCCGTACACAATATGAACCTGATGTTCGGGCTGGAAGAAACCACCGGACTTGACCTCGTGCCTCTGCATCCCTGACGGCGGCCGTACCTGAAGGAGAAAATTCAAGATTACCGCAACATGATTCGCAACCTGACGAATGTTAGAGGGATAAAGTGCTGGGGCGCTCACATCGGCATCAAATCGATGCGTCGCGACCTGGCCATCATCTACTCTGAGGCGCCGGCCAGCGCGGCGGCGGCCTTTACCCAAAACCAAGTAGCCGCCGAGCCCATCAAGGTCTCGCGCCGCAATATCGCCGACGGACGGGCCCAGGTGATCGTCTGTAATGCCGGAAACGCCAACGCCTGCACCGGCGAACAAGGCCGGCAGGGCGCCGAAGCGATGGTGCAGGCCGCCGCCGAATCGCTGGGCGTAGACCCCAGCCTGGTCCTGGTGGCTTCCACCGGCCTGATCGGCGAGCCCTTCCCTACGGAAGACGTGGTGGCCGGTATCCGCAACAACGCCCACAAAGTGTCCGACGATCCGAAAGCCGGCTCTCTGGCGGCCAACGCTATCCTGACCACCGACACCTTCGCCAAGGAAGGGTTCCGCGAGCTGGAGATCGACGGCCGCACGGCCAACATCGCCGGCATCGCCAAAGGGTCGGGCATGATCCATCCGAATATGGCGACCATGCTGAGTTTTATCGTCACCGATGTGGCTATCACTCCCGATTTGCTGCGGGAAGCTGTGCTGGACTGCGTCGCCGACAGCTTTAACATGATCACCGTCGACGGGGATACTTCCACCAACGATATGGTGGCCGTGCTGGCCAACGGCCTGGCCGAAAATGCGACCATCACGTCAAAAGACGATCCCCAATACGTCATATTCCGGCAGCAGCTGCTGGAGATGATGATCCATCTCGCCAAACTCATCGTCTCTGACGGCGAGGGGTCTTCCAAGTTTATCGAATACCGCGTCAAAGGCGCTTCTTCCAAAGAGGTCGCCCGCCGCCTGGTGCGCAGCATCTCCGATTCCGACCTGGTGAAAACGGCTATGTTCGGCCGCGATCCCAACTGGGGGCGGATCATCTGCGCCTGCGGCAACGCCGGCGTGCCCTTCGACTATCTGACCGCCGACCTGGCCATCGGCCGGGAAGGAGAGATCGTTCCGGTGCTAAAGCAAGGAACGCCGGTAGCTTTCGACCGGAATTTTATGAAAAAAATACTGCGAGAATCTCACCTCGAGATCGAGCTCAATGTCAATCAGGGCAACGCGGAGAGCGTGGGCTGGGGGACGGACCTGAGTACAGATTACGTGCTATTTAATTCGGTATATACTACGTAATCGTCAGTTCTACTGAACCCGCAATGGGTTTCCCGTTCTTATGTTTTTGCTACCTGGCCAGCAATTTGCGCTTCTGTTCTGTAAATTCCTCATTCGTCAATACTCCTTTATCGCGCAATTCTCCGAGCCGCCGGATCTGGTCGAGCAGGTCGCCGCTGCTATTGTCCGCCGGAGGCCCCGACAGGTCGAGCGGTTCTTCTTCGTCCAGGTCGAGGGGAGCGTTTTCCCGGGTGGGGCTTCGAAAACCATTGACGGCAAAAATCTCGTAGGCGCGCGTGGTGCGCAGGTACGCCAGCGCGTCGTGGTTTTGGATCTTGTGGAAATCGTCGAAGCCGTACTGGACAGCCTTGTCGAGGTGGTAGATTGCTCGTTCTTCGTCTTCCAGGATGGAATAGCAGCAAGCGAGGTTGAAGTGCAGTGAAGGATCGTCGTACTTTATTTCCAGGGCGTTCTCGAATTCGATTACCGCACCTTCGTAATCGTATTCGCGAAAGTAGGCGATGCCCTGTTGGCGGTGGTATTGCAGCGATGAAGGTTCCCGTAAACCCTGACTGCGGGGAGCGGGGCGCCGGCGGTATTTTGATGAGCGGGTGTCGCCGTACAGGTATTTGCGGTTGTAGCGCTCGTCAAAATCCTCCCGCGGCATGGCGGCGAAGACGACGGCATCCACGAAGCCGATCAGCGCCGGTACAGCGAAAATGGGAATGAGGTCGTTCGCCTCGATCGAAGCGGTCATGCCGATAAAGAAAAGGGCGAAGTAAATGACGCCTAGAAAGCGCTGCCCCAAATAAAAACGATGGGCGCCGAAGACGCCGAAGAAAAATGCGAGCACCGCCGCTACTCCTTTTTGCTTCATGGTGATTTCCTTCTTTTTCCGTTCTTCTTAAAATTAGCGGTTTTTCGAATAAACGAAAAAAGGGTTATTCGAGTTGTCCTTTTTCATAGACGAATAAGGCGGGTAGGTGGAAGTACGAAAAAAAACGGGCCTTGCGCGATTAACCCGGATGCAGCTCCGCCCGGATACTTTCCAGCCGTTCTTCGATGCGTTCCTGTTGTTTTTCCAGTGCGGAGACGGCCTCCTTTTCGCGGTCGAGCATCTGGTCGAAATCCTCGAAGTTCTGATCGATGCGCTTTTTCAGCCGGCGGATGTAGGTGAGCAGTTTTTCTTTGACCTCTTCCTCCAGCCGGTCGCGGCTATTGGCGATTTCGGTGTGGTAGCCGTCGATGATCTTTTTGCGTTTGACGCGGGTGGAGACGCCGGCGAAGACCAGCCCCACTGCGGTGAGCAGGCCGCCGGTGATGTCGAAGGGGATGCCCTGGGTGACGGCGGCGAGGATGATGCCGATCACGGCCAGTCCGCTGCCGGTGGCCACGTCGGCGGGCAGGGCTTGTTTGTCGGGAAAGAGCGCATCGTCGGTGAAGTTTTCGGTACGGTTGAGGAAGCGGGCGAAGGTGTCCTGCAGGTCGCGCAGCACGTTGCTGCGCCGTTCGGCGATATCGCTGAAAATGTCGTGATCTTTGCGTAGGATAGTGGTGCTGTTCTTGATCTTCAGGTCGATCATCTGCGCCATTTGCTGGATGCTGTCGGCGAGGTCGCCCACACCTTCGTCGAGGCGTTTGCTGAGCTCCTGGTTGAGTTCCGCTTCCAGGCCCGCGGCCAGCCCGTCGAGCCATTCGCGGGCCGATTGTTTTTTGCTGAAAATGCTGGCCAGGGAGCGGCGCAGGAGGGTGAAGAAGGAGAGGCCCTGCGCCAGTTCCTCGCCTTTGCGGCGGGTGATGCGGTCGTAGGCGGCCAGCAGGTTCTCGACCAGCACTTCCACTTGTTTGGCGGATTTTTGTTCCTGCTTATCGAGCGTTTCGAGGATATCTTTGCGGAAGTCGACGTCGGCCTGCCACTGCCGCCGCCGGTCGGCGAGGCCCTGCTGAATGCGTTCGTTGATATTGATGGAGGTCTCGACGGTACTGCCCAGTTTGAGGATGGGGGCTTTGCCGCCGGTGATGTTTTGCTGGATGTAGGCGCGCACCTTTCCGAAGCCGCTGTTTTCCAGGTCGCCTTCCTGTTCCTGCTTGGCGGAAACGGCGAAAACCTGCGGATCGTCGATGCCTTTTTTCTGGGCGTATTCGTTGACGCCGGCCAGGTTGACGGCAAGGTCGGCTTCGGGAAGCAGGTCTTTTTGTTGCAGGACGAAGATGATCTTCTTGCGCCAGTCGGCGTGGATGTAATCGAAAAAGTTCCAGGCGGATTGCCGGTAGGGGTTTTTGGCTTCGAATACGAATACGATGAGGTCGGAAGCCGGAATGAAATTTTCGGTGATCTCCTGGTGGTGTTCGATGATGGTGTTGGTGCCCGGCGTATCGACGATAGCGATTTCCTGCAGGATATCGACGGGCAGCAGGATCTGTTTCAGGTAAGGATTGACGGTGATCTCTTCTTCCGTTTCCCCGTAAAGGATTTGCTGGATGGTGTCGGTCATGGGCTGTGGCGCTACCTTGGTCACCTCCTCGCCGGTAGCCAGCAAGGCGTTGATAAAGCTGCTTTTTCCGGCTTTGACCTCGCCGACGATGACAAACATAAAGGGTTCGTGAATGCGGTTGCGCAGGTCGCTCACGGTTTTGGACAACTCTTCGGAATCGATGCGGATGGTCAGGTCGTGAAGGTCTTTGACCATCTCGTCGATCTGGGTGCGGTAGTATTGAATATTATGATCGATCAGTTTTTTAGTCACGTCGGTTTGCTTTTTGGATCAAAAATGGAGGCCGCCAGGATCATAGAGGCCTGCGGCCCGGTACAAAAAAGCAGGTCCAAGATACTCAAATTGGGTAAAAAGCCGTGTTTCTCGGCGAAGACCTGCGGGTAAGGACTGGGCCGGAAAGCCGGGTCCTCTTTTTGACGGTGTTTTTTGGGAAAGATACCGCCGCGCCAGTCGCAGACGCCTGCCGGGGCGGGGGCGTGATACTCGGCCGTCAGTTGCAGCGGAACGTCCAACTCCATTAAAGCCAGCAGCTTGCGAAGCAGCGCCAGGTTAAAATCGAACAAAAAGTCGAATTTTTTTTCAAAAAGCGGCCGCAGCTGATCGGCGTAATGAAAAAAGAAAGGCGAGTTGCCGTAGGCCGTCCGGATGCTCTGCCAGTGCCGCTTCGGCCAGGGCTGGGCGTGGGCGATGCGCACCTCCCGGATGGGCAGTTGTTCGTTCTTGCCTTTGACCAGCGGTATCGAGAGGCGGTGCAGGCCGTTGGGGCCGGCGATGTGGCAGCGGTTGCGATAGCTGCCTTTCTGATAGTGCTCGCATTGCTCGATCCAAAGCGCGGGGCAGTCCACCAGTTTGGTGAAATACTGGACAGGCGGCAGATACTGCAATTCGAGCAAAACGGGCTGACGCATGGCGATCGGCTTAACCGGAAAAAAGCTGAACTTTTTTCGTTTTATTTTCTTTCTCTCTTATGCGAAACTCAATAATCCAGAGGCTATTTCATTGGTTCTTGAACGAACGCTTTAAAGAGCGTTTCGAGACGATAATCATTTACGCCGGTCTGGCAGGTTTCGCGATTCACCTCTTGCTGATCTTTCTGACGGATCTGGCCATCTTCAAGCCGGCGCCTTCCGCGCTGGAACTGTTTGAAGACCCCATCTCGGCCATTTACACGCCTTTTTCTTTCATTCTGATCTACGAGGTATACCTGCTGGTTTTTTATCTGCCCACCTCTTTTACCAGTTCCATCGGCAAGCAGTACGAAATCATTTCACTGATCATCATCCGGCGCATCTTCAAAGATATCGCTCAGCTCGAGTTTACCAGCGATTGGTACACCGAGCCTCACAATATATCGCTGGCCACGGATATGAGCGGGTTTTTGTTGCTTTTTGCGCTGATCCTGGTGTTCTATTACCTGGCGGCGCGCCGGCCGAGGTTCAAGGCGCCGGAGAACGTGCAGTCTTTTATCAGCCTGAAAAAAGGTCTCAGCGTGATCATGATACTGGTGCTCTTTGCGCTGGCGATATACAGCTTGGTCAATTGGGGGCTGGAAATACAGCGATTCAACCTGGGGAAAATAGAAGAACTTTCTGATGTTAACAAAATATTTTATAACGAGTTCTTTACCACCCTTATTCTGGTCGACGTCGTCATCCTGATGGTATCGTTCCGGTATACTGCCGAGTACCACCAGCTGATCCGCAACTCCGGCTTCGTCATTTCCACCATCCTCATTCGGCTGTCGTTTTCCGCCACGGGTTTGCTCAATATGGTGCTGATCCTGTCGGGCGTTCTGTTCGGCTGCCTGGTGTTGGTGGTAAGCAATCAAATCGGTCGGACGAAGCTTCAGGAAGACGGGGTTGACGACTGAGCGTTGGTTCCGGTTGCAGGGCAATCGCATTTAAAAGATGCTACTTCTCAATTGCTAGAAAATTCACCTGGAACGGAAGGGAAAATTCTCGTTCTTCCTTTGGGATCGAGCAAAAACGAGGATTTTTCCTACTTTTTCGAGATCCAAAAATTAAATGCGATTGCCCTGCTCCTGTTGCCCCACAGGCCGTTGGGCGACTTCGAATTACCTATCTTTGCATCCTAAAAACAGGTTACCATGGCGGCATCGACGGGCAATCGCCTTTTCCTGGGGCTCGCGGCTCTGTTATTTTTGGGCAATTTGCTGGTATTCAACGATCTGGCCACCATTTGGGACGGAGCGGAAACACAGCTGCTTATCCGTATCCTCCGGAGCGAGGGCGCCGGTTGGCTGCTGCCCGAACTGTTGCTCGATCCCCTGGTCGGATCACCGCTGCGTCCTTTCTGGCTGCGCCTGCCCGCAGCCCTGGTGCTGATCGCGGCCCTGGCGGTGTTCTACGCCATTGCACGCCCGATTTACGGGCTGGAGACGACCGTACTTACCCTGCTGGCGCTGGGCTCTTCTTTTCTGACGCCCCTGCTGGGCAAACTGGCGACAGGCGACGCCTGGTTATTCGGCGCACATCTGCTGGGATACCACGCGCTGGTGATGTTCCTGAAGCTTCCGAGCGGAAAGTGGCGATGGCTTTTTTATCTGCTTTTTGCGTTGGGGATATGGATTCACCCCCTATCCACCCTGGTTTTCTATTCCGTGATCGCGTTGGTGCTTTTTTTTCTGCACCCCAACGGCAGGCGCATGGTGTCGCTCAACCCCTGGGTCGCGGGCCTGGTGCTGGGCGGTTTGTTGTATCTGACCGGGGCGCTGACCCCGGAGCGGCCCGGTTTCTGGCTGGGTTACGGCCTGCGCCCGTACGGCGAGTACCTGCTGGCGCTGGGGATAGGGATGCTGCCCCTGACGGGCTTTTGGATAGCCGGTTTGTGGGACAGCCTCCGCAAGTTCCGGCAAGGAGAGGAGCTCAGCCAGCTTACCTTCACCTGGCTGCTGGGCGCTTTGCTGGCGCAGTCGCCCGTCGCGGCGGCCCTGCTGGCCTTCCTGGCAGGCAAACAGCTGGCTTTGTTTTTTGATCCGCGTTATCCGCACCGCCCCATCGTCCGTACGGTTGCTATTTTACACCTGGTCGGCGTCTTTTTTGCATTGCTGTGGCTGATGATCGGGGGCTTTCTGGAATTTCGCGGGGTCGGCTTTCGCTCGGGGCTGGCGTTCAGCGGCGCGTACTGGATATTCAGCTTTGCCGGCGTCATCGGCATGTTCGGGATGAACCGGCGACTGACCATCGGCGGCGTGATGCTGAGCGGTTTGCTGGGCTTTTTGTTGTTCTGGAGCCAGTTGTTTCCGCTCTGGGAATCCCGGCGCGATCTTCCGAAGCGGGTGGCCAATACCGTTGAAGCCAAACAACCGGCGCCGCCTTTGCCGGTTTTTCATGATCTGCGGCGGCCGGATGACAATACGGAGCTCTACCTTCGCCTGCGTTTTCCGCAAGCGGCGGGCCGGCGGGAGGCGCCCGCGGCGACCGGGTTTTACGTACTCGATACCCTGCCGCGGCCGTTCGAACGGGTCGATACGCTTACCGGCTGGAACGACCGCCTCCAGGAAGATACGGTCTATGTCGTTCGCCTTTTAAAAGGAGCTGGCGAAAGCGATATACAGCAAGACCAGTAAAGCCAGGGTGCCGACGATCACGATGGTGAAAAATTTACGCTCCTGCTTCTGATCCCGGATTTCTTTGCGTCTTTTTCTCTTCGTTTTTACTCTAGTCGCCATTTTTTATCTGGATTTGGTTAGACCATCTAAAATAACAAATTGTCGACAGATTTTTGGCAAATTCCATTTTTTCTCATCTGGCGGACTCGTAATAGTCGATGATGCGTTCGTCGGTGAGGATATCGCGTGGGCGCATCGGTTGTTTGAGGACGATCCCTTCCAGGCTGCGGCAGCGGCTGAGGGCCACGTAGGTCTGTCCGTGTTCGAAGGCGCCCCTGCCCAGGTCGATGATCACTTTGTCGAAAGTTTTGCCCTGCGCTTTGTGGATGGTGACCGCCCAGGCCAGGCGGAGGGGAAACTGCCGGAAAGTGCCGATCACCTCGGTCTCGATCAGGTTGGGATCGTTTTCGCCCGGCTTGTACTTGAGGATCTCCCATTCCATAGGCGCCAGCTCCACGTAGCGTTGTTGCCCGGCTTTTTCTTCGACCAGAACCGTGACGCGCTCGTTCTCGAGCTTAACGACCTTGCCGATGGTGCCGTTGACGAAGGCTTTTTCGGGATCGTTCTTGATGAACATCACCTGGGCGTTGAGCTTCAGCTTCAGGGCGGCTTCGGTGGGGTAGAGTTTGGGGTTGAAATTGCCGGTGACGGCGGCCGGATAGGTGCGTTCCGGCAGGGGAATGCGATCCAGTTCGCGCCGGTTGATGGCGTTGACCTTGTCGTTGCGGGCCGAGAGGGTGATGTAGAAGGATTCCGGTTCGAACTGGGGCAGGTGGCGCTCGTTGAGTTCTTCGAGGTCGTCGCGGTCGATCTGGTTGAGGCGTACGGCGTCGAGCAGGCGCAGGAAGCGGCGGTTTTCCTGGCGATACACTTTTTGCAGCTCCAGCATTTCCAGGCGAAAGCCCTGCTCAATGACTTTGGCCGAGAAGAAGTAAGGCGAAGCGTACTGGAGTTGAAAGAGGCCGGCTTCCACGTCGGAGGCGACCACCGGCGGCAACTGAAAAAGGTCGCCGAAAAAGACCACCTGGACGCCGCCGAACGGCAGGTGGCTGTCGCGGTTGAGACGCAGGAAGTAGTCGATATTGTCGAGCATATCGGCGCGCACCATCGATATCTCGTCGATGACCATCACTTCCATATTCTGGTAGAGGCGCCGGTTGCGTCGCTTTTTGATGTCGCGGCTGGAGAGCAGCCGCGGCGGAAAGCCGAAAAAAGAGTGGATGGTCTGTCCCTGTACGTTAAGCGCAGCGACGCCGGTGGGCGCCAGCACCACGACCTTGCGGCGCGTGGTGTTGCGGAATAACGTCAGCAGGGTGGACTTGCCGGTGCCGGCGCGCCCGGTGATGAACAGGTTGGCGCCCGCTTCCAGCTGATCGAGGGCGTAGCGGAAGTCGGAGCTGAGTTCGAGCGGTTCTTTATCGAGCACGGTTAGAGCGATTTGCTTTTTATTTTAGACCGGATTAAGCTAAAAAAGTTCCCAATGGGGAACAGATAAAAAAACCCTCCCCTTAAATGAAAAGGAGAAGGTCGATTGGATATTCTCATTGATCGAGATCACTACTGGTCCCGGCCGGCGTGATCCAGATGCAATTTTCGGTTGTGCTGAACTTTCCGCCAGGCTTGCCATAACCAGCGCCCCCATACCCAAGCGAGCAGGGGGAAGACGACAAAGGAAAGCGGATTAAAATAATACGCTTCGGCAAAGTCGAAATGGATCAGGTGCATCATGCCCCGGGTAAGCCCGCAGGCGTAACATTCTACGCCCGCCAGCAATACGGAGAGGCAGACAGCTTGCCCGTCGTTGAAAAAGTCAGCCGGTAAAATCAGTAAAATGATGGGGATAACGATAAGGACAACCAGCTTGACCAGGGGCCAGTATGCCTTAAAGTTCCGGATCATAGGCGCTGCCGTCGGCGGGTAAGAGATCACCGGTAACAATGCGGATCAGGTCGATCAGCGCCCAGATGCCGCAGCCGCCCAGCGTCAGCAGCTGGATAATCCCGATGGTGGTGTAACCGAGGTAGAAGCGGTGGATGCCGAGGCCGCCGACGAAAATAACGAGCAGCAGAGCGACCAGCTGGCTCTTGGGATTGCCGCTGGCGTCGCCTTTTTTCAACTGCTTTTTCACTTTTTTCTGAGCGACCTTCAGGGCGATCACCTCTTTCAGGGACAGCTTCTTGCCGTAATCCTTCCGGATCTGCTTAGGGGTTAGTGCAAGAAATTCTTCCACCGAAAGCGCGTCGAGGTTGTTCAGGTTGAGCTCATCGGAGAGCTCCGCCTTTTCTTTGGCGCTGTCTTCTACGGGCTTAACCCCGACTACCGCCATAGACTGGCCGGCGCCGATCACCAGGCAAAGGAAAATGAGAAGGGTCTTGATGAAAGTTTTCATAATAACTACAGATTAATGTTGGGCCTACTCTATTAGCTTTTCGGCATCCGCTTCCTACTCTGTTCGGGATTTTCGGAAAACTCCACTTTCGATATAAAAGGGCCGGGAATTTTGGTCTTCGTTCTGCTGTCCTACATCAATCACTAAGACTCCCACTCGGAGGAAAGTACCGGGCTTTTGGTGCGTTCTTCAGCCTGGTTTATCTACCAAAGTTATTCAACGGCGGCATATTTCCAGAAATTTGCTCGATTTTTTAGCCAGTTTTTATTCACATTCCTGAGAAAACTTCAGACCATCCGGTAGATGTCCTCGAATTTGCGGGCGGCGTATTCCAGGAAAGGCTCGGGGCTCAGGGGGCGGCCGGTCAGTTGCGTGCAGAGGTCCTCGGCCGTGTAGAAGCGTCCGTGCACGTGAATATGGCGTTCCAGCCACCGGCGCAGTTCGGCGAGTTCCTGGCGGCCGACGGACTGTCGCAGCCCGGGAATATCTTGTGCTGCTCGTTCGAAAAACTGGGCGGCGTAGAGGCTGCCCAGCGTGTAGGTCGGAAAATAGCCGATGCTGCCGTGCGCCCAGTGAATATCCTGGAGGATGCCCTGGCGATCGTCGGGTATTCCGAGGTCGAGGTACGTCCGGTATTTTTCCCGCCAGGCGGCCGGCAGGTCCGCTACCGGCAGGTCGCCGGTGATCAGGGCTTTCTCCAATTCGTAGCGGATCAGGATGTGCAGGTGGTAGTGCAGCTCGTCCGATTCGGTGCGGATCAGGCTTGGATGCACCTTGTTGACGCCCCGGTAAAAGGTATCGAGGTCGATATCGTCGAGGGTCCCGGGAAAATAGCTTTTCAGCGTGGGCAGAAAAACGGCCCAGAAAGCGCGGCTGCGGCCCACGTGGTTTTCCCAAAGGCGCGATTGCGACTCGTGGATGCCAAGGGATAGATTCCGGCCCAGCGGCAAGCCGTACTGGTCGCTGGGCAGGCCTTGTTCGTAAAGGGCGTGTCCGATCTCGTGAATACAGCTCCAGGTGAGGTTGGCGAGGTCGTTTTCGTCGATGCGGGTGGTGACGCGCACGTCCTCCGCCGAAAAGTTGATAGTAAACGGGTGCGGGCTCACATCCTGGCGGCCGCGTTCCTGGTCGAATTGCAGGATGTCGAGCAAAGCCAGGCCCCAGCGCCACTGCCGGTCTTTGGGAAACCGCCGCCGCAAAAAACTATCATCGACCTGGGGTCGGTCGGCAATGCCTTGTACCAGCGCGCCGAGCGGCCCGCGGAGTCCGGCGAACAAGGCATCGAGCTGCGCTACGGTACACCCGGGCTCAAACTCTTCGAGCAGTGCATCGTAGGGGTGGCGGTCGTAGCCCATGCGTTCAGCTTCTTCCTGCTTCAGCGTCACCATCGCTTCGAGGGGTTCCCGGAAGCGTTCGAAGTCATTCGCTTCTCTGGCGGCCAGCCAGGCATGGTAGGCCCGCGAAGTGGCTTCCGAGCGGCGGATCACGAAGGCCTGGTCAAGGCGGAGCTGGCGGTCGCGATCGCGGCGGGTGAGCTCGACGTTGCGGCGCTCCCGCTTATCCAGATTCGAGCCGTCGGCCGAGAGCGCTTCCAGGAGGTCGCCCAGGGCGGGATCTTTGAGCAGGTCGAACTGCAGGCCGGCGAGCGTAGCCAGCTGCCGGGAGCGAAAACGGGCGCCCCGCGGCGGCATGTTCACTTCTTTATCCCAGCTCAAAACGGCGATACTGCTTTCGAGGTCGGCAATACGGCGCAGGTGCTCGGCAAAGGCTTGGTACTGGTCTTGGGCCATATGGTCAGGTGTCTTCTTTCTTTTTTGGCGATTTAAACGTAAAGGTCGACAAAAACAACAAGGCCCATCCGGCCATAAAGAGGAGCCCGCCGACAGGCGTTACCGGGCCTAGCCATTCGACCGGCAGGTTCATCGCTTCCCGCAACGCCAGCAGATAGAGCGATCCGGAAAAAAGGACGACGCCGAGGGTGAACATCCAGCCCGCCCATACCAGTTGGGCTTTTTTCCGGAAGTGGATCAGAACGTCGACGAGTAAGATCGCCAGGGCGTGAAAAAAATGGTAGCGAACCCCGGTTTCGAAGGTGTCCAGGGCTTCGGGGGTGAGAACATCTTTGAGCGCGTGTGAACCAAGCGCCCCAAGTCCCACTGCGATCAGCGCCAGCAGGCTGCCGATCCGGAGGAACAATTTTCGCATGGTCGGATTTTTTTTCGGTATTTGCTTAATATTTTTGTTTAGGTTGTTTTGAGTTAGGATTCTACTAAACAAAGGTATAAAACGGTTTGCAAAAGGTAAGTATTTCCAAAGCCTGGTTCCTTTTCCTTTTTTTCGTGCTGGTCGCCGGGGCGCTGTTGTACCGCTCTCTGCTGCAGAGCCGCATCGCGGGGCCCGCGGCGGCAGTAGCCGCCACCATTCCTTATTTTCTTTATTTTCCTCCGGGGGAAGGGCCGGTATTGCATCCCGATTCGGTCAATTGGTCCGGGGCTGCCGGCGACTGCTTACGCGACTACGCCCATTGGGTGCGCCGGCTTGCCGGTCCGCTGCCGAAGGAACGCGCTTTTGTACTGGCCTGGCAACAATCCCGGCCCGGTCGCTGGGAGGGCACGCTGATCATCGACGGGGCGCCGGCCGCAGGCGCTATTCGCAATCGCCTCGATTCCCTTTCGGTTCCGCCCTCGCGCCGCTCTGCTTTCCTGGGGCAATCCATTTATCATTTAAAAGCGGATGGGCTGACGCCGGCATCCGTCGCTTTCAGCGAAGGACTGCTTATCGTGGGGCGCTACCCCTTTCAGGTGGAAGAAGCGGTACAGGCGCTGCAAAACGAGCCGTCGTCCCATTGGATCGAAGCCCGCCCGTTGCGCCGGCTGGCCGCCGAAAGTCAGGGGGTGTGCTACCGGTCGCCGGGCGACGGCTCGGACCCCGCGCCCTGGTTGCTGCATGCGGCTGCCGGCGGCGGCGCGGTAGGCTGGCAAGAGTCGGAGCAGCGGCTGGAGGTGCAGGGAGTGTGGCAAATGGAAAAGCCGTCCGGATTCTGGGATGGATTAAAAGCGCAGCGACCGGGAACGCCGGATAGCCTGTGGCGCTTCGTACCCGACGTCGCCGCCACCATTACCTGGTGGTCGATTACCGCCCCGGACGCCTTTTTCCGCGTACTGCCGAAAGATGGCGCGGCGTCTCGTTTTGAGCAGTTTCTCCGGCCGTGGTGGCGTGAAGAAGGGGCTTTGATCACCTTTCCGGCGCCTGGCGATTCGCCGGCGGGGCCCCTTTTTTTTCTGGCCCGTTGTCGCGACCGGGAAGCCGCCGCCGAGGCCTTGTTCGCTTACGGTGAGCAGGTGGGCGTACTGCAACAGTATGCTTATCAGGCATTTGACATTCAGCAAATACTCGAAGGAGATCTGTTGGGACCTTTGGCGCTTCCGGGCAATCCTTCGCTGCGCAATCCTTTCTACACTTTTATCGGGGATTACGCACTCTTCGCGGATTCGAAAGCAGCGCTGGAATCCTGGATCGATCTCTATACGGCGGGAGGAACACTGGCGACCGATACGGCCTTCCTGGCTTTTGTGGCGGAAAACCGAAAACCCGGCCCTGCTTATTTCCTGCAACGCACCCTGCCCTTCGAACCGCCGGCCAAGCGTCTTTACGAATTCGGCCTGCCGACTGCCGAATGGGAGCGGTTGGGTTTTCTGGGGCTCAACTTCCGGGTAGAGGGCCGGCGCATCACCTTCAGCGGAGGCGGGCGCTATCGCCCTGCCGGGGTTTTGGCGGGGCCTACTCAGCTCTGGCGCACCGCCTTATCCGCTCCTCCGGCGACTCCGCCCGTCCCCCTGCCCTTGCGGCCGGGGCAACCTCCGGGTATTGGCATTAGCGATTCCGCGGGGTATTGCTATCTGCTCGACCATCGGGGCGACTTGCAATGGCGACGGCGCCTCGATGGTCCGTTATTATCAGGGCTGCGCGTGCTGCCCGGGCGCTTCGGCCGGCCGCCCTTGTTGTTCGGCAATACAGAAAAATTCCTGTATCTGATCGACGAATCCGGCGAAGATTACCCCGGGTTTCCTCTCTCGATACCCGGCGGCGCCGCCGCGGCTGCCGTTGCGGTCGACTTCGAGGCCGACGGCAATTTCGTGTTTTTTGCGCCCAGCCGGCGGGGGGGCGTGTACGGCTACGATCTGAACGCAGGTCCTCTTCCCGGCTGGAACCCGGGTATGCCGGAAGATACCCTGGCCTTCCCCCTGCGTCATTTTCAGTACGACAACCAGGATTTTCTAGTGGCGCTCAGCCGGCGGGGAACGCAGTACGTCATGCGCCGCGACGGCGAAATGC
This sequence comes from uncultured Saprospiraceae bacterium, assembly GCA_964419545.1. Classification (GTDB taxonomy): domain Bacteria; phylum Bacteroidota; class Bacteroidia; order Chitinophagales; family Saprospiraceae; genus CAYQQU01. The sequence continues at coordinate 1,166 of CAYQQU010000012.1, read as the reverse complement.
GCTTGCCGCCCCGGGCCTGGGAAAGCCGTTTTCTGTCGCCGCCCGATTGGCAATTGCATCCCCGGAGCCGCCGGATCGTCGCCACCGACACTTCCGGGATTTGCCGGGTAACCGGCCTGGATGGATCGGCTTTTAATCTGGCCGTACCCGCAGGCGACCGGCGGGCGGTGCGGTTTCGCTTTGCCGATGTGGCCGGGGACGATCGCAAAGATTATATTGTATGGGAGGGGAGGACCTTAGCGGTTTATGGTTACCGGGGCAATGCATTTGAACGCTTTTTCTCCCGCCGCTTTGCGGGAGCGATCGCGGACGTGTTCGCGGTGGCCGGCCCACAGAAGGAACGCCAGAATATCGGCTTGCGCCTGCGTTCCGGAAAATTGCTGATGTTGGACGAAGCCGGTGAGCCGCTGCCGGCGGTTCGCCTGTTCGGCAGCACCTCCTATTTCACGGCGGATTGGTATGGTGAGGGCGGCGTGCTGCTGGTGACCGGTGCTTCGGACGGGGTGGCCGCTTATCGGTTGGGAAAAGTGAAGTGATTCGCAATCAGGCCGGGATCGTCCAGTCTACCGGATCTTTACCGTTGGCTTGCAGGTACGCATTGGCTTTTGAAAAATGCCGCGATTGGAAGAAAGCGCCGCCGGCCAGCGGCGAAGGGTGGGCCGCCTCGAGGATGAGGTGCCGGTCGCTGTCGATGAGTTGTTTCTTTTTGCGGGCGAATCCACCCCAGAGCATAAAGACGAGGTGCTCCCGTTCGCGGGAAAGGGTGCGGATGACGGCGTCCGTGAAGTTCTGCCAGCCGATATTTTGGTGGGAGCGGGGTTTGTTGCGCTCCACGGTCAGCATGGCGTTGAGGAGAAAAACGCCGTTTTCCGCCCAAGAGGTGAGGTCGCCGTGATCGGGAATGGGCGCGCCGAGGTCGTCGTTGAGTTCTTTGTAAATGTTGCGCAGAGAAGGAGGGACTTTTACGCCGCGCGGCACCGAAAAGCAAAGGCCCATGGCCTCCCCGGGATTGTGGTAGGGATCCTGGCCGAGGATGACGACCTTGACTTCGTGGAAAGGCGTTGTGTTGAACGCGTTGAAAATCAGGGAACCCGGCGGGTAGATCGTCTTGCCGTTCTTTTTTTCCTTACGCAGAAAAGTAGCGATACTCTGAAAGTAGGGCTGGA
>CAYQQU010000011.1:49063-114238 GCA_964419545.1 uncultured Saprospiraceae bacterium | reverse complement strand
AATTTGTTAATCATAAATACAGCTAAAGCTGTCTAAAGATTGGGGTAAGTCCAATTATCAAAATGCCTTGGTAGCAGAAGCCAATTTTATCGCGAATGGAGCGACGGAAGTCGAAGCCTACCTAGCCATAGAAGGTGGAAATCATGGAACTTGCTTCAATCCTGCCATCTCCACTACGATTGAGTGGTTCGATAGCAAACGGACCGCTTGTGAGGACCTTACAGTTGCGACAAGCAGCTTGGATGACCGTGAAGCGATCAATATTCATCCGAATCCGACTTCAGGTCTAGCGAACATTAAAATCAAAAACCAATGGACCGGTGAGCTGGAACTGCGTATTGTCAACGCGCTGGGGCAGGTGGTGCATACGGCCACTTTCGAGAAGTACGCCGAGGAGGCCGTAGTAGCCTTTGATGCCGGCCAATTGCCGAAAGGCTTGTATCAGGTACTGGCATCGGATGGGCAGGTAATGGCGGTGGGTAGTTTTATACGGTTGTAGAAACACAGCCCTTTCGCACGGAGGTGGCCTTAGAGCCATTAGCCCTTTGATCCCGATAGCGATAAGTTTTTTTAGGAACCAGGTATGACCCCAAAAGTGTAGTTGATGGATCGTCTAGGCTAGTTCCAATACGCTTTTCAGAAGCTGTTCCGGTACCCGGAGCAGCTTCTGCTATTTTCTGAAGGCAGTAGGCGACTTCCCAAACTCCTTCTTAAACGCCCGGGAAAAATATTGCGGATCCGTAAAGCCCAACTGATAGGCAATTTCCGAGACATTCAGCTCGGTTGTTTGCAGCAGGGCTTTGGCTTTGTGCAGGCGCAGCTTGCGGATAAAACTCATGGGGGGCGCTCCGGTCAGCGCTTTCATTTTGCGGTAGAGCTGGGTGGAACTGAGATGTACCTGCTCGCACAGGTAAGGGATGTCCAAATCGGCATCATCAATTTTCTCCTCGATAATCTGACGGATTTTTTCTAAAAAGCGCTCATCCAGGCTGGGCTTCTCACGACTCAACCTGGTCAAAGGATCAGCAGCAAGTGCATAACGCGCTTGCAGTTTCCGGCGCAGCTCCAGTAGCTTTTCCAGCCGGACAAACAGCTCTTCCTTGTTGAAAGGCTTCATCAGATAGGCGTCGGCACCGGTTCGTAGCCCGGTTAGGCGATCGGCTTCGGTAGCTTTTGCGGTGAGCATAATGATGGGAATGTGGCTGGTGCGCTCGTCTGTTTTTAAGGTTTCACAAACTTCGTAGCCATCTTTTTCCGGCATCATGACATCGGTGATGATGATGTCCGGGACCAACGCCAGGGCTTTATCAATGCCTTGCTGACCGTCAGGCGCAGTCTCAATCTGGTAGTCTTTTTGTAACAGGGCTGTGATGTAAGCCGTCACATCGGCATTATCTTCAATAATAAGCAAGATCGGAGCTTCCTTATCCGCTTGGGTACCAGTAGCTGGAGCCGAGGTGGAAGAAGCAGGGCGCGGCTGCCGGGTAACACCCATTGCCTCTGGGCTTGGGTTCTGCCGGATGGCTGGCTCCTGAAATAGGGGTGTACCTGCTTCCTTTTTTACGGGGAGATGGAGGGTAAAGGTTGTTCCGGCTCCGAGCTTGCTTTTTACTGCAATCGTCCAGCCCAGAAAATGGACCAGCTCCTGGGTGAACGCCAGCCCGATGCCGGCGCCTTCTCCGCTACGGGTGGTGGAAGCATCGGCCTGGTAGAAGCGGTCGAAAATATGAGGCAGTTCGCTGGGCGAAATGCCAATACCCGTGTCGGCTACCTTCATTTCCAGGTAGGGTTGCCCGTTCAGGCTCCGTTGGCTCAGGTGAAAATCTACGCGCCCGTTGGCTGGGGTGAATTTCAGGGCATTGGACAACAGGTTATAAACGATCTGCTGCACCTTGTCGGCATCAAAATCCATGATGAGTTCCGGCGCTTCAGATTGGAAGAACAGCTGAATCTGCTTTTCGGCGGCAGCCGAGTGGAAGGACTCCGTGAGGTAACGCAGGTAACGGATGAAGTCGCCCTGTGCCAGGTGAAGGCTCATCTGCCCGCTTTCCAGCCTGGACAAGCCCAGCAGTTGGTTGATCAGCCGGAGCAGGCTATTGCTATTGCGCCGGATGAGGCGACGCTCCTTTTCGTGGCCGCGGATCTGATCGGTTATGCCCAGGATGACCGTCAGCGGGGTGCGGAATTCATGGGTGATATTGGTGTAAAGCCGGGATTTGAGCGTATTGATCTCCTGTAACCGAAGGGCTTCCGCCTTTACCTTTTGCCGGTTGAGCTGGAATCGGTAGGAAAACACCAGCAATGACAGGGCCAGTATAAAGTAAGCCAGGTAAGCGGCCGTGGTTGCCCACCAGGGCGATTGGATGTGCAGGTGGATCGGTGATGCCAGCTCATTCCAAACGCCCATGCTATTCCTGCCCTTCACCGAAAAGGTGTACTTGCCGGGCTCCAGATTGATCAGACGGACACGGTTTTGATTACCCAGCGGCTTCCATTCGGGCGATTTTCCGTGGGCCACCCAGGAGTACTGATAGCTGTGTTTGGATGGATTGAACAGGTCAAGAATGGCGAAATCCGCTTCAATGATATTTTCCCGGTGGGAAAGGACGAGCCGGTTTTCTTTCAGCGCACTGGGCTCCACCTGTGTCATTTCATCGGTTTTCGAATTAAAATAGGACAGGCGGGCGATCTTTATCAGCGAAGGTTGCTCCACCGGGCTTTGTAATTCATAGATATTAAAGGCATGAAACCCCTTTGGGCCGCCCGTGAAAACATCCCCGGTTTCGGGGTGCGCAAAAAGGGCGCTTTCCCAACTGACCAGGCCATCGGTTTGATCGTAATTGGTAAAGGTTTCCGTGACGGGGTCAAACCTGGACAGGCCATTACTGGTGGTAACCCAGATCTTATCCTCGCTGTCGATCGCGATCCGGTTCAGGCTGTTATCCTGCAAACCATGCAACTCATCGTAACGGGTAAACTTCCCCGTTTTCGGGGAATATTTGTTCAGGCCGTTGCCTTTGGTGGTGATCCAGATGTTCCCTTCCTTGTCTTCCATGGCATCCAGGGTATAACCGCTGGAAATGGAATAGGGGTCATTGGGGTCATAGGAAAAAACCTGTACCGCAGGCGAGTCTTTGTCTATCCTGCTCAAGCCATAAACATCCACCAGTACCCAGATCTGGTTTTTACTATCGACAAAGGACCTGAAAAGATGGTTGGCGGAAATGCCGCCGTTTTCGCTGTCCATTTTGTATTGTCTGTACTTCTCAATAATTCCGGTTTCTTCGTCCCAATCCTCTTCCTTTATCTGCCAGAGGCCGGTGCCGTCCGTAGCCACCCAAAGGTCGCCGTCCTGATCAAAGCGGGCATCCAGGGTGCGGGAGTGTTTGAATGCTCCGTCTGCGGAAAACAGCTCAACGGCCTGCTCGGTAGCCGGGTCAAAAACGTAGGCAGTTCCCCAGTTGGCCAGCACCAGCCGGCCAGCCGGCATAGGCGCTACGCTCTGTATGTGCCGCTGCGTAAAGTAATGGACCGTATCCCCGGTTTCCAGGTCGTAGCCGTAAAGGCCTTTCCCCGTACCGCACCACAGGGTGCCGGCTTCATCCTGGTATAGGTCATAAATCGCGACGGTCGCCTCCGCATTCCAGTCGGTATTGAAAAACTGGAAAAATCGGAAAAAGGCTTCCCGGGGGTCAAAACGAAGGGCGTCGGGTGTGCCGATCCAGACACTGCCGCTGCGCCCTTCGTAGAGAAGCCGCGGTTTATGCTGCCTGTTGGCAACGCCCATATCGACTTGGGTAGCCGTGTACCGCTCCAATTGGTCTCTGCCGGGAGACAACCGCCACAAATGAAGACTGTCCAGTATCCAAAGTGCGCTGTCCCCGCTTTCCATTATTTTGAGGGGGATGCCGTTCTTTTCCTCCTTTTCTGTTTTTATCTCGTGATCTACCACTTTACGCCGGAGAGGATCATAATACCTCAAACCTCCGGCGGGGCCGCCCATCCAGGCTTTCCCGGTATGGTCGATGCAAAACTGGCTGACTTCATAGTATACAGGGGTTTCGGAAGGGGGGTGAAGGGGCGCAAAGCAGGAGAAGGACTGGGTGGTTTTGTCGTAGATCTCGAAGCCGGCATTGGTAGCCAGGTAAACCTGCATTTTATGCAACCAGATTTGGTAGACGGTATCTCCCTGCAGCTTTCCCTCAACGCCCCGCGCGGCTTCGAAGTGGATTTGCTCTCGGGTGTTGGGATTGAAATAGGCGAGCCCCTTTCCTCCCCCTATCCACAACCCTCCCGCTGCGTCTTGCTCTAAACGGGAAGGAGTTTCGAAAAAAAGGGCCTGGTTTTGGGCCCGAAGCAGGAATGGGCAGCTCAGGGCCAGGCACAACAGGGTATAGGCTGTTTTTTCTAGAAGGTGCAATTTAACCCGGATTATTCATGGATACGAATAAAAAAGGGTATAAGTTTTTATGTTACAGTTGATTAGTGGTGTGTAACACAAGTTCCTTGTAAAAATTTTTGCTGAGTGCTCAATTTAAAAAGTTGATTTTCAGTAATTAAAAGCGTTTCCTTTCAAGAAAGGATCAGCAAAAATTTTTGTTACACACCAATTAGGCCTAAAAAATATAAAAGCGCTATACCCAAAAAGAGACGCTTAAAGTAAGATTTTTTATCATAACAATAAAAAAGTTCGGTTCGATTTTTCGGCTCAAGAAATCAGTTCCGATGGTGGTTTCAGCTTCGCAGAGGAAGATGCCGAAGAGTTGTACCGGAATTTTTATGTGCAACGAGGAGAGATGGCCGAAAACCGGATCAAGGAGGCCAAGAAAATATGTTTCTCAGGCCGGCTGAGTTGCCATCGCTTCAGCGCCAACTTCTTCCGATTGATGCGCTCTTGTTTGGCTTCGCAATAGGTGCATCCATGAATAATCCGGGTTAAGTTACCGGTCAGGCCCTAACTTCCTGCTTCAGGATGCCGAGCAGCCACTCCCGGCTGGTCAGGGGCGAGGCGTCGAGGATCTCCTGGCGGAGGTGTTCCCGGCGCTGGGGGCTGCGACGCAGGATCTTGTGGAGCAGCGAGCAGAAATTCTGATAGGTTTTGCGCAGGTCGATGGAGATGTTTTTGTTGCGCTTCAGGGAAATGGTGAAGGCGGCGAGGGTGGAGAGCAGCGCTTCCTCTTCTTTTAGCTCGTAGAATATTTTAAGTAATAAAGTTTTGGCGTTCAGCTGGTAGTGGATATCGGTAAACGCTACGCGATTGAGGAAGCGCAGGGCCTGGTCGTAATCGCGCTTCTGATAGTAAAGGTCGGCCAGGTTGTAGTACAGGGCGTTTTCGCGGGCTTCTGCCGGCAGTTGCGGGGCGTAGGTCTGGATGAATTGTTCGGCCCAGTCGTGTTGCTTGAGGTTAAAAGCCAGCTTGATGACGTTCTTAAAATGCCAGGGCGAGAGATGCCCGCGGTCCAGAAAAATTTCCTGTTCTATCCCGAAAGTATAGAGGTGCAGCGCCTCTTCCATATAGCTGCGCTTGTCGGCCTGCAGCCGGATCTGGCGAATGCAGAAGTTGAGCGCATGTGACAGGATATTCTGTTTGTCGTCAAAAGAAAGCTTGCTGAAGTGTTTTTGAAAAAGCTCGATCACTCGCTGGAAGTGGGGCTGGGGCTCCGCATTCGTCAGCATTTTCAGGGTGTGAAAATAGATCAGGGTGCCGGGTGATGGATCGAAGTCCGGCGATTGCACTGCGTTCATGACTTCGGTCATGAGGGTGAGGCGATAGGATTTTTGAAAGATCCGCTGCCGCCCGACCATATCGCAGAGGGCGCGCAGCTTGCGGTTGTAGTAAAACTGGTCGAGCTGTTCGGCGGCGACCTGGATCTCGAGGTCGAAGCGGCGCTGATCCTGTCGCTTGAAGTGCTGATCTCTGAGGTGCGCCAGGCGGTGGCGCTCCAGAAAGACGTCGCTGCTGTCGCAATCGTTCTGAGCGGCTTTCCGCTCGGCTTTTTTCAGGTGAAACTGGTAGTGTTTTTCGAGCCCCCGGTCAATCAGCTCGGCCAGCAGGTCGAGCCGGCTGTTGAGGCCCGACCGGTAGTGGCGTTGCAGGCCGAGGAATTGTTCGCCGAGCCGCAGCAGGTAGTTCATCAGATACGCCATCTCTTTTTCGTCGTAGGGGCGGCCGTCGAACGCACGGGCGTACACCCGTTCCCGGGTAGTGGTTTCGGGAGGGAAATCCGGCGCCAGCGCCACCAGCGCCCGGCAGAGGGGCGGCAGCTCCGCCCGCTTATTGAAATAGGGGGAGGCGATAAAATCCTCGAATGCGCTAAGCTCTTCAGGATCAAAGGTGCGGAGTAAAGAAATGAGCTTACTTTTATACATCAGCTGGAAATACCGGATTTTTTTTAATATTTTTAGTTGACAATCCTACAGCTAAGATAGCCAGGTTGAAAAAAAATGTTAAACAAATGTATTTTTTTATTAATTGTTTAACATTTTTCAGCTGATCCCCAGTCCATTCGCCCCCCAGGCCTTTAACTGCATTCAGCAACGAGGGCGGTTTATTTCTTGTTCATCTTGAAAAACCTAAAAAAATGTACCTTTCATCGTATGGGTTGCGGGCGTATTTTTGGAACTGTACTGTCGTTCAAAGCAACGCTAAAGAAATGCTGTATAATCCCGGGAACATACTACTTGTCGTATGCCTGCTACTGGCGGGCGTCCGGCCGTTGTCCGCTCAGTCGGGCACGTTATACGTACGTCCCGGCGATATCAATTATAGCGGCGAGGTCAATCTGATCGATTACCTCTATCTGGGGTACGCTTACGGAGCCGAGGGCGAACCGCGGCCCAATGCCTCAGGGGCCTGGGGCGGACCGGCGCTGGAAAACGGGCAGCCGGTCGCAGCCTGGGAGCAGCCGTTCCCGCTGGGCGCGAATTTTGCACATGCCGATTGCGACGGCAACGGCCTGATCGACATGGCGGATACGATCTGGGTGCGCCAAAATCAGGGACTGACCCACAACTGGGGCGCCGGATTCGATATTTACTCCGGCCCCGGAACGCCCAGCCTGGATCCCGCTATTGAAATAAAGCCGGTTCCTACGACGGCTGCCGGCGGGCAGCAGGTTACGGTGGACATTACGGTCGGCGACGAAGCGCAACCGGTGAACCAGCTCTACGGCTACACCTTCACTATCGCATTGGAAACGCCTGCGCTGGTGGAAGACCTCAGCTTCGCCTTTCCCGACGATCCCTGGCTCTTTGCCGGTGACGATCAGGTGATCACGCAGATCAGCACTTCTGCCGACGGAACCGTCGCCGTAGCGCTGACGCGCACTGACGGCCTGCCGGTGAGCGGGTACGGTTCGCTGGGGCGATTGTCCTTTGTGATCATCGAGGATGTGGTGGACGCCATCACGGTGGAGTCCATCCTGAGATTGGAGAAAGTGTTGCTGATCGATCACCAGCTGAATCCGCTCGACCTCGTTCAGTTTCCCGAAAGTACGATCACGACCCGTATTAACGATAAAGCCTCAGCCGATTTAAGTATATTTCCGAACCCTTCAAGAGGCGAACTTTTTGTAAATGACGAAACGCAGGTGGTACGCCAGCTGCGCCTTTTGAATTCCTTCGGGCAGCCGGTATACAATGAAAGGATAGCGGCTGCCTCCGATTTGATCCCGATCGATATCAGCGCACTTCCGGTGGGCTGGTATGTACTCGAAATACAACTCGACGATCATCAGATGGTCATGGAAAAAGTATTCGTGACCCACTGACCTGATCGATCACATCGCCCGCCGAAAGCGATGGATCATAATCTCATGACCCGGGCGCCAACGGGCGCCCCAAGATTTTCGCGGCATGTTCTTCCCCCCGGACATACTGCACTTTTTTTTACCGGCCTCTGTCGGATGCCGGCGGCGTCAAACCCTCAGAATTGACCGTTACCCCCTGTGCGCCCGTCCTTTCCGATAAGCTGGTCCACACACGACCTCAGTCCCAATGAAAAATATTTTCCATTGAGCTGAGGGGCTATCAAAACGACCCTTTGAGAAAAAGACGCGGAGCTGACCTGTTCAGCTCCGTTGTCGTTTCCGGCCCGCCGGTGCTGCGCGCTGCCCGTCATTTTCCTCCCTCATCTTGATCTGTCTTATTGGTTGAATAAATATGTTTCAATTCGGGTGTTTTGTGCAAACAAAAAAGTTTAAATTGCATTCGATCGTACTATGCAGAAAACACCATCGCCATGTTTGATCGAGCCATCCTTCATCTCGACCTGGACGCCTTTTTCGTATCGGTAGAGCGCCTGCGCAACCGGGCGCTGGCCGGCCGGCCGCTGATCATCGGGGGGCGCAGCGCCCGCGGGGTCGTCGCCAGTTGCAGCTACGAGGCCCGCGCGTTCGGCGTGCGCTCGGCCATGCCCATCAGAACGGCGCTGCAACTGTGTCCCGAAGCCCTCGTGCTGCGCGGCGACCTGGAGGCTTACGAGCGGTATTCCGCCCTCATTACCGAGATCATCGCCGAGGAGAGCCCTCTCTTCGAAAAGGCGTCGATCGACGAGTTTTACCTGGACCTCACGGGCATGGACCGCTATTTCGGCTGCTGGCAATGGTCGCGGGAGCTGCGTAGCAAGGTTATCCGCGAATCGGGCCTGCCCCTCTCGGCAGGGCTGGCGGTCAATAAGCTGGTGTCGAAGGTGGGGGCGGGGGAGGCCAAACCCAACGGCGAAAAAATCGTCGCAGCCGGTGAAGAACGCGCTTTTCTGGCGCCGCTCCCGGTGCGCAAGCTGCCGATGGTCGGGCGAATGACGGCCCGCAAACTCAGCCTGATGGGCGTGCGCGACCTGGCCACGCTGAGCCGCCTGCCGCCGCGCCTGCTCGAACGGGAGTTCGGGAAGCTGGGGCCTGAACTGTGGCGGCGCGCCAACGGCATCGACGACCGGCCGGTGGTTCCGTACCACGACCGCCGGTCCATTTCCACTGAACATACGTTCCAGGTGGATACCATCGACCCGCAGGTGCTGCATGACCAGCTGGCGCGCATGGTGACGCGCCTCGCTTTCGACCTGCGGCAGCGCGGTAAGCTGACCGCCGAGATTGCCGTAAAGATCCGCTATTCGGATTTCAATACTTTCAGTAAGCAACGCCGCATTGCCTGCACCGCCGGCGATAACCGCCTGCTCGCACACGCCCGCGAACTGTTCGACGCCCTGTTTACGCGTCGCCAACTGGTGCGACTGGTAGGGGTGCGCTTCGGAAAACTGGTCAGCGGCACGCCCCAGCTCGACCTCTTCGATCCTCAACAGGAAGACGAACGCCTGATCGCCGCCATGGACCACATCCGCCGACGATTCGGAAAGGAGGCGGTGGGCAAGGCGAATACTTTCCCCGCTTCCGGGAAAAACCGATAATCCGGGCTAAAGGAAAAACGAGGATTTCCCTTCCGTTCCATGTGAATTTTATGGCAATTGAGAGGTAGTATCTTTTACGAGCATGTTTGGAACGGGTTCGTTATGAAAATCAACAGGTTAACTAAAAGATAAAATGTGAGTTTACCGGGGTAAATGAGCATTTTATCTTGACGACAGGTTCCTAAGCTGTTGATTTGCAATAGAAGCAAGCTCCAAACATCTCTAAATGCGATTGCCCTGTCCCCAACCCCATTCCATACTTCCCCAATTTTCATTATTATACCTTGCAAAAACACCCATGCGCATCACCACCTTTTCCCTGATCCTACTGATCTCCGTCCTTACGGGCGCTGCTCAGGCGCCGCTGCACGAGCAACTGGCCCGGACCTACGACGAGCATTGCGAGGTGACCATTACCGACCGCCGCTTCAAACAGGCCGATATCGCGCCCCTCATCCAGCAGCTGCGCGCCCCTTTCCGGGTGGCGGTGGCGGGGCAGTCGATCGAAGGGCGCGACATCTACCGGGTGGAATACGGCGAAGGCCCCGTCAAGGTCCTCCTCTGGTCGCAGATGCACGGCGATGAGTCGACAGCCACCATGGCCCTGTTCGATATCTTCAACTTTCTTCGCCATCGCGGCGATGAGTTTGACGCCTTCCGCGACCGCCTGCGCACCGAGCTGACGCTGGTCTTTCTCCCCATGCTCAACCCTGACGGCGCCGAGCGTTTTCAGCGCCGCAACGCACTCGGCATTGACCTCAACCGCGATGCGCAGCGCCTGCAGTGCCCGGAGTCGAAAATCCTGAAGCGGGTGCGCGATGAACTGTCGGCCGACTGGGGCTTCAACCTCCACGACCAGAGCCGCTACTACGCCGCCGGCCGGCAACCGCAGCCGGCTACGGTCTCCTTCCTGGCGCCTGCTTTCAATTACGCCAAGGATATCAACGACATCCGCGAACGCGCCATGCGCCTCATCGGGCTGATGGACGGCGTCCTGCAGGAATATATTCCCGGCCGGGTAGCTCGTTACGATGACGCCTTCGAGCCGCGCGCTTTCGGTGACAATATCACCAAATGGGGCACCAGCACCATCCTCATCGAGTCGGGAGGGCTCGCTGGCGACCCCGAGAAGCAGCAGATCCGAAAATACAACTACCTCATTCTCCTCTCCGCTTTCGACGCCATCGCCCGGCAAGCCTACGCCACGGCTCCCGTCGACGCCTACTGGCAGATCCCGGAGAACGATTACAATGCTTTTCACGATCTCATCCTGCGGGAAGTGGAGGTGGAAAGCAAGGGCGACTGGTACACCGTCGACATCGCCATTCGTCGCAATGAGATACCCTACAACCGGCATCGTCAATTCTACTACGACGCCCGCATTTCCGAGCTGGGCGACCTTTCTGTTTACCACGCTTACCACAACTTCGCCGGCCGGGGCTACCGCGCCGTTCCCGGCCGCATCTATCCGACCGTGCTGCCCGACCGGAGCGCCCTGATGCAGCTGGACCCGGTGCGGCTGTTACGGGAAGGATACGCAGAGGTGCGCCTGGAGAACTACGCCGGCCGCCGCTACTACGCCGATCTGCCGCTGCTGGTGCAGGCCAAGGAGGCCGCGCCCGCCAACGAGCTCTTCCCGGGCCGCCGCATCACCCTTCTGCTGCAACGCGAGGGGCGCAACGAATTTGCGGTGGTCAACGGGAAGCTGTATGACCTGGCGGACGCCAACGGCATCCGCCGGGCGTTCCGGTGACGCCCCGGTGCGCTACTGCGCAAAGGCCGGATTCGTCAGGAACGTGCTATCGGTAAGCGTTTTGAGGAAGGCGATCAGGTCGGCTTTTTCCGTTTCCGTCAGCCCCAATGGTCGTATTTTCTCGCTTTGGTTCGGATGCCCCGCGCCTCCGCCGTCGTAGTGGTCGATCACCGCGCGGAGGTCGGGCAGGCTGCCGTCGTGCATGTACGGAGCCGTCTGGGCGATATTGCGCAGGGTCGGCACGCGGAATTTACCTTTGTCGCTTTCCAGTCCGGTGACGCGCCAGCGGCCGTTGTCGGCGTACTCTGCGTAGCGCCCGTTGTTTTCGAAGGCGTTTTCGGTAAAGTTGAAGCCGCCGTGGCAGCTGCTGCATTGGGTGCGCTCGCTGAAGAACAGGGCCTGTCCGCGCGCTTCCGCCTCCGTCAGGTTTTGTTCGCCCCGCCGGGCGCGGTCGTAGCGGGCATTGCCGCTGATGAGGGTGCGCTGGAAAGCAGCCAGGGCGCGCGTGATGACCCAGGAGCTGGGGTCGCGGGCATAGGCGCGCTGGCTCAGCTCCACGTAGGCGGGGTCGGCGAGCAGGCGTTCGGCGGCGAAGAGGCCCCGGAAGTCCATTTCGTTATGGTCTTCGATGGGCACGAGGGCCTGGACGTCGAGTTTGACCACGCCGCCGTCCTTGTTGACGAGGTCCAGGTAAGCTACGTTGGCCAGGGTAGGGGAGTTGCGGAATCCGAGGCGCCCTTCGACACCCGGGCTGAGGGCGCGGTCGTCGGCGAAAGCCAGTTCCTGGCGATGGCAGCCCGCGCAGGAGAGCGAAGAGTCGCGCGAGAGGACGGGATCGTAAAACAGTTTTTTCCCGAGCGCTACCCGGGCCGCGGTGAGCTCATTGTCTGCGGGCAGTACGGGCATGGGGAAACCCGGCGGCAGCTCCAGCGCGTAGGGCGTGGTGTCGAGCGGGCTGGCCGGCTCGTCTTCCGGGCGGCAGCCGGAGAAGACCAGGAGGAGCAAAGCGGCAAAGAGCGCCGGGCGCCCTTTGCCGGATAAGATAGCCTTGTTGCGCAGGGAATCTCTAAGGGGTAAAAGGGCGCTTTTTGTCCCACGCTTCGGCTTTTTATCGGGGCATAGCGCGGCTATGCTCCTCAAAAAAGCCTGCGATCGGAAAAAAGAACGCTTCCTTTTCCCACTTAAACACCCCTGCACGACAAGTCTGATGGATGCGTTCATTTTATTCTACGCTGAAAGCTTTCTCGAAATTGGCGGCGAAGATGGCGGCCGTGCCGGCTTCGTCGGGCGTCGTGTGCATGCTGTAGTTGGTCGACAGGTCGATGCCGTCAAACAACGCGGCGAGGTCGAGCGCAAATTCGTACTCGTTCTCTCCCGATTTGAGGTCGGTATGCGCCGTAAACTGCAGGGTGGTCAGGTACTCGTCGCGGCCCAGGTGAAACTCCAGGGCCTGGTCGGGGACGCCGTCGCCGTCGGTATCGACTTCGCCGTCGATGCGCATGAAGCGGTAGCCCGAGTTCCAGTTCCAGTGCATGCGCGGCGTCTGTTCGGCCAGCGGGTCGCCGGCTTCGCGGCTGGTGAAGTCCGTCTCCGTCTGATTGTTCTCATCGGGACCGACGCCCACGAAGAAGCGCACCATGTGGTAGTGACCGGGATCGACTTCGCCGACGGTCTGGTGGATGACGTCGGGCGTCACCAGCAGGTATTTGCCGTCAAACGCGACCATGTCGCCTTCTTCCGGCATCAGCTGAATGCCGCCGACGTAGAAATTGGCGACGTCGAAGCGGACGGCGGCGCCGTTGACGTCATAGATCTCGTTTGGATTGTAATCCTGGCCGTTGACTTCATAGTGGAAGTGGAAATCCACTTCGGCCATGCTGACGTCATCGTCATCGTTGCAGCTCGTCAGGTTCAGCAGCGTGGCGGCGGCCAGCAAGAGGAAGAATAGGTTGCGGAAATACATTTTTGATAAGTTTAAAAGGTGTAGAAAAATTATTGTGTCATCACGACGTGCACCGAAGCGGTGCTGACGTTGCCTTCGTGGTCGGAAGCTTCGGCTACGAATTCGAAGGTCGTGCCCGGCATAGCGGGCAGTGCGATCTCTTTTTCAACTTCGTGTACTTTTTCGTGGGAGTGTCCGGCGAAAAGGACCCCCATATTAGCGTGTTCTTCCGAACGCAGGATGATCCGCATCTCGTGTAACTCGAGCGTTTCGGAAAAGCGGACGTGCAGCCAGACCGCCGCGCCGGTTTCAACTTCGGCGCCCGGGCTGGGCGATAAAAACTCGATGGTCGGCCCGGCATCATCGACGGTGGCCTCGGCTTCCCGGTCGCAGGCGGAGGCGAGTAAAAGGATAGGGATTCCGATTATTAAAAGTAAGTGTTGTATTTCCATGTTAAACGGCATTTAAATAAAGATTTGCAAGTGAAGCGACAATCGGCCGCGGCTGTTCACCTGTCCGTCGAACCAATCCTGTACCAGGGGGTGAAAATAAGCGGCGCCGAGGTTCCAGCGCCCGCGGTACAGCTCGACGCCGGCGCCGCCGAGCCAGGCTTCCCCGCCGGTGCGCGTTTGCAGGAAAGCGCGGTCGACGTTCTCGTTGGCCCATTCGTACTGCAGGCCGGCGTTGGGCATAACTTCCCAGAGGCCGGCCTGGAAGCGGCGGAAGGCCGTCAGGGCGCCGCTCAGCGTATTGCCGAAGCGGTATGCCTCGGGGTTGGTCGTATTGTACCGGTAGTTGAGGTCCAGGCTGAAGCCGAGCTGTTCGAGGCGTGCGCTGTAGGTCAGCGTAAGCAGGTAGTCCCAGCTGCCCGTACCCAATTGGAAGTTGGGGTTGTACAGCTGCGAATCGTCGAGTTCGCGAAAAGAGCCGGTGGGCGCTTTTACGCCTGCTCCGATCCGCAGCCGGTGGCGTACGGCGCGCATGATGCTGTCGGCCGAGTTGAACAGGTCTTTGCGCACCACCAGCCACACATCGCCCGGGCCCCGCAGGTTCTCGCTGAGGTCGGGCGATACGCGCCGGTGCCAGGCGTAAGGGATCATTGTCGAAGCGGTGAACCCACCGCCTAACACGAGGCGTCCGCGCAATTCGGTAGTATTGAAAAATTCGCGCGACGAACCGACGTTCAGCGCGTCGAAGCCCGGGTCGAGTTCTGATTGGAAAACCTGGTGGTTGTGCCAAAGGCCCAGGTAATGGGCGTCGGATTGCGGCAGGATGCCCCAGTAGATCGGGGCCAGCCCGCAGCCGCAGGCGTCGCAGGCGCGGGCGCTAAACTGGAAAAAAAGGAGCGCAACCGGCAGTAAGGTACGCAGTAGCATGATCGCAGGATTGATCGGTTGCCTGCCGGTTAACGGCTGCAGCGGCTTCCTTCCGTTTTTTTAGCCGATGCGCTTTTGCCGCCGGGGCAACCCTGAAGTAATACAATGAAAATGATCAGAAGCGAAATTCAGACGGTGAGGCGTCGGGGCGGGCGAAAAAGTCCCGGGACGGCGGTTTGGGTGACCGACGACCGGTAGACAAAAGAATTGTGTACAAGAGGCGCCGGCGAAGAACTTTTGAGCGGGTCGGCGGCGTTATAGAACAAAGTAGTCGAAGGTTTTTCTTCTCCCGTCCGGGCGGCCGGGCTTTCCGACTCGGATTCCACGAAATTGACGGTGACGGCGTCGATATAACAGCTGCCGGCGCACATCAATTCGGGTTCGTCCATGTTAACACAATAGGCCTGAGTGATCATCGCCCGGTTCCAATGCAGCGAAAAGGCTACTATGGTGAGCAGCATCGATTGTCCCAGCACGAGGGAGCCGAGGCATAATATGATGACCTTTTCTCGCATTTGCGTTACAATATTAAAGGTTTTTCCATCTGCAAACAATTTTATCAACAAATTACTATGTCCTATGGAGTACATCAACCAGGAAACCACGCCTGAGAACGCTCTTGCCGCCAACTGGCAGGCGGAGCGGCTCAATGTATTTACGCACGCTTTCGGGCTGGCGGCGGGCCTTGTCGGCGCGCCCATCCTGCTTTACTTTGCCTGGCCGCAGGTGACCGGCGCCCAGTGGATCGGCCTGCTGATCTTCTGTCTGTCGATGCTGACGGTCTACGCCGCTTCGACCTTTTACCACGCCGCCTGGGCGCCCGACCTCAAACGTCGCCTGCACCTGGCCGATCACATCAGCATCTATTTTCTGATCGCCGGGACGCACACGCCCTTGTTGCTGCTTTTCCTCGACAACGCGCTCGGCAGCCTCTACCTGGGGTTGATCTGGGTGCTGGTAGCGGTGGGCGTTTTTTACAAGCTCTTTTTTTTCGGCCGCTGGCCCTGGGTGTCGCTGGCTCTCTACCTCGGCATGGGCTGGCTGGGGGTCCTGACCGTTCCGGCGATGCTGCACCAGATGGATACCGTCACTTTAGCGGCGATCATCTTCGGCGGATTGTCCTATACCGCGGGCATTCCCTTCTTTACCAATGAGCGGCTGCCGTATGCACACGCCCTGTGGCACCTGTTTGTGATGGGTGGTACTGCGGCGCATTTTGCAGCGGTGTGGACGGCGGTGCTGGGCGCTTAAATTCTTGTTAGAGGTTTCGGCGCCTCTTGTTGAATCTGTATCTTTATCGGATAAATGGCTTATCGTTTTCTCCATATCGCTCTTGCCTGCTGGGTTTTTCTCAGCACCACCGGCTTTGTGCTCAACCGGCATTATTGTCGTTCGGAGTTGCGCAGTCAGGCTTTTTTCGTAAAAGCAGAGAACTGCCACGCGGCGGATAACGGAGCCAAGCGAGCATGTCCCCTGCATGCGCCGGAGCCTGCCTGTCCCTTTCACAATGATCATGATGACGCTACCAGGGATTGCTGTAACGACAAAACTTATCTCCTCCAACTCGATGAAGAGTTGCAGCAAACTCATTTCGAGTACAAAAAACTGTTGCTTCCCGATCATGGGCCGGTCATTTTAACACCGGCCTGGCCAGCTGCTTCCTTTTTCGAATACGCTTTTCCGCATTACCTCAATTATCGCCCTCCCCTCCTGGTCTGCGACCGCCCCGTGCTGTGGCAGGCTTTCCTTTGTTAGCAGATAAACCTATTCTTAGTTGCTGATGCTCCGGCTGGGTGGATACGGCTGTTCGGTCGTCCGGCTGCGGAGCGTTTTTCTTATCGGAAAAACTTGACTGGGCGCGTCCCGGCCTGTGTTTTCGATTTTCCATTATTCGCAACATCCGGAATATGTTCAACCGCATTATCCGCTATTTTCTGGAAAACAAGCTCGTGGCTTATCTGCTGTTGGTGCTATGTATCGGCTGGGGATTGGCTACGGCGCCGTTCGACTACGGGTTAGACTGGCTGCCGCGCGACCCCGTAGCAGTCGACGCCATTCCCGACATTGGCGAAAATCAACAGATCGTTTTTACCCGCTGGCCGGGCCGTTCGCCGCAGGACGTAGAGGACCAGGTCACTTATCCCCTTACGACCGCTCTGCTCGGCGTTCCCGACGTGGAGAGCGTCCGGTCGAACTCCATGTTCGGTTTTTCCAGTATCTACGTCATCTTTGAAGAAGAGGTGGAATTTTACTGGAGCCGGTCGCGCATCCTGGAGAAGCTCAACGCGTTGCCCGCGAATACCCTGCCGGAAGGGGTTCAGCCCGCTTTGGGCCCCGACGCCACTGCGCTGGGGCAGATTTTCTGGTATACCCTCGAGGGCTACGACCGGCGCGGCAACCCGACCGGCGGCTGGGACCCCCACGAATTGCGATCGATCCAGGATTTTCAGGTGCGCTACGCGCTGGCTTCGGCCGGCGGCGTGGCGGAAGTAGCCTCGGTGGGGGGGTACGTTAAGGAATATCAGGTGGACGCCGATCCCGACGCGATGAAAGCGCACGATGTCACCCTCGATATGCTGATGCAGGCAGTGCGCCGCAGCAACCTCGACGTCGGTGCACAGACCATAGAGATCAACCTGGCGGAATATTTCGTGCGGGGCCTGGGGTATATCAAAAACATCAGCGACCTGGAAGAAGCGGTGGTGAAGGCCACCGACAATACGCCCGTCCGCGTCCGCGACGTCGCGCGTGTCAACATCGGGCCCGCCACCCGACGGGGTGCTTTGGACAAATCGGGCGCCGAGGCGGTCGGCGGCGTAGTGGTGGCCCGTTACGGCGCCAACCCGATGGCCGTCATTCAAAATGTAAAAGCCAAGATCGCGGAGGTCGCCCCCGGCCTGCCAACGCGCACCCTGGCCGACGGCACGGTATCGCAGGTTAAAATCGTTCCCTTTTACGATCGCACCGAGTTGATCAACGAAACCATCGGCACCCTGGAGGAAGCGCTCACGCTGGAGATCCTCATCACGGTGATGGTCGTCATCCTTATGCTGTTCAACTTGCCTTCCTCCTTGTTGATATCCGGTTCTCTGCCCGTTGCGGTGCTATTGTGCTTTGTCGCGATGCGATACTTTGGGGTCGACGCCAATATCGTGGCTTTGTCGGGCATCGCCATTGCGATTGGTACGATGGTTGACATGGGGATCGTGTTGTTGGAGAGTATTGTGCGGCGTTTAGAAGAAGGACCGGCCGGCGAATCGCGCCTCGAAGCTGTCTATGCCGCTACGACCGAGGTCGCCTCTGCGGTGATGACGGCCGTCGCCACTACCGTGATCAGCTTCCTTCCGGTATTTGCGATGGAAGGAGCGGAGGGCAAGCTTTTTCGGCCGCTGGCATTTACCAAGACTTTTGCGTTGCTGGCCACCATCGTGTTGGCTGTTGCGGTGTTGCCGGCGCTGGCCCATGCGGTATGGGGCTGGCGGCGGCGTTTTTGGGGCGAATTCGTTCGCAACAGTTTGCTCCTGCTCGGCGGCGCCTGGCTGGCGTGGCAGTTTTCGCCGGTTGGGGGATTAGCAGTTGCGTTGGTCGGTGTTTTGGGACTATTGACCATGTGGATGCGCCGGCGCACCTCGGCGCGCGCCAATCGCTTTTTTGGCTTTGTCAAGAATTTCCTCTACGCTGCTTTCGTCGCCTACCTTCTGGCGCATGCCTGGATACCGCTCGGGCCGGAATACGGGCTGGTGGAAAACTTCCTGTTCGTAGCCGTGCTGGCGGGCGGTCTGATCGGTTTTTTCCAGCTGGCGATCCGTTATTACGAGCCGGTTTTGCGTTGGTGTCTGCGCTATAAGTTGCTCTTTTTGCTGGCGCCGGCCGCCATGATTTACCTGGGCCTGCGCGTTTGGCAACAGACGGGAGAAGAATTCATGCCTTCGCTCGACGAAGGCGCCTTCCTACTGATGCCCACCGCCATGCCGCACGCCGGGATGGCGGAGAATCGCAAAAACCTGCGCCTCCTCGATATGGCGGTAACCGCTATCCCCGAAGTGAAGACGGTAGTCGGCAAAATGGGTCGTGTAGAGAGCCCGCTCGATCCGGCTCCGGTGAGCATGTACGAAAATGTGATCTTGTACAGATCGGAATACAAGACGGACGCGAAGGGCCGGCGCATTCGCTACCGGGTGGACGACTCGGGGGCGTACGCGCGCGACTCGTCGGGGCAACTCATTGAAGACGCCGGCGGCCGCTATTTTCGGCAGTGGCGCGACCACATTCGATCGCCGGACGACATCTGGTCGGAAATAGTTCGCGCCACCCGACTGCCGGGCGTTACTTCGGCGCCGAAGTTACAGCCTATCGAGACGCGGCTGGTCATGCTGCAAACCGGCATGCGCTCTCCGCTGGGCATCAAAGTTCGCGGCCCGGACCTCCGCACCATCGAGGCGTTCGGGCTGGAGTTGGAAAAGCACCTCAAGGCCGTGGAGGGCGTGAAGGAACCGGCTGTCTTTGCCGAGCGTATCGTCGGGAAACCCTATCTGGAACTCGCGATCGACCGGGCGGCGATCGCCCGTTACGGCCTGTCGGTGGTCGAAGTACAAAAACACCTGGAAGCCGCCATCGGCGGCGTTAAGCTCACCGAGACGGTAGAGGGGCGTGAGCGGTACGCCGTCCGGGTGCGTTATCCCCGCGAGTTGCGCAACGACCCGGAGACGCTGGAGCATATTCTGATATCTGCTTCCGACGGCGCACAGATCCCGTTGGGGAAAGTCGTAGACATAAAATATGCTCAGGGGCCGCAGTCGATCAAGAGCGAAGACGGCTTTTTAGTGGGCTACGTCCTTTTCGATCGCAAACCGGAGTATGCGGAAGTAACGGTGGTGGAAAATGCCCGTCGGCGCCTCGACCAGCTGGTCTCGGAGGGCGTCCTCACCGTACCGCCCGGCATCAGTTTTCAGTTTGCCGGGACCTACGAGCAGCAGGTGCGGGCCAGCCGCCGTCTGGCGGTTGTTTTGCCGCTGGCGCTGGCCATCATTTTCTTATTACTCTATTTTCAGTTTCGTTCAGTATGGATCGCTTTAATGGTCTTCAGCGGGGTGGCGGTGGCTTTTGCGGGCGGATTTCTGTTGATCGGAGCCTACGGCTGGCCCGGCTTTCTGAATGTCGAGCTGCTGGGGTTGAATCTGCGCGACCTGTTTCAGATCGCGCCGCTTAACCTGAGCGTGGCGGTGTGGGTCGGTTTCCTGGCGCTTTTCGGGATCGCTACGGATGATGGCGTGTTGGTGGCTACTTTCCTGCGCGATCGTTTCCGGGCCAATGCTCCGGATAGTATTTCCGCGATCCGCGAGGCGGTAGTGGAGGGAGGGCTGCGCCGGGTGCGGCCGGCCATGATGACCACGGCAACGACCATTCTCGCGCTACTGCCGGTCTTGATGTCTACCGGTCGCGGTTCCGACATTATGGCGCCCATGGCCGTGCCCGTTTTCGGCGGCATGCTGTTGCAAGTGATCACTATGTTTACGGTTCCCGTTCTTTTCAGCTTTTGGAAAGAGATGCAGCACCGCTGGCAAACGGGAAACCACATTCCGCCCGTGGCGGCAGGTAAAAAACGCAAACCATGAAAAATATTTGTCGATACACGTTGTTCATTGGTCTCCAACTGATATTAACTGAGCCGGCGTTCGCTCAGCCTCTGGATACTTTGCTCAAAATAGCGATGCAACAAAATCCGGAATTGGCGGCGCTTCAGGAAGAGCATCTGGCGGAACGGACATTTGCCGTGCAGGTGCGTCAGTTGCCCGATCCGGAGCTGGGGGTCGGCGCCTTTGCGTTGCCGGTGGAGACGCGACTGGGGCCCCAATGGTTACGGTTGAGCGCCACCCAGGCGCTTCCCTGGCCGGGTACGCTGGCGGCGCGGGAGCGGGTTGCGCTGGCCCAGGCCCGGCTGTCTGGCGAAGCGGTCAGCATGCGCCGGCTGGAGTTGTCCTTCGAACTGGCTCAGGCTTACTGGAATTGGCAGGAACTACGGGGCCGCCGCCGCATTTTAACCCGCAACCGCGAATGGCTGGCCGGATTAGAAAAACTGGTGCTGAGTCGGGTAGAGGCCGGAGAAGCTACATTGGCCGATGTGTTACAGGTGCAGTTGCGGCAACAGGCCCTGGAGGCCGAGATCGACCGGCTGGCGGTGCAATCCCGCAAGCCGCAGGCTACGCTCAATCAGCTTCTGAACCGTCCGCCCGCGGCTTCCCTTGCTGCTTCCGACAGCCTGGCGCCGCCGGTCTTGTTTTTTGACAGCGCTGCGGTTGAACCGGGCGATCACCCCGAATTGCGCACCCTGGCGGCGAAGAGGGAGATGGCTCGGCAGCGACTGTCGCTGAACGAATTAGATCGCAAACCTTCCTTCGCCCTTGGCCTGGATTACATCCTCGTTGGCCGCCGCAGCGACGCCTTTCCTTCGGGCAACGGGCGCGATATCCTCTCCCCCCGGGTCGGCTTGAAGCTGCCGTTCTTTCGCAGAAAATACGCTGCAAAAGCCGAAGAAGAGGAACGCCGGCTTGCTGCCCTGGAGCATCGCGAATCGGGAACCCGGTTGCGTCTGCAGGCTTCCTTTGAGCGGGCCTTAGCCGACTTTGATGATGCTGAGCGGCGACGGCAGCTCTTTGCTCAGCAAATCGCGACCGTGAACGCCGCCATCAATATCCTTCAGGACCAGTACAGCAGTTCGGGCGATGGTTTCGATGCGCTCCTGCGGCTGTATCTGGAGCGCTCCGATTACGAATTGCAGCGATGGCGCGCGCTCATCGACGGCTACCTGGCCGTTGCAGAGGCCCAACGGTATTTAACGAATTAAGAATTAAAAAGCTGGTAAAAATGAATTTCAGAATAATAATCACTGCTCTGCTTGCGCTGGCCGTCGGCCTGGGCGCCGGGTACCTTTTTTTTAGTAGGCCGGACGCCGGCGAGGGGGGACGTGATCAGGTCGAAACGCCGGTCGCGGCGGAGAAGTATACTTGTTCGATGCACCCGCAAATTCGCCAGGAAGGCCCCGGGCGGTGCCCGATCTGCGAGATGGAACTCGTGCCGGTAGCTGAGGCAGGGGCCGGCGATCCGCTGGTATTACAAATGACACCCGAGGCCGTAAAGCTGGCGCAGATACAAACGACCACGGTCGGACGCACCACCGACGCGAAAAAGACGATCGCGCTGAACGGAAAAGTAGCCATCGACGAACGCCGCATCGCCAGTCAGGTGGCTCATCTGCCCGGGCGCATCGAAAAACTGTTCGTGAGTTTCACCGGCGAATCGGTGCAGCAAGGCCAGCCCTTACTGCGGCTTTATTCGCCGGAATGGATCACGACCCAACAGGAGCTGCTTTCGGCGAAGCAACTGGCCGATACCGCCCTGCTCAACGCCGCTCGTCGCAAAGCCCGCCGCTGGAAACTTCCGGATACGCTGGTCAACGCGCTCCTTCGCACCGGTCGGATCAGAGAGACGTTTGATGTGCCGGCCGAGACGGCCGGCGTAGTCGTCGGGCGCCGAATAGCTGTTGGCGACTACGTATCGCGCGGCGCGGTGCTTTACGATATCGCCGATCTAAGCCGGGTATGGGTTCTTTTTGATGCTTACGAGGAAGACCTGGCCACCGTTCAGGTAGGCGACCGGATCACTTTCGAGACGCCGGCCATTCCCGGCCGCGAATTCACCGCCCGCATCCGCTTTATCGACCCGGTGATCGATGAGCAAACCCGGATCGTTTCTCTGCGAGCTGAAGTGGCCAACCCCGGCCGGCAACTCAAACCGGCGATGCTGGTCAGGGGCGTTTTGGAGTCCCGCACAGAAGGCCCCCCGCAAGGGACGTTAACTGTGCCCAAATCGGCGGTGCTATGGACCGGAAAGCGCTCGGTCGTATACGTCGAAGCGCCGGGGGCTTCCGTGCCGTCTTTCGAATACCGGGAGGTGCTGCTGGGCGCTTCCCTCGGAGACGCCTATCGGGTAAAAAACGGGTTGTCGCCCGGCGATCAGGTCGTAACCTACGGCGCTTTCACCATCGATGCCGCCGCACAGCTCAACAACCAGGCCAGTATGATGAACCGGGAGGTGACGAGCCCGGAAGGAACATCGGCGCCGGCATTTGCAGCAGCCACCCCGGATGCTTTTCGCGATCCCTTCAACACATTGATTATGCGTTACCTGGCGGTAAAAGATGCTTTGGTGGCAACTGATCCCGACGCGGCCGCCGCCGCTGCACGTTCTTTCCTGGCGGCGCTGGATGAGATAGACGAACTGGTGCTGCCTTCGAAACCACGGGCTTTCTGGCTTAAACAACAAAAAATTCTGAGGAATGAGGCCGGACAGATCGCTGAAACGGCAGAGGTGGAAGGGCAACGCAGACAGTTTGAGTCGGTCTCCGAAGCCATGATTACCACGGTGCGCGCTTTCGGCGGAGGGCCGCAAACACTCTATGTACAGCACTGCCCAATGGCTTTCGACGACCGGGGCGCCGACTGGCTCAGCCAGGAACTGCAAATCCGTAATCCCTATTTCGGCAGCCGGATGCTCAAGTGTGGGGTAGTAGAAGATTCTTTGGGCGTTAATTAGTTGATAATAAGTGTTTTAGGTTTGAACAAATGGCGCTTTGAGGCTTTTTATAGTAAATCAATATTATGATTTACAACTGGATTTTTGTCATACTCGTCATTGGATTCGGAATTTGGTATTTTACCGCCTTCAATAACCGGAATAACCGCCAGGAAAGAGAGGAACGGCGCGAAAAGAGAGAACAGCATAGGATGAACGAGCCAGTTCATCACGAAGCGGAAGAAGAACGCTAATTACAAACAGACTTACCTGGCGGCAGGGTGAAAATCATTCAACTATCAATTAATGCTATCATGAAAAAAACTGTATGGTTTTTCCCGGTCGCTTTGTTTTTTGCGGCCGCTCTTGCACTGACCGCCTGTGGAAACAACGCCGGTGAGGCCGGTCGGTCGGAAACATCAGCTGAACCTGCTGAAATGATGGACGAACATCACCATCACGGCGCTGCGGCCGATCACGCCCACGGCGACGGGCCGGAATATACTGCTGCTTACGTGTGCCCGATGCACTGCGAAGGCAGCGGCAGCGATGAACCGGGAGAATGCCCGGTCTGCGGTATGGATTACGTGGCGCTATCCGATCACCTGGAGAACGGACACAGGCATGAATAACCGCACGTGATGACGGGAGGAGATCTGGTTTTCGCAGCCGAAATGACTATCTCCAAGCGAGCTCTGAAACCAGATTTCCCGTCTCCCCGTGCTTCCCTGTCAAACCCGATAGCTTTGGGTTATCATCATCACCTTCGCACCTGGTCGCTGGAAGGTGAGGTGCTGCGCCTTTACCGCGCACGTTCGACTGGAAAATATTCGTACCTTTGAACAGATAATTGAGGTAAAAGCCGCGATCAGGGAAATGCATCGTGCGCATCCTTTTGCTCATTGCACCATCGAAACCGAGCTCAACCTAAAGACTTGCCTGTCGGTGGCGTGAAGGAGCAGAAGAGTGCGCGCTCAGAGCTTGTTTGGAGGTAGTGCTTTTGAAGCGAAAAACTCAGATTTTGGGTTCTCCCGAAGGGATTTTTCCGGCTCATAGCAGCGCTACGGGTCGGAAAAATGCCACAGGGAGGTTCCAAAAGCTGGGTTTTGCAGCCAAAATGACTACCTCCAAACAAGCTCTCAGGTACTTCCCGACTTTTCCGAATCGCTACGTTTCCCAAGATGGTCAGGAATTCCAAATATCCAGCGCCCAAAGCCTTTATTTTTCTCTTTTTACTGCTTTTCGGAGCATCCGCTTGTCAATTGCCGCCCTCCGGCGAGCCCCCTGAAGTGTATTACCGCGGGGCCCTGCGCGACTTCATGCACCGGAACGATCTCAGCGCCAAAGTCGATCTCGATACGTTGCGATCGCGCAACAACCTTTTCGCTTTGGGCGCTCTCGAAGCGCTCCGGGGCGAGGTATTGATATGGAACGGGCAGCCGCTGGTCAGTTTTGTGCGGGACAGCCAGCTGATCGTCGACCGGTCTTTTGATCATCGGGCGGCCTTGCTGGTGTGGGCGCAGGTAAGTCACTGGGAAGGCTTCAATGTTCCGGAGTCGATCCGGGAACAGGCCGATCTGGAAGCATTCATCGCCGAGCAGGCGAAACAGCAGGGTCTCGATGCCGAAAGCGCTTTCCCGTTGCGCCTGCGGGGCCGCGCCCGGCGCCTGCAGTGGCACGTCATCGACTGGCCGGCGGATGATGACCGGCATACCCACGAAAAGCACCGCACTTCGGGGCCCAACGGCGTCCTCACCGATGCGGAAGTCGAAGTGCTCGGGTTCTATTCGACCGCGCATACCGCTATTTTTACCCACCACGACACCCATGCGCACTTCCATTTTTTTAACGCAGATACCACCCTGGCCGGGCACGTTGACGCTCTGGAGCCGGGCGAGATGGTGCTTTTTTTGCCGATTGACTGAAAAAGGGCTGCATTGAACTCTTTACCGGACTAATTTATTATTTTGATAAAACCGACCTTATGGCTTTCACCGAATCCACTATGCTCAACCTGGGTACACAAGCGCCCGGCTTCAAACTGCCCGACACCGTTTCCGGCAAAGACGTCAGCCTGGACGATGTCGCTACCGACCGGGCTACCGTAGTCATGTTTTTGTGCAATCACTGTCCCTACGTCATTCACGTCAATCCCGAGATCGTCAGGGTGGCCAAAGATTACATGGCCAAAGGCGTGGGCTTCGTCGCCATCAGCTCCAACGACGTGGAAAATTATCCGCAGGACGGCCCGGATAAGATGAAAGAACACGCGGCCGCCGTGGGCTATCCGTTTCCTTACCTCTACGATGAAACCCAGGAAGTCGCCCGGGCTTACGATGCTGCCTGTACGCCCGACTTTTACGTTTTCGACGGCGACCGCAAACTGGTGTACCGCGGCCGGCTCGACAACTCGCGCCCCAAGAACGACGAACCGCTGACGGGCCGCGACCTGCGGGCCGCCCTCGACGCCGTGCTGGCCGGAGAGCCGGTGAACGAAAAGCAATACCCAAGCGGGGGATGTAACATCAAGTGGAAAAATTAACTTCGTTGTCAATTAAGTTTTGCGGACCGGAAAACGGAAAAAGATGAACTTAGCTAAACGATACGCCCGCAAAGACAGTCGCGAACTCGTCGAGATTCTGGAGTCGCCAAAGCATTTTCAGCCGGAAGCGCTTCGGGTAGCGGAAGCCGAATTGATCAGCCGCAAGCTTCCCGACGAGGCCGTCCACGAACTGGCGATGGCCGTCAACCGCGAGCGCATCGCCGATCTGCTCAACCGGCTCGACCCGCTGAATGACGAGTTGAAGCCTCCGGAGAGCTATTTTCTTACCCGGCAGGAAATCGTCGACCTGCTGAAAGAAGAGTTCGCAAAATTCATCAAGACCAAAGAAAGTTTTCGCTTTGATGTCTGGAAGTACGCTATCGGGGGCTTTTAATAGCTCACGAAGGGCATCTCCCCGATATAGCCTTCTTCCTCTACCTGTTGCAGTATAAAATCAGCCAGGTCCAGCTTCGCCGGTGTTCTGACCATTGCTTTTACCGGATGGCCCTTCTGTACGGCTTGTTCCAGAAACAATTTACCGGTGCGACCCGTGCCGCCGAATAGTGCGATCTTTTTCATGCTTCCTCTATTGCAGGATGTAATGACATTTTATGCAGACATGCGGAAAAGAACGCGCGCTATCTGTTGATCACATTCTTGAACCGCGGCCGGTGCGGGGTGATATCGCCCAGTCTTTCTTTCTTTGCCGCCTCGTAATCCGAGAAGTTGCCTTCGAAGAAAACCACCTCCGCGTCGTCTTCGAACGCGAGGATATGCGTAGCCAGGCGGTCGATAAACCAGCGGTCGTGGGAGATGACCAATGCGCAGCCCGCGAAGTCTTCCAGGGCGTCTTCCAGCGCCCGGAGGGTATTGACGTCGATGTCGTTGGTAGGTTCGTCGAGCAGCAGCACGTTGCCCCCTTCGCGCAGGGTCATGGCCAGGTGGACGCGGTTGCGCTCGCCGCCCGAAAGGACGTCGATTTTCTTTTGCTGGTCGGTGCCGCTGAAGTTGAACTTGCTCAGGTAAGCTCGTGCGTTGAGGGTAGTGTTGCCGACCGTCAGGATGTCATTGCCTTCCGACACCACCTCGTATACCGTCTTTTCTCCGTCCTGTAGTTCTTCGTGGCTTTGGTCGACGTACGACAGTTGCACCGTATCGCCGGTAACCACTTTCCCGTTATCGGGCGTTTCCTTTCCCATGATGATTCGGAAGAGGGTAGACTTACCCACCCCGTTGGGGCCGATGATGCCGACGATGGCGTTTTTGGGAATGCGGAAGCTCAGGTCGTCGAACAGGACGCGGTCGCCGTAGCTCTTGGCGAGGTTTTCCGCTTCGATCACTACATCGCCCAGGCGCGGCCCCGGCGGAATGAAGAGTTCCAGTTTGGCCTCGCGCGCTTTGGTCTCCTGGTCGGCCAGCTTTTCGTAGGCGTTGAGGCGGGCTTTGCCTTTGGCTTGTTTGGCTTTGGGGGCCATGCGTATCCAATCCAGTTCGCGCTGTAAGGTCTTACGGCGTTTGCTCTCGGCTTTTTCTTCCTGTTCGAGGCGTTTGGCTTTTTGTTCCAGCCAGGAAGAATAGTTGCCCTGCCAGGGGATGCCCTCGCCGCGGTCCAGTTCGAGTATCCATCCGGCGACATTATCGAGGAAGTAGCGGTCGTGGGTCACGGCGATCACCGTACCCGGGAAGTTTTGCAGGTATTGCTCCAGCCAGAGCACGCTTTCGGCGTCGAGGTGGTTGGTGGGCTCGTCCAGCAATAGGATGTCGGGATTGCTGAGCAGCAGGCGCGCGAGAGCGACGCGGCGGCGTTCACCGCCCGAGAGGACGTCGACCGAAGCGTCTTCCGGCGGGCAGCGCAGGGCTTCCATCGCGGTGTCGAGGCGATGATCCAGCTCCCAGGCGTTTTGGTGATCGAGCTGCTCCATGAGTTCGCCCTGGCGTTCGATCACTTTCATCATTTCGTCCTCGTCCATCGGCTCGGCCAGTTTGAGGTTGATCTCCTCATACTCCCTGAGCATGTCGACGATGTGTTGTACGCCTTCTTCCACGATCTCCTTGACCGTCTTGCCGGGTTCGAGTTGAGGCTCCTGTTCCAGGTAGCCGATCTTATAGCTGCCGTCAAACGCTATTTTGCCTTCGTAATTGGTGTCGAGGCCGGCGATGATCTTGAGCAGGGTGGATTTTCCCGAACCGTTGAGGCCCAGCACGCCGATTTTGGCGCCGTAGAAAAAGCTGAGCCAGATGTTTTTCAGGACTTGTTTATTGGGCGGAAAGGTCTTGCTGACGCCCGACATGGAAAAGATGATCTTCTCGTTGGACATATTGCGATTTTGGCTTTGCGGGTTCCCTGGGAGAGGAACCTGATAATGTAATCTGAATTCGTTGTTCTATCGGACCGCTCCTTGCAGCGCGAAGCGCAAATATCCGCAAAAAGGGGCTAACGGCAAATTAACCTCCGAAGGTTTTCTTAGGTTTGGCTTCCCGTTCCGGCTTTCCGAAAACCTGGTAGATCTTGTCTTGCTCCCGGGGGCCCAACAGTCGTTTCGGCAGCTTTACTTTCTCTTGTTTCAACCAGCGCTGTAAGGTACGCCGGTTGATCCCGTATTCGGCCGCGATCTCCTGGCGGGTCTTGGTTTTTTTATCCATACTGTTCGTGATTGTGCGCTTTCAAAAAAGAAAGACGTCGCAATCGGGTATATTCCACAAGGCCGGGGCCGGTTTTTACCCCCTCGGGCTTCCTTTTTGACCAAAGTCCGGTAGCAGATGACCAATGGCTGATGCATGGGTATAAAATCGACAAACCCATCGTCTGGTTTTCTACTCTAGACGTCCGGATACCGCCTCTTTCCCAAATTCGGACGCGCCGCGGCGCTTTCTTTCCTTTTTTTGTAATAACCTGCCCATCTTCCGGCATCCGGGTTAAAAAGCGGCGGCTTACCGATTTACCCGGCTTATTCGCCGATTCAACGGAGAATAACCGCAATTCAGCCGCGCGCACTGGATAAGGGGGAGAAAGGGAGGGATATTTGAATCAAAACCAAACACCATGCAAAAAGTCGTTCTTTCGCTTTTCCTGTTTTTACTCTCACTGGGGCCGATAAGCGCCCAGAATGTGCTGAACGGCTACGTCGAACAGGCGTTGAACAGCAACATTGCGCTGCAGCGCCAGGAGTTGTCCTATGAAGGCAGCCTCGCAGCGCTCCGGGAAGCGCGCAGCCTGTTCCTGCCCCAGTTGTCGATCGAAGCCCGCTACTCGATCGCCCGGGGCGGCCGGGCCATCGAGATCCCGGTGGGCGACCTGGTCAATCCGGTCTATCAGAACCTGAACCTACTCAACGACCTGGGCTCCGACTTATACCCCGACTATCCCACCATACCGGAATATCAGATGATCAGCAATGTGCAGGAGAACTTTCTGCGCGAAGAGGAACACGAAACCAAATTGCGGATGACCATGCCGGTTTTTAATGCATCCATCATTCGCAACACCCAGATCCGGGAAAATATGGCCGGAGCGGAACGCATCTCGGTCGACATCTTCCGGCGCGAGCTGGTAAAGGACGTAAAAGTCGCCTATTTCAATTACCTCAAAGCCCACCGGGCCGTGGCGCTTTTCGAGGATACCAAAGCGCTCGTGGAGGAAAACCTGCGCACCACCCGCAGTCTTTACGAAAACAACCAGGTGACGATGGACGTGGTCTACTCCGCCGTCGCCCAGGTGGAAGAGGTGGAGCAGCAGCTGGCCGTAGCCCGGAAAGACCGGCAGGTGGCCCGGTCGTATTTCAACTACCTGCTGAACCGGGACTACGACGCCGCCATCGATATCTTGCCGGAAACCGAACTGCCGCAGGTGGCCCAGTCGGTCGACGCCGCCCGCCGCCAGGCTTTTCAGCAGCGGGAAGAATTTCAGCAGCTCAATTATGCGATCTCCGCTTCCGACCAGAAAATCAAGCTCGACAAAGGCAATTACCTGCCGCAGCTGACGATGGTCGCCGACTACGGCTTTCAGGGAACGGAATATTCCTTTACTGACGAAGACGATTTTTTTCAGGGCTCCCTGGTGCTGAGCTGGAACGTCTTCAACTGGTCGAATCAATACAAGGTCGACCAGGCGCGTATCGAGCGGGAGAAACTGGTGCAGCAAAAAGCCGACGTGCAGCGCCAGATCGGCCTGCAGGTGGTGCAATCGTTCTACGACCTGGAGGCCGCCGCCCAACGCATCACTTCGGCCGGCGCGGAAGTGGACGCCGCCCGCCGGGCGCTGCGCCTGGTGCAGAAAAAGTACGCTCAGGGGCAGGCCAACCTGGTGGAATTTACCGATGCGCGCACCCAACTGACCACCGCCGAACAACGGCGCAACATCGCCCGCTACGACTATCAGATCAAACTGGCCGAGTTCGAAAGAGCTACCGGCGGATATACACTTTATTGAGAGCCAAAAAAATTGAAAATGAATAACTTTAAAATAGGCTTCTGGTCTTTTGCCCTCCTGCTGACCTTCGCCTGCGGCAGCGACAATCAGGCGGATGACTCCGCCGCCGTCCCTGCATCCGGGGAAAAACGCAAAGTGGAAACGGTCACTGCAAAACCGGTCAGTTACCGCGAGACGATCTTCGCCACCGGCAAACTCGCTTCCAAGCTGGAAGCCAAACTCAGCTTCAAAACCGGAGGCATCATCAAAGCCGTACACGTCTCCGAAGGCCAGTCGTTGCGCAAAGGACAACTGATGGCCGAACTCGACCTCGACGAGATCCGGGCCCAGAACCAACAGGCGACCATCGGTGAGGAGCAGGCCCGCATCCAGGTGGAAAACGCCCGCCTCGCCCTGCAACTGGCCGAACGCGACTTCCGCAACGCCGAGGGCCTGTACGAAGATAGCGTGGCGACCCTCGAACAACTGGAAAACGCGGAAGTACAGCTCGACAACGCCCGCAATCAGCTCGAAGCCGCTAAAAAAGGCCTGCAATTCAGCGAACAGCAGGTGGAAGTGGCCGATTTTAACCTGAAATATTCCCGCATCGTCGCACCCGCCAACGGTACAGTGCTGAAAAAGCTGGCCGAACCCAACGAACTGGTCGGCCCGGGCGTCCCGGTCTTCCTCTTCGGCTCCCGCAACGAGGCAATGGTGATCCGGGTGAATATCACCGACAAAGACATCATCTTCGTCGAGCTCGGCGATCGCGCCGAGATCACTTTCGACGCCTACCCCAACCAGACCTTCGCAGGCGTAGTGCGGGAAATCGCCAGCATGGCCGACCCCTACACCAATACCTACGAAGTGGAAATCGAAGTGGATCCGGACGGCGAGAAGCTGCTCTCGGGCTTTATCGGGGCCGTGAATATTGTGACTACGGTGGAACGACAATTACTGGAAATTCCCGTCGACGCCCTCCTGAGCGCCGACGAGGACGAAGCCGAGGTCTTCGTGGTGCAGGACGGTAAAGCCATGAAGACCAAAGTGGCGATCTTCCGCCTGGAAGACAGCAAACTCCAGATCAGCAAGGGCCTCGCACCCGGCGACCAGGTGGTGGTCAGCGGAGTGGCCTACCTGGAAAATGAAGACTCCGTCATGATCGTACAACGCTAACCAGCTGCTTTTTTCCCAGTATTCCGTCGAAGCCCGGGCGAAGGCGGACCATTTTCACCCGGACCCGCTGTGGACGGGCAACTTTTAACCTTTGCGCAATGACCATTCCCAAGCTATCCATCGAGAACTATCAATTTACGCTGACGGCCTTCACCTTTTTCCTGGTGATGGGCATCCTGTCTTTCTTCAGCATGCCGCAGCGCGAAGACCCTTCCCTGGATATTCCCAACGTCCTGGTCGTCGCCGTTTATCCCGGCGCTACGCCCAGAGACGTGGAGAGCCAGGTAGCGGATCCCATCGAGGAGGTCATCAACGAACTCGACGACCTGAAGGAGCTGCAAACGACCATCCGCGACGGCGTGGCGATCTTCGAGGTGGAATTTGAGTTCGGCGTCGACTCCGACGATAAGTTCGACGAAGTGCAGCGCCAGGTCACGGGGCTGGGCAACGACCTGCCCGCCGGGCTGTTTTCTCTGGAAGTGCGCAAGATATCCACGAGCACGGTCACCGCCCTGCAACTGGCGCTGGTATCCGACCGGGCGCCGTATCCGCTACTCAAGTCGGAGGCGGAGCGGGTCGAGAAAGTGATCGAGAAAGTGGACGGTGTCCGCAAAGTGGATATCGACGCCTATCCGGAACAGGAGATCCGCATCGCCCTCGACCCCGTCAAGATGACCGAAATGGGGATCTCCATCGACGATGTGGAGAACGCCATCACCAGCAGCAACGCCAACATCCCCGGCGGGGCGGTCAAGGTTTCCAATAAACTGTTCAACATCAAGACCTCGGGCGCTTACGAAAAAATCGACCAGATCAGCAATACGGTGGTCGGCGCTTTCCAGGGAAAGATCATCTACCTGCGCGACATCGCCGCCGTTTTTTTTGATCTGGAAGACGAGCGCTGGCTGGCCCGTTTCCAGGGCGAGCGCTGCATCTACGTGAACGTTCAGTACAAAGACGGCTACAATATTTTTGACCTCATCGGACCGATCCGGGCCGGGCTGGAAAAAATGACCTTCGCCGACGACATCCGGCTGGAGTACGTCTTCGACCAGTCGCTCGGCGTATCCGACCGCGTCGACGGTTTCCTGCTCAACCTGCTGCAGGGGATCGCCCTGGTGGGGCTCATCATCTTCCTCGCGCTGGGCTTTCGCTCGGCGAGCCTCGTCATGCTGGCCATTCCATTGAGTATCCTGATGGGGCTTTGGGTAGTGGACGGCCTCGGGTTTTCGCTGCAGCAGATGTCGATCGCCGGCCTGATCGTCGCCCTCGGCCTGCTGGTCGACAACTCCATCGCCATCATTGAAAATATCGAACGCTTCCTGGGGCTCGGGTACTCGCGCAAGGAAGCGGCCATACGGGGCACGCAGCAGCTGATCGCGCCCATTTTGAGCGCTACGCTGACCACCATCCTGGCGTTCATCCCCATCATTATGATGCCCGATACGGTGGGGGCGTTCATCAAAGCCCTGCCGGTGACGGTGGTGGCGACGCTCTCCGCTTCGTTTATCGTTGCCGTAACCCTTACGCCCTTCATCGCCAGCCGCCTCCTGAGAGACAACGGCGGCGCGAAGGTCAAAAAGCCGACGCCCATCTTCCGGCTGCTGCGGCGCATCATCGAAGGGCCGTACCGCCGCACGCTGGACTGGGCGCTGCGCCATCGCTGGCTGACGCTCTCGGCGGCCCTGCTCGCGCTGGTGGGCGCGCTGGCCCTCTTCCCGCTGGTCGGAGTGAGCTTTTTCCCGAAAGCGGAGAAGCCCCAGTTCCGCATCACCGTTAACCTGCCCAACGGCAGCAATATCGATGCCGTGGATGACGCGGTGAAAGACGTGGAAAAAGTGCTCCTGGAATACGATGAGGTGAAATACTACGCCGCCAATGTCGGTCACGGCAATCCCCGCATCTACTACAATGTCGCGGCCGGCAGCTATTCCAATACCTACGGCGACGTTTTCGTGGTGTTGAAATACTACGATGTGGATGAGTTCTACGCCTTGCTCGACGAATTGCGGGATCGCTTCGCCAATTACACCAAAGCGCGCATCGACGTGCGCGAGTTCATACAGGGGCCGCCGAGCGAGGCGCCGATCGCGATCAAGATCTTCGGCACGGACCTCGATAAACTAAGCAACTACGCCCGCCGGGTGGAGCGCATCGTCCGTTCCGCCGAAGGCGCCATCAATGTCGACAATCCCATTCGCACCAATAGCACCGACCTGCGCTTCCACATCAACCGCGATAAAGCCATGCTGCTCGGCGTGCCGCTGCACATCATCGACAAAACGATCCGCACCTTCGTCAACGGCGCCGAAGTGGGCGATTTCCGCGATGAAGAAGGCGACGACTACAGCATCGTGATGCGCTTTGCCTACGACAACCAGTTTGCGCTGGCGGATTTCGATAAAATTTCGGTGCAATCGCTGAGCGGCCGCTTCATCCCGCTCCGCCAATTGGCCGACCTCGAATTTGACGTCGCTCCCAGCCGCATCACCCACCTCGACCTGGAACGCACCGCCACCATCCTCGCCGATATCGACAAAGGCTACAACCTCGACGACGTGATCGCCGATATCGAGGCGGATATGCAGGCGATCGATTGGGAAGAAGGCTACGATTACACCTACAAAGGCGACCTGGAAAGCCGCAACGAATCCTTCGGCGGCATGGGTGTCGCTTCGGTGATGGCCCTGCTGCTGATCCTGGGCGTGCTGATCATCCAGTTCCGGTCGTTCACTCAGCCGCTGATCATCTTTACCGCATTGCCGCTGGCGATTATCGGCTCCATCCTCGCGCTGCTCATCACCGGCATCAGCTTTTCCTTCACTGCTTTCATCGGCCTGACCAGCCTGATCGGCATCGCCATCAACAACTCGATCGTTTTGGTCGACTTCGCCAATGATATGCTCAAGGAAGGCGCCACGGTAGGCGAGGCGGCCCGCAAAGCAGGTGAAGTTCGTTTTGTGCCCATCGTGATGACTACGCTGACTACCATCCTCGGCCTGCTCCCGCTAACGCTGGCCGGCGGCTCCCTCTGGGCGCCGATGGGCTGGACGATCATCGGTGGGCTGATCACGTCGACGAGCTTTGTGCTGCTGGTGGTGCCGATTTTGTATGAGTTGTTTACGAATGGAGAAACGAAGGCGGTCGAAAGGCAAAGCTGAAAAGGGTAGCCGGGCGCAGACGCAGGCCGTTGGCAGCGGGTTAAGAGCTTGTTTGGAGGTAGTCATTTTGGCTGCAAAACCCAGCTTTTGGAACCTCCCTGTGGCATTTTTCCGGCCCGTAGCGCTGCTATGAGCCGGAAAAATCCCTTCGGGAGAACCCAAAATCTGAGTTTTTCGCTTCAAAAGCACTACCTCCAAACAAGCTCTAAGATCGCCACCGGTAGCTTTCCCTTCTCCGGTACCTGCACGCCTTTCTTACGCGATCATCGCACCACGTAGAAAACGCCCAACCCAAAATTCGGCGAAGCCAGAATATTCTGCCCGCTGAGCGCGCCACCCACCGAAAAGGAAGCGCCGAAATTTCCCTGGATGAAGTAGTTGATCTCCGGCGTGATCGAGAAGTATTCCACGTTATTGCCGAACAGCGAAGAAGCGTTCATACCCGGTGGAGAATCCGTATTTTCGAGTGCGAAGACCTGGTACCATTTGAGGGCTAGGAGCCAGCGGTCGGTAGGAGTCCAGCCGACCTCGCCCCCCCCAGTGGACTTCGTCGGAAAACTCGGCGTCTTCCAGGGCGCCGGAGGAGAAATCGAAGTCGGCGGTGGTACGGTTGTTGAAGCCGACGGTGAGGGTGCCGTAGAGAGAAGCCGACGGAAAAGAACGGGAGGCCGATAGGCGCACCAGCTGGTTGAACTCTCCGTCGCCAGTCTGGAGCAGTTCCGTATCGCCGCCGACATTTTCACCCAGCGGGATACCGACCATCGCATCTGCCGATAATACGATCGGCCCCTTATCCAGAATGCCGACCCGCAAGCCAATTAGCGGGTCGCCGAACCCATTGATCTGGTCGCCTGGCTCGACGAAGCCGGTGGCCCGGGATTCTCTGCGGTTGAGTGTGCTGCGGACGAAAAAGGGGACATAAGCTATGCCGGTAATGCGGTCAGAAAAACCGTACTCGGCGTAGATGCTGCTGATATATACCGAGGTGGTCGTAATGTCGATGATTTTCCCCTCGAGATTGTATAGATCACCGGCTCTCAGCGCCGATTGGTTGAGCTTGAAGAAGCCCGCGCCCTGAGGCTGCGTCCAGCCGCTTTGAGCGGTGAGCGAAACAGAAAAAAACAGGACGGGGAGGATGAATGATAAAGTTCTCATGGCTTCGTTTTGCAGATGATGGAGAAATGATCAATTCAGCTCGGCAGATCCGAACGCGACGCTGAAAGGCTTGCAGTAGACAATCACGAAATTGTAGGTATTGGCCTCGACGTTCTGCGGCAAGGCGTAGGTCTGCGCTCCGGTAGTAGACTGGAGCGCTCCCAGTTCTACTCCGCCGTTTACATTCGAAGCGTTGTTGGACAAATAAACAAAGAGCCCCGGTCCGCTGGAAGAGACAAAGTCAGAATCGAACATCACCGCATCGTCGGAAACCCGGGTGGCGCCCAAGACGTTATAGCCGTTCAACCCTTGAAAGGCGCCGGTCCGCTCTGTGCCGGGCACTCTTATTTCAAAAGGAGCGCTCTGCACCATTTGATAAGCCGCCGTGATCTGCGCCTGTCCGGGGTTGTTGGCGGAAGCCAGCCCGTCTTCATCCACCGTTACCGCTTCCGGATTGGAGCTCGATCAGGTGGCGGCGACCGGGCCGGGGAGCTCCTCGCCGTTCACGTTTTTAGCGGTAACCGACAATTGTACGGTTTGCCCCGGCTCGAGCGTCTGGGCGTCGGCTTCGACCACCAGCTCGGCCACCGCGTCGGGATCGGCCACTACAGTGACCATGCAGGTCGCGCTGAGGCCGCTCGGTTCCTCGACCGTGACGAGCGTCTGGCCGAAGGCGGCCGCCGTGACCAGCCCGTCATCGGAAACCGTCGCGACCGATTCGTCATCGGTGCGCCATTCAAAATCAGCAGGGGCCGGATCGCCCATGAAATTGAAGTAGGTGGCTTCCAACTGCCGGCTGTTCCCTTCTTCCAGGGCAATGCTGGTTAAGTTTAGCGCTACCCGGGATTGATCGTTGCCCAACGGTTGATCCACCAGGTCGGTGCCGATACAGCCGTTCAGGCTGAAGAGCAAAAAGAGGATGATGAGACGCTTCATCTTGAGGTTGTTTTAGTGACACCAAGATAACTTCCCCGATATCAAGAGAGTTCTCGAGGTTAACCGTAACTGACGGAGTGCGGACAATAGGGAAATATAAAAAGGCCGTCTTTCGGGGCGGAGGAAGCGATACCGCGCCCGAAGTTTCCCCGCGAGGAGACACGTAGTCGAATAGTAACTTTTGCTCCCCTTTGCTTTTACCTTTTGACTTCTCCCTTTTCCCTTTTATCTTGGGCTTTTCTAAGCAATAAACTGCCATGAAGGCCATCATCCCCGTCGCGGGCGCGGGCGCCCGGCTAAGACCGCTCACCTACACCCAACCCAAGCCGTTGATACCGGTGGCGGGCAAACCCATCATTTCCTTCATCATCGATCAGCTGAGCGGGGTGGGCATCCGGGACTTTGTCTTCGTCATCGGCTACCTGGGGGAAAAGATCAAGAATTACATCGAGCAGACGTATCCCAACCTCAACAAGGAATTCGTCACCCAGGAACACCGCCTGGGGTCGGCCCACGCTATCTGGACGGCCCGCGACGCCATCCGCGACGCCGACGAGCTGATCATTTTTTTCGGCGACGTCATCATCGACCTCGATTTTCAGAAGGTCATCGACTATCCCAATTCCTGCCTCGGCGTCAAAAAGGTGAAAGACCCCCGCGAATACGGGGTCGTGGAATTCGACAAATACAATATGGTCAAGCGCGTGGTGGAAAAACCCCGCATCCCGAAATCGGACCTGGCTATGGTCGGCTTCTACAAGATCAGCGACGTGACCGCCCTGATCGAAGCGCTCGAGTTCAACATGGAGCACCGCCTCGTGTCGATCCGCAACGAATACCCCCTCACCGACGCCCTCATGCGCATGATCGAAAACGGCGTGCCCTTCGGCACCATCACGGTCGACAACTGGTTCAACTGCGGCAAAAAAGAGGTGCTCCTGGAAACCAACGCCATCCTCCTTGACCGCCGGGGGCCCAACCCCGAGGATACGCCGCTCTTCGACAACACCATCATCATCCACCCGGTAAGCATCGGCGAAAAATGCCGCATCAGCAACTCCATCATCGGGCCCCACGTCACCATCGGCAATAATGTACGCATCCACAACGCCATCATCAAAGATTCGATCATCGGCAACTACGCCACCATCAAAGAAGTGGTGCTCCACAAGTCCGTCGTCGGCAACGACACCGCCATCACCGGCCTGCGGCACAGCTTCAATATCGGCGACAATACGGAGATTGATTTCAGCCTTCCGAGGAATTAATCCGGGCTAAACAGTTACGAAACTTCTTGCGTTCCAACATGGAAGCGGTGTTCCCTTTCCCTCACCCAGCCTCCACCATATCGCTCAGCCAGGCGATCCGCGCCGCCAGTTCTACATTTTCTTTCAGCAATTCTTTTTGGGCGTAGCGGTGCAGCGCCGCCACCGGTTCGTCGCCGGCCAGGATTTGCCGGACGAACTCGTCTTCCTGCAGGGCGCGTACGCTCTCGCGATCCGGCGGTTCGGGCAGGGCGGCCAGTTGGGCGAGGTTGTTCCCGGTGAGGACGGTGCTGTGCCGGATGCTGGGCGGGAGGTTGCCGAAGCCCATGCCCAGGCGATTGACCGGTTGCAGGATGG
This sequence comes from uncultured Saprospiraceae bacterium, assembly GCA_964419545.1. Lineage (GTDB taxonomy): Bacteria > Bacteroidota > Bacteroidia > Chitinophagales > Saprospiraceae > CAYQQU01. Next base: position 76,193 of record CAYQQU010000011.1, on the reverse strand, counting down.
TATGGATCGCTTCGCCGCTGGCCCGCACGTAGTAGGCCCGCCCCATGCGCCCCATCAGGTCGATCTTATGCGGATGGATGCGGCCGCGCTCGTCGAGCACCTGTTCGTCGATGTGCAGCCGGACCACCTCGCTGACGATCAGGTGGCCGGCGCCGCCCTGTTCGCCCAACGGCAGGATCTCCCTTACTTTGCATTCGAGGTGCACCGGCGACTCCTTTACCCGGAAGGGACGCACCAACTCGGCCGGCAGCGGCGTTAGGCCGGCCTTTGCGAACTCGCTGACGCCTTGCGGATATTCGATGCTGCAAATAGCCATCTGGCGAACGATGCGGTGGCTGACTACGTTGATCACCACTTCCCGCGTCGCCTCGATATTGTGCAGGGTGTCTTTGGTGGTATTGTCGCGTACCCGCCGGTTGGAGGAGAAAACTACAATGGGCGGGTTGGAACTGAAACAGTTAAAAAAACTGTACGGCGCCAGATTGGGCCGCCCCTGCTCATCGACCGTGCTGGCGAAAGCGATGGGGCGCGGCGCGACGGAGCCCAGCAGATACTGGTGCAGTTCTTTGGTGGGGATAGCCTTGGGATCGATCGTAAGCATATGCATTGCAATTGTTGAACGGCGGACGGCAATTTACAAACATTTCCCGGTCGGGATAACACCAGGCAACTATAGCCGCGGGAAACGGGTTCCCTTAAAAAAACAGCCGCCGTGAAAATTACCCTGGATAAACTTTTAAACCTCCTGCTGGTGGGGATTATTGCCTTCCTCGCCTTCCGGTATTTTGCCCAGCAGCCCGATTTTTCCAGCGGGGAAGCAGCCCCCGGCTTTACCGCCCGGCGCATCGACGGGCAGGCCCTGTCGCTCGCCGATCTGCAGGGCCGCTACGTGCTGCTCGACTTCTGGGCCAGCTGGTGCGGGCCCTGCCGCCGGAAAAATCCGGGCCTCGTGAAATTGTATAACCGGTTTCACCCTCAAACTTTTACCGACGCCGAGGGTTTTGAAATCGTCAGCGTGGCGCTCGAACGAAACCCGGCGGCCTGGAAAGCAGCGATCGAAAAAGACGGGTTGTACTGGCCCAACCACATTCTGGATCGCCCCGCCGGATCGCCCTACGCCAACGGCGCCTTAGCCGACGCCTTCGACGTACAACAAATACCCACTACTTTTTTGTTGGACCCCAAAGGAAAAATTATCGGCGTAAATTTGCCTAACTGGCGCATCCGGCAGCTTTTGTCGAAGCGTCAGTCCTGACCGACGTTCAGACAGGGTTTTACTGACAAAATGGCTTGCTTGTGGGACTGGCAAAAAAATTGTGGCGCAAATTATTCGTACCGAAAAAACGAAACAGCATGAGCGAGAAAGATAAGAAAGACCAATCTACTGAAGAACTCGATCCGGTAATGGAAGAACAGCCGGAAAAATCGGCCGGAGAAGAACACGTAGCCGAGAAAGAAAAACCGGCGGGGCCTGAGGCGGAAACCGAAGACCACGGCGCTAAAGTCGCCGCCCTGGAGAAAGAGCGCGACGAACTGCGCGACAAGTACCTGCGCCTCTACGCCGAATTCGACAACTATAAAAAGCGCACCCTCAAAGAGCGCATCGAATTGATGAAAACGGCGGCCCAGGATACCGTAGCGGCTCTGCTGCCGGTGCTCGACGATTTTGACCGCGCCAAAAAGAACGCCGAATCCGAAGAGAGCACCGAGCCCTTCAGCGAAGGCGTCGCGCTCGTCTATCAAAAGCTCTACAACGTCCTGAAGGGCAGGGGGCTGGAGCCTATGGAGTCCAACGGCGAAGCTTTCGACCCGGAACTTCACGAGGCGGTCACCGAAATCCCCGCGTCCAGCGAAGAACAAAAAGGACGCATCATCGATACCATCGAAAAAGGATACAAACTGAAGGACAAGATCATCCGTCACGCGAAAGTCGTCGTCGGGAAATAATCGTTGGTGGCCGGCCCGGCATTAGAGAACGGTCAACTGCCAAAGGACAAAAATTATGGCGAAAAGAGATTTTTACGAAATTCTGGGAGTGTCGCGTGACGCCGACGAGTCGACGATCAAGAAGGCCTACCGCAAAATGGCCATCAAATACCATCCCGACAAAAATCCCAACAATAAGGAGGCCGAAGATAAGTTCAAAGAGGCCGCCGAAGCCTACGAGGTGCTCAGCGATGCGGACAAGCGCGCCCGTTACGATCGCTACGGCCATGCCGGAGTGGGCGCCGGCGCCGCCGGCGGCGGCTTCTCCGGCGGGATGACGATGGACGATATCTTCCAGCAATTCGGCGATATCTTCGGCGATAGCGGCAGCCCCTTCGAGTCTTTCTTCGGCGGCGGCCGGACGCGCACGCGCTCGCGCGGCCAGAAGGGAAGCAACCTGCGCATCAAAGTCACCCTCACCCTGGAAGAGATCGCCAACGGCGTCACCAAAAAGATAAAAGTCAAAAAGCAGATCACCTGCGACGTCTGCAACGGCTCGGGCGCCAAAGACGCCGGATCGGTGCGCACCTGCTCCACCTGCAACGGCTCCGGCTACGTTCGCCAGATCAAACAGACCTTCCTCGGGCAGATGCAAACGACCATCACCTGCCCGACCTGCCAGGGCTCCGGCCAGCAGGTTACCGCCAACTGCCCCAAATGTAAAGGCGACGGCCGGGTTTACGGCGAAGAAACGCTCGAGATCGACATCCCCGCCGGGGTAGAAGAAGGCATGCAACTCAGCATGCGCGGCAAAGGCAACGCCGGCCTGCGCGGCGGCCCGCCCGGCGACCTGCTCATCAGCATCGAAGAAAAACCGCACGAGTTCCTGCAGCGCGACGGCATGAACCTCATCCACGAACTGTACCTCAACTTCGCCGACGCCGCCCTCGGCACCTCCGTGGAAGTGCCGACCATCGACGGGCAGGTGAAAATTAAAATTCCTACCGGCACCCAGTCAGGCAAAATTTTCCGGCTCAAAGATAAAGGCCTCCCTTCCGTGCAAAGCTACGGACGGGGCGACCAACTGATCCACGTCAACGTCTGGACACCCAAAAAGGTGAACGCCGAAGAACGGGCCCTGCTCGAAAAACTGCGCGACATGCCCAACTTCAGCCCCCAACCGGGCAAAGCGGAGAAAGGCTTTTTCGAAAAAATGAAAGACTATTTCAAATAATATGCGGATCGCGCGCTTCTCCCTGGTCCTGACCATCGCCCTCGCCGCCTGTGGCCCGGATTACCTGTACGACGAACGGGTCGAACTGCCCGGCGAAACCTGGACCTACGCCGATTCCGTCACCTTCGAATTCCCGATCCGCGATACCCAACAGCGCTACAACCTCTATCTCACGCTGGATCATACCACCGGCTATCCTTTTCAAAACCTCTACACCCGGATTCATACCCGCTTCCCCTCCGGCGACAACCTGACGCAACAAGTATCCCTCGAACTGGCCGACAAGTCCGGCCGCTGGCTGGGCGATTGCTCGGGCGAAAACTGCCGCCTCCGAATCCCGCTCCAAACCGACACCTACTTCAACCAGCCCGGCGTGTACGCCGTCACTTTCGAACAATTCATGCGCCGCGATTCTCTCCCCGGTATCCAAAATCTGGCTTTCTCCATCGAGCATGTCAAGAAGTAAATGGGTTAAAGTGAAGGCCATGGCATTTCACACCCACACTCACACTCCCACCCATTTACTATCTTTGCTCTGCATGTTTTCAAAAAAACTAATATACCTCACCCTGGGCGGCTTCGCCCTGGTCCTGACCTTCTGCAGCCGGGAATTGCCGCCCGCGCAGCCCGAATCGCCCTATCGCAACCTGGCGGAGGGCGTCGGTTATGTCGGTATCGAAACCTGCCGGTCTTGCCATGCCGACATTCACGCTACCTTCATTCATACCGGCATGGGGCGCTCCTTCGGCCGCGCGCGCCCTGAACGGAGCGATGCGACCTTCGGGGACCACGCCCTGGTGTACGACGAGGCCTCTGACCTCTATTACTTCCCGTACTTTCGCGACAGCACCCTCTACGTCGAGGAGTTCCGGCTGGAGAAGGGCGATACCACCCACCGCCGCACCGAAAAGATCAGCTACATCATCGGCTCCGGGCACCATACCAACTCCCACATCATCGACATCAACGGGTATATCTACCAGGCGCCGGTGACGTACTATACCCAGGACGGCAAGTGGGACATGGCGCCCGGTTTCCGCGGCGACAACGAGCGCTTCGCCCGTCTGCTGACTACAGAGTGCATCACCTGCCACAACCATTACCCGCAGCACGTGGCCGGTTCGCTGAATAAATTCGCCGATATGCCCGACGGCATCGAATGCGAACGCTGCCACGGCCCCGGCGAACTGCACGTGCGCGAGAAGCTAGCCGGCGACATCGTGGATACCGCCCGCTTCGTCGATTACTCCATCGTCAACCCGCGCGACCTGCCGCGCGACCGGCAGATGGACCTTTGCCAGCGCTGTCACCTGCAGGGCGTCGCCGTGCTGGCGCCCGGTAAGGATTTTTTCGATTTCAAACCCGGCATGGCCCTCAGCGATGTGATGAACGTTTTTTTGCCCCGCTATACCAATTCGCACGAAAAGTTTATCATGGCTTCCCAGGCCGACCGCCTGCGGCTCAGTCCCTGCTACCAGCAGTCGGAAATGACCTGTATCACCTGCCATAACCCTCACCAAAGCGTACAGGTCGCCGACAGCAAACGCTACAACAACGCCTGCCGCTCCTGCCACGGCGGGAAAACGGCGGAATGCGCCGCGCCCCTGGCTTTGCGCGAGGCGGAAGCGAACAACTGTGTACACTGCCACATGCCGCCCTCGGGCAGTATCGATATCCCGCACGTCAATATCACCGATCATTACATCAGCCGGGAAAATATCCGGGGAATAGCGGATGAAAAACCGGTCGTAACGGAGGAAGAACCGGCATTCCTCGGGCTCAGAATACTTACCAAAGCAGAAGCGAGCCCGCTGGAAATGGCCGAAGGCTATATCGCGCTTTTCGACAAATACGTCCGTTCGGAGATCATGCTCGATTCCGCCGAATATTACCTCGACCGGGCGCCGCAAAACAGCCGGCAGGCCTGGCGGGTACGGCTGCATTATCATTTCGCCCGCGGCGATTTCGCGGGTTTGCTGGCGGCGGCCGGCGAGGCGCCGCCGGACGAGTGTACGGACGCCTGGACGGCCTATCGCATCGGGCAGGCGCATTATCACCATCAGGCGTTCGAGGAGGCCCGCGCTTTTTTTGAACAGGCCGTTTCGCTGGCGCCTTATGATCTGGATTTCCGGGAAAAACTCGGCGCCGCCTACGTCAATTTGGGGTTGCTGGCGGAAGCCGAGCGAGAGTTGCAGTTCGTATTGGAGGAAAACCCCAAGCGGCAGGTCGCGCTGGTCAACCTGGGGTACGTCCAGGTGCTCCGGCGCCGTTTCCGGGAAGGAGAAATCCTCTACGACCGCGCGCTGGCGCTCGATCCCGACTACGAGCAGGCGCTGCTCAACAAAGCCGCCGTCCGCCTCTTCTACGGCGACCGCCAGGCCGCGCTTCATCTGCTGGAGCGCGTCCTGGAGATCAATCCCGAAAACCCTCAGGCGCGGGCCGCCATGCGGCAGCTATGAGGCGCCGGTATTTTTTCCTTTTCATTATTTACAAGACTTCTCACCATGCAACGACAAGCATATTACCTGAAAGCCGGAAACCTGGAGCGCCTGCAACTCCGCGAAGAAAGCCTGCCCGATCCGGCTTCCGGAGAAGTGCAGGTGACCGTCCACGCAGCGGGCCTGAATTTTGCCGATATTTTCGCCATCTGGGGCCTTTACGGCGCCACGCCGGAGGGCGACTTTGTGCCCGGGCTCGAATACGCGGGCACGATCAATAAAGTAGGCGCCGGCGTCGAGGGGCTGCGTGAAGGAGATCGCATCATGGGCGTCACCCGCTTCGGCGGCTACGCTTCCCATCTCAATATCGACCACCGGTACGTCATTCCGCTGCCCGCAGACTGGTCCTTCAACGAAGGAGCGGCTTTTCTCGTTCAGGTGCTTACCGCTTACTACGGCATGGTGACCCTGGGCCGGCTCAAAAAGGGAGAAAGCGTTCTGATCCACAGCGCCGCAGGGGGCGTCGGCATCCAGGCGGGCCGTATTGCCCGGGCTTTCGATTGCTTCACCATCGGTACGGTGGGCAATGCCGGCAAAGTCGAATTTTTGGAATCGGAAGGATACCATCGCGCGATCGTACGCCAAAATGCCACCTTCGAAGCTGAACTGGAAAAGGCGCTCGGCAATCGCGATCTGAACCTGATCATGGAGTCGATCGGCGGGAAAATTTTCCGGATCGGCTTCGAACGCCTGGCGCCGCAGGGGCGGCATATCGTCTACGGATCCGCGCGCTACGCTTCGGTCGGCAACCGCCCGAACTACCTGCGGCTGTTGTGGCTATTCCTGACCCGGCCCCGCATCGATCCTCAGAAGCTGCCCGAGCAGAACAAATCGATCATGGGCTTCAACTTGATCTGGATCTACCACCAGGTCGAACTCATGCACCAACTGCTGGGCGAGATCGACGCCCTGCAATTGCCGGCGCCCCACGTCGGCCACGCTTTCCCGTTCGAAGAAGCCATCCCCGCGATCCGGCTTTTTCAGACCGGGCGGACGATAGGGAAGGTGGTGCTGACTAATGCCCAGGCTTGACCCTGCTATCCGAAAAGCAGATAATAATGTCTGCTGGCCAACAATAAAAAATATCGATTCGGTAAACTCGTCCGGATCGAAAATTAATCGTTAAATTGCGTGGCATTTACAGAACATGTCTTCTGCAAGACGACTAATCTCCAGCAACTCTATTAACAAAACCTATCGTTATGCGTAGAAATTTTATCCTTCTTTTTATCCTTCTGTTTTTCGGATTCACGGCCAGCGCCCAATTGGAAAACGGAAGCATCGGCCCCGATTTTACCGCAACTGACCTCGAGGGCAACACCTGGAACTTATACGAATTACTGGATCAGGGCAAAACGGTTTACATCGACCTGATGGCGACCTGGTGCCCGCCTTGCTGGTCCTATAAAGAGACGGGCGCCTTTGATGACCTCTGGGAAATGTACGGCCCGGATGGAACCGATGAGATAATGATCTTCATGGTCGAAGCAGATAATAGCACCACCACGAATGATTTGTACGGAACGGGGGGTAATACGATCGGCGATTGGGTGACCGGCACCCCTTTCCCCATTATCGAAAGCGCCCAGATCGGCAACCTGTACGACCTGGCCTACTACCCGACCATCTATATGATCTGCCCGAGCCGCATCGTCACCGAGGTCGGACAGGTATCTACCGCCCAGCTCTACGGCGCTAAAGGCGATTGCCTGCAGATTTCCGGCGACAATAACGGCGCGATTCTCCGCTACGAGGGTTTCGACGGCGCTTTCTGCGGCGGCTTCAGCCTGACGCCCGAATTTACCGTTCAAAACCTCGGCGCCAACGTATTGGAAACGGCTACGGTCGACCTGCTGCTGAACGGCGCCGTCGCTGAGACCGTCACCATCGACGGTCCGCTCAATACCTACGAGATGAAGACGGTCTCCTTCAGTGAAGTAACCCTAACGGAATCCACTACGATGCTCGCCCAGGTGGCCACTGTTAACGGCAGCCCCGATGAGAACGCCGCCGACAGCCAGTACGAGGTGGTGCTCAACAGCGCCGAAGCCATCGAATCGGAGACGATCACCCTGGAGATGCGCACCGACGACTACGGTTATGAAACCTACTGGGAAGTGGTCGACGAGGCCGGTGAAACGATCGCCGAAGGCGGCAATCAGCTGCTCGGAAATATCGGCGGCGGCAACGGTATCGCCAGCCCCAACAATCCGGGGGCTTACGCCAATAATCAACTGATCATGGAAGAGATCCAGGTGCCGGCCAACGGCTGTTACGAATTTATTATCGTCGACGACTACGGCGACGGCATTTGTTGCAGTTGGGGACAAGGCTATTACCGACTGCGTAACGGTGAGGGTACGATCATCGCCGAAGGCGGCGAGTTCGAAGCGGAAGAGGTCGCGCCCTTTGAGCGCCTGCTGTCCAGCAGCTTCGAAGCGCTGACCCAGCTCAACGACCTTACCGTTTTCCCGAACCCGGTGCGCGAGGCCCTCAACGTCAATTTCAACCTGACGGAGCCCCTGCAGCTGCGCGTCAACCTCTTCGACGCCACCGGCAGGCTGGTGCGCACGGTAGAGGCCGAAAATTTCGTCGCCGGTCGCCATACCCTCACGGTCAACACCGCCGATCTGGCCGATGGCATGTATTTCCTGCGCATTGAAAACGAAAGCCGGCAAATCAGCAGCCGCTTCGTCGTACAACGATAGTCGCGCGGTATTTTTAGCCAGCTATGCACAAACCCGCCGGAACCATACCGGCGGGTTTGTGTCGTTTCGCAGCCATCTTTTTACTTTTGTGCGCCCCGCCGGCCGGAACCGGCTAGAATTAACGGTAAAAAAGTAATATCTTACGGGTAGAAAAGTGAAACCTATGAAAAGATTTATACTCTCTTGTTCGTTACTATTAGTTGCTTCGCTGGCCTGGACCCAGGTGGACATCCAGCCCAACCCGATCGTGGTGGAAGAGGTCGATCCCGACGCATTCGAAGCCATCGGCTACGGAACGGTGATCAACGCCACCAGTGAAGCGATCAATTACACCTGGACGCGCACCGTCGTCGAAATGACGGAAGGCTGGGAAAGCGCGGTTTGCGACAAAAACCAGTGTTACCTGCCCAGCGTCAGCTCCATGGATTTTATCCTGTTGCCCGAAGAAGATACGCTGCTCGATGTTCACGTCTATCCGAACAATATTGAAGGCCAGGCCATCATCGAGGTGACCGTCACCGACCAGGATGATCCCGCCAATACCGTTACCGCCCGTTACTACTTCAACTCCGAACCGACCAACACCCTCGAGGTGCAGCGCGACCGCTTCCGGGTTTATCCCAACCCCAATAGCGGACTGTTCTCGATCACCGGCGCCGACAACGTAGCCAGCGTTCAGGTCTACAACCTGGCCGGCAAACTGGTCTCCAACTTCGACACCACCCTCGACAATCAATACGATATCCGTAAACTGCCGCGCGGTTCTTATCTCGTGCAGCTCATCGGCGACAATAACGGCATCGTCGCTACCAAGCTGATCCAGAAGCTTTAGCACGCTTAATTAAGCGTTTGTCAGGCCGTTAACGGCAAAAAAAGGGCCGGCTTCCATTCGGAAGCCGGCCCTTTTTTAGGCTAGGGGTATTAACAGCAATTCCCGGTTTGAAATATTGTTGTGCTCCCAGCGGGAAGAGCTATCGGTAGCAGTGGTGTGTAACTCCTGTTTTGGATTGAAGATTTTCAAAACCTGTGTTACACCCCACTCTTTCGAAAAAATCTACCAACATCCTGCGCCTGCGGCGCTGCGAATTAACCCGGGCTTAACGGGTAAGGTACATATACCGTTGCCGGTCCAGCTCCCGGAAGAAGGGATCCGACAGGTCTTTGATGAAGCGGATGGCTTCGCCGGTCGACTTCATTTCCGGGCCCAGGTTTTTGTCTACGTTCGGGAATTTCTCGAAAGAGAAGACGGGCACCTTGATCGCAAAGCCCGACGGGCGCGGCTGGATGTTGAAATCTTTAAGTTTGTGGGCGCCCAGCATCACCTTGGTCGCGATTTGCAGGTAGGGCACCTGGTACGCTTTGGCGATGAAGGGCGTGGTGCGGGAAGCCCGCGGGTTGGCTTCGATGACGTAGACCTTGTCGTCTTTTATGGCGAACTGGATGTTGATCAGGCCTTTGATGTTCAGTGCTTTCGCCAGTTTTTCCGTGTATTCCACCATGGTGCTGACCGCTTCCACCGAGAGGCTGTAGGTGGGAAGTACGGCCGATGAGTCGCCCGAGTGGATGCCGGCCGGCTCGATGTGTTCCATGATGCCCATGATATGCACCTCGTCGCCGTCGCAGATGGCGTCGATCTCTGCTTCTTTGGCGCGTTCCAGGAAGTGGTCGATCAGCACCCGGTTGTTGGGCATGTGTTTGAAAATGCTCAGCACGTGCCGTTCCAGTTCCTGGTCGTTGATGACGATGCGCATGCTCTGGCCGCCCAGCACGTAGGAGGGGCGCACCAGCACCGGGTATTTGATCCTTTGAGCGATCTGCAGGGCCTCATCGGCGTCGGAAGCGGCGCCGTAGTCGGGGTAGGGGATTTCCAGTTCTTTCAGCAAGTCGGAAAAAGCGCCCCGGTCTTCGGCCAGGTCCATCGACGGAAAGTCCGTTCCGATGATGGGAATGCCGCGTTCGTGGAACGTCCTGGCCAGCTTGAGCGCTGTTTGTCCGCCCAGTTGAACGATGACCCCGTCCGGTTTTTCCAGTTCGAGGATCTCTTCGATGTGTTCCCAGAATACCGGTTCGAAATACAGCTTATCGGCGACGTCGAAGTCGGTGGATACCGTTTCGGGATTGCAGTTGATCATGATGGACTCGAAGCCCAGGTCTTTGATGGCCAGCAGGCCGTGTACGCAGCAGTAGTCGAATTCGATACCCTGGCCGATGCGGTTGGGGCCGGAGCCGAGCACCACGATCTTGCGTTTATCGGAGGGGATGCTTTCGTTTTCTTTGTCGAAAGTGCTGTAAAAATAGGGCGTTTGCGCTTCGAATTCCGCTGCGCAGGTGTCGACCATTTTATAGGTGCGGCGGATGCCCAGTTTTTTGCGTTGTTTGGTTACGGCGTAGTCGTCGACGCGCAGGGTCCAGGCGATCTGCGCGTCGGAATAGCCTACTTCCTTGAGTTCGCGGAAAAAATCTTCCGGGATATCTTCGGGAACGTTGTAGCGCAGCAGCTGCATTTCCATTTTGACCAGCCGTTTGATCTGTTTGATAAACCAGGGGTCGATGCGGGTCAGCTTGTGCACGGTCTTTTCCGGGATGCCGAGGCGGAGGGCGTCTTTGAGGCGGAAGATGCGGTCGTCCTGCGGGTTTTCCAGGCGGGAGAGGATATCGTCGGTGCGGATCCACTCCTTCATGTCGGCGCCCAGCCCCATGCGGCTGTTTTCGAGCGACTGGCAGGCTTTCTGCAGGGCTTCGAGGAAGGTGCGGCCGATGGCCATCACTTCGCCTACTGATTTCATCTGCAGCCCCAGGCGATGGTCGGCGCCGTGAAATTTAGCGAAATTCCAGCGCGGCATCTTGACGATCACGTAGTCGAGGGTCGGCTCGAAATAGGCTGAGGTGTTTTGGGTAATCTGATTGTTCAGCTCGTCGAGGGTATGGCCGATGGCCAGTTTGGCGGCGATCTTGGCGATGGGGTAGCCTGTGGCTTTGCTGGCCAGGGCCGAGGAGCGCGACACCCGCGGGTTGATCTCGATGATGATGAGCTTTTCGGTATCGGGGTCGATGGCGAACTGAATATTACAGCCGCCGGCGAAGTTACCCAGGGAGCGCATAGCCTGCATGGCCTGGTCGCGCATCTCCTGATAAGCCGTATCCGAGAGGGTCATGGCCGGCGCCACCGTGATGCTGTCGCCGGTATGGATGCCCATAGGGTCCAGGTTCTCGACCGTACAGATGATGACGACGTTGTCGGCGGCGTCGCGCAGCAGTTCGAGCTCGAACTCTTTCCAGCCCAGCACCGCTTGTTCCACGAGCACTTCGTGGGTCGGCGACATGTTGAGGCCGCGCCGCAGAGCGGCGTCGAATTCTTCGGGTTGGTGGACAAATCCGCCGCCGCTGCCGCCCAGTGTATAGGAAGGCCGGATGACGAGGGGGAAGCCGATCTCCTGAGCGGCTTCTTTTCCTTCGAGGAAGGAATTGGCGATGCGCGAGGGCGCCACACTGAGCCCGATGCTGACGACGTGCTGGCGGAAGGCTTCCCGGTTTTCGGTAAGCTCGATGGCGTCGAGGTCCACTCCGATGAGGCGAACGTCGTATTTTTCCCATACCCCCTGTTTCCCCGCTTCGATGGCCAGGTTGAGCGCAGTCTGGCCGCCCATGGTGGGCAGGACGGCGTCCACAGGGCGTTCTTCCAGCACCTGGATGATGCTTTCTACAGTGAGGGGAAGCAGGTAAATGTGGTCGGCCGTCACCGGATCGGTCATGATCGTGGCCGGATTCGAGTTGATCAGCGTCACTTCGATGCCTTCTTCCCGCAGGGAGCGCGACGCCTGGGAGCCGGAATAATCGAATTCACAAGCCTGACCAATGACGATGGGGCCGGAGCCAATGATCAGTACGGACTGGATGCTATTATCTTTGGGCATAGCAGGATGAGCCTATTTAGCGGATGGGCGCCTTCGCGTCCGAACCCTGTTTTCAAATTGCCTGCAAAGATAAGGCGAAAGGCGAACAATTCGCTAGCCGGCGGGCCATTTTTTCCGGGCTTAGGGAAGGATCTCGATGTCCAGGGTCTCGGAGTAGAACTCGCCTTCCAGGAGTACGGTCAGGCGGCCTTCCTGTAACTGGGTCGTTTTTTTCCTTACCAGGTAAACCTGCCCGCGGCCGGGCGTCAGCGGTGCGAGCGGCGCTGACGGGATCCGGTGCTCCTGCTGGGCGGCAGGCCCTTCGATGGTTACGGAGGCCGCCTGGTTCCGGGCGTCGGTGATCAGTACGACCAGCGATTCGCCTGCTTCCAGCGCGCCGTCGCTCAGCGAAAAGGCCCCGCCTCCGGAACGGCTGATCCTGGGAGTAACCCGGAACCCGGCAACCGGCTTCAGGTCGATCGTGTATTCCCGGCGGACGCCGCCCGGGTCGGTAAAGCGAAAGGTGTACGGCGGCCGGTAGTCGCCGCTGCGCTGGTAGTGGTACCGGATCAGGTCCTGGCCCAGCTCCCGCTGCTCCATCCCGCTGCCCTGAAAAGCGATGCCGCCCTCCACGGCGACGGGCCGGGCCGTCGCCAGCGAATCGCCCGTCCGGAAGCTGGCCTGCGCTTTCAGCGTTCGTTCCAGTTCCAGATAGCGGACAAAAAAATTGGCGTACAGGGGTTGGGGCTCGGCAGACGGATCGCCTTCTCCCGATCCCGACCGGCAGGCGAATATACCGCCGGTTAGGAGGAGAAAAAGTAGCATTCGAAAAGAAAGGGTCATCATCATACAAACGTTAAAACCGCATCGAAATCAGCTTTGCAAATATAGGCATATCGACCTGGTCTTAATCCGGATTAATGAATAAAACCGAGCATCGGACCCCGGCATAAGTCTCCGGCGCCTTTTGTCAGATTCAGGACCAAAACAGCGGTTTGCCGCCCGGCGGAGGGAGCGATCGTTCGTCCGCTGCGTTCTTCCCCAGGGCATTTCTTCCGGGTTATGGTTTTCAGCATCCTGACTTTTGGTCAAATTTGACGCCGGCGCCTCTTAAAGGAGTGTTAATTTTGAAAAAAAGCGGAACCCCGGCGCGCGGTAGTTTTTTTGGCACTGCCGGTAAAAGGCCGATTAAAGACGAAGCGGCGTTTCGGCGGAATGAAATTTTTTGAAAAGAATTTAGATTTTCTTAACATTGTGCACTGTTTTGAAAACCTACAGTCCCAAGCGCCATTCTCTTGAACAAAGTACCCCCCAAAACGAAGGAATTCCGGGGCGCCCGTAGCCGCCGAACCGGCTCGACCCCTGCAGTTTAATGGATATTTAAAAATAAATCTATGGCACGTTTTTTACTTCTGTGTTTTGCGATTCTGTTGGCGGGAGCGGCGACGGCCCAAACTTCGCTAAACGGAAAAGTTACCGATGGAGATACCGGAGAGCCGATCATCTTCGGTAACGTGGCCCTGTACAAGAACGGGGTCCTGATTACCGGTACGGAAACCGACTTCGACGGTAACTACAACTTCACGGAAATCGACCCGGGAACCTACGACGTCGAGGTCTCCTACGTCGGCTACCAGCCCCAGCGCGTCACCGGCATCCAAGTATTGGCCGGTAAAGCCAATAGGGCCAACGTGGAGCTGAGCAGCGGGGGCGGGGTCGTTCTCGAAGAGGTCGTCGTGACCGAATACCAGGTCCCCCTCATCGAGCAGGACAATACAACCTCGGGTTCGGTGGTAACCAGTGAGCAGATCCGGAGCCTCCCAACGCGAAACATCAACGCCCTGGCCGCCACCTCCGCAGGTATCGCCTCCGCCGATGAGGGAGACGATATCAGTATCCGGGGGTCGCGCGATAACGCCACCGACTACTACATCGACGGTATCCGCGTGCAGGGCAACCTGATCCCGGAATCCGAAATCGATCAGCTGCAGGTCATCACCGGCGGGATCGAAGCCCAGTACGGCGACGTTACCGGGGGTATCATCTCGATCACGACCAAAGGCCCCTCCAGCAAGTTCTCTGGAGGCTTCGAGGCGGAAACGAGCAACTTTTTCGATGCTTACAACAACAGCCTGGTGGGCATTAACCTCAGCGGGCCAATTCTCAAAAAGGCCAACGGCCAGTCGCTGATCGGCTTCCGCCTCGCCGCCCGCTACACCAATCGACTGGATGACGACCCGCCGGGGACCGACATCTTCCGGATCAACGATCAAACCCTGGCCGAACTTCAGGAAAACCCCGTTCTCAACATCGGCAACGTCCCCTTCGTCGCTGCCGACTTCCTGACCAATGAGAACGTCGACGTGCTCGACGCCCAGCCTTTCGAAGAATTTACACGCTACGATGTCACCGCCAAGATCGACGCCCGCCTCAGCAACGCCATCGACATCACCCTCACGGGGTCAGTGGCAGACGAGGAGAATCAGTTTACACCTAACGAGAACAGCGCGACGGCGGCCAACTGGCGCGTGCTCAACAGCCACAATAACCCCTTCGAGTTCGACCGCACTTACCGGGGCAACTTCCGCTTCCGCCACCGCCTCGGCGGGACCGGCTCCTCGAGCGGCGGCGAGGGAGCCCAAAAGGGCGCCCTGATCCAGAATGCACTCTACACCCTGCAGTTCGGCTACGAGAAAAACCTCTACGATCACTCGGACAGCCGCCACGACGACAACTATTTCAATTACGGATACACCGGAGATTTCGATATCGAATGGGTGCCCAACTTCCAGCCGCTCGATCCGCTCAACCCGACGGCCGGCTTCGAACATACCGGCTACCTGCAGGTATTGCGCGGCTTCACGCCCGGCGCCGTCAACCCGACCCTGGCGAACTACAACAGGGCGATGGGCATCGACTTCGTCGACGGCGAAGGCAATACCGTGGCGCTGAACTCTGTCGTTCCCGAGTATATCCTCGCCGGTCAGAATACTGACTTCAACCCGAACTTCCTGGTCCAGCGCCAGCAATTCCTGGCCCCGAACGGCGCCGTCCAGAACTTCCTCACCGATTCCTACGGGTTCCATACCAATATCGGCACAGTATACAACCGCGTCCGCAAAGAAGATGAAGACGTACTGACGTTCAGCGCCAACGCCTCCTTCGACCTGGTGCCGGGCAGCTCCGACAAGGGCCGCCACAGCATCCGCCTCGGAGTATGGTACGAAGAGCGCACCCAGCGTCGCTACGACGTCTTCCCGCGCAGCCTCTGGGACCTGGCCCGATTGCGCGCCAACGAGCACCTCGACCAGGGGGGGATTCCCGCCGACAGCCTGCAGCGGGTGGTGGTCGGACAACTTGAAGTCGACGACTTCAATAATGACGGCATCGCCGATACGCTCGACCTCTTCGACATCGAACAGGCGCCGCAGCCCGACGTCCTCTTCTATCAGCGGGTGCGCGAAGAGTTCGGCGTTCCGCTGAACCAATACATCAACGTCGACGGGTTAGACCCCAGCCGGCTGAGCCTCGATATGTTCTCCGCCAGAGAGCTGAACGACTTCAACCTGCTCAATTACTACGGCTATGACTACCTGGGTAATAATTTCGACGGCACTTTCGACGACTTCTTCACCCAGACGCTGCGCATCAACGGGGAAGATACCGGCATCCGGGCTTTCCCGGTAGCGCCCAACCGCCCGATCTACCAGGCCTTCTATATCCAGGATAAGTTCACGTTCAAAGACATCATCTTCCGCCTCGGGGTGCGCGTAGACCGCTACGACGCCAATACGCGCGTGCTCAAAGACCCTTATTCGCTCTATGAGATCATGGGCGCCGGTGAATTCCACGAAACGCGACCCGACATCGGATCGCGCCCCGGCAATATCGGCGACGATTTCAAAGTATACCTCAACGATTCTGAAACGGACGTGGTGGCCTATCGCGACGGCGACCAGTGGTACCTCTCCAACGGTACCCCGGTCAACAACGTGGCGCTGGCCATCGCCGGCAGTCAGGTGAATCCCTACTACAAAAGCGAAGCCGCCCGCGAAGACAACAACTACATCAAGTCGCGCGACTTCGATCCGAATACCTCCTTCCAGGATTACGAAGTACAGACCAACGTCATGCCGCGTCTGGCGTTCTCCTTCCCGATCTCGACGGAAGCCAACTTCTTCGCGCATTACGATATCCTCGTTCAGCGGCCGCCGGCGCGTACGATCGCTACGGCTCTCGACTACTTCTACTTCCTGGACCGCCTCAACGAGACGAAGAACAACCCGGCCCTGCGCCCGGAACGCACCATCGACTACGAGGTCGGCTTCCAGCAGAAATTGTCCAATACCTCGGCCATCAAAATCGCCGCTTACTATAAGGAGATGCGCGATATGATCCAGCTGCGCACCTTCTTCCCGGTGCCGATCATCGGCCAGTACCGCACTTTCGACAATATCGACTTCGGAACGGTCAAAGGATTTACTTTCCAGTTTGACCTGCGCCGCACGGGCAACCTGCAGTTCAACGCCAACTATACCCTGCAGTTTGCCGACGGCACCGGTTCGGACGAAACATCGCAGGACGGACTGACCAACCGCGGCAACCTGCGGACGCTGTTCCCGCTGAACTTCGACGAGCGCCACCGCGTGGTCGCCAACGTCGACTATCGCTACAGCTCGGGTAAACGCTATAACGGTCCGCGCCTCTTCGGCTCCGATATCCTGTCTAACTTCGGCGTGAACCTGCAGACGATCGCCGTCTCCGGTCGCCCCTACACCGCCAAGCAGATCCCCTCGGAGCTCGGCGGCGGCGGTACGGAAGGCTCGCTCAACGGCGCCCGCCTGCCCTGGAACTTTACGTTCAACCTGCGGGTAGACAAGCAGTTCAACCTGGGCAACCGCCTCGGCGCCAACGTCTACGTGCGGGTGCAAAACCTGTTGGACCGCCGCAACACCATCCGGGTGTATCCGGTGACGGGCTCGCCGACCGACGACGGCTTCCTGCAGTCTTCTTTCGGAGAACAACAGGTGGCCGGCTTCGCCAACGATCCGCGCCCCCTGGAAGCGTACCTCAACTCGTACCAGTGGCGACTGCTGAACCCCAACTTCTTCAGCCTGCCGCGCCGTATTTTCGCCGGGGTGATCTTCGATTTCTAATTGTTTAACCACCGGGCCGGCCCGGCCGGCCCCAACCTATTATATTTTGATCGATAAAAACGCTCAAGCTATGTATAAACTAAGAACCTGGCTGCTCCTGACGCTGGGGATGTGCCTGGCCACCGCGCTCAGCGCGCACATCGACCCCAACCTACAGCGCCCGCAGCCGGACAATCAGCAAGGAAATAACGACCAGGTCAGCTTCCGTGAGAACTGCGACAACGCCCGCGCTCAGCTCGACCAGGACATCAACAACGTTCGCGCTCGTCTGACTTCCGGCGGCGACGTCTGGTGGGACGGCAACGACGGCCGCTATGTGGTGCCAAAGGTGCCGCCGGGCGTACCCGAGGTTTCTTCCCTCTTCGCCGGCGCCGTCTGGCTGGGAGGACTGGACCCCAACGGCAACCTGAAGCTGGCGGCCCAGACTTATGGTCGCGCCGGCGGTAACTTCGACTTCTGGGCCGGCCCCCTGACGCCGATCTCGGAAGACCCGAACGATCCGCCGCAGGGAACCACCGACCAGACGACCTGCGCCAAATGGGACCGCTTCTTTACAGTTACCGGCGAAGAGATCGACCTCCACCTGGAAAACTTCCAACGCGCCCAGGAAGAGGGACGGCCTTACGACCCGGCCGAAATCCCGTCCGGGGTTAGAGGCTGGCCGGCCCGCGGCAACGATTTCTTCTTCGACATCAACAACTTCGAATTGCCGAATACCGCGCAGGGCCTCGCCGGCTTCTGGGACGTCAACGGCAACGATATTTACGAACCGCAACTGGGCGACTATCCCATCATCGAAATTCGTGGCTGCGAAGACGACCCCCAGTACCCGGATGAGATGAACTTCTGGATCTACAACGACGCCGGTAACATCCACGCCGAAACGCAGGGCGACAAGATCCAGATGGAGATCCAGGTGCAGGCCTTCGCCTACGCTTCCAATGACGAACTGAACGATATGACCTTCCAGCGCTATAAGCTCATCAACCGCGCAGTGGAGGATATCGAAGAAACCTATTTCGCCATGTGGGTCGACCCCGACCTCGGCTGCTACACCGACGACTATATCGGTTGCGACACCCTGCGCAGCCTCGCCTACGTATACAATGCCGACGCCGTTGACGGGGAAAGCGGTTGTTCCTGCCCCGGCGGCGTAAATACTTACTGCGAGGATATTCCGCTGCTCGGCGTCGACTACTTCCGCGGTCCGATCAAACGCATCTTCGACTCGGATGACAATGTCATCGATTCCGTCGAACTGGGGATGACCTCCTTCACCTATTACAATAACGCCAGCGTCCCGCCCACGCCGCCGGCCGGCACTACCGACCCCGCTGTGGCGCAACAGTATTACAACTACCTGCGGGGCTTATGGCTGGACGGTGCGCCCTTCGAATACGGCGGCGACGGCCGCAGCGAAGGAACCGAACCCATCGCTTTCGCCTTTACCGAACCGCCGAACGACGGCAACGGCTGGTCGATGTGCTCGCAGAACCTGCCGGTGGGCGACCGGCGCACTGTACAAGCTTCCGGGCCTTTCCGCCTCCAGCCCGGCGCCATCAACGAGCTGATCATCGGCGCCGTCTGGGTGGCCGATCAGGACTATCCCTGCCCCAGCATCCGACGGCTGCAGGAAGCCGACGACATCGCCCAGGCCCTCTTCGACAACTGCTTTAACGTGACCGACGGTCCGGACGCGCCGGACGTCGACTGGATCGAACTCGACCGCGAAATCATCGCGATCTTCACGAACGATACGATTACCTCCAATAACGCTTACGAAGAATACGCCGAACGCGGCCTGCAAATACCGCCGCTGGAAGAAGACAGCCTCTACGTCTTCGAAGGATACAAGCTGTTCCAGCTCTCCGGGCCCGACGTAACGGTTGCCGACCTCGACAATCCGGACAAAGCCCGTCCGGTAGCGCAGGTCGACATCAAGAACAACATTACCCAGGTCTTCAACTGGAGCCCGGCGGCTGAAAGCCCGATCGCGGAGCCGGTCTACATCCCCACCGAGGAGGTTAACGGCCAGGATGAAGGCATCCGTCATACTTTCCGCATCGCCGAAGATCAGTTCGCTACCGGCCAAAACCGACGCCTGATCAACCACAAGAAATACTATTACGTGGCCGTGGCCTACGCCCACAACGAATACGAGCCGTTCAATCCCCGCACGGGTATCGGCCAGCGCCTGCCTTATCTGGAAGGCCGGAGCAATATCGGCGACGGCGCCAATCCTTTCTACACCGTCATTCCGCGCCCCATCACCAACCTGCGACTGAATGCCGAATACGGCGACGGCGCGGTGATCACCCGCGTGGACGGCATCGGCACCGGCGACAACTTCCTCGACCTGAGCGAAGAGAGCCGCGAGGAGATCGTCGGCAGCTTTAGCGGCGGAGAATTTAGCGGCGAGATCATTTACGCACCGGGCAACGGCCCGATCGACGTTCGCATTTTCAACCCGCTCTCCGTCACGGACGGGGAGTTTGAATTGCGCTTCGTCGATTCCGATCTCGGCGATAATGTACTGGAAAATGACGCCCGCTGGGAACTGCGCAGCCTGAGCGATCCGGGTGCGCCGATCATCGCTTCGGAACGCACCATCGAACGCCTCAACGAACAGATTATCGCGCCGTTCGGCTTCTCCATTTCCATCGGACAGGTGGCCGAACCGGGCACCCCGGAAGCAGGCGCGTCCAACGGGTTCATCGGCTTCGACCTGACGTACGCCGATCCGAACGGCCCACAGCCCTGGTTCGGTATTGTAGACGGCTTCCAGCCTGGTCAGAACTTCTTTGACGCGGATGTTTTCAACTACGTCCGCACCGACGCCGGCTTCCCGGCTTCGGAGCTGGACCCCAATCAAGCCTTTACCACGGAAGGCCCGGGATTCTTCGTGCCCTATCTGCTGGCGGAATACCGCGAAGAACTGTTGGAGATCCCCTTGCTGCCGTACGTGACGCCGGCCTGGGTGAACAACTTCAACGGTATCGTACAAGGGCAGATGTCGCTTGACGAGTTGAATAATGTCGATATCGTAGTAACGCCGAACAAGGACCTCTGGAGCCGTTGCGTGGTCATCGAGACCGCCAGCCAGTTCTACAGAGACGGCGCCTGGCCGACGGAAGGCGACGCCGGCATGTTTGACCTGCGCGCTGCACCCTCGGTGCTCAAAGAAGCCGATCCGGCAACCGGCCTGCCCGTAGAAGGAACGATCAACGAGGAAGAGCCGGCGAACGGCATGGGTTGGTTCCCGGGCTACGCCGTCGACGTCGAGACGGGCCAACGCCTGAACATCTTCTTCGGTGAAAACTCGGTATACGACTGCGAAACGCTTACGGCAGCGGGGCTGAACCTCTTCTGCACCTATTTCAGCGACTCGACGGGTGTGGGCGGCGACATGATGTTCAACCCGAACGACCAGATCAAGATCTGGGAGGACGCTCCGGAGCCCAATATCTTCCAGTACTACGCCGGCGGTCACCACTTCATCTACGTCACCAATCAGGCATACGACGAATGTAAACTATTCCAGGACCGCCTGACGGGCTTCGCCACCCGTAAAGTGCTTGCGATGCAGGACATCACCTGGACCGGCTTTGTGCAGACCCTGCCGGGCGAGCAGTTGCTGTCTTACGAGCAGGGCCTCATCCCGAACGAGACGACGCTGAAGCTGCGCGTAACCAACGGCTACGCCGTAGAGATCGATGAAGATGACAGCGAAGAGGTGGATACCCGCACGGGTACGGGCATCAACAACTACCATCCGGCTTACCGCTTCACCATCGAGGGCAAAGAGGCCGATACGGAACTGACCGAGGCCCAGGTAGAAAGCGATCTGGACCTGATCAACGTGGTGCCGAACCCGTACTACGGCTTCTCCGATTACGAGGTCTCGCAGTTTACGACTACCGTGAAGATCACCAACCTGCCGGCGAAGTGCGTAGTGACCATCTACTCGCTGGACGGCAAGTTCATCCGCCAATACAACCGCGACGAGGTAGGTATTGTGCCCGAGGGCAATAATCGCGCCATCTTGGAATCACAGGTCTTGCCTGATCTGGAATGGGACCTGAACAACAATAAGAGTATTCCCATCGCCAGCGGCGTTTATCTGATCCACGTGAGCGCCGAAGGGCTGGGTGAACGCACCATCAAGTGGTTTGGCGTCAACCGCAAATTCGACCCCTCCGGTCTCTAAAGCTTTCGTTGCTTCCTCCTGCCGTCAGCGGGCGGGGGGAAGCAGCGCCCTTTTTCATTATAAAACTTTTGACATGAATAAAATTCTCTACACGATACTGCTGACGGTCCTGGTAACGGTCGCGGCTTCCGCCCCGGCAACTGCCGGTAACCCCGACCGTCAGGGTGAAGCCGGCGCCTACGAACTGCTGCTCAATCCCTGGGCGCGCAGCGCCGGCTTGCACACGATGACGACGGCGACCATCCAGGGCGTGGAAGCCTTGCGCCTCAACGTGGCGGGTATGTCGCGCATCAACAAAACGGAAGTACAGGTCGGCTATGCTTCTTATCTGGACGGCACCGACATCACTATGAACGCTTTCGGCGTTTCTCAGCGCGTGGGCAAGAACGGCGCCTTCGGCTTCAGCATTATGGCGCTCGACTTCGGCGACATCCGGGTAACGACTACCGATCAGCCGGAAGGGACCGGTGCTACCTTTTCGCCCAACTTCTTCCACATCGGTCTGGCGTATTCGCATACCTTCGAGAATAAAATTTCCGTGGGCGTGCTTTTCCGCGGGGTATCCGAAGCGATCGCCGACGTGAGCGCCCTCGGGTTCGCTATCGACGCCGGCGTGCAGTACGTCACGGGGCCGCAGGACAATTTCAAGTTCGGGATCTCGCTGCGCAACGTGGGCTCGCGTATGTCTTTCGGCGGGGAAGGTCTGGCGGTACAACGCCCCAGCCCCAATGACGTGGCTTACGAGCTCACTTTCGACCAGCGTTCGGCCAGCTTCGAAATGCCTTCGGTGTTGAACATCGGCCTGGGGTATGACTTCCTTTTCGGCGTGCGCCACCGCTTCACCCTCATCGGCAACTTTACCGCCAACTCCTTCTCGCGCGATCAGATCGGCGGCGGAGCGGAGTACGCTTTCAACGAGTTGTTTATGCTGCGGGCGGGCTACCGGTACGAGCTGGACGTAGAAAACGAGCTCGAAGCTTCGATCTACAGCGGCCTGAGCGCCGGCGCCAGCGTGGAAGTGCCGCTGAGCAAAGAGAACAAAGACCTGCGCCTGGGCGTCGACTACGCTTACCGCGATACCGACGTCTGGAACGGCACGCACAACCTCTCGGTCCGGATCAAGATCTAGCCGCTAAAAACGCCGAATCGGCGGGGCGCTTGCCATCATAAGCTTTTTTTTCGTATCTTTGTAGCTAGTCAAGGCAAGAACGTTTCTATTGCTGTTTAGCATAGAAGCGTTCTTGCCTTTTGTCAATTTGGTCTTCTGATCGCGGAGCTGCACCGGGCGCGCCGGAAATATTCCGAAGGAGCGCACCGGGAGGGGTGAAACGCAAAAAGCGCCGCGGCTCTGAAGACGAAACCGGGTGGAAAGACAACTGCGAACCCGGGACTCCAAGTTTCTCTCCGTAATTACGAAGTCAGCATTAGCTCGGAACGGGTGCAACCTGCACTGGCCGTCGGGGCGACTTGTCAGTTTCGGGAGAGCAGGCTCAGGAAAATACCCCGGTCGCACTTAGTTATTCATAAAAAAGCATTAAAAATGTCAGGCATTAATTATTTGACGCAGGAAGGCTATGAAAAGCTGAAATCAGAACTCGATGAATTGAAGACCACCGGCCGCCAGGAAGTGGCCAATGCGATCGCCGAAGCCCGCGAAAAAGGAGATTTGTCCGAAAATGCCGAATACGACGCCGCCAAGGATGCCCAGGGCATGCTGGAGCTGCGCATCAATGAACTGGAAAAGACGCTCGCCAACGCCCGCGTAGTAGACGAAAGCCAGCTCGATACGTCGAAAGTCACGGTCCTGTCGAGCGTGACCATCAAGAACATGAAAACCGGCAAAGAACTTACCTATAAACTGGTTTCCGAATCGGAAGCCGACCTCAAATTACGTAAAATATCGGTTACCTCCCCCATGGGTAAAGGCCTGCTGGGCAAAACGATCGGCGACGTCGCCACCGTGGAAACACCCCGCGGGAATATCGAATTCGAAATCGTGGATATCAGTATTTGATTTTGGGTTTTTGTTTTTGGTCTTTAGTCTTTGGTTTCCTAAGGCTGCCAAAGACCAAAGACCAATGCCCCCTACCCCTTCCGGTCGGGATGGTCTTTCAGGAAACTGGCCCAGTCGTTATAACGACGTTGGTTGCCTAGAGGATGGCGCGACTGGTAGTAGTGGCAGATGGCTGTGGCGAGGGCGTCGGTAGCGTCGAAGTAGTGGCCTTCGGGGTTGAAATCGATGAGGTGGCCGAGCATGGCGGCTACTTGTTCTTTGGAAGCGTTGCCTTTACCGGTGACGGATTGTTTGATCTTTTTAGGGGAATATTCCGTTACCTCGAGCCCTTTGGTGATCCCGGCGGCGATGGCTACGCCCTGGGCGCGCCCCAGTTTGAGCATCGACTGGGGGTTTTTACCGAAAAAAGGCGCTTCTATGGCCATGGCGCTGGGCTGGTGCGTTTCGATAATGGCCTGTAGCCGTTCGAAGATACGCCGGAGCTTCATAGCCTGGCTGTTGAATTTCTGCAAATGGATGACCCCCAGCTCCAGGAGCTGCATATTTTGCCCGGCGACCTCGATAACGGCGAAGCCGAGCAGGTTGGTGCCGGGATCTACTCCGAGCAGGCGATAGCGGTTGGATGGGTCGGTATTCATGTCGGCAAAATAGCCGATTTCAGCCTTCAAAACAAATTTTTTCAACGATCTTGTTTAGGATTTTCCCCTTTCACAGCGCGTTCTGGAACTTTCTCCTGAAAGTTCTGGTGCTGGCGGGGATCAGCTGGGCGCTGTACCGGCAGGTTTTCGCACGCGACGACCTGTCGGATATTTACGGCCGCCTCGTACAGCAGCTGACCGCCGCGCATTGGGGCTGGTTGTTGCTGGTGCTGGTGCTGATGCCGGTCAATTGGGGGTTGGAGGCGGCCAAATGGTGGCGGCTGTTGTACGACGCCACCGGATTGAGTTACCGGGAAGCATGGCTGGGGGTGCTGAGCGGAGTGACCCTGTCGCTTTTTACGCCCAACCGGATCGGGGAGTACGGCGGCCGCATCCTGCGGGTGCCGGCTTCTCACAACTGGCAGGCGGTCATCGCCACCCTGGTGGGGAGCATCAGCCAGCAGTTGGTCCTATTTTCGGGCGGCATTATCGGAATGGCGGTATTCGTACAAAACTATTCGGCAATTGATCGTTTTAATTTTGAAGGGTTTGCCTTCATCGGTATATTGATCGTTGCCGCATTGTGGTGGTGTTTTTTCAATCTGCCCGCTTTGCTGCCCCTGTTGCGGCGGCTGGCGCCGAACCGTCGGGTGTGGCGGCGGGTGCTGATCCTGAAGCATTACGATCGGCAAACGCTGGGCAAGGTGTTGCTGGCGGCCGGACTGAGGTACGCCGTCTATACCGGGCAGTATTACTTTATCCTGCGGTTCTACGCCGTCGATGTGCCGCTGGAGGCAGCATTGGCGGGGATCGCGACGATATTTATTGTACAAACAAGTATTCCGCTGCCCCCTTTGCTGGGGCTGCTGGCGCGTGGAGAACTGGCCTTACTGGTGTGGCGTCAATTCGATGCGCCGGCGGTCAGTATCCTGGCGGCGACCTTTTCGCTATTTATAATAAACCTGTGTTTACCCGCGTTAGTTGGTGCAGGGGTTATTGTGAAAACAAACATCATAAAGTCATTAGGCTATGAAAAAAATGACGGCTAAAACGATGGTTCTGTTGACGCTTCTGGCGATGACGGCCTTCGTTTACCCCGAAACCCACCAATCCGATACCCCGGCCCGGGATACGATCGCTCCGGCCAGCCAGTGCCTGATGGAAAATACGACTTTCCAGGACGGCGAGGAGATCGTTTATAAGCTGTACTACAACTGGAACTTCGTCTGGCTATCCGCCGGGGAGGTGGTTTTTAAGGTCAAAGAAATGGAGCGGCAGTACCACCTCTCGGCCCGCGGCAAGACGTATAAATCCTACGAGTGGTTCTTCCGGGTGCGCGACTACTACGACTCCTTCATCGACAAAGAGACCCTGCTGCCCAATATGTCGATCCGCGATATCCACGAAGGAAAATACCGGCTGTACGACCGCGTCACTTTCGATCAAAATGAAAATAAAGCCATTTCCTTTCGCGGCAAAACCCGCATGGAGGCCGAAAAGACGGTATACGACATCGATGCCTGCATGCACGATGTACTCTCGATCATCTACTACGCCCGCAACATGGACTTCGACAATATGTCGAAGGGCACGCAGATCCCGGTGAAGATCTTTATGGATAAGGAAGTCTGGCCGCTGCAGGTCCGTTATCTCGGGCGGGAAGACGATACCAAGGTCAAAGGCGTCGGCCAATTCCAGACCATCAAATTCAGCCCGGAAGTGATCGAAGGCTATGTTTTCGAAGAAGGCACGGATATGCAGGTATGGGTTACCGACGACAAAAACCGGATTCCGGTACTGATCGAGTCGCCGGTGTCGGTCGGTTCGGTGAAGGCCGTCCTCAAAAGCTACAAAGGCCTCCGGTACGAAATGGAAGCCAAGGAATAATCAGCTGCGAACCGTTACCTAATCAATTGAAAAACCATACCTGATGCCATTGCCGCGCTCCGGATTTAAATGGATCCGGAATATCTTCATTTTGGTCAGCCTCGCTATCTTCTTCGGCCTCGGCGTTTGGGTGAGCCGCAACTATTTTTTTGCGCCGGCTCCGCCCACCGAAGAGGAAAATGCGGAAGTGCTGCTGGAGCGCATGCAGTCGGTAGCCAAACTGATTACCGTCGAAGGCTATTTTTCCGAGATCTACGATTACAAAGATTACTGGCGCTACGACCTGGGCATGTTTCGCAAAAAAGCCCTGCTGCGGGTGCGCGCCAAAGTTTCGGTGGGTTACGACCTGGGAAACATCTCCATCGAAGCCCTGCCGGAGAACCGCACCATCGTGATCTCCAATCTGCCCGACCCCACCATCCTGTCCATCGATCACGATATCGATTATTACGACATCCAGGAGGGGGTGTTCAACAGTTTTAGCGAATCCGATTACACCAAGCTCAATCGCCGGGCCAAAACCTATATCGAAGAGAAAGCCCGCTCGAGCGATCTCCTCCTTTCTGCCGAAAAACAAGGCAATGACCTGCTCGACCTGATGCGCTTCATGGCCGAAAGCGCCGGTTGGAAAGTGGTCTTTCAGCCACGGGAGACGCCGCTGCCGGATATCCGGTGAAGAAAATCCGACCGGATATTCAGAGAGTGGTGGCAGGTTCGGATGCGGCTAAAGCCGGGGTGTTGAGTGGTAAGAACCCGGCTAAAGCCGGGGCTACGAGTGGTAAGGGCGGGGTGTCGAGTAGTAAGAACCCGGCTGAAGCCGGGGGTGCGAGTGGTAAAGCCGGGGTGTTGAGTGGTAAGAACCCGGCTAAAGCCGGGGCTACGAGTGCTGAAGCCGGGGGTGCGAGTGGTAAAGTCGGGGTGTTGAGTGGTAAGAACCCGGCTAAAGCCGGGGCTACGAGTGCTGAAGCC
>CAYQQU010000011.1:48761-48963 GCA_964419545.1 uncultured Saprospiraceae bacterium | reverse complement strand
GAGGGTACGAGTGGTAAAGCCGGGGTGTTGAGTGGTAAGAACCCGGCTAAAGCCGGGGCTCCGAGTGCTGAAGCCGGGGCTACGAGTGGGAAAGCCGGGGTGTTGAGTGGTAAGAACCCGGCTGAAGGCGGGGTGCGAGTGGTAAATTCGGGGTGTCGAGTGGTATGTATGGGGATGTCGAGTGATAAGAACCCGGCTAAAG
>CAYQQU010000011.1:22212-48661 GCA_964419545.1 uncultured Saprospiraceae bacterium | reverse complement strand
TCGAGTGGTATGTATGGGGATGTCGAGTGATAAGAACCCGGCTAAAGCCGGGGCTACGAGTGCTGAAGCCGAGGGTGCGAGTGCTGAAGCCGGGGTGCTGAGTGGTAAGAACCCGGCTAAAGCCGGGGCTACGAGTGGTAAAGCTGGGGTGTTGAGTGGTAAGAACCCGGCTGAAGCCGGGGCTACGAGTGCTGAAGCCGGGGCTACGTAATGAAAAATCTGGTAGGTACTAGGCCGGTCGGTAAAGCTTCTTCAGTTCTACATTCTACAGTCCTTCAGTTCTACATTTCCTTCCCCTCATTTCCCCTTACCCCTTTCCAGCAAATAGATCCAGTAATTTTCGTTCTTCACGTTGTATTGATCGAAGGCCTGCCAGAGTTGGGCGTTGGGGTAGCGTTGCGGATCGAGGGGCTGGTAGGTCAGGACAACCAGTCCGCCGACGTTTCTGAACTGTGCGAACAGCTGTAATTCCCGTTGTGGGGGCAGGTAGATCTTTTCCGTCCATTTGAAATAAGAGAAAGTTTCGCCTTCGGGCAGAGCGTAAAAGTTGCGGCCGGCGTAGCCGATGACGGGCGTGGCGGCAAATTTATTGATGGCGACGATGGGCACTTCGGGGGGCACTTTCTCCCGGATAAAAGCGCCCGCGGCCTCGGCGTTGGTGAAAGGATGGCGCGCGTCTTTTTCGAAAGCCAGGTATGCGTAGCGCAACTGGAAGAACAGAAAGCTGCCCAGGATGATCCATTGGTCGACACTCAGGCGTCCGTGCCGCTCGAACCAAAGGTGCAGGCAGGCGATGAAAAAGACGAAGATCATGCCCCACTGCCGCACCCCGCCCGGATAAAACGCGATGGCGAACAGGAAAAACGCCAGCGTAAATGCGCTCCAGGTGATCAAAAGCACGCGGTCGCGGCGGAAAAACCAGATCAATATGCCCAGCACCACGGTGCTGAGCACCAACCCCAGTGGGCTGACGCCGAAGGCGTTGGTATCCGGGACGGCCCCCAGCCAGTAGGTGTTGACGAAATGCCCCTGCCAGGCGGTGGTGACGGCTTCCGCTGAGAAGGGCTTCACGAAAGCCGCTTCCAGGTTGCGCTCTCCGGAACGGGGAAATACCGTGATCAGAAAAATGAGAACGCCTGCGCCCGCTCCCGCCAGTATGCGGCGCAGGCTCTGATCCCGCCCCCACGCCTGGCCGCTTTCGAGCATCAGGAACAAGCAGAGGGCGCCGACCATGAAGACGCTGAACACCTCGGTCTGACAAAGCAGGAAGAATAAAACCGCCAGTTCAGTAGTTTGCTGACGCCAATGCGACAGCAAAAGCAGGGCGAGAAAAAGCAACAGCAACACCAGCACGTACCCCCGGTTGACCACGCCGTACTCGAAGAGGATAAAATAGCCGCCCAGCAGCAGCAGCGACAGGTACCAGGGGAAACGCAGCCGGAAGAACAACAAGGCATAAGCCGCCAGGGCCGGCAGCAGGTGCGCCAGGGTCAGCCAGTTTTCCTGCGGCCAGCCGGGGAAGAAGGCGTAAGCGTAAGTCCACAGTTTGACGTACAGATACCAAAGCGCCGGGTGCCCTTCGAAATAGAGGCGCGACAGCAGTTCGCCCCATCCCTGATCGCGAGCCAGCATCCACACCTGCCATTCGTCTTTCCACAATTCGTGCAACGAGAATTTGAACCAGGCGAAGGCGGCCATCAGCAGAAGGAAGACCAGCGTTTGTAGGTATCTTGGCATGGACCTGCAGGATGATAGTTTTTTATAAAAATCGATTTTTCCTCATGTGAGCCGAATAAGAGCAAGCTCTAAAATGCTCTTAACGAAACATTAAGCCGGAAATTTACCACGGGAAGGCGAAATCTGCTACATTTGAGCTATGACGCGTTGTTTTTTTATCGAAAATTTCCAATCCTCCCAATTTCAATTATTCCGTCCCACACACCTGATGGAACATCCCGGCGAACCACAAAAGTAAGAATTGATTAAGCAAGCGACTTAGCAAGAACGAAACCGAGTTACAAAATGTCGAACACCAAGCAATCGAACCTGGAAGGTCAGCCCCAGATATTGGGGCATCCGATCGGGCTGTACGTTTTATTTCTGACTGAAATGTGGGAGCGGTTCTCCTACTACGGGATGCGCGCCATCCTCGTCCTGTTTTTGGTTGCCGAAACGAGAGGGGACAATCCCGGCTACGGCTGGGCGGATGCCGAGGCCTACGCCCTTTACGGCTGGTATACGATGTTTGTCTATCTGGCGTCCATCCCCGGCGGCATCCTCGCCGACCGCTACATCGGGCAAAAGCGGGCGGTGATGGTAGGCGGCGCCCTGCTGGTGTTGGGGCACGGCGTGCTGGCTATCGATGCGCTATGGGCCTTCTATACGGGCCTGGCCCTGATCGTGCTCGGCGTCGGAGCGCTCAAGCCCAATATCTCCACGATGGTGGGCGGCCTGTATCGCCCGGGCGACCAGCGCCGCGACATGGGCTTCTACATCTTTTACATGGGCATCAACCTGGGCGCCGCCGCGGCGGCGCTGGCCGTGGGTTACGTCGGTGAAAATATCGGCTGGCACTACGGCTTCGGGATGGCCGGTATCGGGATGGCCATCGGGCAGGTTACCTATCTGCTGGGACAAAAATACCTGACCCAGGTGGGCGAGAAGGTAGAAGAACCGGACGGGGAAGCGCGAGCCAATAGTTTGTTCACCGATATCTTTCAGCAAAGCAACGCCCGCCTCTGGACGGCCGTCGTGGCCGTCATCGGCCTGGTGGTTACTTTTACGAGCAGTTGGAGTTACGGCTTGCTTATCGTAGGCCTCAGCCTGGCGGTGGGCGTGGGCATCGTGATTTACAACCGCTGCAACCCGGTTGAGAAAGATCGCCTGCTGGTGACTTACCTGTCGTTTTTGATCATCATCGTCTTCTGGGGCGCTTTCGAGCAGGCCGGCGGCTTGCTCAACGTTTACGCCAAGGAAAAGACCGACCTCTCGCTCGGCAGCTTCATGGTGCCGGCCAGCTGGTTTCAGTCGGTGAACGCCATTTTTATCCTCGTCTTCGCCACCATCGTCGGTTCGTTCTGGGCCTGGTGGCGCAACCGCGGCAAGGAATCCTCTTCCATTTTCAAGATGGCCATCGGCGTCATCATCATGGGTTGGGGTTTTTTCTTTATGTCGGCAGCGTCGGTGCAGGCCGACGCGGCCGGTAAGTCGGCCATGTACTGGCTGGTGCTGGCCTACCTCTTTCACACTTTAGGGGAGCTGTGCGCTTCGCCGGTGGCCCTGTCCTTTATCACCAAGCTGGCGCCCGATCGCTTTGCAGCCTTTATGATGGGCGCATATTTTGCGGCCACCGGCCTGGGCAACAAAGTGGCGGGCTCGCTGGGAGAGCTGTCGACGCAGGTGGGCGACTTCGCCATCTTCACCGGGATCGCCGTCTTTTGCACCCTCATCGGCCTGCTGGTCATTGCCATGCTCAAGCCGCTGAAGCGGCTCACCCACGGCGCCGAGACGGTTTCCGATTCCCACTTCGAAGAACAGGAAGGCTACGAACTGGCTGACCGGCCGGAAGCCGGCGCGTAGCCGGTGAAATCATCCGGGTTAAAATTGTTCACACCAGCGGCATTTTTTTGTAGGGTTTTTCCGTGGATTGCGAAAAAAAATCTAAATTTCCCCTCGCTAGTTGGGATATATTTGGCAAAAAACCGGTTTCAGGCGGTTGGGCCAATATGCTTTTTTCGGATCAACAGACTATAAAACAAACTTAAAGCTCATGGATTCTGGATTGGGGTTACTTATTTTCGGATGGATCTTTGTCTTTATCTGGGTTCCCTTCATCATCTTCACCCAGCGCAAAATTCATCCCCGCGCCTTGTTTACGCTTTTCTTCACCGAGCTATGGGAGCGTTTTTCGTTTTACGGGATGCGGGCGCTGCTCATCCTGTACATGACCAAGGTGCTCTTCCAGCAGATGGAGCAAGGCGAAGCCGACGCGCGCGCCTACGGGATATACGGAGCCTATAACGCTTTGCTTTACGCCGCCCCCATCCTCGGGGGGCTGCTCGCCGACCGGCTAATGGGTTTCCGCCGCGCGATCCTGTTAGGCGGCATCCTGATGGCCGCCGGGCAGTTCACTCTGGCTCTTACCGCCGGGCAGGGGCTCACCGAGACGATTTTCTTTATCGGCCTCGGCCTGCTTACCATCGGCAACGGCTTTTTCAAACCCAATATTTCCAGCTTCCTGGGCACCTTTTACGATCGCGACGATTCGCGCAAAGACAGCGCCTTCACCATCTTTTACATGGGCATCAACATCGGCGCTTTCCTGTCGCCGCTCACCTGCGGTTACCTGGGTGAGCAGATCGGCTGGCATTGGGGTTTCTTTGCCGCCGGTATCGGGATGTTGATCGGTGTGATCAACTTCGTCATCAACATGAGGAAGTACCCAGACAAGGGACTGCCTACCGATCCGGAGTACAAAAAGTCGTGGTTGGCCGGCCTCAATAAAGAGAACCTCATCATTATCGGTTCCCTGCTTTCCGTCTTCCCCATGATGTTCCTCATCAATCAGGAAGGCATCACCAACTACATCCTTCTGATCGGCGGCATCGGGGTATTGGGGTACCTCGTCATCAACGCCCTGCGATCGGAGGATAAGGTGGAAGGGCAGCGGATGATCGTCTTCATCTTCCTCTTTTTCTTCCACATGATCTTCTGGGCGCTCTTCGAACAGGCGGGCGGTTCACTCAATATCCTGGCCGACCGTTACGTCAACCTGCACGGGCTGAAAGCTTCACAGCTACAGGCGCTCAACCCGCTTTACATCATCCTGCTGGCGCCGGTCTTTTCCTGGATCTGGCAGCGGCTCGGCAAAATGAACCGGGAGCCGCGTACGCCGATCAAATTTTTCCTGGGGCTCCTCCAGATGGCGCTGGGCTATTTCATCATCGTCTGGGGCATCAAGAGCGTGGCCGGTTATTCGAACGCCGGCACCCTGATCCCCATCATCTTCCTGCTCGGCATGTATTTGTTCCACACCACGGGCGAGTTGAGCCTATCCCCGGTAGGGCTTTCCATAGTGACGAAGCTGTCGCCGGAGAAGATCGTCGGTTTCGTGATGGGCAGCTGGTTCCTCTCCATCGCTTTTGCGCACAAGATCGCCGGCGAACTGGGTAAGCTGATCGCCTCTCCCGGAGAAGGCGCCGACGCGGAGACCGCCCTCAACGCTTTCGCCGACGTGTATCTGACCTGGGGGGTCTATGTGGTGCTGGGCGCCGCGGCCGTGCTGCTCCTGCTCAACCCGCTGTTGAAAAAATGGATGCACGGTATCCATTGAGGTAAGGCAGTTGTGCCTGTCGTCCCCCTGCCGGGTAGCGATACCGTCGTGAGAGGAGCAGTCATCAAAACATAGATGAAAGAAGCACTGAAAAAGCGCATCTTGAAAATCTGTCCTTTGGAAAAGGAGGTGCTGGAACAATTCCTTGATTGCATAAAGTTTGTTGAATGGCCGAAAAAGAAACTGCTTTGTGAAGCGGGAAAGACTGCCAAAAAACTCTATTATATCGTAAAGGGGGCTGCTCGCATTCAGGTTGGGGTTTGGCAAAATGTCCACTTCGACCGGCAGATTACCTGACCTGGAACCGATGGGCGCCAATTGCCTTTGGCTGGATGGAAGTCTAAAATCCGATCCCTATCCACCGTTGAAACAACCTAAGACTGCCTGTGACTTCGCCATTGTCGGCGGAGGCTTTACCGGCTTATCCGCTGCCTACCATTTTAAAAAGCGGTATCCCGGCAAACGGGTCGTACTCATTGAAGGCGCTCGTTGTGGTTACGGCGCCTCCGGTCGAAGCGGAGGTCACTTACTCGGCGCCAACCTGCATGCTGTCGGCAGGCCAATCGATGAAATAGCGCAGATCAGCCGGATAATGAAAAGCGGTATTCAGTTCGCCGAAGCAATAACAGAGCATAGCGGTGTGCCCATCGAGCATGCCCGGCGCGATTATCTGGTTCTCTTCCATGACGATAACGCCAAACGCGACGCTGTTAAACATTTGAAAAAATTCGAAAAGGTAGTAGGGCAAATTCAAATTTTCGACAAACGGGAAGTCAGCGACTATTTGAAAACCAGTCGTTTCGCCGGCGCCATAAAATATGCCGACGGGAGCATGGCCGTCAATCCCTTTCAACTGATTACCGGATTGAAAAAAATGGCTGAAGAAGTAGGGGTTGAAATTTATGAGTTAACTAAGGTCATTAGCGTAAAGGAAGGCAATCCGGTCGCCATTGTTACCCAATACGGCGAATTGGCGGCGGAGACGGTTATTTTAGGCGCCAACGGTTATTCACATCTGATTGGCTGGCAGGGAAACCGATACATCCCGATCGTGTCGCACGTCATTGCTACGGCGCCATTGTCAACCAATGAGTTGGAAAGTATTGGCTGGCAAAGAAAACAGCTCATGATCAGTACGGAAAATGAAACTTATTACATGCAGGTAACGCATGGAAACAGAATCGTCATCGGCGGGGGCGGAAATTATTTTTATGGCAACCGGATCAACAACGGACCAATGAGGGAAAGCATTCAAACGGTGGTAGACTATTTGTACGGCATGTGGCCCCAGATCAGAAATAAGCCAATCACTCATCAGTGGGCCGGAACCCTCGCTTTTACGCGGGATGCCCTGCCTGCTTATTCCTGGTTATCAGACCATATTTTGGGAGCCTTGGGTTACAGCGGCGAAGGAATAAGTATGGCTCTTGCCGCCGGCCGCGTGTTGTTGGATCTTTTCGAGCGGAAAGATACGGAACTCAGCAGGGTTTTTCTAGTTAATCGGACCTTGCCCTACATTCCTGTGCAAGAGCCCATCCGCTATATCGGGGTGGCAATAGGGAAAAAGCTGAGGTGAAACTCCCGACAAGGCGTCTTTTGACCCGAATCGGGAATGGAGGCAAACGCCAAAAAAGCCAGCGATTCTCGGTTTGGCAGTAAGCATTTTTTAATTCGCAGCGCCGGAGGCGCAAGATATTGGTAGATTGTTTCGAAAGATGGTCTTCCGTGCCGGAGGTACGGAATATACGCTATATTTTGCCAGCTTTTCTGTTCCGTACCTCCGGCACGGCAATCAGTGCGTACAAAATAGGCTACCGATAGTTCGTCCCGCTGGGACGTGAGCATAACAATGTTTCAAACCGAGAATTGCTGCAAAAAAGCTCAGTTCAACTGTTGTTCCGTTCAAAACGGATCATAGCCTGGACGGAAGAGATCTCTTTTCCTCTTCCTACGGTCGCGCCACCCCTTCCTTTCGCCAGATCTCCAGCACTTCGCAGCCGTTATACATCCGGTCGACGTCTACGTAGGTGGCGTCGATCTTGTCTTTTACCCAGTTGTAGAGAAACTCTCCCTTTTTGGATTCGATGGCGGCTTTCTGGATTTTGGAATAATCCGTTTCCAGGCTGGCGCGGTGCGGGTTGGTGCGCGATTGCAGTTGTACGATGCGGAGCATGGGCTCGCCGAGCTGGGTGGCGTATTCGAACGGGGCCGAGACTTCGCCGACCTCCATAGTGTCGATGGTGAAATAGATATCCGGATCGAGGTCGCCGATCTCGAAGAAAGTATTGCCCGTGGCGGGGTTGACCATGCGCCCGTCGTTGTTGTAGCTCTGGACGTCTTCGTTGGAAAAGCGCTTGACGGCCAGCGAAAAGGAGATGGAGTCTTCGGTGATCAGCTGGCGGACCGAATCGAGGTGGGCGCGGGCCCTTTCGATATCGTCTTCGGTGATTTCCGGTTTGAGCAGGATGTGGCGTACTTTGATGGAGTTGCCGCGCCGTCCTTCCATTTTGATGATGTGAAAGCCGAATTCCGATTCCACGATTTCGGAGACTTCGTCGACGTCGAGTTTGTAGGCGGCGGCTTCGAAAGCGGATACGAAGCGGCCGCGCTTGCTCCAGCCCAGGTCGCCGCCCAGGCGGGCCGATCCGTCTTCGGAGTATTTCTGGGCCATTGCGGAGAAGTCGGCGTCTTCTTCCACGATGCGCCGCCGGATCTCTTCCAGCCGTTCGATGACGCGGCGGCGTTCCTCTTTATTGATCTTCGGCTGGTAGACGATCTCGCCGATCTCCACTTCGGAATTGAAGTAGGGGAGGCTGTCCCGCGGGATCTCTTCGAAGAATTTTTTCACTTCGGAGGGCGTCACCGTCACGCTCGCCAGCACCTGGGCGCGCATGCGCTCGACCATGAGCTGGTTGCGCAGGTCTTCGCGAAACTGTTCTTTGACCTCGTTGATGGTTTGGCCGTAGTAGTCTTCGAACTGGCTGACGTCGTTGTTCATGAAGCTGAGGATGCGGTCGATCCGGGCGTTGAGCTGTTCTTCCACTTCTTCGTCGCTCACCACCACGCTATCGATCTTGGCCTGGTTGAGCAGGAGTTTGGTGGTCAGCAGCTGGTCGAGGATACTGCAGCGGGCGTTGGCCGGCATGTTGCCGCGTTGGGCTTCCGACAGGGCGTGTTGTTCTTCCACTTCGGAGAGGAGCACCAGTTCACCGCCTACGGTGGCGATCACCTTGTCGATAATCTGGGGCTGTTGCGCTGTCAGGACTACGGCCTGTGCTATGAGGAGGGCAAAGAGGACAATCCTTTTCATTCTTGGTCATTCTTTAGAAAATCGGTGTAAACGTGAATATTGTTGCGCCGCATTTCCAGTTCGTACATCTCTTCTTTGATGTCCTCCAGCAGTTTGCTCTTCTGGTTGCGGAGGAGCACCTTGCGGGCCTGGCCTTCGATGTAGGCGAGGGGCGCGATCTCCTTGCGGTTTTTCACTTCAAAAACCCGGAGGTAGTATTGATAGTCGCCGTCGCGCTGCGAGAAATCCTTTTTGGCGCTGACGTTATCGGTCGTCAGGGTGCCTTTGGGCATTTCGAGGGCGATGTTGTCGACATCGAGCCAGGTGCTGTCTTCCAGGAAGTGGGCTTCGGCGTAGCGGTTGCAGTAGTCGACCAGCCTGCGGTAGTCGGCCGTATCCCGGCTGTTCCACATGCGCCGCAGTTCTTCGGCTTCGGGCACCGGCAGGGGCACCTTGATGAAGTAGCAGCGCATGATGGGAGTCTCCAGCTGGTACTGTTCTTTGTTCTTTTCGTAAAAAGCGTTGAGCTCCTTTTTGGAGATGTTGGAGTCGAGTAGTTTTTCGACCAGTATTTGTTCGTAATTGTGGCGAATGAGGGAAGCGCGGTAGTCGCGCACCAGCTTATCGATATTCAGGTCTTTCGGGATATTGCGTTCTGCTTCGTGCAGCAGGAGCGTTTCCCGTATCCAGCGTTCCACGTAGGCGTCGACGATGAGGGCGCTGTCGCGGCGCGACGTTCCTTCGGGGAACATGCCGTCCAGTTCGGACAGGAAGAGCGATTTGTTGTGGACCTTAGCGAGCAGCCGGTCCTCCGCGTCTTCTTCCGCCACGGGCATGCAGGCGCCGAGGAGCAGCGCCAAACCTGATATGATCCCGATCCACTTCATGCCGGATGCATTGCTTAGCTTTTGATGAGCGATTGAAAGACTTCTTCCATGATCTTCACTTTGTATTCTGCGCGCAGTTGTTCCACCCATTGCTGTTCGAGATGATCCTGATAGTCGGCGACGACGTAGCCGCGCGCTTCGCGCAGCGTTTTGAAATCGCGGGGCAGTATTTTTTCCACTTTGACGAACTTGGACCGCTTGAGCCGCGGGTTGGGCTCCGTCTGCGACAGGGCGCCTGCTTCCCATGCGACCTGCCCCTGGTATTCGTTGCGGCTTTTTTCGTATGTCTTTTCTTCCACCGTGACGATCACCTGACCATCGGTATTGAAGCGTTCCAGTACGGCCTGGGGTTCGTTCTCAGCGGCGAACGCCCGGATGGCTTCGAGCTGGTCTTCCCCTTCTTTAGAAACGTAGTAAATGCTCATAACGGCCCGTTCTTCCCAGCGGTACTGGCCTTTTACTTTTTCGTAGAACTTGGTCAGCCCGGCGGAATCCTGTGAGGCTTTGTCCCAGACCAGCATTTTGGTTACTTCGAACAACAGAATCCCTTCTTCGTACTCCCGCATCAGGGCCTTGAAGTCGGGGTATTTTTCTTCCAGCTGTTCCTCTTCGAATTGCAGCAGTTTTTTGTTGACAAAATCCTGGTATAGCGTCTGCACCGCTTCTTCCACGCCCATGTTGCGTCCGCCGAGGCCGATGCGGTCGCGGGTCGAGCGGCCCAAGTGCTCGGTGAAGTCGCCGAGCGTCACCTTGCGCGCTCCGCCGTTCAGCTGGAAAAGAACGGCGGGCGACGGCTCCGCGGGGGCTTTCCACCGGAAGGTGAGGAAGGTGTCGGTCAGGGTTTGGGCGTATTGTTCCAGCACTTCCGGAAAGGCCTGGAACCCATTTTGTTCTTTGATCCTTTCGAGCATGGCGGTGCGCGCCCTTTCGAAGCGGCTGTCCCGCTGAATATTTCCTTTTAAACGACTCTTTTCGATCTCGAAGGGTTGTATCTCGCGTTTGGAGATGCGCCGGATGACGTGCCAGCCCGAGCTGGTGCGCACGGGTTCGGAGTAATCGCCGTCTTGTGCGAGCCCGAAGGCAGCGTCTTCGAAGTCGCGCGAATATTGGTTGATGCCGAAAAAGCCGATATCGCCGCCGCGGGCCGCCGAGCGTTTATCTTCGGAAACGGCTTTGGCGAGGGCGGCGAAGTCGGCGCCGTTTTGCAGGGCCTGGTAGACGCTGTCGATGCGGGCCTTTTTGGCTTCGAAATTGGTCGAATCGGCCCGGATCAGGATGTGGGCGGCTTCGATCTGCCCGCGGGCGGGCCGGCGCTCGTGCACGGTGACGAGGTGGTAGCCGAAGTTGGTGCGCACCGGCCCAGTCAGTTCACCGACCCCGGTATTGTAGGCGGCCGTTTCGAGATGGTACAGGCCGTTGGGCAGCAGGGCGGTGACGTAGCCGATCCGGCCGCCGTTGCGATCGACGAAAGGATCGTCGGATACTTCGCGGGCCACTTCCGAAAAGTCGGCGCCGCCTTCGATGCGCTTTTTGGCGGCGAGTGCTTTTTGGTAGGCGGCCAGGGTGTCTTCCGGCGGAGCTGTCGGCTTGACGGCGACGAGCAGGTGGCTGATGTCGATGTCTTCCTGGATGCGGTCGTAAGCTTCCCGGATCAGCTTTTCGGTTACTTCCTTATCGATGAGGTAGGAATCGGCGAGCTGGCGGCGATACCCCTCCAGTTCGCGCTGCAGGGCGGCGATGGTGTCGAGGCGCAGCTCTTTGGCTTTCTGCACCTTGAGTTTAAACTTGACGTACAGGTCCAGGTACTCTTCCAGCGATTTCCGGGAGAAGTCCGCCTGTTGTCCGTTCGTCTTCGAGTAGATGTACTCGAACTCCGATACGTTCACCGGATTGCCTTCTACGGTGAAGAGCACGGGATCGTCCTGCTGGGCGCTCAGGGCGCTAATACCGCACAGCACCGTCAGCAACAGGAGTATAGCTCGCATATTTTTTTTGTTTTGCAGTTTTATCAAGAACCCAATCCGGAACTACGTCCGGGAAAAACAGCGCAAAATTAGCAAACTGTTCAGACTTTTGCTTTGCGGATAGCGATTCGGTCGCCGCCTTTCTGTTGTCAGGCCCCGATGTAAACCCGCCGCACCCGCTCGCTGACGCTTGTGAAGATCTCGTAGGGAATGGTGCCGGCGGCCTCTGCGAGTTCTGTCACGGTGGGGCTGATGCCGAAAACGGTGACTTCATCGCCTTCGCGGGCCTCCGGAACGGCGCTGATGTCGATCATGCACAAGTCCATACACACCTGCCCGATGATCGGCGCTCGCCGGCCCCGCACTTCCAGGGCGAACTTCCCGTTGCCCACCAGCCGGGGCAGCCCGTCGGCATAGCCGATGCTGACGGTGGCGATGCGCCCTGCTTCCGGCAGGCGGCCGGCCCTGCCGTAACCGATGGTGGCGCCGGCGGGATGCTCTTTTACCTGCACGATATGGGCTTTCAGCTGGGCGACGACCTCCAGTTGTTCGCGGACGGCCGGTTCGCTTTCCACGCCGTAAAGGCCGATTCCCAAACGCACCATATCCGCCTGGTATTGTGGAAAACGACTGATGCCGCTGGAGTTGAGCAGGTGCCGCAGCGGCCGGTATCCGAGCCGGCGGCAGAGCCCGGCGTAGCCCTCCTCGAAAAGGCGGGCCTGCTG
Organism: uncultured Saprospiraceae bacterium; assembly: GCA_964419545.1. Taxonomy (GTDB): domain Bacteria; phylum Bacteroidota; class Bacteroidia; order Chitinophagales; family Saprospiraceae; genus CAYQQU01. Next base: position 36,464 of record CAYQQU010000011.1, on the reverse strand, counting down.
GTGGGTGAATTCATCCTGCGCCGGGTTATCGGAAGCGGCCAGATGAGTGAATACCGACACCACTTTCAGCTGTGGGTATTCGGCGAGGGCGGCGCCCAACTGATCGATCTCTTCGGGCAAAAAGCCCAGCCGGTGCATGCCGGTGTCGATGTTGATATGCACCGGGAAAGCAGTTTCGCGCGCTCCCAGGAAACGGGCGAATTCCTGCAGCAGGGAAAAGCTGAAAATTTCGGGCTCCAGCTGGTAGCGCGTCAACTGATCGAAGATGGCCGCTTCCGGGCTCAGTACGAGAATGGGCAGGCCGATGCCGCCGCGCCGCAGCTCTACGCCCTCATCGGCGTAGGCCACGCCCAGGTAGCTGACTTTGTGGAACTCCAGCAGCTTGGCCAGCTCCAGGCTGCCGCTGCCGTAGGCCGACGCCTTGACCATCGCCATCAGCCGCGCGCCGGGCCGTAGCTGCCGGTAGTAGACGTTGAGGTTGTGCGCGAGCGCGTTCAGGTCGACGGTGAGCGTGGTCTGGTGTTGTTGCCGCGACAGCCGCCGCGCGATGCGCTCGAATGTGAACCGGCGCGCGCCCTTGAGCAAAATGGTCTCATCGTGAAAAGAATCGACGGGAAACCCGGCCAGGAAAGCTTCGGTGTCTGGGAAAAACTGCCGCTGCACGCTGCCGGGCAAAAGGTCATCGAGGCGGCGCACCGCTGTTCCGATGCCGATGACCCGGTCTACGGGTCGGCCGGCGATCAGGTGGGCGACCTCCCGGTAGAGCTGCCGCGGAGGAATGCCGCTCTGCAGCAGATCGGAAAGGATCAGGGTATGGGGCGAGGCGGGCCGCTGTTGCTCCAGGAACTGCAGGGCCACGTTGAGCGAGGTAAGGTCGGTATTGTAACTGTCGTTGATCAGGGTGCAGCGGTTGATGGCGGCGCGCAGTTCCAGGCGCATGGCTACAGGCTGCAGGTTCGGAAAAAAACGGGTGGCCGCCTCCGCCGAATGATACAGCAGAAAAGCCCAGCAATGAATGGCGTTCTCGATGGAAGCCGGATCGGTGAAGGGGATCCGGATGTGTTTTTCCGCACCCCGGTAGCGGCCGGTAATTTCGGTTTGGCCCAGCCTGGTTTGCACGGCGGTGATGTTCAGGTCGGCCGGCCGGCGGCGCGACCAGGTAAGCGCGGGCAGGCCGAGCTCGGCGACGATACGGGCCACGCGCTCATCGTCGGGGCAGTAGAGGAGCACCTGGGCTTCCCGAAAGAGCGTGAGTTTTTCCCGGATCTTCGTCTCGTAGTCGGGAAAGCCCTCCTGATGGGCGGGGCCGATATTGGTGAACAGGCCGATATCCGGCCGGATGATGCGTTCGAGGCGGGTCATTTCGCCGGGTTGTGAGATGCCGGCTTCCAGGATCGCCAGTTCTTGCAGGGGCTGCAATTGCCAGACGGACAGGGGCACGCCTACCTGGGAATTGTAACTAAGGGGGCTGCGCACCACCCGCCGGTCGTGGCAGAGCAGCTGGTACAACCATTCTTTGACGATGGTTTTGCCGTTGCTGCCGGTGATGCCGACTACCGGGCCGCGGAATTGCCGGCGGTGATGGGCGGCCAGCCGCTGCAGGGCGGCGAGGGTGTCGTCAACCACCCAGAAGGCGGCTTCCGGGAAAGCCCCGGGTTCGGGTGCGCGGGCTACGACGAACTGGCGGACGCCCTTCCGGTAAGCCTCCGCCAGGTAGTCGTGCCCGTCGTGACGGGGGCCGGTCAGCGCCCAGAAGATCGCTGCTTCCGGGTGGACCACCCGCCGGCTGTCGGTGAGCAGGTGTTTTACCGGCTGTTCCGTCCGCGCTCCGGCCGGCCGGCCGCGGGCGTCGATGATGGCGGCGATAGACCGGGCCGTGTAATGGTGGGTTTCGATCATGGGAGATAGATTGGCGCTGCCGGGGAAGCCGGCCATTGGGCTACAAGTCAAATCCGATATCCTTCCGGTAGTACTTTCCGGCAAAGTCGATCACTTCGGCGTTTTGGTACGAAAGCCGGAGGGCGTCCCGGAAATCGTCGCCGAAAGAAGTCAGGGCGATGACGCGCCCGCCGTTGGTGAGCACCTGCCCGCCTTCGGCGCGGGTGCCGGCGTGGAACAGCAGGCTGCCGTCAGCCGCTTCCAGTCCGGTGACGGTTTTCCCCTTTTCGTAGGCGCCGGGATAGCCGCCGGATACGAGGATGACGGCGGCGGCGGCCCGGGGATCCGTATCGGCGGTAAGGCCGGCGAGGCGCCCCTCGTCGGTGGCGACGAGCAGCTCCACCAGGTCGTTGCGCAGGCGGGGCAGGATGACTTCGGTTTCCGGATCGCCGAGGCGGCAGTTGTATTCGATGACGTAGGGATCGCCCGCCACGTTCATGAGGCCGAAGAAGAGGAACCCCCGGTAGGTCAGCTTTTCCTGTTGAATACCGTGCAGGGTGGGGAGGATGATGCGTTCCTTCACCTTTGCCATCAGGGCTTCGTCAACGAAAGGAGGCGGGGAGACGCAGCCCATGCCGCCGGTATTGAGCCCGGTATCGCCTTCGCCGATGCGTTTGTAGTCTTTGGCGACCGGCAGGAGCACGTAATCGCGGCCGTCGGTGAGGATAAATACCGAAAACTCGATGCCGCGCAGGAACTGTTCGACCACCACTTTCCGGCCGGCGGCGTCGAACTTGCCTTCCAGCATGGCGGCAAACTCGCGCCGGGCTTCTTCCGCCGTCTCGCAGATCAGCACGCCCTTGCCGGCGGCCAGGCCGTCGGCTTTCAGGACGATGGGCGTCGGCTGCCGGTCGATATAGGCGAGGCCCTCCTCGGCGGTGGCGGCGGTAAATTCGCGGTAGGCCGCCGTCGGGATACGGTAGCGCTGCATAAAAGCTTTGGCGAAGGCCTTGCTGCCTTCCAGCTGGGCCGCATCGCGGGAAGGGCCGATCACCTTGACGTCCGCCAGGTCGGCCTCGGCCCGGAAGTAGTCGTAGACGCCCCGTACGAGCGGCTCCTCCGGTCCTACGACGACCAGCTCGATCGCGCGATCGCGCACCGCGGCGCCGAGGGCGGAAAAATCATTGGGGTCGAGAGGCAGGTTGGCGCCGTACTGCGACGTACCGGCATTACCCGGAGCGACGTAGAGGCGGGTGCAGGCGGGGCTCTGGCTGAGTTTCCAGGCGAGGGCGTGCTCCCGGCCCCCGCCGCCGATCAGCAAAATATTCATGGCGTCGTTTTGGGGCAAAGGTAGGCAATATGCGGACAGGTTCATCCTTTTTAGTTTCGGTTCGCCATAGTTTTATATCTTTGCGTTTCGTTTGAAACAGGCGCCATGATCAGTTATTTGAAAGGAGAGATCACCTTCAAGACGCCGACCTATCTCATCGTAGAAGTGGCCGGGCTGGGGTATCAGGTACACATTTCTCTGCACACTTACGCCCAGGTCGAAAAACTGGAGCGGGTAAAACTCCTGACTCATCTGCTCATCAAAGAAGACAGCCATACGCTTTACGGGTTCGCCGATGATGCGGAGCGCAAGTTGTTCCAGCTGCTGATCTCGGTTTCGGGAGTAGGGCCGAGTACGGCACAATTGTTGCTCTCTTCGATGCAGCCCGACGAAGTGCGATCGGCCATCGTCGGCGAAAACGTAGCCGCCTTCAGCCGGGTCAAAGGGATCGGGCCCAAAACCGCCAAGCGGATCATTTTGGACCTCAAAGATAAAATCGTAAAAGAGGGCGGCGAAGTGTCGCCAAGTTTTACCGGCCCGGACAATACAATGCGAGAGGAGGCGTTATCTGCATTAGTGGCGCTGGGTTTCAGCCGAACGCAGGTGCAGAAAGCCCTGAGTAAAGCCGTAAAGTCGGAACCGCAAATCAACAATGTGGAGGCTTTGATAAAGTCGGCGCTGAAACAGCTGTCCTAACCGATCGAAAAGTATTCAATCGCCTCGCCTTAGCGGTGAAAAGAACGGAAGGTGTGCTCGCCGGCGGGATCCCCTACCCGGAAAGACGAGAGCGGGCGCTTCCCGGCCGGACATTCACCGAAATCAACCAAGCAATTTTGCCGGTCTGCGGCTCCTTCTCCGGGAGGAACCGAAGCGTAGTGTTAAATAACCGGATTGAAACAAAATAGACCAGATTCCGGCGTTTTTAGGGGGAGTTTGCAACCCTTGGAAAGGAAAAGCTAAGGAATCCCATGCAAAGGACTATGAGTAGAGTTGTTTTACCTTCTAGCCTCGTTTTGTTAGTCGCCGCCGTTAGCGTTACTACTGCTTCCAGCTTCTCGGGAAGTTTGCGGGAAAATCCCTATGCGCCCGCTTATACCGTGGCGGACACCCTGCCGCCGCTCGAAGACCGGTACGACGATTTTATCAACGACGCCGGCGACAATCCTTTCGACCTCCAGGACCCCGACATCGTAGAGCAGAACGTGGAGTTCGACCCCGAGACCGGGCAGTACATCATTACCGAAAAAATCGGAGACGATTATTTCCGTCCGCCTACCTATATGAGCTTCCAGGAGTACAACGAGTACCGCCGGCAGCAGGAGGAAAGCAATTATTTCAAGGAACTGGCCGGCGTCAACACCGGCGATTCCGGCGCGAGCGCCCTTGACCCCATCGCCCAGTTCGACGTGGAGAACAGCCTCATCGATCGCCTTTTCGGCGGCAATACCGTCGATATCCGGCCGCAGGGCAGCATCGACCTCACCTTCGGCGTGGATTTCCAGCGGTCGGAAAACCCCATCCTGCCCATCCGGGCCCGCACCACCGGCGGCTTCGACTTCGATATGAACATCCAGATGAACGTCACCGGCAAGATCGGGGAAAAACTGACGCTGACCACCAACTACAACACCAACGCCACCTTCAACTTCGACAACCAGATCAAGCTCGACTACAATTCCGATAATTTCGAAGGCGGCGAAGACGCGATCCTCAAAAAGATCGAAGCGGGTAACGTCAGCCTGCCCCTGCGCGGCAGCCTGATCCAGGGCGCCCAGAGCCTTTTCGGACTGAAAGCCGAGCTCCAGTTCGGGCGGCTGTTCCTCACGCCCCTCATCTCGCAGCAAAACTCCCAGCGCGAAAATATCCAGATCCAGAACGGCAGTCAGCTCCAGGAATTCGAGCTGCGGGCCGACGAATACGACGAGAACCGGCACTTCTTCCTGACCCATACCAACCGTCGCGACTTCGAAGGCGCCTTGGTCAACCTGCCCCAGATCCGCACCCTCTTCAAGGTGGAAAACCTGGAGGTCTGGATCACCAACAACCGCAATGAAGTCGACAACGTCCGCGATATCGTAGCCCTGGCCGACCTGGGCGAGCCCACCGAACTCGTGAGCCCCGGCGCCATTCAGCCCAATCCTTTCTGGGACGAGATCGACGTCACCGGACAGCCCCTGCCCGACAACCGCGCCAACAACCTTTACTCCCGCCTGGTGGAAGACCCCACGCTGCGCGAGATCGATCAGGCCGTCTCGGCGCTGCAGTCTTCCCGCTTCGGACTGGTGCAGGCCAAAGACTTCGAAAAGGTGAGCGCCCGCAAGCTCGATCCCCGCGAGTATACCTTCCACCCGGAACTGGGTTTCATCTCGCTCAACATCAACGTCCAGCCCGATCAGGTCGTAGGGGTGGCCTTTCAATACAGTTACAACGGCGAGACTTTCCAGATCGGCGAGATGGCCAACCAGCAGGAGACGACCAGCCCCGACTCGTCGCTCAACGTCTTGTTCGTCAAGATGCTGAAAAGCACCACGCAGCGCACCGATATCTCGACCTGGGACCTGATGATGAAAAATATATACTCCATCGGCGCTTTTCAGGTGAATCCGCAGGATTTTAAACTCGATATCTTTTACGAAGACCCGGGCGAAGGCTTTAAGCGCTTTCTGCCCGAATCGAATATCGCCGGCAAGCCCCTGCTCGAAGTGTTCAACCTCGACAACCTCAATACGCAGGGCGACCCGCAGCCCGACGGTCAGTTCGACTTCGTGCCGGGCGTGACCATCAATCCGCGCAATGGCCGCGTCATGTTCCCCGTACTCGAACCTTTCGGCTCCGCGCTGCGGGAAGAGATCACCGACCCCCGATTGCAGGCCAAATTCGTCTACGATTCGCTTTATTCGACAACCCTCTTTCTGGCGCGCGAAAACCAGGAGCAGAACCGATACGTCATCAGAGGCAGTTACAAATCGAGCGTCTCCTCGGAAATATCCCTGGGCGCGTTCAATATCCCCCCGGGCTCCGTACGCGTCACGGCAGGCGGACAGGTGCTGCGGGAAGGATTCGACTACGAAGTCGACTACAATATCGGCCGCGTGAAAGTCCTCAACGACGCCATCCTCAATTCCGGGGTGCCGATCAACGTGTCTTTCGAAGACAATACCCTTTTCGGCTTCCAGACGAAGACCATGCTGGGCCTGCGGGCCGATTATCGCTTCGACGAGAATTTCAACATCGGCGCCACTTACCTGCAATTGTTCGAACGGCCGTTTACCCAGAAGGTCAACGTAGGCGACGACCCCATCAATAACCGCATCTACGGCGTCGACGTCAACCTGAGCCGGGAAGCGCCCTGGCTGACCAAGGCCGTCGACGCCATCCCGCTCATCGAGACGAAGGCGGAATCCAATATCAACTTCAGCGCCGAAGCCGCTTACCTCAAGCCCGGCCACTCGCGCGCCATCAACCAAAACCGCCGCGACAAAGGCGGGCTGGTATACGTCGACGACTTCGAGGGCAGCGCAAGCAGTTTCGACCTGCGCCAGCCCACCAACCAGTGGTTCCTGGCAAGTGTGCCCCAAAACGACGATCGCAATAACAACCCGCTTTTCCCCGAAGCGAGGCTGGTCAACGACCCCCGGTCCGGCGCCAACCGCGCGCTCCTGAACTGGTATCGCATCGACCAGAGCGTGCGCAACGAGGAAGACCGCAGCAACCCCTATACCAGCCTGGTGCCCCAGGTGGAAGTCTTTCCGAACCTGCAGCTGACGCCCGACCAACTGCCCAACGTACAGACGCTCGACCTGCGGTTCTATCCCAGCGAACGAGGGCAGTACAACTTCGACGTGCCCAACGGCGGCTATCCCGGCTTTACCCGGGGCGTAGAGTTCGTCGGCGATTCCATGATCCTCAACGATCCGGAAACCCGCTGGGGCGGCATCATGCGCGCCCTGACCACCAACGACTTCCAGGCGGCGAATATCGAATACCTGGAGTTCTGGATGCTCAGCCCCTTCCTGGACCCCGAAAGCCCGGCCGACGCCGCGCCCAACCGCGACAACCTCCAGGGAGAATTGTTCATCAACCTGGGTAACATCTCGGAAGATATCCTGCGCGATTCGCGCAAATCCTTCGAAAACGGACTGCCGGCGCCCTTTAATCCCGACCGGCGCACCGAATCGACCAACCTGGCCCGCGTACCGATCGCCCAGCAGATCACCCAGGCTTTCGACAACGACGAAGAAAGCCGCCGCCAGCAGGACGTGGGCCTCGACGGCCTGGACGACGACGGAGAAAGGGAATTGTTCAACGATTTCATCGAGCGCGTCTCCGCCGCCAATCCCGTGGTGGGCGCCAGGATCGAGCAGGATCCCGCCAACGACAACTACCGCTTTTACCGGGCAGACAGCTTTACCGGCGCCGACGGCATTTACACCCGCTACCGGGATTACAACAAGGTGCAGGGCAACTCGCGGGCCAACGACGGCTCCAACCAGGTCTCTTCCGGAACCAACATCCCCGACGCCGAAGACCTCAACCGCGACAATACCCTCAACGAAACGGAATCCTATTTCCAGTACCGCATCCCCCTGCGCTACGACCCCGTCAATCCTCGCGAGATCGACGTGGAGCGCACGCCGTTTATCACGGACCGGCGCGAGGACGATCAGAGCGACCGCGTGTGGTATCGCTTCCGCATCCCGCTCAACGGCCCGGATAAGGTCGCCGTGGGCGGCATTCGCGATTTCCGTTCCATTCGCTTCATCCGGATGTACATGCGCGGATTCCGCGACCCTGTAACGATGCGCTTCGCCCGCATCGAGCTGGTGCGCAACCAATGGCGGCAGTATCGCCAGTCGCCCGACGAACTCCAGGGCATCGGCGGCGACCTCTGCGGTACGGAGCCGGTGGTGAACGTAGACGCCGTAAATATCGAAGAAAATAGCGGCCGCCAGCCGTTCAACTACGTTCTGCCGCTCGATATCCAGCGGGAACAGCAGCTGGGCGTCTTCAACGCCTTGCAGAACGAGCAGTCGCTGTCGTTACAGGTGGATAACCTTTGCAGTAAACAAGCTGAAGCGATCTTCAAGATCATCAATATGGATATGCGCGTTTACGAACGCCTGCGCATGTTCGTACACGCGGAAGAGATGTTCCCCGACGATCCCGGATTCGATATTCCCGACGGGGCGCTCAGCGTTTTCCTGCGCCTGGGGTCCGATTTCCGGAACAACTACTACGAATACGAGATCCCGCTCGCCATTTCCGATCCGGACAACCTCGGCGAAAGCCCCAACCCTAATTCCGACGAATACAAACGCGAAGTGTGGCGACCGGAGAACGAATTCGACATCCCGCTGGAATTGCTGAAAACCGTGAAAAAAGAACGGAACGCCGCCAACCTCGGGCTCGACGTCGTCTACGAGAAAGTGATCAGCGAGGTGTTGGGCAATTTCCCGCACCGGGTCAAGATCAAAGGCAATCCCAACCTCGGCTTCGTCAAAGTGGCCATGATCGGGGTGCGCAACCAGGACGAAGTGAACGATGAGCGGTACAGCGTCGAATTGTGGGTGAACGAGATGCGCCTCAACGGCCTCGACGAACGCGGCAGCGGCGCCGCCGTCGCCCGCCTCGACATGCAGATGGCCGACTTCGGCAGCCTCACCCTGGCCGGCAATTACAGCAGCATCGGCTTCGGCGCCCTCGACCAGAAAGTACAGGAACGCAGCCGCGAGGAAGTGTTGGGCTACGACGTAGCCGGGCGCCTCGAACTGGGTAAGTTCCTGCCCGAAGAGTGGGGCATCCGCCTGCCCTTCTACGGCCAGATCTCCAATACGACCCGCACCCCCGAATTCGACCCCTATGACCTCGACCTCGACCTGAAGGAAAAAATACGCGATACCGACGACCGCGAGGCGCGCGACTCCATCAAACGGCAGGCGCAGGACGTGACCACCATCAAGAGCTACAATTTCACCAACGTCCGCAAAGAACGCACCGACAACGCGGCCAAACCCATGCCCTGGGATATCGAAAACTTCAGCTTCAACTACGGATATACCCAGACCGACCGCCGCGATCCCATCATCGAATTCGACCGGCTGCGGCGCTATACCGGCGGCTTCGATTATACCTACAACCGGCGGGCCGGCTACATCGAACCGTTTAAAAAGCTCATCAAGGACGATACCTGGTTCAAGTTACTCAAAGAACTGAACTTCAATCCCTTGCCCAACTCGTTCAGCTTCAGCACCGTGCTCGACCGCCAATTTGCGGAGACGCGCTACCGCTTTACCGGACTGGACGACGCGCGAAGCACCTTCTTCAACAAACGCTTTACCTGGGACCGCGACTACGATCTGCAGTGGGACATCACGCGTTCCCTCAAATTCAACTTCAACGCCATCAACTCGGCGGTGATCGACGAACCCGATGAACGCGATATGTTCGAAAACCCGGACATTGTGGATATCGATCAATTCCGGCGCGACAGCATCTGGAACAATATCAAAAATTTCGGTCGAACCAAAAACTACCGCCACTCCATCAGCCTGAACTACGCGCTGCCCATCCGCTTCCTGCCGTTTATGGATTGGGTGCAGGTAAAAGCCCAGTACCAGGCCGATTACAGCTGGGCCGCCGCCGCCCTGAACGTCGATACGCTGGGCAACGTCATCCAGAACAGCCAGAACCGGCAAGTGACGGCCGACCTGAACTTCGATAACCTGTACCGCAAGATCGATTACCTCAAAAAGATCGATCAGAACAACAGCCGCCGCCGCAGCAGCCGCGGCCGGACGCCCCGCGGACGCAACGACCGGCAGGAAGAGAACGAGGAGGAAGACGATGATAAAAAACGCAAAGACGGCGAACCCAGCGTCCTGGAACGGGTGCTGATCCGGCCGCTCCTCATGGTGCGCAAAGCCCGCCTCAGCTATTCCGAACGCTTCGGAACAACCGTGCCCGGCTTCCTGCCTCAGTCGCGGCTGCTCGGTATGGGGCAGGGGCTGAACGAACCCGGCTGGGACTTCATCGCGGGGCTGCAACCCAAGATCCGGCAGCTCAGCGCCGAAGCCCGCGAAAATCCGGGTTCCGACCCCGACGACTGGCTGTACAGCAACCGCAGCTGGATCACCGGCAGCCTCTTCCTCAACCAGCAGGTACGGCAGGAGTATTCGCAGGATATCGACGCCCGGCTGACGCTGGAGCCCATTCCTGACTTCCGGATCGACGTGGAGCTGAACAGACAATATACAGAGTCGTACTCGGAGTATTTCAAAGTTCTGGAACCGACGCCCATCGGCCAGACGCCGCAGTACCAGCATACCGTCCCCCAGGAAAGCGGCTCCATGACGATCTCGTACATGGCCCTGAATACCCTGTTTAACGGCGCCGACCGCGAAGATATCGTCGGCCTCTTTGAAACCTTCGAAGATTACCGCGAGATCATCTCCTCCCGCCTCGGCGGACCGGATGCGACGCCCCACTCCGATACCCTGCTGGCGCCCGACTATACCTTCGGCTATGGCCGCACCCAGCAGGACGTGTTGATCCCGGCCTTCATCGCGGCCTATACCGACGAAGACCCTAATACGATCGACCTCGACGTTTTCAACCAGCGACCCCGGCCCAATTGGCGGCTCAGTTACAACGGCTTGTCGCGCATCCCTCTTTTCCAGCAGATCTTCCAGAACTTCAACCTCAGCCACAGCTACCGTTCTTCTTTGTCGATCAATCGCTTTGCGACGGGCCTCAACTGGCTGCGCACCCGCGATCAGGGCAGCCTCAACGAGCTGAACGGCAACTTCTTCCCGCGCCTGGAAATACCGGAGATCACCATCCAGGAATCTTTCGCTCCCTTCCTGGCCGTGGATATGACGCTGAAAAACGGCATGTCCCTGAACGTGGACTACAAAAAATCACGCACCCTGGCAATGAGCTTCATCAGCAATCAGCTGAGCGAGACGCAAACGGAGGAGTTCGTGATCGGTTTCGGATACCTGATGCGCAATGTCGACCTGCCGATCTTCGGCGGAGGCAAACGGCGGCGGGGCCGGGACGACGACCAGGCCCAGCAACAGAACAACCGCCAGGGCGGCCGCGGCGGCCAGCTGCAGGGGCGCGACCTGGATATCAATTTCAACTTCTCGCTGCGCGACGACGTCACCTACAACCACCTGCTCGATCAGGACATCATCGAGCCGACCCGGGGGAATTTCTCGCTCAGCATCTCTCCGGCCGCGGAATACCAGCTGAATCGCCGGCTTTCGCTGCGCCTGTTCTTCGACTATCGCCGCAACGTCCCGCAAACCTCGGCGGGCTTTCCGCGGACGGATACGTCGGGAGGGATTATCGTGCGGTTCCAGTTGAATTGACCCGAGGTAGTGCGATCTCTTGTTGAATCCAAAACCATACGTTGATGAAATTCGAACTCCTCTATTTAGCCCTATTATTCCTTTGCCTTCCCGCCTGCACCAAAGAAAAAATCGTCATCGAATTCGCTGGGAACCACGTATCAGATCAGTGCGATCGACATCAACGACGCGGGGCAGTGCCTGGCGCCCATCCGGACCGATAATGACGGAGAAGCGCTGGTGGCCTATTTGTTCTCGGTGGAGGAGTCCGACGAGTTCCTGCGCCCCATAACCGTTACCGATACCGTCAAAATTGAGATCCGGGAACCCGACTTCCTTTTCGCCAGGCCCTATTTCGCCAAGGGCTTTACGGATTACTTCATCCTGTCGACGGAAACCGGAACCTACAAGATCTATGCCGACGGGACCCACCGCAGAGTGATCGCCTGGGTGACCAACAACGTTTTCCGGCACGACGGCAAATTGTACGCCCTCGCCAGCGAAGAGACGGCTTTCACCACCCGCATTTTCATTTCGACGGACGAGGGGGAGAACTGGACCCCCTATTCTTTTCCGGCTTACCCTGCCGAGCTGCGCACGGCCAGTTATTACACCCTCGGCGACAGCCTGATCGCGACCCTGGGCGCCAATTTGTTTGCCCTAAATTTCCAGGATCTCGACTTCACTATCCGCACGCTGGAAAACGAAGGCCTCGACGGGAGTAGCGTCACTTCCGCCTCGGTTTTCAACGACAGCATCTTCCTGGCTACGTATTCCGGGGTTTACGCGCGGCAGCGGGAGGCGTTTTTTGAAGATAAGGAATGAAAAAGCCCCGCCAATTTATCGATTGGCAGGGCGAAAGCTGGGATTCAACTAATTAGACGATCTTTACTGATGAACAACCAGACGTAAAGTTTCGGTCTTTTCTTCCATAGTCAGGTGGAGGAAGTAAACGCCGGCGGGTAGCCCACTGAGGTCGAGTTCCTGTTGTGCGCCGGCGAATTCTTTCCGGAATTCCAGGCTGCGCAGCACCCGGCCCGTTTGGTCCGCGACTTGAACGCGCGTCCGGCCTGTGGCGTCTCCTTGCAAGACGATGGTCGCCTGGCCGGTTGCCGGGTTCGGGAAAACCGTCGCTTTAAATGCTCCGGCCTGGGTGGCGTGCGCGGCGTTTAGCACCGACGAATTGCTCTGGAAGAGGCTTCCTCCGTTGACCACCTCGAATTGGATGGTGCGTGCTTCACCTGGAGTGCCGTTGCCGCCGGGTTGGCTGAAAGGCTGCGCCGTCAGTTGGTACTGGCCCGGCGCCAGCTTTTCCGACCGGATGTTGCCACTGATGGGGCTGTCGCCGAAGAGGAAATAGGGCGCGATATTTTCCGTGCGGGTAACGATGTCAGGACCGGTCAGCGTGAAGGTGACGCTGCCGACGACTGCGGGATCGGTGATCGCCTCGATATTGACCGGTATGTCGCCGATGACGCTCAGGTCAATCACATCGCCGTCTTCAAGTTGATCGTCGAGGGTGGTGTTGTTCTCGTCGGCCAGCCGGAAGCGTTCGATTACGTCACCAGCGGCTTCGTCCACTACTTCAAAGGCGATCGTCAGGGGCGCGCCGGCGGTTCCGGTACCGTTGCTGCCGCTGAATGGCGTTGCCGTCAGCTGATAGGTCCCGACGGGGAGTGTTTGGGCATTGTTGGTTCCAGACGAGGGGGCGTCGCCGAAAAGGAAGTACGGAAAGACGTTTTCCGTCGGGCTTTGGTTCAGCGGCCCGCTGATGTTGAATACCACGCTGCCTACGATCTCGGGGTCGGTGATGGCCTGGATGTTAAAAGCGCCCACGTCAAAAGCGCCCAGGTCGATTACGGCGCCATCAGAAAGCCCGGAAATCAGAACGTTGTTGTCGGCATCGGTGAAGTCAAAACGAATCACCTGTTCTCCTGCCAGGGTGGCTTCCCAGAAGGCGGCGCCGATGTCGTCGGCGTCACCGATGTAGTTGAACGGTGAATCGCCGGCGATAAAGCTGGCCGGGCTGTCCCAGCGGCCGGCGGCGACGGCGTTGTCGACGCGGAAACCGTTGGGGGCGCCCCACTGGGCAAAGTCGCGCAGCACGGCCGGGTTGGTGTTGTTGAAGCCCAGAACATTGCTGGAGAAAAGGAAGAGGCCGCCGGTATTATCGATGACGCCGCCGGCGGTCAGTACGCGAACGGTGACTTCCTCACCCGGAGCAAGGGTCAGGTCGCCGCTCAGGATCTCGGCTTGCGCCGGATTGCCAAGACGGGGGTAGACGCCGGCCTGCGTGCAAAAGAAGTAGTTGCTCAGGTCGCGCTCGATGTCGTCGAAGTTGCGAAGCACCACTTCGTCGGTTTCCGGGGTGATCTTTACCATTCGAATCACCGTATCGTCGATCCAGAAGGGGGAACCTACGTCATTGGCGCCGCCTACGTAAGTGTAAGGCGAATTTCCCGCTACGAAATTGTCGGCGCTATCCCAGCGGCCGGCGGCGACGGCCTGATTGACGCGCGCCTGACCGGGAGCGCCCCATTGTACGTAGTCTTCCAGATCATCGGGATCGCTGGAGCCGAAGTTGGCTTCGGAGAACAACGCCAGCGCGCCGTTGGCGTCGGGCAGTTGCGTAGCGTTACCGCCGCCGGAGGTCAGGTCGAAGGTCAGCTCTTCGCCCGGTTCGAGGGTGAGGT
>CAYQQU010000011.1:0-22112 GCA_964419545.1 uncultured Saprospiraceae bacterium | reverse complement strand
TGAGCGCGTTGTACTGTCCCGGTCCGAGGCAGAACTGGTAGTCGGAGACGTCTTCAGTAACGGCGCCGAAGTTTTTGATGGTGACGGTCTCGTTGTCGGTGTCCAGGACGAGCAGCCGGATGATGGCGTCTACTTCGACGATCGAACCTTGCCAGAACGAGGAGCCGAAATCATCGGCCTGACCGACGAAGTTGTAAGGCGAATCGCCGTCGACGAAGTTATCGGCGCTATCCCAGCGGCCGGCGGCGACGGCTTGATTGACGCGGTCCTGGTTGGGAGCGCCGTACTGTACGTAGTCTTCGAGGTCGGCGGGGTCGCTGGAGCCGAAGTTGGCCTGGGTGAAGAGGACGAGTCCGGATGCATCATCGGGCAGGGCGGTGACCCCGCCGCCGCCGGAGGTCAGGTCGAAGGTCAGCTCTTCGCCCGGTTCGAGGGTGAGGTCGCCGGAAATATTGGCGTAGTCGTTGAGCGCGTTGTACTGTCCCGGTCCGAGGCAGAACTGGTAGTCGGAGACGTCTTCGGCGACGGCGCCGAAGTTTTTGATGGTGACGGTCTCGTTGTCGGTGTCGAGCGATAAGAGTCGAATGACGGGATCACCCGATTGGGATAAAATTGTTGACGGTAAGCCGAGAGCAAAGAGGAGCATAGCGCACCAGCCGATCACGGAGCGTGAAACGTTTCGGATGCGCATTCCTACCCGCCCGGCAGGCGAATTGTAGAAATACATGGTTAATGAAAGTTTGGTTTGTGTTTGAGAATAAAAAAATCAGATCATTGGAAGGCTTTCCCGGGATTTTCCGTCCAATTGCACTACAAAATTGATTTATCTCAATTGCGAAATCATCCTTACATTATAGGAGAAGCTGGAAATCCTCAAAAAGGAGGAGCGAAAAAATGGGATATCCGGCCGGGGCGCAGCCGGTTGTCAGTTCGGAAATAAGCGATCTTTTATTAATTTGGAAGCTGTAAAAACCAAAAATGCGACCATGCAAAAAAAGATTCGCCTCAGCGCCTTTGATGACCTACCCGAAAAAGAACCCCGTGGTTTTGAAGTAAACGGCCTCGATCTGGTCGCCGTCCGTTACGATGGCCGGGTTTCTATATTGTATGGCCGCTGCCTCCACCGCGGCGCCTTGCTGGCCGACGGCCATATCGACGGGCACAACCTCATCTGCGGGCTGCACGGTTGGGATTACCGCTACGATACAGGAGTCAGCGAATACAATAACGAGGAGTTCCTGCATAAATTTACGGCGGTTGTCGAAGACGGCGCCGTCTGGATCGACGAAGCGGAAGTGGATGCTTTTTTGGCCGAAAACCCGCAGCCGTTCCAGCGCGATCAGTACCTGGGCGTGTACGCCGATACGCATCCCGAAAGCACGGAGCCATATACGTTATACATCAAAGAACTCGCCCGGAACGGCCTGAAAAACTACGGACATCACGGCCCTTCCGAGGCCATGGGCGTCGATCGCAATACCCTGCCCAAATGGGAGGATATCCAGTTTTTGCCGGCCCAGCTGGCTACGCGGCCGCTGCTCGATGAGGAGGCGGTCAATACGCGTACGATCATCGGCAAAAACGCCGCCAAACCATTGGTGCTGGAACTGCCCCTTTTCGTATCGGATATGAGCTTCGGCGCCCTCTCGAAGGAAGCCAAGATCGCTCTTTCCCGCGGCGCCGAACTGGCGGGTACCGGCATTTGCAGCGGCGAAGGAGGGATGTTGCGGGAAGAACAGGAAAACAACTCGCGTTATTTCTACGAGCTGGCCTCCGGTAAGTTCGGGTTTTCTATGGATAAGGTCGCCAAAGCACAGGCCTTTCACTTCAAGGGCGGCCAAGGCGCAAAAACCGGCACCGGCGGACACCTGCCGGGGCATAAGGTCAATGAGGAGATCGCCGAAGTGAGGGGACTGCGACCCGGCGAAACTGCTATCTCGCCGGCCGCTTTTCCCGATTTGAAAACCGCCGCCGACTTCCAGTCGCTGGCCGAGGAGGTGCGCCTGCTGACGGGCGGTATTCCCATCGGGTTCAAAATCGCCGCCAGCCACATCGAGGCGGATATCGATTTTGCGCTGCAAGTGGGCGTCGATTACCTCATCCTCGACGGTCGGGGCGGCGGCACCGGCTCGGCGCCTACGGTATTGCGGAACAATATAAACGTACCCACCATCCCGGCGCTGGCCCGCGCCCGGCGCCACCTCGATAAGGTGGGAGCTACTGAGGTATCGCTGATCATCACCGGCGGCCTGCGCGTGGCGGAAGATTTTGCCAAAGCGCTGATGCTCGGCGCGGACGCCGTTGCCGTCTCCAACGCCGCCCTGCAGGCCATCGGCTGCCTGGGCATGCGAGCCTGCCATACCAATAACTGCCCCGTCGGCATCGCCACCCAAAAAGATCACCTTCGCCGGCGCCTGATCATCGAAGCATCCGCCCAGCAATTGTGCAACTTTTTTCAGGCGACCAATGACCTGATCAAAGTGATCGCCCGGGCTTGCGGCCATGACGATGTCGCCAAATTCAATGTCAATAACCTCTCGACCTTCAACCGGGATATGCATTATCTTACGGGAATCCCGTACGCCGGCGTCGGGCTGTAAGTGTAACCGAGGTGAAAGCTCGTGGGATTGATCTCATGATGAAGAACCCATGATTAATCCGGGTTCAGAATTTCCAAAACCTTCGTCCACCTGACTTATGTACGAATCCTTCAGCATCGTTTTCGCCATTGCCGCTTTGTTGAGCTATATCAACTACCGCTGGCTTAAACTTCCGAGCACCATCGGTCAGATGCTGTTGGCGTTGGTTGTCGCGTTGGTGATTATCCTGATCAAACCCATCTCCACGGAAGCCTACGAATTCTTTTGCAACCTCATTGTCAATACGGATTTTTCCCATATTCTGTTGGGGCTGGTTTTGGGCTTAGTTTTGGGAATGTTTGCCTACCGCCTGATGCAATCGGCCGAGGCCGACGAATACCTGACCACGGTGATCAGCCTGGCGATCGTTTTCGGCGGCTACAGTCTGGCCCAGCTGTTGCATACCTCCGGTCCACTGGCTATGGTAGTGGCCGGGCTCTACATCGGGCGCAGGATCAAAACGGCCCATTTCCGGCAGGAGACCAGAGAAACCCTGGTCGGATTCTGGAACATATTGGACGAAAGCCTCAACGGCGTACTCTTCGTATTCATCGGGCTGGCGTTGCATCTGGTCAGCGTAAACGCCCAAAGCCTGAGTCTGGCGCTGCTTTCGATCCCGCTCCTTTTACTGTCCCGGTTTCTCGCCGTAACCCTGCCTTATTCTCTGCTGAAGCATACCGAACACTCCTGGGTGAAAACGGCTTACGTGCTCACCTGGGGCGGCTTGCGCGGCGGTATTTCCCTGGCGCTGGCTTTCTCGCTCGCCCCGGACTTATCGAGGGAAACCCTGCTGCTCCTGACCTATACCGCGGTCATCTTCTCCATACTGGTCCAGGGCCTGACCATACCCAGGTTGGTGAAAAGGTTGTACGGTAAAGCGATGTAATCAGGCGGTCGCTTTGCAGGCGCTTACGAAAAAAGCGGCTCCCGGAGTTTCCCGGAGGCCGGAAAGTCTTTATCTTTGGGAACGCCTCCATCCTCCCGGGGGCGGCTCAATGAAATTGTCTGACGTTTAATTTCGCGCTCATGAAAGCCCTGCATCTCTCAGCTGCTCTGGTGATTATTTTGACTTTCCTTAGTTTGCCCGCCATCGCTCAGAAAGAGCCGATGAAATGGGGAAATATCCCCGATCCCGATCTGAAAATGACGGTTTTTGACAAAGACACGGCCGCCGAAGCCGTGGTGCTGGGGAATTTCGGAGAACTAAGTATCGTTTTCGAACAAAGCGATATCAAATACGAGTTTTTCAACCATCGCCGCATCAAGTTTCTGAAAAGGCAGGGTTTCGACCGAGGGGATGTCGCCATTTCCGTTTACAAAGACGAAGAAGTGACGAAGTTCGACGTCCAGGTGGTTACGCCCGACGGCGAAAAGCACAAGCTCAAAAACGCCGACATTTTCGAAGAGGAAGTGAATGACAACTGGCGGCAAATGAAATTTTCGGCGCCCAACCTCACCGAAGGCGCCGTCCTGGAATACCGCTAAACCATCAAATCCCCGCATTTTACGGAGCTGCGGGAATGGTACTTCCAGGAAGATATCCCTACCGTTTGGAGCGAATACCGGCTGCACATTCCGGAATGGTTCGATTACATGCTGTTGAACCAGGGCCGCAAGATGGATATTTCGGAAACCGACCAATCTTACGGCAATGTCTTCGTCGCGCTGAACGGCCGGACGCAAAACGTCGAGGCCCGCATCAAGCATTTTCGCTATGTACAACACGACGTCCCGGCTTTGCGCGCCGAAGGGTTCATCACCACGATGAACGACTACTACGCCCGCCTGCGCTTCCAGCTGAGGCAGATCCTGTGGCCTAATGACCCCGCCCCGGTAAAATACCTCAACACCTGGCCGGAAGTGGCAAAAGAGCTGATCGACTTCGAGCGCTTCGGGCAACAATACCAGAAGGAAAGGCACTACCAAGACATCCTCGCCGAACTGCCCGAGTCGATCAAAAACGCCGTCGCTTCCGAGGAGGTGATCGAGCAGGCCTATGCCTTCCTCAGCTCCTATATAGAATGGGACGGCCGGTATTCATATACGGCTCCGGAGGACATCGACGAGTGCTTCGCCCGGCGAAAAGGCGCCAGCGGCGAGCTCAACCTGATGCTGCTGGCGGTATTGCGCGCCAAAGGCGTGGAAGCTTATCCCGTGCTGACCAGCACCCGCTCGCACGGTAAGATGATGCCGCTCTATCCGATCATGGACCAGTTCAACCACGTCATGGTGCTGGCGCGATACGGAGAACAACTGATCTTCCTGGACCTCGGCAGCCCGCACCGGCCGCTGGGCTACCCGCGCACCGACGCCCTCAACGGGCAGGGCTGGCTGGTTGACGTCAGGAAAGCGCAGTGGATCGACATTCCTTCTCTGGACTACACGTCGACCGTGAAAGCCAGCATGAACCTATCGCCGGAAGGCGCCCTCTCCGGCGAACTGCAGGCCAGCTACGCCGGTTACGCCGGCATGGAACTGCGCAGCCGGCTGGCGGGCGAAAGCAGCGGCCAAGCATCCGGGAACGCCCTCGGCGGCAGCCTCAGCGACCGTTTTCCTGACCTGGAAGTCGACTCGGCAGCGATTACCGCCCTGGAAGAGCCCAACCAGCCGCTGGAGGTGACCCTGCAGTGCCGCCTGCCGGGCGCAGCGGTGGCGGCGGGCGATTTCCTCTACTTTTCGCCGGTGATCATTCCCGCTTTTGACGAAAACCCGTTCAAGCAGGCCGAACGCCAATACCCCGTCGATATTCCCCACTTGTTGAACGAGAAGCTGATCCTGCAAGTGGAGCTCCCCGAAGGATTCCTGGTCGAAGAGTCGCCCAAACCCTTCCGGGCGGCCCTGCCCAACGGCGGCGGCGCCTTCTCTTACAATGTTCACGCTTTTCAGGACAAGATCACCGTGATCACCGAAGTGAAGATCAACCAACTCAAATACGAACCGGAGGATTATTCGGGGCTCAAAAATTTCTTCGACCTGATCCTGGAAAAGCAAGGCGCTCAGATCGTCCTCCGGAAAAAAACGTAATATTCGCGGCGCCTCCTCCCGGTGGGTCGGCGGCCTCTAAAAAAGTGCCTTATGGCGAAACTGATTCCACTTCTCTTGATGATCGGCTGCTGCTTGCCGGGGGCCGGGCAAAAGCTGCAGTACCCCGTGGCCCTGATCCCCGATTCCCTGTTGGAAAACGCCGACGAGGTGATCCGGGAGGAAACGCTGCACTTCACGGTCCGGTCGGCACGGGCCGGTAAACTGATGGTTCGCCGGGCCGTGACGATCCTGAACGCCGAGAGCCGGGCCAATGTCGAGGTGCTGGGCTACGATCGCGATACCAGGATCAAAAAGTTCAGCGCGACGATCTACGACCGGTACGGCCGCCTGGTGCGGGAAACCAAGAAGTCGGAGATCCAGGATATGAGCGCCGTGAGCGACTTCTCGATCTACGAGGACGACCGCCGGCAGGTGCTCGAGGTCAACCACCGCGAATTTCCTTATACCGTGGTCTTCGAGTACGAGATCGACCGCGGTGGCGTCAGCGCCATGTTCTATCCGCATTGGCGGATTCAGCGTTACGGCGCCTCGGTAGTGGCCGGCCGCTTCACCATCGAATTGCCGGAAACCTTCGATTTCTATTACCAGGCGCTGAACCTGGAACTGGAACCGGAGGTGACCACCGAAAAGGGAAACAAGCAGTACACCTGGTCGGTATCCGGTCTGCCGGCCCGGAGAGCGGAGCCTTACTGCCCGCCGACCTCGGCTGTTTTGCCGATGGTGCTCACGGCGCCGGATCAGTTCGAAGTGGAGGGCTACCAGGGCAGCATGGCCGACTGGAAAGCGTATAGCGCATTCTCGGCCCGGCTTTACCAGGGGCGCGACCGGCTGCCGGAAGAGCTGGCCGAGGAGGTCCGCCGACTGGCCGGCCAGGCCGCCGGCGATCGCGAAAAAGTGGCTTTGCTTTACCGGTACCTGCAGGAAAATACCCGCTACGTGAGCGTGCAACTCGGCATCGGCGGCTGGCAGCCCTTCGATGCGGAATACGTGCACCGCAACAAATACGGCGATTGCAAAGCTTTGTCCAACTTCATGATGGCCCTGCTCGGAGAAGCCGGCATCGAAGCCCTGCCCGTCCTGATCTACCGCGGCCGGCTCGATTACGAGGTCCGGGAAGATTTTACCTTTCCCCGTTTCAACCACATGCTGCTGTACCTGCCGGAACTGGAAAGCTGGCTGGAATGCACCAGCAATCACTACCCGCCCAACTACCTGGGCGACAGTAACGCCGGCCGCAACGCCCTGCTGGTCGATCAGCAGGAAGGACGCCTCATTCGCACACCCGCCCTGACGGCCCGCGAAAATGTCCGGAGCCACGATATCCGGGTCGCACTCGCAGCCGACGGAAGCGCCGCCGTGACTTCCTCCGGGCAGTACCGGGGCGCGCCGCACGAGCGACTGCGGTACCTGCAGTACGAATATTCCGAAGAAGACCGGCGGCAATGGTTCCTGCGCCAATCGCCCCTCCCGTCCTTACAGATCGAAAAACTGGAGATCGCCTCGGCTGCCGACCGACCGGAAAGCCGGCTGACGTACGCGGTAAACGTGAAAAAGTACGCCTCGCCCGCCGGCCGGCGCCTCTTTGCACCCTTGCTCGCCATGGTCAACCCGCCCGGTATTCCCCGGGCCGTGGAACGCCGCACGCTGCCCGTCGTGCAGCGGGAAACCTACACCCAGCAGGATACCGTCCGGCTACAGCTCCCCTCCGGCTATCGCATCGAGAACGTCACCGCCGAGGCGACCAGCCTGGATACCCCGTACGGAAATTACCGCCTCGACATCGAAAAGCAGGCCGATCACCTGATCTGCCGGCGAACGCTGACCGTGCTGCCGGGCGAGTGGCCGGCCGAAGCGTATCCGGCCTTTCGCGATTTTTTCAAAACGGTCAACGAGCTGGACCAGGTGACGGCGGTCTTGGTGAAGCGAAAAAGCTGATCTTACAACTAAGCCTTCGATTTTGTCGTTTTAGATTACGTCTGTGCGTTATGCCGCGGACGAAAATTTCGTAGTTCACCTTTTAATTCCCCTCCGGATATGCAGCTTCGACCTTTACTCTCCTTCGGAATACTATACCTGTTAAGCGCCTTACCGCTGCTTGCACAGCAACCGGGCCCGGAAGATTTTCTCGTCGGCGGAGAGACCGTCCGCAAAGGGGAATCCTGTTTCCGGCTCACCGAAGCCGTAGACTGGGCTTCGGGCTCCCTCTGGTACCGCTCGCCCATCGACCTGCGAGAGCCTTTTACCATGGAACTGAAACTGCTGCTGGGATGCGACGATAGCGGCGGGGCCGACGGCATGGTGTTCGTCTTCTATCCAGGCGGCCCGCGTACGGGTTACCGCGGCGAAGGCATGGGCTTCGGCGGGCTGTCGCCTTCCCTGGGCATCGAGATCGACACCTGGGAGAACGGCCACCTGGCGGATCCCGCGCAGGATCACCTGGCGCTGATGCGCGACGGGCAAACGCACCACGCCTTCAACCTGGCGGGCCCCATCACCGTCGCCAATATCGAAGACTGCCGCCTGCACCGCTTCGAGATCAGCTGGCTGCCGTCCGACCGCCTGCTGACGGTGAAGCTGGACGGCGTGCAGCATATTCGCTACCGCGGGGATATCGTCCGGGAAATATTTCGCGGTAAGCACAAAGTATACTGGGGCGTCACCGCGGCCACCGGCCGGTACAACAACCGCCACGAGATCTGTTTCGAACGCCTGACCTTCGGCGTCCCCGCGCTGTCCAGCCGGCTGCGCACCCTGCTGTTGCAAGGGGAGATCCTGCCCATTCCCGACCTGGATTTTCCTTCCGGCAGCGACGACCTGCCCCGCGACGTGATGCCCGCGCTGGACCAACTGGCGACCCTCATGCGGGAAAACCCCAAAATGGCGATCGAGATCTTCGGACATACCGACAGCTCGGGCGGCGCTACCGCCAACCGCGCCCTCTCGACCCGCCGGGCGGAGGCCGTTGCCCGCTACCTCATCTCCAAAGGTGTTCCCCGCGATCGCGTCATGGCAAGAGGCTACGGCGAGGATTATCCCATCGCCTCCAACGGCACCTCCGAAGGCCGCAGGAAGAACCGGCGGGTGGAGATCCACCTGTTCATCCCTATTCCCTGATCCGGGCTAATCATCAATCTTTTAACTCCCCCGTCCAGATGGTGATGGCCGATTCGGCGTAGTTGATCACCACGGGCAGATCGCGGGCGGAGATCGCCGCGACGAGCACGCCGGAGTTGGGAAAATCCTTGAATAAACGCAGCTCCAGCCGGTTGTCCGGGCCGGGATAGGTGGAAAAGTATTTTTCCGCCGGCCGGCGAATGGTTTCGAAGGAGAACCAGTTGTCGGCGTCGAAGCGATAGCACCAGAAAGCGAAGGCAAGGGCGGCGTAGTGGGCGGTAGTGTAAGTGTCGACGTAACACTTGCGGGCGAGTTCGCCGGCGAGCCTGGCGGCGGACGGGTCGCTCGTTTGTTGTCCGCTGATCTGCCGAACCTGCGTTTCTATCCAGTCCAAAAATAGGGACTGGCTTTCGGCGACGGCCCGGAATTCGGCCTGGTCCTTAAAATATTCGGTGTGGTGGGTCAGCGTCCAGTTGGCGGGGAGAATGTTCTGAGCATAGAGCATGGCGCGAAAAGCCTGGGCGGCGGGAGTGGAAAAGGAGAACGCCAGGTCGTGGATCTTATCGTCGCCCAGCCCTTTGACGTCGCGCAGCTCTTCCAAAGTCGTGAACCGGCCCGCGGGCAATTGGCTGCGCTGCTCGATGATGCGGCGGGCCACCGTTTCTCCGATGATGTACCCCCGTTCGGAGCCCGACCCCGGATCGTCCTGCAACTCCGGGTTGCGCGTAATATCCCGGGGCGTGTCCGCCCGGTTGAGAAAGTCGAGGATACGGGTAAGCACCCACGGGGGCATCTCCAGTTTATCGAATTGCGACATGTTTAAGCGGTTTCGTTTTTTGTAATACGGCTTGAATCAGGGCAGCGATTCCCGGTTTGGCAGTAAGCGTTTCTTAATTCGCAGCGCCGGGGGCGCAAGATGTTGGTAGATTTTTTCGAAAGAGTGGTGTGTAACACCGGCTCCTTGCAAAAATTTCTGCTGAAAATCACATTTAAATAATTGATTTTAAAGGCGAAAAAGGGATTCACACCACGAGGGCTTCTGCGCGAACGCAAGCCTGTCAACCGTCATGACGAAGAACCCATGAATAATCCGGGTTGGAAAAAGCTTTCATTCTGCAGCTTATTACACAGAGTACTAAATTACAAAATTAGCGGAATTTCCAGCCCGTTTTATCGGCAGCACATCGGCTGGATATTCGTTTTAAGAAAAACGACTTCCGGTGATGAGAATACCCGTACTGCTCTTCTGTATTTTGTCTTTCTCCTTTCTTCGGGGGCAAAACTCTGAAAATCCCGGACCGGCGTTTTTACTTACCGCTCAGTACGCCCTCGACGGTTACGGCTACCGCTACCGCGCCTCGCCCTGGGTCGACGAAAGCAATCAGGGGAACATCAACTTTATGGGAGAAGCCGGGGGAGGATTGGAGATCGGGTGTGAGCTGCCCGGGCTCACGCTACGGGCGGGGCTGGGGTTTCGCCGCCAATCGTACACCGTAAAAAACGGCATCAGCACCCTGAGTGCGCTACTGATCGTACCGTTTCTTTTCAGCGAGAACAGTATTGAGGGCGACCTGGCGCGCGTCCGCTACCGGAATACCCTGCTGGTGGCGCCCACCCGGTGTGATCTGGTGTTGAGTAAAAACCGCCGGGGTACGCTGCGGTTGTTTTTTCACGGCGGCCTCCATCACCAGTTTGCCGTGCAACGCGAAGTCGAGGTGACGTTCTCCCGGGATTTGCCGTCGGACCTGCAACAGCAAATGACCGCCGAACTGAGCGCCCTGCAGCGCGCTTATCAGCTGAGGCTTTCGCTGGGGTTCGGGTGTGAAAGCTTCTTTGCGCAGCGAAAAGTCGGCCTGCGGGTAGAATGGACGATCCTCCAGCCCTATCTGTTCACTCCTAATCCGGAGTTGATTTCCCGGCCGGTGGGGGCAGGCGTACAACTCGGGCTGACCTACCGTTTGCCGGCGCAATAGATGAATCCATGAATAATCCGGGTTGAAAATCGATCGCCGGCTGCATTCTTATCTCTAAAGCGCCTAACTTTGACCGCAAAAACACCCCTGATGAAGCAATTCCTCCTGGCCGGCGCCTTTGCGCTTCTGGCTTTCGGGACGGCCCACGCCCAAGGTTCCAGCCTGCCCCTCGGCAACCCTGCCTACCACATCCTGGACCGGCTGGAGATCAAGACCGGCATCCCTGCGCCCTATCATTCCGCATTGAAATACTACACCCGCGGGGCCGCCACCCGCTATGCATTGACGCTGGATACGTCGAGCGTTTTTTTTACCGCTCAGGACCGGCGCGATCTCTACTACATTTTCAAAGACAATAACGAATGGCTGGGCGCGGCCACCTATTACACTACCCTGGGAGGAAAAAAAGAACTGTCGGGGCCGGAGCAGGACCTGACCCAGATCGAAGCCAGCCTGGCCGACGCCCGCTATATCGAAAGTAAAAAGCCTTTTCTCAAGCATTTTTACCGCACGCCGGCCAATTTCTTCGAGATCAACGAGCCGGCGGTCCACCTGCGGGCCAACCCTATCCTCAACTTCCGCATTGCCGTTTCGCCGGACGATGAGCAGCCGGTTTTCCTCAACCAGCGCGGCGTGGAAGTGCGCGGGGGCGTCGACGACCGGATCTACTTCTATTCTATGGTGCTGGAGTCGCAGGCCCGCTTTCCCGAATACGTCAATGATTTTATCCGTCGCAACCGCGCCGTGCCGGGGGCGGGGCTGTACAAAAGCTACCGGAGCAACGTCTTCGACATTCAGAACGGTTTCGACTTCCTCAACGGGCAGGGATATGTCGGCTTCAACTTTACGCGCCACGTAGGCGCTCAGTTCGGCTACGGGCGCAACTTCATCGGCAACGGCTATCGCTCTATGCTGCTGTCCGACTTCGCTAACAACTACCTGTACCTCAAGATCAACTGGCAGGTGTCGAAGTTTCATCTGCAGAATATCTTCGCCGAGCTGGGGGTCAATACGCCCAATTCCAGACGGGATGAGCTGGCCGTCACCCGCAAGTACATGGCCGGCCACCTGTTGAGTTACAACATCACGCCCAACCTGAACATCGGCCTTTTCGAGGCTGTCGTTTTTTCCCGCAACAACAATTTCGCCCTGCAGTACCTCAACCCGGTGATCCTTTACCGTACGGTGGAGCAGGCCGCGGGCAGCCCCGACAACGTGCTGCTCGGCTTCGACGCCAAATGGAATGTGTTCAACCGCATCCAGCTCTACGGTCAGCTGATCTTCGACGAATTCAAGTTCGACGAGCTCATCCGCGAACCACAGGGCTGGTGGGCCAATAAATACGGTGCGCAGATCGGCGCCAAATACGTCAACCTGCTGGGCGTCGACCACCTCGACGTACAAGTGGAATACAACCTGGCGCGGCCGTACACTTATACTCACTTCGACAGCTCATCCGTCTACAACCACCTCCACCAGCCGCTGGCTCATCCGCTGGGCGCCAACTTCCGGGAAGCCCTGGTCATCGCGCGCTACCAGCCGATGAAAAAACTGTTCCTGGAAGGCCGCCTCATCCAGGCAACCGCAGGCGAAGACGGACCCGGCCAAAACTGGGGCGGCAACCTGCTGCTCTCGTCCGACACCCGCGAACAAAGCTACGATAACGAGATCGCCCAGGGCGTCACCGCCGAGATCCTGCTGGCGGGTATCGACGTCAGTTACATGGTCTCCCATAACGTCTTCCTCGAATTGGAATACTTCTACCGCAACAAGGACAGCGAGGACGACGACCGCGACGACCGCGTCCAGTATTTCGGCGGCGGAATACGGATCAATATCGGTAAGCAGCGGTTGGATTTTTAGGGGCTTGTCCTTTAGCCCGGATTCGGAATAGATTAATCCGGGTTAAACCACAAAAGGGACAATAGGACACAAGAGGCCAGTGGTGCTTTTGCGCCCTATTTTGGTTCCAAAAAAAACGATCGCGCCGCCGGCGCAGCTTCATCGAACCACACCAGACCAAAAAACGGCAATGTTTTTCAGGGTCTCGACACCTCCAGCTCCACGCTATAGGCGTCGGTCGGGATTTGCTGGTCCGCAACCGGGTACGGTCTTACTGTGATCAGGCGGAACAGCAGGCCGTCGTAGGTCACTTTGGCCAGTTCCGGTTTTCCGGCCTGATCCGTCAGGCTGAGGGTGGTATCGCGTTTGCCGGTCAGCGTGAGGTCGATCACGGCCCGGCCTTCCCAGACGCAGGAGGTATTCCGCGGACAACGGGAGTCTTCCGGGATGCTGGAAAACAGGATTTTCAGGTCGGATTCGGAATTGTACGCTTCCTGCAGGTAGCGCAGTTCGAAGGGGCGGTTCAGCTCGAAAGATTTGGCCCGGCTGCACTGGAAGTTGCTGGTCAGCGCGGCGATGGCGAGTAGGAATAGCAGTTTTTTCATCTTTTGTTGGCGTATGATGCGAAAGTTTTACATTCAGCGATGATGCGGTTGTAGAACTCGGTATCCCGGTAATTTTCCAGGAGGATATCGAAGTGGTGGTAGTCGCGCTGGGCGCCGTCGGAGCGATTGACGTAGTACTCGTTGCGCTTGCATTTGGCGGCCATAAAAGCCGCGCGGGCGCCCAGTTCCGGATTGGTGGTAAACAGCCGGGCCTGTTCGAAGAAGTACAGGGCGCGGGAGCAGTCGAAATTTTCCCGGTTGCCCAGTGGGTAGCGGTAATGCGGCACGACGTTGTCGCCGTCCCGCAGATTGGCGCGCTGCAGGCTGGCGCCGCTGCGAAAATAATCGGAGGCAGCCCAGGCCTGTCCGAAATAGGTCATATTGTACCAGCCCAGCCCCAGCTGGTAGTAGATGCTGTCGCGGTTGGAGGGGCCGGAGTTGGCCTGGTATTCCAGGCTGACGAGGCGCTGCACGAGGCTTCGCCGGTTAAATACTTCGGCGCCGCTCGGCAACGGGCAATGTACGCAATCGCGTATGCGCTCTACGAAAGGGTTGAACAACCCGTAATTGTCCCAGACGGGCTCCATCTCCTTCAGGCTGGCCAGGGCCGCTTCGGGGCGGAAATCGGAAAGCTGATAGACGGCTTTCATGTCGAGGATATCATCGGCGATGGTTTCGCCCTCGCGCGGCTCCACCAGTACTTTTTCGAAACGGTTGCGTTCTTCTTTACGGGCTGCGGCGAGCAGGTCGTCGACGAGGCGGGGCTTCGGATTGGGGCGCAGGTCTTCCAGGGAGTGATGGCATAAAAAAGCCATGCCCGGGTTGCCGTTTTCTTCGTACAGCGCCGCCATTTTGTCGAGCAGGAAATTGCGGAAGTCGGGTTCAGAGCGGAAAGTAGGGTCGTTGCGAATGATGTTCACGGCTTCGGCTTCTACGGTATCGGCGATGGTCTCCCAGGCGCTGATGGTGAGGGCGAGCTCGAATTTTTCGAGCTGCCGGGCCAGCACCTCCTGTCGGCGGCCCAGCATGGTGCGGGCGTTGGCGAAGGTGCGCGCGGCAAAGTAGTACTCTCCGGCCAGTAGTTCCAGGTAACCTTCGGCGATCTTCCACAGGGCCGGTCGCGCTGTCCGGCCTTCCCGGGTGACGCGCCGCACGAAGGTCTGCATAGCGACCACGTAGGGGCCCGCCCACGGCCTGGGTATTTTGTGGTAGCGCCGGTTGGCCTCCCGGTTCCGGTTGAAGGGAAGGCCGAGCAGGTTCTTTTCCAGCTTGCTGAGTTCCCGCACGAGCAGGATCTCCAGGTGTTCGCTTGTCGGGTCGAGGTCGTAGATCTTCTCCATCTCCTCCACGGCGCGGCTGTCGGCGGCGTGGGCGCGCAGGGCGTAGAGGGCGATGCGCTCCTGGTCGTTATTGCACATCAGGAGGCATTGGCGCCACTCCTCGTCGGTTTTGATCCGGAAACTGCGAAAGGCCGATTCGCGTTTGCTGGGGCAGTTGTCGAAGATCTGAGCGTAGAGGTAGGCGGCCTCCACGTTGCGGCCCAGGCGGGTGAGCGCGCCGGCGCGGTGCCCTTCGATCCAGTAATCGACCAGGCTGGAATCGTTATCCGCCAGGGGGCGCAGTTCGTCGTACAGGTCGAGCACGCGCTCGTACTGGCCGGAATAATGGGCCAGGCGGATCACCTGGTAGGCGTAGCGCACGCGCACGTAGTGCGACTCGATGTCGGGGATCAGTGCGGCGCCGTCGTCGATGAGGGCGTTCATCAGCACCTCGTTACGCGGCGTCTTTTCCCAGGGATCGGCCGTAAGGGTGACGTGGGGCTCGCATTCTTTGGCGAAAAGCAGGTAATCGATGACCTCGATACAGCGGTTGCGCGCCAGGTGCCGCGCGAACGAGTTGCCGCGGTAGGTGGGATCGAGCTCGAAGCGCGGGTTGAGCGCCGCCATGCGGATGCGTTCCATGGCGCCGCGCGAAGCTTTGTATACGACCTGGTAGATGTCTTTGGCCTTGGGCTGGTTGCAGAAGCGTTCCCGCCACTCGGTCACGTTATCGGTGACCTGAACCAGTTCCTGGCCGCCGAAGGCTTCGTAGATTTCGGCGAAAGGCAGAAAAAAGGGCGCCGCTTTGGCCTCCGGATCGACAATGGCCGGGTCGAGAAACGAAAAGCCCCGGAAGCTGCGATCGACGGGGCTGCATCCGTGCGATTGCCGCACGGCCGGCCCGATGAGGAGCATCAGGAGCAGGGCCCCGGTCAGGTATAGCCAGCTATTCCCGAAATATTGCTTGGATCGCGAAAAGAGTGGCATAGGGAAAGCGTTTTATCGTCGTCGTATCCAGGTGGTACCAGGCGATGGTCGCCGGTGCGCCGAGGTGAGCGCGCAGTAGCCGGGCGGTTTTTTCCAGGGCTTCGGGCTGGGCGCTCTCGGTGCGAATCCGGTCGCCCCGGTACAAATAATAACTGTCAAGATAGGTACTTTTTACGACCTCGTAGCGGTTATCCGCGAGTTTAACGAAGCGTCGGCCGTCGGTCAGCTGTTCCGGGCCGAGCTCATTGATGAGGTGAACGAGTTGGCCGTCCCGGAAAACGACGCCCCACCGGAAGAGCGGCAGCGCCACATCGAGGGGAAGGGGATAGGGCGGCGCTTCTTCCAGGTAGGGGCGGACGGTTTCCGCCTGCAGGATGGAATTTTCCTCGGCCCATGCTTCCAGTTCGCCGACGTTATAACACATCAGCATGCCCCGGTCGGCGGGAGGCACGCCCGTGCGCTGCGGGTACCGCAACTGGTGCAGGCGCACCGTCACAGACAGGGTCAGGGGCTGGGGGAAGGCCGCGCGCAGCCTTTGCAGCAGCTGGAAATAGGCTTCCCGGGTGCTTGCCGTCCAGTCGCAGTCGATCTGGATTTCCGTTACCGGGGGCTGGCCCAGGGCGATAATTTTGCGGGCGATGCGGTCGGCCAGTTCCGGCGCGCCCTCCGTTCCGCATTGCGAGAGGGTGCGGTTGGTGATAAAAACAGTAGGCGTAATGGAGTGCGCCGGCAGTCGGGTGGTGTCCATCTTGACTTCTGCGTGGGGTACGGGCATCTCCCGGGCGGCGTCCCAGTCGACGTCAAAATATTTGACGTAGAGCTTGGTGACGCCGAGTTCGGCGAGGTATTGCCGTTCGGTCGTATCCGGGGCGAAGTGGGTTTGCCAGTGATAAAAGGCGGTGGCGCTCTGCCCTGCCGGGTCGGGCCGGCAGGCGGCGATCAGGGCGGCGAGGAGCCAGGTCAGGCTGCGGATGGCGGGTGCGGGTCGCAAAGGGGTATCGGTTTAAGAAAATGGACAAAAGTACCTGGACAGGCTGCTGCTCAGATGAGGCCTTCCCGGATCAGGTCGTGCAGGTGGACGATGCCCAGGTAGCGCTTTTCCGGGTCGGCGACCACCAGTTGGGTGATGCTGTTGCGGCGCATCATTTCGAGCGCTTTGACGGCCAGGGTTTCCGGGGTGACGGTTTTAGGCTGTTGCGACATGATGTCGCGGGCGCGCAGCGCCGGCAGGTCCGGCTGGTTTTCCAGCATGCGCCGCAGGTCCCCGTCGGTGATGATGCCGCTGAGGAAGCCCCGGGGGTCGACCACGGCGGTAGCGCCCAGGCATTTGGACGTCATTTCGAGGATGGTTTCCTGCACCGAGGCGTCGGGGCTCACGGCGGGCCGTTCGTTTTGTCGGAAGAGGTCGTCGACAGTCAGGTACAGCTGTTTGCCCAGGGCGCCGCCCGGGTGGAACTGCGCGAAGTCGCGGGGGCTGAAGCCGCGCAGGGCCAGCAGGGCCGTCGCCAGGGCGTCGCCCATCACCACCTGGGCTGTCGTACTGGCGGTAGGGGCGAGGTTGTTGGGGTCGGCTTCCTGCGGCACGGGCGTGTGCAGGCAATACTGGGCCTGCCGCCCGAGGTAGGAATCGAGCTTGCCCACCATGCCGATCAGCGGGTTGCCCAGGTTGCGTACGAGCGGGGCGAGCACTTTGATCTCGGGCGTATCGCCGCTTTTGGAGAGGCACATCACCAGGTCATCCGGCTGCACCATGCCCAGGTCGCCGTGGATGGCGTCGGCCGCGTGCATGAAAAGGGAAGGGGTCCCTGTGGAATTGAGGGTCGCCACGATCTTCTGGGCGATGAGCGCGCTTTTGCCGATGCCGGTGATGACGAGGCGGCCGGAAGACTCGAAAATGGCCTTAACGCAGGCAATAAAGTCAGCGTTTATGCTGTTCCTCAGTCCGACAATCGTCTCGGCCTCGATGCCCAGCGTGCGCAGGGCGGTTTTTGTGATCAGTGCTTCGGAAATCACAATTAAAATTTGTATTTTTAGCTGCCCTAATCAAAAAGGCGTTTTTTGATTTTCATAAAAGGTTGGTTGTCAAGCTTGTTTTTCAATCGCCGTCACCTGATAAAAAGGGCTAACTTCCAGTCCGGATACATTGCGCCGGCTACCGCTCAGCCCACCCTCGCTTTTGTGCAACCTTTTGAAAAAAAAGGCGTTAGAGAAACGCTGAAAGCGTTTTTTTCATTCGTTCCCCATTCGGCCAAGTGAGCTGGTAAAAATAGTAAAATTAGAAAAGTGTGTTATGACACTGACGAAAGAATCCCTGCACGGTGCCTTAAAACAATATTTCGGATTTGAAAAGTTCAAAGGTAACCAGGAAGAGATCATTAAGAGCGTCCTGAACGGCAAAGACACCTTTGTGATCATGCCGACGGGCGGCGGTAAGTCCCTGTGCTACCAGCTGCCCGCGCTGATGCTGGAAGGTACGGCCATCATCATATCTCCCCTTATCGCCCTCATGAAGAACCAGGTTGACTCCATCCGCGGCTACAGCCAGAACGATGAAGTGGCCCATTTTCTCAACTCTTCGTTGACCAAAGCCCAGATGAAGCAGGTGCGGCAGGACATCAGCGCGGGCAAGACCAAGTTGCTCTTCATCGCTCCCGAAACCCTGACCAAGGACGAGAATATCGAGTTTTTCAAACAGGTGAACATCTCCTTCGTCGCCGTCGACGAAGCTCACTGTATTTCGGAATGGGGGCACGATTTCCGGCCCGAATACCGCCGCATCCGGGCCATGCTCAACGCCATCGGCAGCGACATACCGGTGATCGCCCTTACGGCGACGGCGACGCCCAAGGTGCAGTCGGATATCGTCAAAAACCTCAATATGTTGGAAGAGAATACCTTCGTCTCTTCCTTCAACCGCGCCAACCTGTACTACGAAGTACGGCCGAAAGGCAAGTACGACCAGACCATCAAGAGCATCATCCAGGTCATCAAGGAAATGCCGAACCAATCCGGCATCATCTACGTGCAAAGCCGCAAATCGGCGGAAGATATCGCCAAAGCCCTCAGCGTCAATGATATCAAAGCAGCGCCTTACCACGCCGGGCTCGACGCCAAGACCCGCAGCAAAACGCAGGACGATTTTCTGATGGAAGCGGTGGACGTGATCGTCGCCACCATCGCTTTCGGGATGGGCATCGACAAACCGGACGTGCGCTTCGTCATCCATTACGACATCCCCAAAAGCATCGAAAATTACTACCAGGAAACCGGGCGGGCGGGCCGCGACGGGCGCGTGGGCCGATGCATCGCTTTCTACTCGTACAAAGATATCCTCAAGCTGGAAAAATTCCTGCGCGACAAGCCGGTGGCCGAACGCGAAATGGGCGCCCAACTGATGCAGGAAGTGATGGCTTACGCCGAGACGACCGCCTGCCGGCGCAAATTCCTGCTGCACTACTTCGGCGAAACATTTGAAGCCGATGGCTGCAAAGATATGTGTGACAACTGCCGCTTCCCCAAAGAAAAGATCGAGGTCCGGGAAGAAATGCAGCAGGCGCTGAAAGCAGTGCTGGAACTGGAGGAAAACTATGGCCTCAAAACCCTCATCAACTTCATTACCGGAAAGGATTCCAAAGAGATGAAAGACTTCCGGTTCGACCAGAAGGATATGTACGGGGTCGGTAAAGGAAAGGACAACAACTTCTGGAGCTCGGTCTTCCGTCAGGCGCTCCTCAACGACCTGCTGTACAAGGATATCGAGACCTACGGCCTGCTGAAGATGACCGAGAAGGGACAGTGGTACCTGGGGAAACCCCACTCCTTCATGATCCCGCTTAATCACGACTTCAACCAATACACCGCCGATACGACCTCCGCCGAATCCAACGGCGCCGCCGCCGTGCTCGATGAGCAGCTGATGAATATGCTGAGGGACCTGCGCCGCAGCGAGTCGCGCCGCCTCGGCGTACCGCCTTTTGTGATCTTTCAGGATCCTTCCCTCGAAGATATGGCGACCCAATACCCCATCACGATGGAGGATATGGCCAAGATCACCGGCGTGAGCAAAGGCAAAGCCATGCGCTACGCCCGCCCCTTCCTCAAGATGATCAGCAACTACGTCGAGGAGAACGACATCGACCGGCCCACCGATTTTATCGTCAAGCAGGTGGCCAACAAGTCTAAGGTCAAAGTCAATATCATCCAGGGCATCGACCGCAAAATACCGTTGGAAGACCTCGCTCATTCCAACAGCATCAGCATGGAGGAACTGATCAGCGAACTCGACGCCATCGTCGCCTCCGGCACCAAAGTCAATATCGATTATTACCTGGAGGACAATATCGACGAGTATGTCCGCGAAGATATCTATGACTACTTCATGGGTTCCGAGACCGATTCGGTGGAGGCGGCCTTCGCCGAACTGAATGAAGACGATATCACGCTGGAAGAGATCCAACTGATGCGCATCAAATTCCTCTCCGAAATGGCGAACTGATTCTGCATGAAATTCCATATCATCAACGGTCCCAACCTCAATCTGCTGGGCGTTCGCCAGCCCGGTATTTACGGCAAACGCAACTTCGAGAGCTATTTTACCGAGCTGGAGCGCCGGTTTTCCGAACACAAGCTGCTCTATTTTCAAAGCAATTCGGAAGGGGCGCTCATCGACCGGCTCCACGAGGTCGGCTTCAGCTGCGACGGCATCGTCCTGAACGCCGGCGGCTTCTCGCATACGTCTGTCGCCCTGGCCGACGCGGTAGCGGCGCTCTCCTCGCCGGTCATCGAAGTACACATCTCCAATATTTTCGCCCGCGAAAGCTTCCGGCATCATTCCTACCTTTCTGCCGTATGCGCGGGCAGCATCGTCGGGCTCGGCCTGAAAGGGTATGAGCTGGCGATATCGGCCATGTCGGGGGAATAAAATAGGGGTCTTTAAACCCGGATTAAAAGCCCAGAAAGTGAAGTTTGCGCTCTAAGTTCTGGAATTCCAGTTCCTTCCGGTCCAATCTTTCTTTTACTTCAGCAAGCTGTTGAATGATCTGAAGGGCGCCTTCCTGTGGAGCGGTAGGTTGTTCCTGGGAATGGCCGGTCTGAAAAAGACGGGTTTCGAGGTCTTTTTTTTGCGCTTTGAGTTTTTCGAAGTCCGACTTTGTATCGGAATAAAGTTCAAAGGTGAAGCGCAGAAATTGCTCGCGGTTGAGGTGACGTCTTGGGGAGCGGTCGGTTTCGTGGGTAAGGGTTTCAAACTCCCAGAGGTAAACATCAAAAAGTTTATCTATTTTTTTTTTGCTTCCGGCCAGTTTCAGATTGGTTTTATCGATGAAAAGGGTGTCGGGAGTCGCCAGGCCGAATCGGTTGTATCTATCGTATTCCGAAACAGATAAACTGTCGTCGATTAGTCCGAAACTGTAAAGCCGGGACGGCATATCCAGAATGTAAAGAGAAAAGCGGTCCTCGAAATCATAGAAACAGCGATAGAGATGAAAAAAGGTTTCCGTAAAAAGCTGGAGGATCGCCGATTTTGCCGTTGCTTCAAAAGGAGGGCGGGTTTTGGAGAAAGCCATCGGAAGCGGAAGGGCGAGGATACGGGTGTAATGAATGGCCGGCCGTTCCGCCAGGATTTTTTCCAGGAAGGCGAAATAGCCGGATAATTCGGTTTCGTAGTTTTTGGGAAG
The DNA here is from genome assembly GCA_964419545.1 of uncultured Saprospiraceae bacterium. Classification (GTDB taxonomy): domain Bacteria; phylum Bacteroidota; class Bacteroidia; order Chitinophagales; family Saprospiraceae; genus CAYQQU01. The sequence continues at coordinate 913 of CAYQQU010000011.1, read as the reverse complement.
CCCTTCCGGTGTTTTCCCGAAATAGTCATAAACCATAAGTCGTTTTCGGCAACGATTTACATAATCCTTCAAGGTTGCAAAATAGCGGCGCAGGAACATTACCTCGCCTTTGTCTTCGTTGTAGTACGATGCTGCCGTGAGGAACTCGGCGATGGATTGCACCTCTTCCACTTGCCGGGCGGCGTTTAGGGGAGAGGCGAAGTAGTCGTCCGGTTCGCCGAAAAAAGAAGGCGGTTTACCGGTAACAAAACAAACGTGAGCAAGCTCTGCCGGCGAGAATTCTGCTTTGTTGAGTAGGTTGTAAGTCGCAGCTCGCGATTTTTTTAAGTACTGCCGGCCGAACTCCTCCATGGTCAGGCTGGGCAATTCTTCGGCTACGAGTTGTTTCAGGCGTTCCCCATGGTTGTTTGCTGGACGCATCGCGGGTGTGATTTTTGGTAAAAGTAAAAAACGCCCTACAATAATTTCTCAGAAACGGTATTGCGAATGTGGAAAACTTTGTTTTATGGAAAATTAATAGAGGGTTAACACTATTTTCTAGAAAGGATTGTATATTGCACATGAGTCTGCTTTTAAAACGTCAATGGCGCTTTAAAAAGTTCACGGTTCGGGCAAACAACAAGACCGGATTTACCGGCGCCCGGATTTCCATTCCCATCTTTTTGGTCTGTACATCTACTAACAAAGCGAAACACCGGCGTCAGCCAGGTATCGGCTTGTTTCTCATGGTCCGGTATCGATCAAGTACTATGGTGTTATAGTCCTTGACCACAAGTTTATTACACCCCGGTATATCCGATTTTCAGATTGTTGCGATGAAAACGGCGGCAGCTGCCCTCGTGTGGCCTGTGGCGCCATGGGTATGTCCGATACTTGCCTGGCTCGTCAATCAGCATTTGAAAACTAGAACTAG
>CAYQQU010000010.1:0-122234 GCA_964419545.1 uncultured Saprospiraceae bacterium | reverse complement strand
TCAACCTCAACCTCCCCCTCCCCCTCAACCTCAACCTAAACCTCAACCTCAACCTAAACCTCAACCTACCCCTCCACCCCCACCTCCCACTCATCATACCACCCCGCCTCCTCCGATTGGTGCCACACGTAAACCTGCAAGGTGCGCCCCGGGTAATCCGGCGGCAAAGTAATGGCGTGCCGGACCTGCGCCCAATCACCCGACCGGCGGGCCACCTGGTCGGAAAATTCGTAAAAGTCGCCTTCCGGATCAGCGAAGACGATGCCGCCCCGCCCTGCCGTATGCCGCCAGACGGAGATTTCCACCCGCGTACACGGGCCGACGTCGCTGAGCAGGGTCGTAAAACCGTAGGCGTGTTCGCCATCGAGCTGCAAGGCGTAGCGGCCGGAAAAAGCCCGGGTGCGGTCGCGCCGGTCCAGATTCCCGAAAAGGGTGTCGGCCGGCGATTCTGCACCGCAGTACAGGGTATCCCGGCGGCTCGGACCGGGGCGGTGTAAGACGAACAGGCTGTCGCGCGCCGGCGGCAGCCAGCGTTGAAAACCCTGCGCCTCTGTCGTTTCGTAGCAGGGCCAGGAGCCGAAAGTGATCGCATAAGGATCATCGGCCACGTACCACCAGCTTTTGCCGTGGCGGGAGATGGCGCGGCGCGGGCCGGCGCGGTGAGTAGCGTTATATTCAAAACCGCCGTCGACTTGGGCCGGCGTCAGGCCGCGCGCCGCCAGCCCGTCGATCAGCTTCCAGCGCGCCCGGTTCCAGGAAAGGTAATCGTGGGTGGCGGCAATGGAAAAACAACCCAGCAGGCCCAGCAGCAGCCCGGCGCCGATCGTGGGCCAACCGCCTTGCGCCTCTTTATTCCGGGGCGCCAGCAGGATGAAAAGCAACGGCGTGGCAACGAGCAGGTAGCGGTCGAACATGTAGTAGTCGAACAGCAGGTATCCGCCGTACACCAGTAGCATAGTCCAGGCAGCCGGCAATGTGGAGGAGAAAGCCGTGCGGGCAGCCAGGCGGATGAGTAAGGCCCTCAGCAAGAGGACGGCCGTCGCAAAACCGCCGACTAAAAGGATGTTCCATCCGAGCCCGGGAAGCCGGGGCGCCAGGTTTATCCCGAAATAGCCGTCTTTCAGGGTCGTCGGCCCCAAGCCCAGGTTGTAGAAGAGGTTGCCCCAGGGCAGCTGCCGCCAGGCAGGGACCGCCAGCAGGGTGACGACGAGGGCGGCGAGCAGCAAAGAAGCCACCTTGACGGACCGCTTTGCCGGCGACGCCCGCCACCGCCAGATGAGCACCGGCGCCACCATCACGCCCAGATACCACAGCAGGACGCCCGCGCGCCGGTAAAATTGAACAAACGGATGGGCCGACAACAGCCGTTCCAGCAGAAGCTGGGGGCGGCCCCAGGCTTCGGGAAGCCCGTAAGCTTGTTCCATCCAACGGGTGTAGCCCCATAGCGCGAGGCAGGTAAGCAGCAACGGCATTACCGCCGCCGGCAAAGCGCGCCAATGCCGGTATTTCCAGAACCAGGCCACGCCAAAACCCAGCGGCGCCAGCAGCCCGAACTGCCGGATCAGGGTCGCCAGGACAGAGAAGAAAATGCCGGCGGCGATAGCCGCCCAATGCCCCGCACGCAACGCCCGAAAGAAAAAGAGCAGCGCCAACAGGAACGCAGCCAGAAAAGGCACGTCGGTCATAAAGGTGAACGACAGTGAGCAGAACCAGGGATTGACCAGCAGGGTCGCCGCCGCAATGCGCGCATAATCCCGGCGGCGCGTCTCTTCGTAGACGATCCGGTACACGACCAGCAGCGCCACCCCCGCCAGAAAAAGCGTCGACAGGCGTAAAACGAAATGGGAAAAACCAAAAAGCGCCGCCCAGAGCGCGCCCCAGAGCACCTGCGCCACCAGCGTCATCGCCAGCCAGTCGTTGAACGCCAGCCGCCCGGTATCCAGAAAGTGACGGACATTCGCCGCGTACGCCCAGTCGTCATTCAAAGGAAAATCCCCCCGGGGACCCACTACGGCAACCAGAGCGATCCAAAGCAGCACCAGCCCCAGATCATCCCGATACCGATCAACAAAACCAGCAAAGAAAACCATAAAATACCTGATAGGGCGCTCTTTTAACTTCTACTTCTCCTGACGCGAAATCGTGACGAGCCGTTTGTCGCCCGCCGTTTTCACCTTATAACTGAACCCTTCCCGGCCGGCGATGAGGAACCGGTATTCGTCGAAGAGGCGTTCGATATCCTGATAGGTCACGCCGTTGATCTCGCCGGAAGGCGGGAAGCTCAGCTGATAGGGCCGGTTGGTCTGGTACTGCACGAGGTCATCATCCATGACGATGACATCCATTTCCAGGTGCTGCAGGCCGGCGAAATTATTGCTGATGATCAGGAACATCTGCATCGGGCTCTCCACGCCTTTCCAGCCGCCGAAGATGTCCAGCATCTCCCGGGCCACGTCTTCCACCGTTCGGCCGGCCTTTTTGGCGGCGGCGATCTGGAAGACGAGCGCGCCGATCGCCTGCATCTCGCTGCGTTCCCATCGCTGCTGGCGGTCGAATTCATTCCAGACGGCCGGCGGCGCCCACTGTGCGCCCTCCCGCAGCGCCACCGTGCGATTGCCGAACTGTCCGTAGCGGCGGAATTCCCAGATGACCGAATCGCGGTGCGCGCCGTATTGTACGACAAATTTATAACTGACCGGCTCGCCGGGTTCCCAACCCTCGAAAGACACCGTGCCCTGAAAGACGCCGTCGCCGTCTGTGTCGCTGAGGGGCGTCGTTTCCGTCCATTTCAGCGGCTCCCGGTTGCCGCGCAGGCCCACGATCGCACCGGGCTCGGCGGCAGCCGGCAGGTCAGACAGGTCTGCCACGAAGCGCACCTGTGCAGGCTCCGGTTGAGCTGCGAGGAAAAAAGGCGCCAACGAGATAAGCAGGAGATGAAAAAATCGAGCGGTCATAGTAATTTTTTTTGTGAAAAAACCGGTAAAGGCACAGGCTGCACCTGGCCGGGAAAATACACAATTTCCGGCGGTCAAGCGGCATTCCGTCCGATCCGCAAGGTAACCGCCTTCAAGGTTAGACCAGCCTGCTGCAAAGGAAGAGAGCCGCCAAACTCCCCGGATACAGCCGCTGCCCCCGGTAAACCAAACGGTATTTCCCGCTGTTCCAGAAGCATGGAAAACATCAACGGAAAAACCGCCCTCGTCACAGGAGGAAGCAAAGGAATCGGCTACGGCATCGCCGCCGCCCTCCTCGCAGAAGGAATGAACGTAGCCGTCACCAGCCGCCACGAGGAGGCTGCCCGTAAGGCCGCCGAACAACTCAGCGCCCTTGGCCCGGGTGAAGCCCTCGGCCTGGCTGCCGACGTGCGCGACCTGCCGGCGCAGGAGACTGCCGTCAATCGCATGTTGGACAAATGGGGCCGCCTCGACGTTCTCATCGCCAATGCCGGCCTCGGGCATTTCGGATCGATCGAAGAGTTGACGCCCGAACAATGGAACGCCACCATCGACACCAACCTGACCGGCGTCTTCAACAGCGTCAAAGCATCGATCCCGGCGCTGAAAGAAACGCAGGGCTTTCTCATCACCATCGCCAGCCTGGCCGGCGCCAACTTCTTCGCCGGCGGCTCGGCCTACAACGCCAGCAAATTCGGGCTCGTCGGATTTACCCAGGCGATCATGCTCGACCTGCGCCACCACGGTATCCGCGTCAGTACGATCATGCCGGGCTCGGTGACCAGCCATTTCAACAATCACGACCCTAACCCGGCCGATGCCTGGAAGATACAGCCGGAAGACCTCGGTCAGATGGTCGTCGATCTGCTCAAGCTCAACCCACGCACCTTACCCAGTAAAATAGAGGTGAGGCCGTCGCAGCCGCCGCGCCGGTAGGCTTTTCTAGAAAAAAGCAACCGCTTGCGAAGGGTACGAGCATGTTTGGAGCTTACTTCTATTGCAAATCAACAGGTTAGGAACCTGTTGATTTGCATAACGAACCCGCTCCAAACATGCCCTAAAGATCGCCTGGTCCAACGGACTCTTTGCGCTGCAATTGGATAGCGCCCGGCTGCCCTGGAATAAGCTGCTGAAGAAATCCGGGTCAGCGACGCTTTTGCCTTTGCCGAAAACCTCAAAATGAAAGCTTTTGCAATTGGACCCAACGCGTCGCCCCACCCCCGCGCTCAGTCAATCGCAGGTGATAACAACCGGCGGGGAGATCCGAAAGATCCATTTGCGTAGTCTGGCGGAATGTCCTTGCCGTCAATCGACGGCCAGTAATATCGAATATCTCCCCGTCGAAGGCGCCTGGTTCCGGCATTTCGATGGTCACGAAGTCAGATACGGGATTAGGAAAAACCCGCGGCAGCGGCGGCGGCGCTGTAGTCTCTACGTCATTGATAGAGACTGATCCCAGCTTACAGTCTCCCGGAGCATAAAGCATTTCTCCTTTCCGGTAATAACAAGCCAGCTCTTTCCCACAGTCGAGCGTGAACAACCAGTTATACGGATCCATGGTGGCTTCCGTACCGCCCATGCCTTCGATCCAGGCAACGGTCAGGAAGGGGGGATCTACATTTCTGAGCACCAGGCGTCGCCGCTCGGAGCCATCCATCAGCATAATACTATATACCAGGATAACCTCCAGGATGACGTTGGGCCGGGCCTCGAAAAGATCGCCCATTTCGAGCAAAAAGTCATAAATGAGCACTTCCGTTACCATACTCGGATGATAGAAAAAGACGCGCCCAAGGCTGTCTTCCCGGTAGTAAAGCCCAGTAAATTCATCCTCGGAAAAAATGGTGTCGGCTGATTCCAACAGCTTGGAATAAAGCTGATCGTTCACCGTTTCCGTGCCTTGAAATGCAAAAGCCGTGGTTTCGGAATAAAAGCTGCCGTCGAATCCATTGCACCAATAAGTTTCGTGCCAGCGATTGAGGGTGTCCACGAAAGATTGAGTGTTTCCCCATAGAGGGAATAAAACCAGGGATAAGATCAGAACGCGTTGCATATTTTTTGCCAATAAGATGGCTTTTTTAGAAAAAATTCACAACGAACGCCTAGTGGGAAATAGGTAAACCAAAAAACAAAAGCTGCATCTCTGGATTTATGCAAACCATTTCCCGATTTTTTTCTTCTTAAAATCATAGCCTTATTATTGTTCTCTGGAAAATCCAGCGCGCAGGCAATTCAATAAAAGCGCCGTTGATCGACGGTGGGGCTAAAAACCAAAATATGTGGGACGAACCCGTTATCCGCGTTTTTCTGTACGCCCTGCTCACCGCCGTTGCCACGGGGTTGGGCGCCGTACCTTTCTTCTTCATTAAAAAGATACCCCGCCCCTGGCTGGGGTGGTCGGCGGCGGCGGCGGCCGGGATCATGCTGGCGGCCAGTTTTCAGCTGATCAACGAAGGGCTCGACAGCGGCGCTTATCGCCTGGTAGCCGGCGTTGTGCTCGGGCTGGGCTTTATTCTGGTCAGTCAGCGCTGGCTCAGCGGGCATGACGAGCTGAGCATCGGCAACCTGACAGGCGCCGACGCCCTGCAGTCGCTGCTCATCGTCGGTGTAATGACGCTGCATTCGTTTGCCGAGGGCGTGGGAGTAGGCGTCTCTTTCGGTGAAAGCGACGAGTTTGGGGCGTTCATCTCCGCCGCCATCGCCGTTCACAACATTCCGGAGGGCATCGCCATCAGCCTGGTGCTGATCCCCAAAGGCGTCAAAGTTTGGGAAGCCCTGCTGCTGAGCATCGCCTCCAGCCTGCCGCAGCCCCTCATTGCCGTGCCCAGCTTTTGGTTCGTCACCGCCTTCAAGCCTTTTCTGCCGCTGGGGCTCGGGCTGGCCGCCGGCGCCATGATCTGGATGGTCGTCTCGGAACTACTGCCCGACGCGCTCGAGAAAGCGAAAAAAGAACAAGTAGCGGCGGTGCTTACGATCGCAGCGGCGCTGATGGTGCTCTTCCAGGTTTTGCTGGAAGGGAAGGGATAGGGTTATCAAATCACAGAGAAAAAGGCGTCACTTTTTTCCCGTCGATATCGACCAGGTGATATTCTTCGCCCAGGTCACCCACCCGGAAAGCCTGGCCGCCTTTTTCCTTGAAATTCGGATCGGCGTAGAGCGCCACGACACACCGGCCGACGAAGCGCGGCGAATGGGTTTGCGACAGCGCCTCGGGCGGCGCTTCGGCCTCCACCCGCTCGGTGCGGGTAAATCCGGGATAGACGGTCAGGGCAGTGAGGCCGTCGTCGCGATGGCGGGCGTGCAGGGCAAAAGCCAGGCGGGTCACGGCGTATTTGGCCACGTCGTATTGGACATCGCTCAAAAACTTACCGGCGTCGCCGGCCGAGATATTGACGAGCAGAGGCCGGTCGCTTTGCAGCAAAAGCGGCAAAAAGCACCGGCTGGTGAGATAGTGCGCACGCGGACCGGTGGCCATCATTTTATCCCACCGCCATACCGGTTGCTCTGCGGCCGACATAAAGAAGTGGTTGTGGTCGTAATTTTCGTATCCTCCCCATACATTGTTCACCAGGAGGTCGAGGCGGCCGTATGCTTCCGCGATCTCCCGGGCCAGGCGCTCCGTATCGGCTTCACTGGTGTGATCGCAAACGACGGGGATACCCCGGCCGCCCGCTTCCGTTACCAGGGCGGCGGTGGCTTCCACCGTACCGGGGAGGTTTTCGGTCGCCCCGTCCCGGTGATTGCTGCGACCGGTCACGAAAACGGTCGCTCCGGCCAGGCCCAGTTCATGGGCGATACCCAGCCCGATGCCGCGGCTGGCGCCGGTAACCAGTGCAATGCGTGTTTTCATTTTTTCCCGGCAAAATACGAGAATTACCCTTCGCTTTTGTCCGGCGCGGGTATGGATTCTCCGAACTTGATCAAATTGCCGTGGATGTCGGTAATGGCGAATTCGCGCATGCCCCAGGGCCGGTCGCCCAGGGCGCCGTTGGGGTGGACGACGCCGACCTGCTGCATCTCTTCGTAGAGCGCGTCGACGCCCGATACGTGTACGTAACAACTGGTGTTCTCAGGATGGATGCGGTCGTCGCATTTCCAGAAGTGGATCTGGATCTGGTCGCGCCCGACTACCCCGTAATTTTCGTCGTGGAAAAAAACGTTAAACTGCAGGCGATCGCGGTAAAAAGCGATGGTTTCCGCCATGTCGAGAGAAGCGAGTACGGGCGCGGCGATTCGAAGTTGAGCCATAACGAAAGAGGTTTAAGGCATAAAAAACTATTCCCATGGCGATTCCGGTGAGATCGCTTCGTCAAGATAGCGAAACACCCCGGCCTCGTACCGGGCAAAAATTGCGATTTCCGGCGCCGGCCTCAATGGGCGCCCAGCATGCGCAGCAGGGCGCGCAGGGGAATCACCTCCCAGTTGCGGCCGCGGCGCATTTCGTAATCGAGCTCGTAGAGGTGCCGTTCCAGGAGGAAGGTATCGAGTAAAACGTGCCAGTCGTCGGTCGCTACCGGAATGAGCCCGGCGGCGCGAGCGATGGGCAGGTAGCCGTTGAGGAAAGCGCCGCTCATGTGGTCGTACCAGGCTTCGGCCCAGGGCAGCCATTCGCTTTCCTGGAAGGCTTCGATGCCCGTCTCGTTGCAGAGCGGCGCCACTGCGGCATAGTAAAGGGAGCTGATCAGGCTCGACAGGTCGCGGGCGGGCGATTTGCGCAGCCGCAATTCGCTGAAGCTTTTGATGCGGTCGCCTTCGAAATCGAACAGGCAGAATTCCCGCCCGGTAAACAGCACTTTTTCCAGGTGCAGATCGCCGTGGATGCGCACTTTGGGCGCGTCGATCTTATGGTCGTAGATCCGGCGCAGGCGCGCGTTGAGTTCGCGGCGTTTTTCCTGGAGAAGGTCTTGGCTCGGCAAGGGCGTTTTCCGGCGGCGCAGTTGCTGGAAGGTAGCGCGCGCCTGCGACTGCCAGGCAGAGTACAGCGACCGCTGGTAGTGCAGGGAAAAGTCTTCCGGCTCGAAGTCAGGTTTTTCCCGGTTCAGCATTCCTGAATGAAAGCGGGCTACGGTTTCGCCGAGCAGGGCGGCGCGCACCGGGGGCATGCCGCCGATCAGGCCTTCCCAGTCGCCGTTATGCGGGGTATCGCCCTGGCGGGGCGGCTCGGGCAGCTCGATCTGTTCGGGCCTGGCCTGGATGCGCTCCAGGTAACGGCTCGAGACGTCGTAGAAATATTGCCAGGCCGATCCCTGGTTGGGCACGTAGGGTTGCAGCATAGCCAGAATGAAGGGCGAATGCTGGTCGGCGTGGTTCTGGAAGTGGCCCAAGTAGCCCGGTACGGGCAGCCCGTTGCCATTGCCGAGGCGATTGATCTCCAGGTCGGGATTGGGCGATTCTTCCAGATGCCGGAATATTTTGAGAAAATACTGATCGCCGAAGGCCAGCGGCAGGTTGTTCCCACTGGTTTCCAGCTCGCGCGGCATCGGAATATCTTCGAGTTTTACTTTGGGGCCCGACCGTACGAAGCGGAAGCCCTGAGTGCTCCTCCCGTTGCCGTTGAGCATACTGAGCAGCAGGTAATTGCGGAAAGCCGGGCTATGGGTGGCTTCGTAGAGATACCCGCGGTGGTTTTCTCCTTCGAGAATGGCGAGGATACTTTCCGGGCCGGGCGCGTCGGGGTGCTGCCGCGGACCGCCTTCGGCGAAGGTCACCGGTATGAACAACCACTCGGGGAACCCTTCCGTGAAAAAAGCCTTGACGATCAGCAACAGGGCGTGCCCGCCGTCGTAGCTTACCGACCGGAGGCGGTAAAGCTCCGCGCGGTCCAGCACCCGGTCGTTGATGGTATAGGCGTCGTTGCGTTTCAGGTACGACGGCAGGATCTTTTCGGTCAGCAAGGTCTGCCCTTCCTCTCTGGCCAGTTGGCGCCAGCGGTGGGGCTCCCAGGCGACGGAAATCGGCGCCAGGGTATCATCGGCGCCGGCCTGTTCCGGTTCGAGTAAAAACCAGTAGTAGCCGTAGGGGCCGAGCATGAAGCGGTTGAGGCCGCGTTCGATAGCCGGAAAATGCGACTGTCCGAAGACGTCGATCGGCGTATAGCGTTCGAAATCGGGCAGTTCCAGGTCCACTACCTGCGGGTGCCGCGAAAGGTTGGCCAGCACCAGCAGGTGTTCGTCCTGATAGCTGCGGGTGAAGGCGAGCACTTTGGCGTTTTCCGGCGACAGGAAACGGATGTCGCCTCGCCCGAAGGCCTGGTAGCGCTTGCGTACGGCGATCATGCGCTTGGTCCACCACAACAGGGAAGACGGGTTTTTCTGCTGCACTTCAACGTTGACGCTGGCGTGGTGATATTCCGGATCGTTGATCAGCGGCAGATACAGCTTCTGAGGGTGGGCGCGCGAAAAACCGGCGTTGCGGTCCAGGCTCCACTGCATGGGCGTACGTACGCCGTCGCGGTCGCCGAGGTGAACGTTGTCGCCCATCCCGATCTCATCGCCGTAGTAGATCACGGGGGTGCCGGGCAGGCAGAAGAGCAGGCAGTTCATCAGCTCGATCTTCTGGCGGTTGTTGTCGAGCAGCGGCGCCAGGCGATGGCGGATGCCCAGGTTGATGCGCGACATTGCGTCTTTATTATAGGCCCGGTACATGTAATCGCGCTCCTCGTCGGTGACCATCTCGAGCGTAAGCTCGTCGTGGTTGCGCAGGAAGATCCCCCACTGGCAGTTCTCGGGGATCTCGGGCGTCTGATCGATGATATCGATGATGGGATAGCGATCTTCCATCTTGAGCGCCATGAACATGCGGGGCATGATCGGGAAGTGGTAATTCATATGGCACTCGTCGCCGTCGCCGAAATACGAGGCGGAATCTTCCGGCCACATATTGGCTTCGGCCAGCAGCAGTACGTCTTTGCGTTTGCGGTCGACATGGGCGCGCAATTCCTTGAGGAAGCGGTGTGTCTCGGGCAGGTTTTCGCAGTTGGTGCCTTCGCGTTCGAACAGATAGGGGATGGCGTCCAGGCGGAAGCCGTCGACCCCCATATCGATCCAGAAGTCGATGATGCGGAAGATCTCTTCGCGCACGGCCGGGTTGTCGTAGTTGAGGTCGGGCTGATGGGAATAGAAGCGGTGCCAGTAGTAGGCTTCGCCGACCGAGTCCCAGGTCCAGTTCGATTTTTCGAAATCCTGGAAGATGATGCGCACGTCCTTATAACGCTCGGTGGTGTTGCTCCACACGTAATAGTCGCGGTATTTGCTGCCCGGCCGGGCGCGGCGGGCGCGCTGGAACCAGGGGTGCTGATCGGAGGTGTGGTTGATCACCAGCTCGGTAATCACCCGCAGGCCGCGCTTGTGCGCCATCTTCATCAGCTTCTTGAATTGCTTGATGTTGCCGTAGTCGGAATTGATGCGGTAATAATCCGAGATGTCGTACCCGCCGTCGCGCTGCGGCGAAGGGTAGAACGGCAGCAGCCAGACGGCGGTCACGCCGAGGTCTTGCAGGTAATCCAGCTTTTCCATCAGGCCGCCGAGGTCGCCCATGCCGTCGGCATTGCTATCGAAAAAGGCTTTCAGGTGCAATTCGTAAATGATGGCGTCTTTAAACCAAAGTGGGTCAGTTTTTTCCGGCATTTTTCTTGTCTTGGTAAAAAGTAATGGGCTAAAAATAAGGTTTACTTTTTGGGTGCTCCTTTGGCCATCCCTAATTGGGCAAACCTTATTTCCATCCCGTTACTGTCAAAGATTGGGTGAGGCCCCAAGGCCATACAATACTATATACGAGTAAATAGAGAAAAGTTCGGAAAAATCAAAACAGAAAACAGGGAACCCCAGGGCAATTGCATTTAATTTTCGGATCTCAAAAAAGCAGGAAAAATCCCCGTTTTTACCTCGATCCTGACCCGAACTATTCACGGGTTCTCCGTCATGACGATTGACAGGCTGGCGTTCGCGCAGGAGGGCGACACCTGCTGCAGTCAGGTATCCCCGGATACGGTGAGTGAGCGGGGCAGAATGGCGGCCGGCAATAGATGCATCCATGAATAATCCGGGCCAGGTCAAGCATCCCGAATATCGAGCCCCCATAGCGCGGTAGGGCCGGGGGCGGCCCGGGTCAAAGCCACCAGATAGTGAGCGTCAGGAAGGTATCGGGCAAAAAGGCAGCGATTCTCAGTTTGGCAGTAAGCATTTCTTAATTCGCAGCGCCGGAGGCGCAAGATATTGGTAGATTGTTTCGAAAGATTGGTGTGTAACACGAGTTTCTCATAAAAAATTTCTGCTGAAAATCACATTTAAGCAATTGATCTTCAAAGTAAAACAGGAGTTACACACCACAAGGGTCTTCCGTGCCGGAGGTACGGAATATACTCTTCGGATCAGGTCTATTTCCAGAATATGAATCCCCTCCCGCGCCAACTTTCTGCGTTTTTGTAAATAAGGCGTCAGTCCGGGCTCTCGTTTATCGACCGGAGCAAGCACTGCGATCACCGTATAAGTTGCCAAGTGCGCCAGGTACCGCGGACTGATCTGCGGCGCCAGCTGTCGTTTGTACGCCGGGATCAATTCGGTGAATAGCTGCGCAGAAAGCGCACCAGTTCCTCGTATTTTCGCACCGCGAAGTCGGGCGCGTGCAGGATATTCAGCTGCTGACGGTAAATGCGCACGAGCCGGTCGAAATCGTCGCGACCGGCGAGGCGGGCCAGGGTAACGCCGCGCAGACAGCGGTTGGTCTGGTTGTGCACCAGGTCGAGGGGGCGCATCGGTTCGGAATTGTAGAGCTCGTCCATTGCGGGCAGGTCGCTGTAACGGTTGAGAAAAGGCAATCCATCGGCTTCGAGGAAGCGGAAGGTCGCTGCCAGGGCGGCGTCGGCCGCTGCCAGGCTGTCGAGTTGGCGGCGTTCGAAGCGCTTGCCCCGGAGGCGCGCAGCAGGCGTTACCAGCGTCATGCTATCGGCGCTGAAGCCGGGCAAGCCGTTGGTGTAGGGGAAAGCCAGCCCTTCGACGCTCTCCAGGCGGATGCCCAGGTGCGCTTCAAAGACGACGGTATCCGCATAGGCCGTGGCGGAAAAGATGACGCATTGGAAGCCGCCCGGCGCCTCGCGCCGGAATTGTTGCACCGCCGGCCGGTACTGAAAGCCTCGTTCTTCGAAGAAAGGCCGGGCGCCGGAGAAAAGATGCTTTACTAAATCGTTCATACTTTTGAAACGGCGACGGGATCAAATAGTTATCTTCATATGGAATCGGAACAGCAGCAATAGACGGTTCTCCAAAAACAGCACCCCTGATGAAGCGGCAAAGCGTATTTCCTGGTCTCCACCTCTTCTTATTTTTCGCACTGATAGGCCTCAGTCCGGGCTGTTCTCCCCCTGTCGAGGAACAAGGAGCTGCGCCGGCCACCGCAATCGACCCGGCCCTCGATTTTCGGCCGAACATCCTGTGGCTGGTGGCGGAAGACCTCAGCCCCTACCTGCCCGCTTTCGGTGACTCGACGGTGGCTACCCCCCATTTGAGCCAGCTCGCGGCGCAGGGGGTGTGTTATGACCACTTCTTCTCCCCGGCGCCCGTTTGCGCCCCTGCCCGGGCGGCCATCATCACCGGCATGTATCCCACGCACATCGGCGCCAACCACATGCGTACGGGCCCCTGGTACGCCCCCGAGGTATCGCCGGAGGCCCTGGCCGCGGCGGCCAGGAACATGCCGGAAGGCGTCATCCCTTACGAAGTCGTCCCGCCGCCGGGCGTCAAGATGATGAGCGAGCACCTCCGGGCAGCGGGCTACTATTGCACCAACAACGCCAAGGAAGACTACCAGTTTCGGAAAGCCGTCACCGCCTGGGATGAAAGCAGCCGGGAGGCCCATTGGCGCCGCCGCGCCCCCGGCCAGCCGTTTTTTGCGGTGTTCAATTTTGAAGTGACCCACGAGTCGCGCATCTGGAGCAAAGCCGGCGATTCGCTCTGGGTCGATGCGGACCTCGACGTTCCCGTACCGCCTTATCTGCCCGATACGGAGGTGGGGCGTCAGGACATCCGCCGCCTGTATTCGAACGTCAAGGAGATGGATTTTCAGGTCGGCAAGGTGTTGCAGCAACTGGAGGAAGACGGCTTATTGGAAAAGACCGTCATCTTCTGGTATACCGACCACGGCGGGCCCCTGCCCCGCCAGAAAAGACTGCTCTATGACGCGGGTATTCACGCCCCGCTGATCATTCGTTTCCCCGGACAGCCGTTTGCCGGGCAGCGGTCAGACCAACTGATCAGTTTCATCGACCTCGCGCCGACCGTGTTGTCTTTGGCGGGAATAAAGCCTCCGGCTCATCTCGACGGCCGGGCTTTTCTGGGCCCCTACCGGGCCGCCGAAGAACGGCCGTACATTTTTGCTGCGGCCGACCGTTTCGATTCATCGTATGACGCCATCCGGGCCGCGCGGGATAAACGATTCAAATACCTCAAATACTACGCGCCCGAAAAGCCCTTTTTCCTGCCCATCCCCTACCGCGATCAGATGCCGATCATGCAGGAGCTGTACCGGCTGCGGGCGGCAGACGCTTTGACCGACGTACAGGCGCAATGGTTCCGGACCTCCAAGCCGCGCGAAGAACTCTTTGACGTATCGGCCGATCCGCATGAGATCAACAACCTGGCCGACGATCCTGCTTACGCGGAAAAGCTAAAAGAACTGCGCACGGCCTGCCGGCAGTGGGTGGCGGTAATGAACGACCGGAACCTGCAACCGGAGCCGGAGCTCATCCGGCAATTCTGGCCGGAGATGAAACAGCCGACCACCGAGCAGCCGGTCCTGCACAGAGAAGACGGCCTTTTGCGGATCACCTGTGCTACGCCGGGCGCCTCCATCGGTTACCGGCTCCTGGCGCCTGATCAGGACCAACCGGAACAAGGGTGGAACGTCTATACGGGGCCGCTGGCGGTATCGCCCGGGCAGGAAGCAGCCGCCCTTGCGCACCGGATCGGGTACCGGCCGAGTGCGGTGGTCAGATTAGGAGGAAATGATACAGGAGGGCGGCAGATGCAATCTACCGGCGGCGAAGACCGGTAGGCAGCGGCGCCAACCGATCGCCCTTTCCACATCGCCGGCGGCGGATCACTCCAGTTCCAGCAATACGGCGCCCTTTTCCACCGGCGTGCCCTTTTCGACGGCGATCGATTTGATCACGCCGTCGCCGGGGCTTTTGATGACATTTTCCATTTTCATGGCCTCCAGGATGAGCAGCGGGTCGCCGCGGTGTACCTCCTGGCCGACTTCCACGTCGATGCTGAGCACCATGCCGGGCATGGGAGCCGTAACGGTGCTTACCCGGTGCTGGATATCGACTTCCAGCCCCATGCGTTTGATCAGGAGGTCGAACTCGTCGGCCAGCTGCACGTCATAGGTATTGCCGTTCACCTTGATGACGAATCGTTTTTCCGAATGGTCGGCCTGCAGCAGTTCGGCGTGGAACGACCGGTTGCCGTGGAGAATATGGAAGCGGCCGTTGTCGTCATTGACGATATCGAGCGCTTCGACGGAGAGGTCAGCGAAGTCGAATTCCTCATTGACGGAAGCGTGGTAAGTCCGGCTATGCATTTCGATCTGCTTTAATGGTGATCAAGCGTTCATCTTACCCAATCGGGACATGAAATACACTTCAAAAATAGTATAAATCAGGTAAACCCCGAAGAAAGGGAGGATAAAGCGTTTGTCTTGCGGCTGGGCCAGTTGCAGATAACCGTAAATGATGATCACGGCCAGGAACATTTTGCCTACGGTGAAGCCCAGGAACGTATTGGTAAAATCGTTTTTGTTATCGCTGCGGGCGGAGCGGGCGCCGGCGTAGTACATGGCCGTACAGAACAAAACGAAAAAGAGGAGGGCGATCCAGGAGAGCAGGCCGTAAGCTTGCAGGGCGGGCAGGCGGTGCAGCAGAAAAACAGCGGCGGCTGCGAGGATGGTCACGATCCCCAGTTGCAGGAAAAAAGTTTTTTGCGGCATGAGTGAGCTCAGTACGCTGGGTAATAAAGGACTGATTTAACTACTTTGCGTTATGGCGGTGTCTATTCGTCCCAAAACATCAAAATACCAATTCCACAGAGTACTCAGGAATCGTCGTTTTGGACGAACAGATCTTTTAGAACGAGGTAGAGCGCCGCGAAAATAGAGATCAACGCCATGAGGACCGTAAGGAGGGGGCGCTCCAGCCCGAAATAATCGTCCAGCCACTGGCCGGCGAGCGTCCCCACCAGTATGATCGCGCCCATCTGGAAGGCCATGCCCGAATATTTGGCGTAAGCCCGCATCCGGTCGGCCGTCCGGCGATCTTTTTTATCCTTATGCTCCTCCTGCTGCTTTTCCGGCTTTGACAACGTCGTTTTCTACTTTTTTGGAAGCAACGGCAGCATCTTTTCTGTTGCTGCGGGGCGGCGCCGCCAGTTTTCCGCTGCCCATATTACAGGTTACGTTAAAGGTAGCGCCGGATTGCACGATGAGTTTGTTGGTCGTCACTTCACCGCTCACGTTGGCGTTTTCGCGGATGTTCAACAATTCGGATACGGTGATCGTACCTTCGAAGGCGCCTTCGATGACGGCATTTTTGCACCGCACTTCTCCGTTGACGCGGCCGCTGGGGCCGATAATCACCTTGGCGTCGCAGAAAAGTTTTCCGTTAATGGCGCCGTCGATACGGATATCGCTTTCCGAATTGACGGTGCCTTCTACCATTGATCCCTGGACCAGACTGTTAAGAGCGTGGCTCGTCGACGGCAGAATAGCGCCGCCTTTCGACTTGCCGGTCTCTTTTTTGTTGCTGTTACCAAACATCGTTTTCCTTTTTGGGTGAAGAAATAAATTCATCAAAGCTCCGAGTAGGGGGAGCCGGAATGTTCAGCTGGGGTTTGTTCAGAGCTTGTTTGGAGCCGTTACCGATGCGCAGGTGTGGGATTGGGGTTTGCTGCTCTTTATTGGAGAATTCTTTAGCGCCGCAAATCACATGATACTAGAAAAAATCCGGATGTCCTTGCTTTTTGACCCCTTTCGTCATTTGCCTGGGCAATGTTATGCCGGGGGCGGGGCGCTCCAGCCCGATTATTCACGGATTCATGTATTGCGAAGCACGCACGAATAATCCGGGCTACATTTTTGCTATCCGTCCTACAAATTTACTATTCTTATTTGGATTAACCCAAGCGCGGGGGCAGGTAAAAGTCAGAAGGGAGGGGTCACTAGGAAAAAAGGAGGCGGGAGATGACCGGTTGTGGCCGGGCCGTCTCCCGCCGAAGGAGGATCGTCAGAAATTCGGGCAGTAGACGTTGCGTCGTTCCGGCCCGCAGATCTTGTACACCAGGGCGAACTCGAAGCCGCCGTTGCCGTTGCTGGCCTGGCGCAGGGGCGACACGTTGATATCGTAGCTGAAGCCGAGGCTGAAGTTGTTGTAGTCGAATCGGGTGGAGAGGATGGCGGCGTCGTTCAGCACGCCGGTCTCGATCTTATTGGAGATCCGCGTCCACAAACCGATCTGGAAGGCCTGGGTATTGAACCGGCTCTTGCCCAGCAGGAATTTGAGGCTGGTGCCGGCGTTGACCTGGAAAGAAGGCCCCTGGCTCATGACGATAACGCCGGGTACGATGCCGAAGCGTTCGCCCATCATGAACTCGCCGCCCGCGTGGCCGGTGAAGCGGCTGTAGAGCAGGTCTTCCTCATCGCTGCTGAACGATTGGTTGGCGCGATTGAGGTGGTGGAAAGCACCGCCGAGGTACAGGTTGTTGTTTTCGTCGAATACCATAAACCAGAGCAATCCGGCAGCCAGGTCGGCGAACAGGAAGTTGTCGCGATCGAAGCGCGTTTCCTGGGAAGCGCGGGTCGGGTCGAAGCCGCCCTCGCCGTCGTGTTGGGTGCCCCAGCGCAGGTTGAGGAAGTCGACGCTGCGCTGAGCCGCTCCTACTTCCGCGCCGACCACCAGGTAGGAGGCCTGATCGCGGTAGCCGCTCATGCGCTTGCTGTAGCTGCCGGAGAGCTTGCCGGTGAGGGTGGAAAAATTGGCCTCTCCGGCGACGTCGCCCCAGAAAGTACCGCCGACGCCGAAGTAGTCGTAGCGGCCGACGGGGATGCGCTGGTCGTAGGATACCGAGTAGGTGCTGTACGCGTTGGAGCGCAGCACGCTGGCCCACTGGTTGCGGTAATTGGCCACCAGCCGGATATTACAGTTCATCACCCCGGTCATTGCCGGGTTGAGGTTCAGCGGCGAAAGGTAGAACTGGGAGAAGTGGATATCCTGCGCGCTCAGCGAGAGCACCCCCAGCAACATCAGGCAGGTAATCAATAGCGACTTCAGACTTTTCATACAGAAAGTTGTTTGTAAAACTACGCTCTGAATAAGTTTCTTTTACGATTATGAAAAAATAGCGGGCCAACGCCCATTTTTAAGGATGTTGGAGCTTGTTTGGAGGCAGACATTTCAGCTGCCGAATCCCGATTCGAAGCTGCCGGCAGCCTTTTCCCATCCCCCAGCGCTGCTGTGAGCTGGGAAAAAACTGCGGGAGAATTCAGAATTCGGTTTTTTCACTTCAAAGCACTACTGCCAAACAAGCGCTTACATTCAGAAAAGCCCAAACGAAATTCGGGCCGGCGGGGCAATTCCGGAATATCAATGAGCCGAAAGGCCCAGGTGATAAATCAGGGTACAATAATACTGAATGTTACGCAATCCCGCCGCAAAAAACAGATAAAAAGACTGTTGCGCAACATTTGAACCGGGAAACCAGGCCGATGAGAGAGATTTTGGCAAAGTAGTTTGTCAGAAGGATACTGTCAATAGCCTAAACGCTGCCCGGTTTCAGATATTATAGATGCAGCCGGTAAAAATTCAGGCTTCCTCTTCGTATTTCCAGCGGGCGCCGTATTGCTCCACCAGGATGTTGTCGTAGTAATCGGCGCGTTCCAGCAAATGCCGGAAGAGGGCCATGCCGGTATCGAGGTTAAAATAGCGGTCGTAGATCAGCAGCGAAAGGATAATATCCTGCCCGTTGATGCTGAAGTTGAGGCCCTCCATTTCGTAGTTCTGGTGCAGCAGGTACTCGTACAGCGGTTTGATATTGTTTTTGGGCAACACACACAGGTAGGCCTCGCCGGTGATCTGTCCGTTTTTTTCGTAGTAAGAAATACTGATGCGGGCGCTGCCGCGCACGAGCTCCCAGTTGTTGGGGCCGCGGCGGGAGAGTTCGGCAGGGAAGCCCAGTTCGTCGAGCAGGGCCTCCATGGTTTTGGCGACCCCGACCGGTTCGTAAGGCTCGCTTTGCGAGGGCAGGCGTACGTGCGCGCCGCAATGGGGGCAGTACTTCGTTTGGTGATTGCCTTCGTAGACCAGGTTGGTGCAGGAAGTGCAGCGCACCGCCACACAGCGCTCGCCGCGGCTGTATTCTTCCAGCGTATCGTGCAGGTAGTGCACCGGCAGGGAAAAGCCGATGTTGTTGCCCGATTGAATGATGAAGGTATTGACGCCCACCACCGCTCCGTCCCGGTTGATGAGCGGCCCGCCGCTATTGCCGGGGTTGAGGGCGGCGTCGTGCTGGTAATAATTGACGTTGCCGCTCTTCTGCACGGTATTGGAGATGATCCCCTGAGTGGCCGAATACTTCAGCCCGAACGGATGCCCGACGGCGATGACGGCGTCGCCCTGGTGGATTTCGCGGTCGGCCCCCAGCGTCACCGCCGGCAGCCGGTCCGCACCGGGCAGTTCCAGGAAGGCCAGATCGTAGGTCTGATCGACGTAGAGCACCCGGGAGAGCTGCTTCTCGACCATCTCCCCCTGCACGATGACCTGGCGGTTGTCGCGCACAATGTGCTCGTTGGTTACTACCAACCCGTAGTCTTTCAGGTAAAAACCCGTGCCGGTAATGTAGGGCGTGGCAATTTGAATGACGACGCGCCGGTATAGATCGATCACCTCTTTCATCCGTGCAAATATACCGAAGTTGCAGGAAGAAGTATAATCTCCGGCTTTTGGCAAACGCAAGGTTTTTGCAAAAGCGGAGGAACAAATTTTTTTGTTCCGATCGCAGGCTCACTTTACCCGGATTGTTCATGGGGTCTTTGTCAGGCCGGTGGTCAGGCGGAAGGGAAAGGTAGGAGTTTTTTATTGTAGCCCCGCCTTCAGGCGGGCCCGGACCCGCCGCTTCAGCAGCAGGGCAATCGCATTTAATTTTAGGATCTCCAAAAAGTAGGAAAAATCCTCGTTTTTACCTCGATCCTAAAGGAAGAACGAGGGTTTTTCCTTCCGTTCCATATGAGTTTAATGGCAATGGAGCGGTAGCATCTTTTAAATGCGATTGCCCTGGCTTCAGCGGCCTTCTTTTAGATGAAGCATCTGAAAATCCTTATTTTTACCCAATAACCACCGCCTTTGCGCTTTCCGATCCTCCTCCTGACTCTGCTGCTCCCGTTAAGCGCACAAAAGCCGGCGATTCTCGGATTGAAACATTGTTGTCCTCACCTCCCAGCGGGATGAACTATCGGTAGCCTATTTTGTACACAGTGATTGCCGTGCCGAATAGGAACTTGCACCATTGTCGCTTAGAGATGCTATGTTAGCATCCCTTACGGGCGGTGGTACCGGTATCCGATCTGGCCGGATTCGGTTATTCCGGTCCTTCCGTTTTTTGGGGAATCCGGGTTTACGCTTTGCAGGCTCCGCCTTTTGCGCCATCTTGTTTCTTTTGTGGTTTAAACCACAATAGGTTGGGAAAGGCGTTTCTGGTGAACGCCGTCTGTGAGGATCACACCGTCTTTCCGCAAACCGGCGTGCGCAGGCCACGGTGGAACAAAGGCTGAGGGCGGTCGGTAGTGAGTTGGGCTCCCGGCCGGAAGGTGGAAACGCCGTGGGGCAGAGCTCTGTTCCCAATATTTACCACTCCAGGCCCGGGTGCGTTCGCTGCACCGATTGCATCACCGCCAGGATATAGCCGAGCGCTTCGGTATGCCGGCCTTGTTTACCGCCCTGCTGCATCCAGTCGTCGTCGGGCCGGCGCAAGGTAGCTTGTTCGAGGATGGCGTCGACCCGTTGGAAGTAGAGGGGCCGGATGCGGCTGAGGTCGGCGCCGATGCCGGCTTCCGCCATCTGTTCGTCTACGGCGTCCGCCCGGGTGAGTTCGCCGGTGAACATCCAGAGGTCGTCGAGGGCGGTTTGCATCTTTTCGTGGCTGACATCCGTGCCGTCGCCGAGCCGGATCATCCATTCGGAGGAGTAGCGCAGGTGGTAGGTAATCTCTTTGAGCGACTTTTCGGCGATGGCCGAGAGCTGCTCATCCCTGCTTTGCACCAGGGCCTGAAACTGAAAATAGTTGAAAGCGTCGAAGAGAAACTGGCGGACGATGGTGTAGGCCCAGTCTTCGTTGGGTTGTTCTACGAGCAGGACGTTGCGGAATTCGTGGGCTTCGCGGAAGTAGGCGAGGTCGTCTTCCGAACGTCCTTTCCCTTCCACTTCGCCGGCGTAGGCCAGCAGGCTGCGCGCCTGCCCGACCTGGTCGAGGGCGATGTTGGTGATGGCGATGTCCTGCTCGAGCACGGGCCCGTGGCCGCACCATTCCGAGAGGCGGTGCCCCAGGATCAGGGCGTTGTCGCCCAGCCGGAGCACGTAATCAAATAAAGCGTCTTGCCGGTTCATACCCCTCAGATATTTTTGACCTCATCGGGCATTTTGTAAAAAGTTGGGTGGCGATACACCTTGTCGTTTGCCGGATCGAACAACGAATCGTTTTGGTCAGGGCTCGAGGCAGTAATATGTTCGGATTCCACCACCCAAATACTTACCCCTTCATTGCGACGGGTATATACGTCGCGCGCATTTTCGATGGCCATGGCGGCGTCGGCGGCGTGGAGGCTGCCGACGTGCTTGTGGTTCAGGCCATTTTTGCTGCGGATGAAAATTTCCCAAAGGGGCCAGCTTTTTTTATTCATGGTTTTGGTTTTATGGTTAAGCAACTTCTGCGGCCTGGCGGCGCCGGCGCTTTTCGGCGTAGGCCATGGCGGCTTCGCGCACCCAGGCGCCTGCTTCGTGGGCTTTTTTCCGGTCGTTGATCCGCTGCCGGTTGCAGGGGCCGTTGCCTTTGACCACCTGCCAGAACTCCTCCCAGTCGATCGCGCCGAAATCGTAGTGGCCGGTCGTTTCGTTCCACTTCAGCTCCGGATCCGGAATGGTGAGGCCGAGGTAGTCGACCTGGGGGACGGTGATGTCCACGAATTGCCGGCGCAGCTCATCGTTGGTTTTGCGTTTGATCTTCCAGGCCATCGACTGGGCGGTATGGTGCGAGTCTTCATCGCTGGGGCCGAACATCATGAGCGAAGGCCACCACCAGCGGTTGAGGGCGTCCTGGGCCATGCGCTTCTGCGCTTCCGAGCCGCGGCAGAGGGTCAGCATGATCTCGTACCCCTGGCGCTGGTGGAAGCTCTCTTCCTTACAGATGCGCACCATCGCCCGCGCGTAGGGGCCGTAGGAGGTGCGCGTGAGCATCACCTGGTTCATGATGGCGGCGCCGTCCACCAGCCAGCCGATGGCGCCGATGTCGGCCCAGGTAATGGTCGGATAATTAAAGATGCTGCTGTATTTCGCTTTGCCGGTATGCAGGTCGTCGATCAGCTGGTCGCGCTCGGCGCCCAGCGTTTCGGCGGCGCTGTAGAGATACAAGCCGTGGCCGGCCTCGTCCTGCACTTTCGCCAGCAAAGCGACTTTGCGGCGCAGCGAGGGCGCGCGCGTGATCCAGTTGCCTTCTGGAAGCATGCCCACGATCTCGGAATGTGCGTGCTGCGAGATCTGGCGGATCAGCGTCTTGCGGTATTTTTCCGGCATCCAGTCTTTCGGTTCTATCTTTTCGTCGGCGTCAATCCGCGCCTGGAAAATCTGCTCTTTCATGTTGCGAACACCTTTTATCTGAACGGCCCGGCAAAATAGCCGGGAAGCCATACAAAGTTACGATTTTTTATAAAAACGAACATTCGTTCGTATTGTTTTCCGGGGCAAGTCCGAGGAATTTTCCCGCTCTTATTCTGAAAACCACCGGTGCGCGCAGCCAGGCGTTCGTTTACCGCACGATACCCCGGAGGATCAGCCGGACCAGTTCATCTTCCACGACAGCCAGCGTAAGTTCGCGGCCCGGTTTGAACCAATCGTACAGCCAGCGGATAGCGGAAAAAATGGTGTAGAGGGTCAGCTGGGGGTGTACGTCCCGGAAGGCGCCGGCGGCGATCCCTGCTTCGATGATGTGCCGGAACCGCTCTTCGTAATCGCGGCGCATCGCTTTGAATTCCGAGAGGTGCGGTTCGCTGAGGTGTCGCCATTCGTCATTGAAAGCGGTGACGGAGGTGACGTCTTCGGCGGCGATGCGGATATGCAGGCGGATCAGGGCTTCGAGCTGTTCCGGGGCAGGTGCTTTTTTACGCTCTACTTCGGCCATGCCCATCTGGTACCGGCGGGCGTTTTCGAAGCAGATGGTGCGCAGGAGTTCTTCTTTGGAGCCGATGTGGTTGTAAAGGCTGGGTGCTTTCAGCTGTACGGCCTCGGCGAGATCGCGCATCGAGGTCGCCGAGTATCCTTTATCGCGAAACAAGCGGGCGGCCGCTTCGAGGATGACTTGCTTTTTCGTTTTGGTCGCTTCCATGGTGCACAAACAGTTGATCAGGCGTCAAAATCGACTACGACCTGGTCGGAAACCGGGTGGGACTGGCAGGTGAGGATGTAGCCGGCGGCCACTTCTTCGTCTTCCAGCGCGTAGTTGACGTCCATTTCCACTTCCCCTTCCAGCAGTTTGGCGCGGCAGGTGCTGCACACGCCCCCCTTGCAGGCGAACGGCAGGTCGGCGCCGCCGGCCAGAGCCGCATCGAGGATGGTGGCGCCGTCGGAAGAGAGCGGGAAAGTAAGCTCGTTGCCGTCGAGCCGGATGCGGATATTCGCTTCGACGCGGTCGCCGGCCGGGCGTACTTTCTTTTCGCGTTTGACGGCGGTCGCTCCGGTGGTGAACAGTTCGCGGTGTACGCGTTTTTTATCCACGCCGCGCTCCGCCAGCAGGGTCTGCACCGTTTCGATCATGGGCGCGGGCCCGCAGAGGAAAAACTCGTCGACTTCCGAAGGCTCTACGAGGCGGTCGAAGTAGAACCGGCATTTTTCCTGGTCGATGCGCCCGCTGAACCATTCGCTGCCGGTATGTTCGCGGCTGAGCACGTGGTAGACGGACAGGCGTTGGAGGTATACGTTTTTGAGGGCTTCGATCTGTTCGCGGAAGATGATGCTGTCGGTTCGCCGGTTGCCGTAGAACAGGGTGAACCGGCTTCGGGGCTCTACCGCCAAAACGGATTTCATCAGCGAGAGCACCGGCGTGATGCCGCTGCCGGCCGCGAAAGCCACGTAGTGCTTGGCGTGCTCGGGCTGGAGCGGAGTGGTAAAATTGCCCAGGGGCGTCATCACCTCCAGCGCGTCGCCGGCGCGCAGCTTTTCGTTGGCGAAGGTCGAGAAGCGGCCGCCGGGTACGCGTTTGATGGCTACCCGCAGCTCTTCGTCTGTCGGCGCCGAGCAGATGGAGTACGTCCGGCGCACCTCTTCGCCGTCGATCTGTTGTTTCAGGGTCAGGTACTGCCCGGGCAGAAAACGATAGTCTGCTGCGAGGGCGGCCGGCACTTCGAGGGCGACGGAGACGCAGTCGTCCGTTTCCCGCCGTATTTCGGCTACGCGTAATTGGTGAAATTTAGGCATGATGCGATGCTTTCCTGATCGGTATGACGCGCGATACTAATGAACGTTCGTTTGCAAAGGTAACAAAAAGGCGGGAACTGTAGTTTGGCGAGGTGCACACAAAAAAGCGCATCCTGCTTACCGGCAGGATGCGCTTTCAGGAAGGGCCGGCGCCCTTGCTTATCCGAGGCTGTTGACGTGGCGGGTGAGGCTGCTTTTGAGGTTGCCCGCTTTGTTTTTGTGCCAGGTGCCGCGCTTGGCCAGGCGGTCGACCATGCTGATCACCTTGGGCAGGAAGCTTTCCGCTTCGGCCTTATCGGTCATCTCCCGCAGCTTTTTGATCGCCGTGCGGGTGGATTTTTTATAATAACGATTGTGCAGGCGGCGTTTTTCCGACTGACGAATGCGCTTTAATGCTGACTTATGGTGTGCCATACAATACAAATCTTCTGTTTCCAAAAAA
The DNA here is from genome assembly GCA_964419545.1 of uncultured Saprospiraceae bacterium. Classification (GTDB taxonomy): domain Bacteria; phylum Bacteroidota; class Bacteroidia; order Chitinophagales; family Saprospiraceae; genus CAYQQU01. Next base: position 98,119 of record CAYQQU010000010.1, on the reverse strand, counting down.
CGGAATGCAAAAGTACTACTTTTCAGGCTTTTTGAAAACGGTGGCGGCGTTTTTTTCAAAAGAATTTATGCGGGACAGCGTTTTTGTCGGGCCTGAGCATCTTATCAGGAGTTGGGAAACAAAAAAGCTCTGTACATTTACCAATAAACTAAAGCGTTAATGAAGAAAACAGGACTATTGATCTGCGGCCTTGTTTTGGCCCTGAACACCCAAGCCCAGGTATGGCTGGAAGCCGGCGGCAAAATGATGTATGGTTTGACCGGTTTTTACAACGAAAACATTATCAACGACCGCAATCACGATTTTCGCCTCAACACGGCCATCTCGGCGGGGGGCGTCCTCGGCCTCAACCTGGGGGATCACCACGGTCTGAACGTGGAAGGCATTTTTACCCGTCATCAGCAGGACATGACCTTCCAGGACGATTTCACCACCACGCCGACGCGCAACGAGGTGCAGTGGCAAACCTTCGACCTGTATTTGCTCTATCGCTTGTATACCGGCAACGGGCCTTTTCTGGAAGGCGGCGCCAAGTTCAGCTCCGTGCAGGAAGTGGAACAGGAATACGGCAGCGAACGGTACGACAACATCAACAATTTTTACCACGACAATTACCTGTCGGGCGTTTTCGGGTTCGGCGGCTTCCTGGCCGGCTCCCGGGTGCTGACGCTGAAGATGGGGTTGCGCGCCGAATACGCCCTCAACGACTTCGTCAACCCGAACGGCGAGCTGTTCAACTTTCCCGCCCCGTACACCAACTACGACAACTACTTCGATACCCGTCCTTTCCGGGCCACCATTTACCTGGAAATGAATTTCGGCCTGGGCGGTTTCGCACAAACCCAATGCGGGCGCCGGGCGTTTATATTGGGAGGACGCTACCGGTAAGGGCGACGAGGCGGGTTCCTCAACTTTTGGTCTGGCCGGGCTGTAATCAGCGTGAAGTCAACAACAGATTTTTTCGAAAATAATTTGCATTTATTGCAAGGGGGGCTTTACTTGGATCATAATTTTGTAAATCCGGTTAGCATCCGCAACAATATTTCGTTATCCATCTGCCATAAACTAGACACAAACGATGAGTGATTTTTCATTCATAGCCAACGCACATCCTTCCTACATCGATTCGATGTACGAAAAATACCAGCAGGACCCCCAACTCGTTGAAGAAAGCTGGCGCTCTTTTTTCCGCGGCTTCGATTACGCCCACGCCACCAACGGGCATAGCGAGCCGGGCGCCACGGCGCTTTCTCCCGAAGCGATGAGCAAGGAATTTCAGGTCTTGTCGCTGATCAAAGCCTTCCGCAACCGCGGCCACCTCTTGTCGACGACCAACCCGATCCGGCAGCGGCGCGACCGCAAGCCCAACCTCCACCTGGAAGATTTCGGCCTGTCGGACGCCGACATGGATACCCTATTTCAGGCAGGGCAGGAATGCGGGCTGCGCAACGCCACCCTGCGCCAGATCATCGACCACATGCGGAGCGTCTACTGCGGGAATATCGGGTTCGAATACCACCACATCCGCGACCGCGGCAAGCGCCGGTGGCTGCGGGAACGCATCGAAGCGCACGACCCGGTCAACAACTACGACATCCCCATCGAGAAGAAGCGCCGCATCCTGGAAAAACTGAACGGCGCGGTGATCTTCGAGCGCTTTTTGCACACCAAATACATCGGACAGAAACGCTTTTCTCTGGAAGGCGGTGAAAACACCATCGTATCGCTCGACGGCATCATCAACGCCGCCGCCGACGATAAAGTGGAGGAAGTGGTGATCGGCATGGCTCATCGCGGGCGCCTCAACGTCCTGGCCAATATTCTCGGCAAAACCTACGCCCAGATCTTCAACGAGTTTGAAGGAACGGCCGTTCCGGACCTGAGCTTCGGCGACGGCGACGTCAAATACCACCTCGGGTTTTCCTCGCAGGTGGAGACGCCCAACGGCAAGAAAATACACCTCAAGCTGGTGCCCAACCCTTCACACCTCGAATCGGTAGACCCCGTAGTGGAAGGATTTTCGCGCGCCAAAGCCGATATCCTCTACGATAGCGACTACGATCGCATCCTGCCGATCCTGATCCACGGCGACGCCGCCCTCGCCGGGCAGGGCGTGGTGTACGAAACGGTGCAGATGAGCCAGCTGGCCGGCTATTATACCGGCGGCACCATCCATTTCGTGATCAATAACCAGATCGGTTTTACGACCGACTTCGACGACGCCCGTTCTTCGACCTATTCCACGGGCGCCGCCAACGTGGTGGACGCCCCCGTTTTCCACGTCAACGGCGACGATCCCGAAGCAGTTCTCTTCGCTTCCGAGCTCGCCATTGCCTACCGGCAGGAGTTCAACAGCGACGTCTTTATCGATATGGTCTGCTACCGGCGGCATGGCCACAACGAAGGGGACGACCCCAAGTTTACGCAGCCGCAGATGTACGAGATCATCAACGAGCATCCCGATCCGCGCGAGATCTATTCCAAAGAGCTCATCGAGCGGGGCTATGTCGAAAAAGACCTGGCCGACGAGCTGGAACAGTCGTTCTGGCAACTGCTGCAGGAACGCCTCGACGAGGTGCGGGAAAACCCGTTGCCCTACGAATACCAGCAGCCGGAACAGGCCTGGCGCAAGCTGAAAAAGACCACTGACCCCAAAGACTTCGAAGAATCGCCGCCCACGGGGATCAAGCGTTCGCAGCTCGACCACATCATCAATCACCTCATGTCGGTTCCCGAGGGCTTCTCTCCCTTGTCGAAGGTAAAGCGGATGTACAAATCGAAGCAAAAGCTGATCGACAACGGTCAGCTCGACTGGGCGCTGGGCGAACTCGCGGCCTACAGCAGTATCCTGATGGAAGGGAATGACGTGCGCATGAGCGGCCAGGACGTCCGCCGGGGCACCTTTTCTCACCGGCACGCCGTGATTTTCGACAGTCAGACCTTCCAGGTAAAAAACCGGCTGGAAGGCCTGTCGGAAAACCAGGGCCGCTTTCGGATCTACAATTCGCTGCTCTCGGAATTCGGCGTCCTCGGTTTTGAATACGGCTACTCTATCGCCACCCCCGACACGCTGGTGCTCTGGGAGGCCCAGTTCGGTGATTTTTACAACGGCGCCCAGGTGATCATCGACCAGTACATCTCTGCGGCCGAAAGCAAGTGGCAGCGCATGAGCGGCCTGGTGCTGCTGCTGCCTCACGGCTACGAAGGGCAGGGACCCGAGCACTCGAGCGCCCGCCTGGAGCGCTTTCTGCACGCTTGCGCGGAGTTCAACATGACGGTCGCCAACGTCACTACACCGGCCAACTTTTTCCATCTGCTGCGCCGGCAGCTGGCGCGTCCGTTCCGCAAACCGCTGGTAGTCATGTCGCCCAAGTCGCTGCTGCGGCACCCGGAATGCATCTCCGATATGTCGGAATTCGAGGAGGGTAAAAAGTTCGAGGAGGTCCTCGACGACCCCAACGTCGGCCCCCGCAGCGGGAAAAAGGTCGAGCGGTTGTTGTTATGCACCGGTAAGGTCTACTACGATCTGATGGCTTACAAAAAGGAAAACGACCGGAAAGACGTCGCCATCGTGCGCGTAGAGCAGCTCTATCCGTTGCCGGGCAAGCAGCTGAACGCCGTTTTCCAGCGCTATCCCAACGCCAAGGCCGTCTGGGTGCAGGAAGAGCCTTCCAATATGGGCGCGTGGCAGTACATGCACGCCATTTTCATCAATAAGGAGATCGGCATTACCGTTGATCTGGACTACGTGGCCCGCAAGTCGAGCGCTTCTCCGGCCACGGGCTTCAAGAAGGCGCATGACGACCAGCAAGAAGACATCATATTGCGGGCTTTCGGCGAACGGTGAGGCCTTTTTTCCAGGCACGGCGATCACTGATCACTATTCAAAAAACAGGCTGCCGATACCGGGGGGAGCAAAGCGATCCGTTGAGCCGGGAATCGAGGCCAAAAATGGGATCACCTTTCCCTTTCGGACAAAGCACTAGCGGTCGACCGGGGTGATGGCTTCGATCAGCCGGCCGCAGGCGCGGTCGAGCATTAGGAAAACTCGATCGAAGCCGTTATCGTCCCAGTAGGGATCGGGGACGCCGAGATTGGCGCCGGGTTCGACGAAATTGCGGATCATTTTCACTTTCGAGGAATGGGCGGCGGGCGCCAGCCGCAGGATGTCCCGGTAGTTGGATTCGTCCATGGCCAGGATCAGGTCAAATTCTTCCAGGTCGGCTTTCCGGATCTGGCGGGCCCGCTGATCGGTAATGTCGATCCCGTTTTCCTGGGCGACGGCGACGGACCGCGGGTCGGGCGGTTCGCCGAGGTGCCAGGCGCTGGTGCCGGCGGAGTCCACCGTCCAATCCAGCCCCTGCTCCCGGGCTTTGTGTTTCAGAATCCCTTCGGCCAGCGGAGAGCGGCAGATGTTTCCCAGACAAACCATTAGTATCTTCATACGGTCAATTCTTTTTTTCCGGAACCGGTCTTACAAATCTGAGGGGTAAGGCGGATATTTGCAAAGCGCCAATGTAAAAAGAACAAGGCGAGAAGGACTCCTGTTTTAGGTTTTGTTTGTTTATATTGTCCGAAGTAACGCAATAGAAAGGCCGGCGCACCGCCGGCAATAACCTTTCGAACATGAAAATCGTGATCGCAGGAGCCGGGGATGTCGGCTTCCATCTGGCAGAACTACTCTCGGTTGAAAACCTGGACATTGTACTGATCGACACCAATCAAGAAGTACTGGACTACGCGGCCACCCATCTGGACGTGCTGCCGCTGCGCGGCGATGCCTCGTCTATCGATATCCTGCAGCAGGCGGATGTCGGCCGCGCCAGGCTGGTGCTGGCTGTCACCACTTCGGAAAACACCAATCTGATCACGGCTATTCTCGCCAAGAAGATGGGCGCGCGCCAGACCATTGCGCGCGTGGAGAGCCAGCAGAACCTCAGCCCCGAACAGCGCGAAGTGTTCCGCGAGCTGGGTGTCGACACCCTCATCTCGCCACAGGAGCTGGCCGCTTCCGAGATCCAGCGCCTGGTGCGGCAGTGCAACTTCACCGATATTTTTGAATTCGAAGAAGGAAAGATCAACGTAGCGGGCATCACCATCGACGAGTATTCGCCTCTCGTCAACCGCGCCCTCAGCGAAATCGACCAGGAGCAGTACGATTTCAAACTCTTCCCGATAGCCATACTTCGTGGCCATCAGACCATCATTCCGCGCGGCGAGACCTTGCTGCGCCGCAATGATCACGTGTACTTTCTCGCCGGGAAGGAAGATATCGACCGGATCTCCGGCATAGTAGGTAAAAAACGCAAGAAGGTCAAAAACGTCATGATCATCGGCGGAACGGCCCTGGGGTACGCCACGGCCAAGGTCCTGGAATCCGACTACAACGTCACGCTGATCGAAGCCGTCAAAGAACGCTGCAAAGTCCTTTCGGAGAAGCTGGACCAGACGCTGATCATCAACGGCGACGCCAGCAATATCGACCTGCTGGTGGAGGAAGGGCTGGACAATATGGACGCCTTCATCGCGCTGACGCGCAATTCGGAAACCAACATCATCGCCAGCCTTACCGCCAAAAACCACGGCGTTTACAAGACCATCGCGCTGGTGGAGAACAAGGAATACACCCATATTTCGCAAAATATCGGCGTCGATACGCTCATCAACAAGAAGCTGATCGCCGCCAACAACATCTTCCGCTTCGTCCGTAAAGGCCGCATCGAAGCCATCACCAGCCTGCACGGAGTAGACGCCGAAATCATCGAATTCGTAGTACACAAGAAGAACCAGCTGACCCGCAAGCCCCTCAAAGACCTGCATTTTCCCAAAACGGCCCTCGTCGGCGGCGTCATTCGCGGCAATGAAAGCCTCATCCCCAACGGAGAATTCCAGATGCAGATCGACGACAAAGTCATTGTATTTGCACTTCCCGAAGCGATTCCCAAGGTGGAGCAATTGTTCCGCTAACGGATCTGGGCGTTCCGCTATTGCATAAATATCCGGCACTACCTCGCAATGATCAATTACCGACCCATTTTCCGCGTCATCGGCGTTCTGCTGCTCATCATCGGCTTTTTGATGCTGACGGGCCTGCCGTTCTCATTTTATTTCGACAGCGGCGACCACCGGGCCTTGATCTATTCCGCCCTCATCTGTCTGGGCGCCGGGTTGCCCTTATGGTTGTACCGCTGGCCGGGCGGCGGCGCCATCAAAAAGCGGGAAGGCTACCTCATCGTAGCGATGGGGTGGCTGGCGATGATCACGGCGAGCACCCTGCCCTATCTGTTCAGCGGCCTGATCCCGGCTTTTCCGGATGCGCTATTCGAGAGCGTTTCGGGGATGACTACCACCGGCGCTTCGGTGCTAACCGACATCGAGGCGGCGCCCGCCGGCATCCTGTACTGGCGGAGCATCACCCAGTGGATCGGGGGTATGGGCATTATCGTGCTGACGGTGGCCATCTTCCCCTTGCTGGGCATCGGCGGCATCGAGCTATTCGTCGCCGAAGCGCCGGGGCCGACTTCCGACAAGCTTCACCCCCGCATTCAGGAAACCGCCAAGCGGCTGTGGCTGATCTACGTTTCCCTGACCGCCCTGCTGACGCTGATCCTTTACGGGGCGGGCATGACCTTCTACGACGCGATCAACCACGCTTTTACGACCATGGCGACCGGTGGGTTTTCCACCAAAAACGCCAGTATGGCGCATTTCGATCAGCCTGCTATGCAATACCCCATCGTCTTTTTTATGTTCGTGGCCGGCACCAATTATACGGTCATATACCTGGCCTTAAAAGGCAAGTTCAGCAGGGTTTGGCGCAGCGACGAGTTTCGGGCCTACTTATTCCTGGTGGCCGTTTTCACGGTCATCGTCACTTTCGCCGTCTACCAGGCCACCGAGCTGCCGCTGGAGAAATCCTTTCGGGACAGCATCTTCATGATCATTTCGCTGGTCACGACCACGGGCTTCGTATCCGCCGATTATACCGGCTGGACCAGCGGGCTGACCATGTTTTTTTTCATTCTGATGTTTCTGGGCGCCTGCGCCGGCTCTACCAGCGGCGGGATCAAGCTGGTGCGCCACCTGGTGTTTTTTAAAAACTCCTTTCTCGAATTCAAGCGCATCATCCACCCCCGCGCCATCGTGCCGCTGAAGATGAACGGGGAAGTCGTCGCGCCGCGGATCATGACCCACATCATCATCTTTTTGCTGCTCTACATGATCCTTTTCGTGCTGGGGTCCATCGCTTTGTCCTTTCTCGGGCTCGACTTCCTCACGGCGATCGGCGCCGTAGCCACCTCGCTGGGTAATGTCGGACCGGGCATCGGCAAGGTCGGGCCCGTCGACAACTTCGCCTGGCTCAGCTCTGAGGTCAAGCTCATTTTAACCTTTCTCATGTTGCTGGGTCGCCTGGAGCTGTTTACTATATTGGTTTTGTTTACGCCGTATTTCTGGAAGTCGAATTAGTCTTTGGTCTTTGGTCTTTGGTCCTTAGTCTTTGGTCTTTGGTTTGGATCGATTAATTCTGAAGTGTACTTCTGATGATGAGGAGGGATTTCTTACATTTGCCTTGCGGCCGAAAAAAACGATGGCGCCGCTTCGGCAAGCCCGAAGAAAAGGCTACAGTAGAGCGAAACCTCATATCGGTTTTGTTCACCTGCTCAACCCCGGTTACGACCACCAAACCCATATTTTATGAAGATTGACGGCCAGCATTATCGTACGATTTGGATAGACGATGAGGACCCCGAGGTGGTTCGCATCATTGACCAGCGCAGCCTTCCCCACCGTTTGGTGGTCGAGGCGCTGCGAACGCCGGAAGACGCCGTTATCGCCATCCGGGAGATGCACGTACGCGGGGCGCCGCTGATCGGCGCTACGGCCGCTTTCGGCATTTACCTGGCAATGCTGCAGGCGCCGGAAGACGGTCGCAAGTTTCCCCGTTACCTGCGGGAAGTTGCCGAAGAGCTGCGCGCCACCCGCCCTACGGCAGTCGATCTGTTCCACGTCATCGACCGGGTACAGGAAGCGCTGCAGGCGCCCGAGAGCAATCAAGACCGGGTGGATATCGCTCGTCAGACCGCGGAAGCGATCGCCAACGAGAGCGCCACCCAATGCCGGCTGATCGGCGAACACGGCCTGGAAATCATCAAAGCGATCAGCGCCAAAAAAGACGGAGCGCCCGTCAATATCCTGACCCATTGCAACGCCGGCTGGCTGGCCTGTATCGACTACGGTACGGCGACGGCGCCGATCTACCTGGCGCACGACCAGGGAACTCCCGTACACGTCTGGGTCGATGAAACCCGCCCCCGCAACCAGGGCGCTCGCATTACGGCCTTCGAACTGCTGAACCACGGCGTTCCCCACACCGTCATCACCGACAATACCGGCGGGCTGCTCATGCAGCGCGGCGACGTCGATATGGTGATGGTAGGCACCGACCGGACTACCGCTACGGGCGACGTCGCCAACAAGATCGGCACTTACCTGAAAGCGCTGGCGGCCCATGACAACGGCGTGCCTTTTTACGTGGCGCTGCCCACTTCTTCTATCGACTGGACGCTGCGGGCCGGCGCCGATATCCCCATCGAAGAGCGCTCGCCCGACGAGGTCAAATACGTACAAGGCTGGCATAACGGCAAGATCCTGAAGGTGCTGGTCCCGCCCACCGGCAGCGCGGCCCTCAATTACGGCTTCGACGTGACGCCGGCGCGCCTCGTTACCGGCCTGATCACCGACCGGGGCGTGTGTGCGGCCAGCGAGAAAGGGTTGCTGGGGTTGTATCCGGAGCGCGCCCAATGAGGGACTGGGATTGCCGGAACTTGGGGATAGGCGGGGTTTATAAAGTTGTGGAGGCATTTGCAGCGCTGACTTAGCCCGGATTATTCATGGGTTCTTCGTCACTTGCGTTAGCACAGGAGGGCGACACGGAGGCGCCTGCTTGCAGCAGACAGGTATCCCCAGATACGGTGCGTGAGCGGGGCAGAATGGCGGGCAGTTTGGCTTCGCCGTAGATGAATCCATAAATAATCCGGGTTAAAGCTATTGTCGAGCCGATTACTATCGTAAGAATACTGTTCTGAAACTTCCGGTATTCCGTTTTTCCAAACATTGGATATGCAGGACGAGGGGTACATCAAGTTTAAAGCCAATTGGCGGGAGGGACCGATATTGCCTGCTGAGGCATTGACAGAACTCCAGCATTGGCGGCAGCGGCTTTACGACCAGGGGTTGATCGGCGTCTATCCCGACGGGGTGGGCTTCGGGAACATCAGCCACCGGTATAGCGATGGCGATCAATTCATCATAACGGGATCGACTACCGGGCGTTTTCCTAAGTTGGGGCCTGAACATTTTACTTTGGTTGCCCGCGTAGATCCGGAACAGAATACGCTATGGTGTACAGGACCGATTATCGCGTCGTCAGAGTCGATGAGCCATTATGTGGTATATAGAGAATTGCCTTGGGTGAACGGAGTAATTCACTTGCATCACCTGGGATTGTGGGAGCGATTGCTTCACCGGGTACCGACCACCAAAGCAGGGATAACGTACGGCACTCCGGAGATGGCGACTTCGATTGTCGATCTGATCCATACGACCAATTTACCGGAGCGGAAGTTATTTGTGATGGCAGGGCACCGGGAGGGAATTTTTGCGTTTGGGGCGGATTTGGCGGAAGCGGGGGAAGTGTTGATAGATCAATATCGCAACTTGTAATTCTGTATCTTGGTTATTTCTCTTCTTCAATACTTTGAATGATCTCCTCCACTTTTTCCACTGGTTCGTCAACCAAGTCAACGATTTCAGGAAGAGACATACCCTTTTTTCCAGCTTTGATGACCACAGTCCTTAGTTTAGTGTCTAAGCCTTTTTCAAAGCTTGCTTCACGCACCTCGTTTAATATTGCTTCTCGAATTCCCATGGTTGCTGCAGTTTTATCGATATCTTCAAGATTCTTTTCAAATTTATACAAAAAAACATCTCGGTCAAAGCGCACGTAATACTTAATAAAATCAATTAATTTTTGAACTTTGGATTTGTCAACACCACGTTCCAACAATCGACGAACCAAATCTGTTTTTGTTTTAAGTTGTTGCCAGTCATCGCTGCTTTCATCTTCGATGGCTCGTCGTGCAGCCGCCAAGACAAACCCAAAATGGTTATCCGATTTCGCAAGGTCGATAGCATTATATTCCGTTAATATAAACGCGTCAAATCGATAATCCAGTTTCGTTTCGAAAAAACGTTTGCCTATAAGATTTGAAATGGAACTTCCGATTGGTGTGGGTATAAATCACCAGGCTAGTGGTCTGTCAAGTGTAAATTTTCGGGTTGAATATGAGCGTATTTTGCGGCTAATCGAGGCGGAGGTTCCCGCGTATAGCGGGCTATGTAAGGGGTTCTCCAACGAAGAGTAGGCGCAAAAGACGCCACAGGCAACCCGAAGTTTTAGCCTTGACAGACCACTAGTCAGTGGCAGATCATATCGATCTTGAATACGATACGCATATTGGTACATGCGCTTTGCAAAATTAGGGTCGCTGTACCCTTGGACTTCTACATGCACTAGAAACCAACATTCCACACCATCGCGCAAATGCGCTTTGATCAGCTTATCTGCATGGCGGTTTGGGGAATTTGCGATAGGTGACAGTTTCGCCAATTCTTTATCGAGAAAGGTGAATCCTTGGGAAAAATCAATTTGGTCCGTAAATTCTGGATAAAGAAGTGCAAAAAGTCTTCCACCAAATCCTCGATTACCGCCTTCCAGAGCGTATCTTTTTCGGCCATGTGCGCGTTTTGTTAAGTAAGATATGTAAAATTACGGCTTGACGCAAATAATATCAAACAATATTTTTCAATTTTAGCTTAATTATGAACTACGCTGGCCACGATCTTTCCGACACCATCGTCGCCCTTGCCACGCCGCCCGGCGTCGGCGCCATTGGGGTGATCCGGCTGTCGGGAAAAGACGCCATCACCTATGCCGATGCGCTATTCCGCGGAAAACAGCTGAGTGAGCAGCGTTCCCACACTGTACACTACGGCACCATCCACGATGAGGAAGGCAAGCTGGTGGACGAAGTGCTGGCGACGGTCTTCGTTGCGCCCCACTCCTATACCGGGGAAAATACGGTGGAGATCAGCTGCCATGGCTCGCGCTACGTCATCCAGCGCCTGATCGAATTGTTGATCAACCAGGGGGCGCGGCCGGCCCGCGAAGGCGAGTTTACCCTGCGCGCCTTTCTCCACGGCCGCATGGACCTCAGCCAGGCCGAAGCCGTCGCCGACCTCATCGCCGCCGACTCGGCCTCAACCCACGGCATGGCCATGCAACAGCTGCGCGGCGGCTTCCGCGACGAGATCCAGTCGCTGCGCCAACAGCTCATCGACTTCGCCAGCCTGGTCGAATTGGAGCTCGACTTCTCGGAAGAAGATGTCGAGTTTGCCAACCGCGACCAGCTGCGCGACCTCATCGGCCGCATGCAAAAGCTCCTGCGGGGCCTGATCGACTCCTTCCGCCTTGGCAACGCCATCAAACACGGCGTCAGTACCGTGTTGGCAGGCCGCCCCAACGCCGGGAAAAGCACCCTGCTCAACGCCCTGCTCAACGAAGAGCGCGCCATCGTCAGCGAGATCGCCGGCACCACGCGCGACACCATCGAGGAGGTGCTCAACATCGAGGGCATCCCCTTCCGCCTCATCGATACGGCGGGCATCCGCGATGCTGAAGATACTATCGAAGCCGTAGGCGTAGCACGCACCCTGGAGAAGGTGCGCCAATCGGCCGTACTCATCTATATCTTCGACGTGATCCAAACTTCTCCCGAAGAAGTCCGCGCCGACCTGCAACGGCTCATCCACCCTGACGTGCACGTGCTGGTGGTGGCGAATAAGATGGATTTGAATCCGTATACCAAGTTTGAGCACTATTTTCCGAAGGCGGAAATCGGAGGTGGGAAGGCGGAAGCGCCGCCGGGTCCGTTTCCGACTTCCGACTTCCCACTTCCGATTTCCGAGACCAACTGGGTGCCCGTTTCCGCCATCAACCAGATGAACATCCCCTACCTCAAGGAAAAGCTCCACGACGCGGTGATCACCAGCCAGGTAAGCCTCGACCAGACTATCGTGAGCAACGCCCGCCACTACGAGGCGCTGCGGCGGGCCGACGAGAGCCTGGCGGCGGTGCTGAAGGGGATGGACGAAGGCGTCACTTCCGACTTTCTGGCGATGGATATCCGGCAGGCGCTGCACCACCTGGGGGAGATTACGGGGGAGATCTCTACGGAGGATTTGCTGGAGAATATATTTTCGCGGTTTTGTATTGGGAAGTGATCAAAACACTTCAAAGGGACGGCTGCTGGACGGCGGGACGGCGGAGCTGTAGCTCCGCCCGCCTATTACAAAGGGACGGCGGAGCTACAGCTCCGCCCGCCTATTACAAGGGACGGCTGTGGCTCCGTCCGCCTATAACTCAGCTCCGCCCATCACCGCTCGAACAACCGGATGAACGTAAGTGAACGGCCAATCTTCCCAACGTTTTACCAGGCCTGCTTTCACCGGATTATTGATCGTGTAATATATTCGCGCGTAAAAGTCGACTTCATTTCGAATGAGTCGGTCAAAGCTTTCCTCTTGCCAAAACGGGCCCGATCTATTCAGATAGCGGTTGGCCTGCAATGCCGTAAATGCCTTGTGCCTTTGCATTATCTTACTTAAAAGAGGCGCTTCCGGTGTGAGGGTACATTCCAGATGCACGTGATTGGACATGATGCAGTAAGACCAAATGGTCCAATATTTGAATTCTTGTTCAATGTACTTTAAAGAATCCGTTACGATGGTAGCAACTTGGGGGTCTTTCAACCAAGTTGGGCCTGCAAATACTTGATCGAGGTATCGATCGAGCTTTTTGCGATGGGCATTTTGCAAGGTGTTCAGCTCCGGGTGGGCGCTTTTTTCATCACCATTATGATTATCAAGAATGGCCAGACGCTTGATTTCATAAGCCTCTTGCAGTTTTGAGAGGACTGATTTTGGCAAACTTCCTGCTAAACGATAGGTGATGGAGAAATCCCCGCCTTCCGGCTGGATGTGGGGCAGCCGACGGCGATAGTTGATTTTGGACGGCATTTTGTAGTTTTTTAGGGTTATTGGTGTGCGGAGCTGTAGCTCCGCGTTACTTTCCTTGGCGCGCGGAGCTGTAGCTCCGTGTTACTTTCCTTGGCGCGCGGAGCTGTAGCTCCGCGTTACTTTCCTTGGCGCGCGGAGCTGTAGCTCCGTGTTACTTTCCTTGGCGCGCGGAGCTGTAGCTCCGCGTTCCTTACTTGGCGCGCGGAGCTGTAGCTCCGCGTTACTTTACTTGCGGGCGCGGAGCTGTAGCTCCGCGTTCCATACTTGCGGAGCTGTAGCTCCGCGTTACTACCGCCCCATCGAAACCGGACCAAAAGCATCCAGCGGCGCTTCCCCTTTATAAACACAGCGGCAGGGCAGCAGCAGCTTATCCGCATCTTTTGGCAGGATGACGTTGGAGACGCCTTGCATGGAGAAGAAGCCCGGGCGATGGGGATAGCTGATCTCGATACTTTGCACGTTTCCGTCGCCCGCGGCGTACCAGTAGTTGCCGCTTTCGCCGAGGCCGTAGTGCATGCGCTTGAGCACCCAGCCAGCGAGGAGGCTGTGGTAGGCTTCTGCGACGTAGTCGGCCTCGCCCGACTGTGGGGTGGCGAGGAGGTTTTGCAATTCGGCAAAAGGAATAACGGTGAGCAATTCCCGCCATTCGGGGCCGGTGGGGAGCTTCCAGCCGGGCGGGCAAGCTTCGAGAGCGCCACCGGCCGTATAGAACTTACCCTGCCGGCCCTTCAACACGTCAATGGAAGCACTTTCCACTTGATAATCTATATTCTCGGCCAGCCACCATTGGTCGTCGATCAGGATCACCCGGTATTTCTCGTTGTCGCGAGGATCGATGAACAGGCGGACCTGCGGAAGGACGAATGGCCTTGCTTCCGTCCGGGCGACCGTTGTCGGCGCTTCTCCTTTCGGGACTAGGGTGTCGGCCGGCACATCATCTACTACGATCTGGCGGTCCTTCTCCGGAGCCGGGGTCGGAAGATCGGGGTCTGGGGGCGGACTAGTCGCCTGCAGTGAACCTTCACCATCCGGCAGGTCGTCCCGTAAGAGAGTGTCCTTTTTTTGATCCGATTGCGCCGGCGCTGCTATGGCTTCCTTTTCCGGCGGCCCCGCGAAAGCGAACCAATCGGCAAACGGCATCCGGGAAATGAACCAGCCCAGGATCGCCAGCACCAGGGCCAGCCCGAGGAGATGCAGGGCGTTAAGCTTGCCGATGAGGGGCCGGAGACGAAACTGTCGTTTTACTGCCGGCTTACTGCTGGCGAGCGCCCTCTTGGCCAGAAAAGGCTGGGCGACGTAGCTGTTGTAGCGAAGGGCGACACCGGCAGGAACAAACTTCCCCTGCTTATCGGGCGGCGGCACCCTGGAACCCACCACCACGGTTTTTTCCAATTCGATATTCCTGCGGCGTTCTTCCCCAGCCGCCATTTCGAGCAGGCTCACGGTCAGTTTGAGCCGGTGGGTTCCTTCCCGGATAGGCTTCACCCGAAAGTTCCAGACGGCGTATTTTTCTTTTGACTGAAATTGTTCTTTGTAGAAATGGCTGTGGACTTCGAAGGCGCCGGACGGCTCCGCATCGTCGAGGCAGACTTCCATAATTTCAGATACGCTAACGAACTCGGCCTTATCTTTTTTACCGCTGCGCAGCCCCCTGCCCGCCAGCTTATCCCGGCCGTCGGACAGCCGGACGATGCAGGAGGTCAGCTGACCGAGCTGCATCTCTTCGGCGATCCAGTACAGGATCGCTCCTTTCTGGCGATAGGCGCCCTGCCCGGGTTGGGGCTTGAAATGAGCCTTTGATAACTTCGAAGCAAGGTAAACCCCCGCCTGCCTGATTTCCTGACGCCCCTGCAGGTAGCTGTCCCGGTCGATCAGGCCCCGTTTGTGATCCTGTCTCAGCGCATTCAGCTGATGTTTCAGTTCTACGATATTCTTCCGCTTGGAATCAGGGGAAGACACACGGCGTTCGAGGAAGGAAAGCGCCCCCTCGAGGTCTTCTTCGACCAAGGTGTGAAACTCAGATTGAAAGTCTGCTGGTCTAAGCATGGGGAGTAGTTTGTTCAGGCGTTCGGGTGATCCGCACTTTTCTTTACAAACGAAATTAATTACACTTGTCCGGGGCTTTTTGTTCGGCTTTGACTCTGTAAGAATGTAGAAGTTAAAGATTTTCCTTACCAAATGCAAATTACGGATAAAAGGCGGGGAAAGTTGAAAAATTGGGGCCTTCGGCCGATATTTGCCGGGATTTTGCAGGAAGTACGACTCGTTTCCCGAAATTCGAATAAACCCGACCGCCATGCCTAACACCACATTCAAAAGCTTCTCCATCAGCGTCAACCTTCCTTTCCTCGGCATCAAAGGCAACTGGGAGGTCGATGAAAACCAGCGGCAGGCCGCCTGGGAGATCTACGTCGAACTCGTCACCCGCGTGACGGTGCAGGAACTCAAGGCCGGCGAAGGACTGCTGCGCGAGGCGCTGACTTCTTTCTACGCCCTCTTCCAGATCACCCGCGACATCCTCAAAAAATACGGCCCCGTGATCGCCACCCCCGGTGAAAAAGACGATACTACCCTTGGCCACATCGCCGTGGGCGTACTCAACCGGGTGCTGCGCCCCTTGCTCGCCAAATGGCACCCTATACTGAAAGACTACGAAGACCGCCGCCCCGCCGACCGCTCCCCCACCGAACACGAACGCGCCTGGGAACACGCGGACGCCCTGCGCGCGGAGATGACCCGCATCCGGGAACAGCTGACGGAATACGCGGATGTGCTGGCGGAGGTGTCCGGGGTGAGTAAGCTGCATTGAATGCGAGAACGGCTTCAGTTTGGAGTTGCTACACCTTGATCCCCAGCTGCGCCAGCTTCTTGAAGAAGCCGGCCTCCACCTCCCGGCGCGTCTGCATGAGGTAGTCGGTGGGCCATTTGGCGAAGATCTTATCGGCCTTTTCCTCCACTTTGCGGAAAAATTCGATGCTCGTACGGGCCGAATCTTTATCGAAGATCAGGATGGAGACGCGGGCGATGACGCCGAGGCTGGGCATCGTTTTCCGGGCTTTTTTGACGAACTGGATCTCTTTGTCGAGGAAGCGCCACCAGATGAACAGAAAATAGGCGCACAGCAGCGTCAGGATCACCATCAGGGCGAGGTTGGCCACTTCGTCGGTGTTGGTCCGAAAAGCCTGGTAATAATCCAGCCGTACCGGTACGCGGAGGTAGGAATAGACGATCGAGAGGAAGAGCAGCACGACGGCCCCGGCGGTGGGGAGGTGCGCCTGCACGCGCCAGCGGAGTTCTTTTTCCAGGTCGTCGAGCTTTTGATGCAACTTTTCGGCATGGTCGCCGAAGGTCTCGTAAGCCAGCAGTTCGCGGGTGTACAAGGACTGGTAAGCCTTAATGCGCAGAAAGCTGCTGTCGAGCGGGGCGAGGTCGAGCTTCGGGTGCGTATCCGGGAGATGGGCGTCTTCCGGCCGCAGGCGCACAGGGGTTTTTCCTCCGACGGACGTCGGCGCCTGAGGAGCCTGTAACTCCTTGAGATCGACCGCCGGTCTTTCTTCCCGAGACCGGCCGAGGTGCTCGTCGATACGCTGGTTGGCTTCGGCCTCGTGCTTCCCGCCGCCGAAGCGGTTTTTGTGGCGGTAGTACAGCACCAGCTGGTCCTGGCCGAGCGCCTCCAGCCAGTCTTTGGCGGGGTCGGATTCGAGTTGTTGAATCCTGGTGGCTGCCTCGAAACGGTGCGTATTGAAGGGCGCTTTGTGCAGGTAGTCAAAATAGCCCGCCACGGTATGCCGGGCTTCGGCTTCCGCCCAGAGGTTGGCCTCTTCCAGTTCGTCGCGCCGGCGCTTGGCGTCTTTGGTAACCCAGCTGTGGGGATAGGTTTCGATAAACTTGGCGTAAGCCGGGATGTCGTCTTCGCCCCGGGCCGACTGCCAGGTGTTTTCCAGCTCGTCGACGTAGGCCTGCTGTTCTTTGCAGGAAGCCCGCAGTTGCTCGGCGGTCCGGCCGTAAGCTTCGTCGGGCGAATTCCAGGACTGGCTTTCGATGGGCGTGTCGGGGCCGGGCGCCCACTCCAGATTGCGAAACGGATTTTGCTTCTCCGAAAGCGTCAGCTGCCGGTAGTAGATGGGCAGTATGCGCAGGCGCTTCATCACGTGGTAGCGTGTCAAGCGGCGGAACTCCCCGCTACGCACCTGGTAAGCAGTGGCCAGGTCCATGCTCAGTACGAGGAATACCAGATCGCATTCGGTAGCGATGCGGGCCAGCGTCAGGTCAGTGGTTTCTTCTATCGCGAAATAATCGATATCCCGCAACATCTCCAACTGGATGGATTTGAGGTAAGGGGCAAACGCCTTCCGGAAGCTGTTGTCCCGGCGGGCGTACAGGAATACCGCTCTGAGTCTTCGGGCGCCGGCCATCTGGCTTTAATTTTTATACGGATAATATAAGGTTTTTTCCCAATGCGCACACCCCTTGCTTCCTACCTTTAAATGGTCTTTTACAGCGCAGGCGGCTGTAAACCAGGCTCATTTCCGCCCCCCTGAACAGCAAAATTAAATATTGGTTTTTCGAAAAGGGAAAAAATTTAACCATAAAGGCGCACAAATTGCTCGAATTTTAAAATATTTTATAACTTTAATCCACAATAAACAGATTTTCCTAAACAAACACCTGAACAAACCGACCCCTGTGAATAGCCCGTATTTCGCCCCGAATCAGCCAAAGTCGAAAATCCTACTTGCAGCGAAAGTAACAAACCATTTCCCGACATTCTGAATTATCGCGCTCACCTGGCAGCGGCGTGCATCTATTCGTGAAATCACCGGTAGTTGCCAGTCTTTGCTTTGCACCGCTTCGTTCGACGAGCCGTGCGTAAGAGTGGTTTTTGTGTTAAATCAAAAGCATTACCATAAATCTCAATCATCCTAAAAGCAAAGTTGATCATGAAATCTGTTTTTACGCTTTTACTCAGTTGCTTGTGTGTCTGGTGTTTCGCTCAAAACACCGACCTTTCTCCGAAACCGCTCGACCTGGTCGACGCCTACCACGCTCGCAGCGCCGACTTCCAGGCGATCGCGCCGTTTGACCTGGCGGCGGAAAAGACCGGCCTGGTCAGTGAGTTCGACCCGGCAGCCGTCGATTACGACGTGCTGAACGTCGACTTCAGTACGCTGAACCGCTACTTCGACGCCGACGCCCCGGAGACGTTTACCCTTACCGTCCCCTCGCTCAGCAAAAACCAAACGCTGGAGCTGGAACTGGTAAAGGTAGACATCTTCACTTCCGACTTCCAGGTCACCCTGGCGTCAACCCAGCAGGCGGCGGATGTTCCCCTCGGCCACCACTACCGGGGCGTCATCAAAGGCGACCGCAGCTCGGTCGTGGCGGTCAGCGTCTTCGACAACGAAGTGATGGGTCTCATCTCTTCCGACGAAGGCAACCTCGTACTGGGGCGCCTGCAGGGCGACAGCTGGAACGGCGAGCACATCCTCTACGATGATCGCACCGTCTTCCAGGAGCACGAACTCGGTTGCGCCACCCCCGACGACGGGATCGGCTACAAGCCGAAGGACCTCGAATTCAACCTGAATGAGAAGGCGGTCGGCGACTGCATCCGCCTCTACATCGAAGTCGACAACGATATCCACAACCAGAAAGGCGGCGTGACGGCCGCCACCAACTTTACCACCGGCCTGCTGAACGAGGTGATCACCTTGTACGCCAACGAAAACATCGCCTCCGTCGTTTCCGAGATCCTGGTATGGGACGTGACGAGCCCCTACTCCAGCACTTCCAGCAGCGGTATGCTGAGCGACTTCCAGGCCAACCTCAACGGCTTCAACGGCGACCTGGGGCACCTGCTTTCCTATCAGGCCAGCGGAGGCGTCGCCGCCGGCTTCGACGGCATCTGCAACCCCAACCCCGACAACAGCCTCTGCTTCAGCAGCATCGAATCGACCTACGCCGTCGTACCCACCTATTCCTGGTCGGTATTCGTGACGGCCCATGAGTTCGGCCACCTCTGGGGCTCGCGCCACACGCACGCCTGCGTCTGGAACGGCAACAATACCGCGATCGACGGCTGCGCAGGCAGCACGGAAGGCTTCTGCTCTTTGCCCGGCAGCCCCTCCGGCGGCGGCACCATCATGTCGTACTGCCACTTTACCACCGGCATCAACTTCAACGAAGGCTTCGGCCCGCAGCCGGGCAACGTGATCCGCAACAGCGTCGCCAACGCAAACTGCACCGCGCCCTGCGGCCCGGCTTCCTGCACCGACGGCATCCAGAACGGTGACGAGACGGGTGTCGACTGCGGCGGTAGCTGCCCTGATGCTTGTCCCACTTGTTCGGACGGCATCCAGAACGGCAATGAAACCGGCGTCGACTGCGGCGGCCCCGACTGCGCTCCCTGCCCCTGCCCCGGGCCCAGCGTCACCCTGACCATTAACCTCGACAACTATCCGGAAGAGACCAGCTGGGAGATCCGCAACGGCGGCGGCAGCGTGGTGGCCTCCGGCGGCACCTACGGCTCCCAGCCCGACGGCTCGCAAGTGGTGGAAAACATCTGCCTGCCGGCCGACGGCTGCTACGATTTCACCATCTTCGACTCCTACGGCGACGGCATCTGCTGCTCGTGGGGTACGGGCGATTACACCCTGACGGATGACTCCAACGGCGCGACCCTGGCCAGCGGCGGCTCGTTCGGCTCTTCGGAAACCACCAACTTCTGCGTGAGCAGCGGCGGCGGCGACACCCAGGCGCCTACCGCACCGACCAACCTCATAGCTTCCAATACCACGACGACGACGACCGACCTCAGCTGGAACGCTTCTTCCGACAATGTCGGCGTCGACGGTTACTACGTCTATGTCAACGGCAGCAATATCGGCTCGGTAACCGGCACTTCCGCCCAGATTACCGGGCTGACGCCCAGCACGACCTACGCCATGTACGTGACGGCCTTCGATGCGGCCGGCAACGAGTCTTCGGCCAGCAATACGGTTAATGTCACCACCCTCTCGGAAGGCGGGGGCGGCTGCAGCGCAGGCGTCTTGTCGTCCAACTCCTTCGAAAGCGGCTGGGAAGACTGGAACGACGGCGGCGGCGATTGCACCCGCAGAAATGAACCCAGCAATTCCTGGGATGGCAGCTATTCCATCCGTATCCGGGACAACTCCGGCAGTGCTTCTGCAATGACCTCCGATCCTTTCGACCTTTCGGAATTCAGCTCCGTAGACGTAGAGTTCTACTTCCGCCCCGTCAGCATGGAAAATGGGGAGGACTTCTGGGTGCGCTACAATGACGGCAGCGGCTGGCAAACGGTAGCGACCTATGTTGTCGGCTCCGGAGGAATCGTCAATAATACCTTCTACGTCGCCACCGTCACGCTTAATGCCGGCTCCTTCAACTTGTCTTCCAACGCCCGGTTCCGTTTCCAGTGCGACGCCAGCGTGAATAACGACCGGGTATACATCGACCTAGTAACCATCTCCGGCAACTGCTCCGCACTACCCAATAGTGACGGACCGGTCACCACCGTTCAGGAATTGGAAACGCCGGCCCGCTTCCTCAGCCTGGAAACCACCGAAAATGTTCTGGACATCGAAGATGTACAGCTGTATCCCAACCCCGCGCGCGACGAACTCAACCTGGAATACCACGAGTCGCTGAACATCCGGGCCGTCCGGATCTTCTCGCTCAGCGGCGCTGCCGTCAAAGGGATCAACTCGACCAACAACTACGAATCGATCGATATCTCTTCCCTGCAACCGGGGATCTACTTCCTCTCCATCGAAACGGAAGGGGAGGTGATCAATAAACGGTTTGTGAAACAGTAGGAAAAGATGAAATGTGAGTAGCAAAGGCCTCCGGGACGGACAAACCCGGGGGCCTTTCTGTTTTGGAGTCGACCTCATAGCTTCAGGAAAAAATAATGAGGATAGCCCGGATCATTCATTTTGGAACGAAAGAAGCAACAGAGCGGTCGTTCCTCCACCTGGGCCCGATCCTCGGCAATGGGTTGACGCTATTTGCGGAGCAAGCCGCCGAGGAGTTTCATGGCGTTTTTCACGACCTCTCCGCTCTCGACGGGAATTTTGAGGTAGGCCTGGCCCGATTTCTCGTCCTCCTCCACCAACTCGTCTATTAATTGTTGGGTAGCCTTTTCGTCGGCCAGCGTTTGGGTCAGGCGGCCCAGGAAGCTCACGCCTTGTTCGATCAGCTCGCGGACGGGTTCGGGGCGGGGCTGACCATTTTCTTTCCGGGGCTTCTCGGGCTCGGGCTGCGGTTCCTCCTCTTCCCACCAGGCTTCTACCGGGGCCTGCGGCTCGGCCGGTTCTTCGCGGCCGGCGGCGGGTGAAACCTCCAGGTCCGGCTCGCTATCGGCTTCCACGGGGCCGGCTTCCTGCGGTTCGGAAGGCGTGACGCTCGCCAGGTTTTCCATAAACTCCCGGAACCTGCGGTCGCTCATAAAAACGCTTTCTTCGGCCGTATCCAGTACGGCTTCGGCCAGAGACGATTTAAAAGCCAGCTTCGACAACATGCGGTGTTCGATCGTTCCTTCTGCGATGAGGTTGATCACCTGCACCTGGCGCTCCTGGCCGATGCGCGAGATGCGGGCGATGCGCTGTTCCAGCACGGCGGGGTTCCACGGCAGGTCGAGGTTGATCACCATGGCGGCTTTTTGCAGGTTGAGCCCCACCCCGCCCGCATCGGTCGAGAGAAACACGCGGCAGTCGGGATCGTCGCGAAAGCGGTCGAGCAGTTCGCCGCGTTTGGCGCTGGGCACGCCGCCGTGCAGGTAGGCGAAGGGGAGCTCGCGCGCTTCGAGTTCCCGGGCTACGATGCGCGTCATGCGCTCCCACTGGCTGAAGACCACTACGCTTTCCTCCGGTTCGGCGAGCCGCTCTTCCAGGATATAGAACAGCTCGTCGATCTTGGTGTCGTACCGGGTGTGCTGATCGACGAGGAAGGTGCTGTTGCACGACATGCGCATCAGGTTCAGGCAACTGAGCAACCGCTGCCTGTCCTGTTCGTGCAAAAACCCGAAGCGGTTCCATTTGGCGATGAGCCGGGCGACGTCGGCCTCGAAGCTTTGGTGCAATTCCCACTGTTGCGGCGTCATGGTCACCAGGAGGGGCTGATCGATGCGCTGCGGCAATTGTTGCAGCACGTCGCGCTTGCGCCGGCGGATCATCAGGCTTTTCAGTTTTTGGTTCACCTCATCCAGGCGCCGGTAGCCGCGCACCCGGCCGTTCTCGTCTTTTACTTGGTGGCGGTGCAGCAGTTTAAAGAGCGGGCCCAGCAGGTGCTGATCCAGGAATTGCACGATGGAATAGAGGTCTTCGAGCTTGTTTTCTAGGGGCGTCCCCGTGAGCGCCAGCCGGTACGGCGCCTCCAGCCGTTTCACCGCCCGGGCGATCTTGGTATCCCAGTTCTTGATGCGCTGGGATTCGTCCAGGATCACCATATCCGGATTCGCCTGGTTGATGTAGGCGTAATCGCGGGCCACGACGTTGTAAGTGAGGATCTTGTAAAAGCTGTCGTGCTCGGCGTATTGCAATCGCCGCTTGTGCAACGGCCCTTCCAACACGCGCACGGTGCTGTCGGTGAACCGTCGGATCTCCGCCCGCCACTGGTATTTCAGGGAGGTCGGACAAACGATGATCACCGAACCGATCCCCAGGGTGCGGCGGAGCAGCTCGGCGGTGGCGATGGCCTGCAGCGTTTTTCCGAGCCCCATCTCATCGGCCAGGAGGCAGCGGCCGGCGGTGAAAGCAAAGAGCACGCCTTCGCGCTGATAGGGGAAGAGCCGGGTTTTGAGCAGGCCCTCCAGCCGCTCGGGCGCCTCCGCCAGGGCGGCGGCCAGCTCGCGCCGCCGTTGGTCGGAGCGCTTTTGGATAACGAAATCCAGCACGTCGGGATAACAGCGAAAACCGGGCGCCAGGGCCCTGGCTGCTTCCAAAAAGCGATCGAACGACCGGTAGGCGGCTTCCCGCAGCACGCCGTGCTCGTCGAAATAATCCTCCGCCAAGGCCACCAGCTCCGCGCGTTGGTCGGCCCCGATCCGCAGGCGTACGCTCCGCATCTCGCCATAGTGCAGGTAAACGGAGCTGTAGGTTCGCTCGGGCGGCGGTTTGCGAAAATGCTGCTTATTGCCGTGGGTGTGGTACAATTTGTGCAGCGCCCATTCGATATGCTTGCAGGTGCCGAGTTGATTGGTGCGAAAGTCAAGGCAGGAACAAAAGTTATCGCCCGGCTCCTTGCCCCGCAGCGCCAGCCGGTACCGCGCATTGCTTTCCGGATTGCCGACCGTAAAATCCGACCAGACGGGATGATCGCCCAGGTTGGTGAGGGTGAAAGCCTGCTTTTCGCCGTACTGCCGGCGCAGGGCGGTCTGCCATTCCCGCAGCGTCATGTTTTCCGGTTTGTGATGATAGCTGACGCGTTTGGGCTTCTTCTCTTTTTTGGTCTTTTTTGTCCTGGCCATCGGGAAGATCCGCTTTTTTGAATTCACCAATATAAAGAACCTATTGCGGGTTTGGTAATCGGCCTCCAACAATTCGAAGGAAAGGTCTGCTTGTCGGAGATCGCCGTCGAGGATCGCCTCGGCTACCAACATCGGTGAATTTACGTAAATCTCAAATTACCGGTGAGAGGGCCCGTCGCGGTGCTCGTGATTTTTTTTGGCTGACGAGCTGCTTTTGTCGCCAATAGGTAGTGAAGTGATTTAAATGCGATTGCCCTGGCGGGAGGAACAGGGCAATCGCATTTAATTTTTGGATCTCGAAAAAGGAGGAAAAATCCTCGTTTTTACCTCGATCCTAAAGGAAGAACGAGGATTTTTCCTTCCGTTGCATGTGAATTTTAGGGCAATGGAGAGATAGCATCTTTTAAATGCGATTGCCCTGGCGGAAGGAACCTAAAAAGCTGACTTTACCATTTTTTTTCCTACCTTAACCCGGGCGGCGCTCCGCCCTGCCCCGAACCAAATACACGACCGCCATGCCCAGCCTGATCGAAACCATATCGCTGCGATGGGACCTTTGGATCGGCCCCTACCGAGCTTATTTCCCGACCGGAAAAGGAGAACAAGAAGCGTGCCGGCGCCTCGTCGCCGCGGCGGGCGCCATCGACGGTACGTCGACGGTGGAAGGAGTGCCTGACGTTTCTTCGCTGTTGGCGGCCTGCCAGGACACCACCAGCGGCGAACTGGTGGTCTGCGTACGCTTGTACGATGCCGAAGCCATGCAGGCCGTCGCCGGAAAGACGGCCCAGTTCCGACTCGATATTTTCGAGCCGGAGCAACGGTCGAACCTGGTGGTCTTCAGCCAGCTGGCCATCCATCCGCAGCACGAGAAATCGCAGGCCGCGCTGCTCCTGCTGAGCCATTGTTTTGTGGAAGTGCTGAAAGCCGGCGGCCAGGCGGCGGTGATGTCGGGCGATCCCGGCCATTACGGCCTGTACAAGCGCGTGGGCATGCGCCCGCTCGGCCCCCTGGGCAAAACGCCGGAAGGCCTCATCCGCCTGCCCATGATCCTGTTGCCCGACCGCGAATACCTCACCCTCATCAACGCGCCGGTGCTGCCGATGATGCGCAGCGTCGACTTCAGCGCGTACCGCCCCTTCTGCGAGTGGTACGATCAGCTGGTGCGCGATCAGCAACAGCTGCGCACGGGCGCTACCCCCATCCCGGAAAAGGAAGAAGCCTTCGCCGGCCACGCCCTGCTCACCGACGGACTGAGCCCGGCAGGACGGGAAGCGCTCCTGCAACACGCCGTCATGCTCAAATGCGAGGAGGGAGAAGTCCTGATCAGCGAGAACGACGGCGGTAAAGCCTTCGGCTTTGTACAAAAAGGAGTCGCCAAAGTGATCATCAGCGACAAGACGTCCGTACTGCTGGGCGAAGGGGACATCTTCGGCGAAATCGCTTTCGTACTGCACACCCACCGCACGGCCCGCGTCGTCGCCGCCAGCCCCGACACGGAAGTAGTGCTCTTCAGCGAATCGGCGATCGACTACCTGGAAAATGCCGCCGACCGCACCGTCATCTGGCGCAACCTGGCGCGCGTGCTGGCGCAGCGAGTGCGAATGACGAATAAACTTTTGGGATAGAACCCTAATCCCGTTTGCCGATGTAAACCGGATTGCCCGCCGGCTGGATCGCGATGTAGGAATGGCGGGCGCTCACCCTGCCGTCGATGCCGAGCTTGGCGCGGCAGACCTCGAAGGGCTGGCCGGGCCCGCAATTGACGGGCAGCTTCTGGTAATCTTCGAAAAAACGGACGCGCTGGATGGGCCGACGGCCCTTGAGGCGACTGAGGCACTCGTCTTCGTAAGCGAGCACTTCCAGGGCTTCCTGTTCTTCGATGAATTCGTTATAAGGGCGGGAATAAGGCAGGCTGGAGATGAGCAGCGGTTCGTCGAGCCGGATGGTGGCGCCTGGTCCGGACAGCATGACCGCCGTGCGCACGGTGGTATAGCCTTGTTTGCAAGCGTAAAGATATACCGGCCGGTTGGGCGTACCGTTAAAGCGGGTATCGAAAAAGCCGCCGGGCTGTACGCGGGCTTTGTGCAATTCGTCGAAGCGGTCGGGCGCCCGATCTTCCTGCGTGAAATAGACGACCGCGCCGATCACCGAGCTCCGGTCATCGACGGATAGTTTGCCTTTGATGACGTAAGAAGCCGCACGGGGATGCAGGGCCACAAAAACCAACCAGGCAGCCAGGGAGATCAGGAGTAAGACCAGGAGGGAAAGCCTTGTGGTCATGGTTTATGGGTGTTGTCGGTTTGGATAATTCAATCTGCGTTTTTGGATTTTCCGGAAACCGACACCTCGCCACCATGCTTCGAAAATCAATATATCGGTTTCGATAAATTGTAATTTAAATCTTTATTTTCAAACATGCAATATCAGGCGCCTACCTTTCCAGTTCCAGCACGTAGGAATGATCGGGATTGAGGACGTAATTTTTGCGATAGTCGCCGGTTTTATTGTCGATCAGGATGGCTTCTTCGTGGAAGATATCCGGCACGTAGCCTTTTTTATTGAACGACAGGTCGACCGTTTCCTGGTTCTTGGGCAGGTCGAAGCAGATGCGGAATTTCCCCTGTGCGTCGGTGACGCTCGTCGCCTCGCCGATACCGACAATGCCGACGTAGACGCTGTCGATGACGTTACCCCACAGCCCGTCTACCACGCGGCCTTCCAGGCAGCGCTCCACCCTCTCGCGTTGCTGCTCCTGCCACGCTTTGATGCGGTCGAAGAGGGTGTAGCCGCCGAGCAGCCCGACGGCGAGCAGGATAATGATGATGCGCGCGGTGGTTTTGGTGAGTTCGTCCCAGAACTTCTCCCACACGTCTTTCCCGAATGCTTTCGCCACGCCTTTCGCCCACCGGACGAAACCCGACAACTTGCCCGACTTGTGATCCTTCTGCGCCATGGCCGAATGGTTGAGAGCTTGTTTGGAGGTAGTCATTTTGGCTGCAAAACCCAGCTTTTGGAACCTCCCTGTGGCATTTTTCCGACCCGTAGCGCTGCTATGAGCCGGAAAAATCCCTTCGGGAGAACCCAAAATCTGAGTTTTTCGCTTCAAAAGCACTACCTCCAAACAAGCTCTGAGCGTTCTGTATTTTTCTAAATTAAAAACAACGAACGAATTGTTTTAGTTTCTCCGCAGGGCAATCGCATTTAAAAGATGCTACCGCTCAATTGCCATAAATTCATATGGAACAGAAGGAAAAATCCTCGTTCTTCCTTTAGGATCGAGGTGAAAACGAGGATTTTTCCTACTTTTTCGAGGGCTAAAAATTAAATGCGATTGTCCTGAGTTTCTCCTCCCGATAAAAGAAGGGTTAAGGTATTTTTTGTGTCCCACTTCTTCGGTTCCCAAAGGAAGTTTCAAACCTTTTTCCTTAACCCCGATCATGGCAGGCGGCATTCTTTATCTAAAGAAAAAACGCCGCTAAAGCGGCGGGCACGGACCCGCCTAAAGGCGGGGCTCCGAGTGGTCCCGCCTAAAGGCAGGGCGCCGAGTGGTCCCGCTTAAAGGCGGGGCGCCGAGTGGTCCCGCCTAAAGGCAGGGCTCCGAGTGGTCCCGCCTAAAGGCGGGGCTCCGAGTGGTCCGCCTAAAAGCGGGGCGCCGAGTGGTCCACGACGAATTTCAACGAAGAGCCTCAACGGTGAGCAGGATCAATCTCAAATGCATGGACTACCGTTTTGTGTCCCACTTCATCATTTTCAAGTTCACCTAATTCTCCACTTCTAAAAAAACCTACAGCCCATAATACCCCGCCTTCAAATACGCCCCTTCTGCAAAGCCGATGGGATGGTCGATATCGTGGAAAGTGCGTTCCAGCTCCCGGAACGGCCGGCCGGTAGCAGAAAGTTCTTTTTGGACCAGGTCGAAGAACTCGTCGGCGGAGACGCGGCTGGAGCAGGAGGCCAGGAGGAGGAGGCCGCCGGGGCGCACCAGCGGAGCGGCGAGGCGCACCAGGCGGGCGTAGCTCTGCAGGGCAGCCGCTCGTTCCTTGTCGCTTTTCGCGAAAGCGGGCGGATCGACGATGAGCAGGTCGAAGGTCTCGCCGGCGCCGCGCAGTTGTTCCAGTCCGGCGAAAGCGTCGACGGCTAGGGTGCGGTGGTTTGACTTGGGGAAGTTAAGGGCCGCGTTGCGGCGGGCCATCGCCAGGGCGGGTTCGCTGATGTCGAGGCTGACCACCTCGGCGGCGCCGCCGGCCAGCGCGTGGACGGAGAAGCCGCCGGCGTAGGCGAAGACGTCGAGCACGCGCCTCCCGGCGGCCAGCTCGCCCACGCGCCGCCGGTTGTGGCGGTGGTCGAGGAAGAAGCCGGTCTTGTGGCCGTGGACGACATCGGCAATAAAGCGCAAACCGTGTTCGCGGAAGACGACCTCGGGATCGGGCAGTTCGCCGCAGAGCACCTGCCCGTCGTAGAGGCCCGCCAGGTCGTCGGGCCGGCGCTGCAGCTGACGGCTGAGGCGCAGCACGAGCGCCGTACAGGCGCCGGCGCGCAGCAGCGCGGGCAATACCAGGCGCAGGTAAGGCAACCAGATGAGGGAGTACAATTTCACCACCAGCACGTGCGCGTAGACGTCGGCGACGAGCCCGGGCAGTCCGTCGTTCTCGCCGAAGACCAGGCGGTAGCTGTCGGTATCCGTTTCGAAGAGCGGGCGCCGCCGCTCGTAGGCCTGCGCGATCCTGCCCTCGAACCAGGCGCCGTCAATGGCGGCAGGGGTGTTGAACTGCAACAGCTTGACGCGGATCGGCGAATGGGGGTCGAACAAGCCGGCCGCCAGAAATTGGTTCTTCTTGCGATCGAACAGGATGGCCAGGTCGCCGGCCCGCCCCTCTCCTTTTTGCCGGGCGATGGCGGATTCGAACAGCCAGGGATGGCCGCGCCGCACGATGGGCTCCACCGACGGCTTGACCTTGAGGGCGAGGCGGCCGGGAGCGCGGTCGGGGAGTTGATCCAGTAGTTTTGCTATGGCTTCATCGTTTTCCACGGAAGGGCAATCGCATTTAATTTTTGGATATCGAAAAAGTAGGAAAAATCCGGTTTTTTTGTTTGTTTAGGAACGTTCAAAGAATAAGTTTGTCAATTTCGAGTAGGTTATTTTGGAGCTAGACGAGGCGAAAAGCACAGGCATAGCCGAAGCTACGGCGAGTATTTTCAACGAAGTATAGCTCCAAAAGAAGCAGTCAAAATGTCGAAGTTATTTTTTAAACGTTCCTTAACAACTTTACCTGGATTATTCATGGGCTCTTCGTCATAACGGTTGTCATGCTTGCGTCCGCACAGGAGGGCTGCACGCAGGCGCCTACCTGCCGCAGGCAGGTATCCCGGATACGGTGAGTGAGCGGGACAGAATGGCGGCCGGCAATAGATTAATCCATGAATAATCCGGGGTTCGTACCCTGTCAACCGAATTACCCATGCCGCGCACCAAACTATCCGACGAACTCAAACAAGCCGTCCTGGCCCTGTCGCCGCGAGAGAAAGACAAGCTCCTGCTCCGCCTGCTGCCCAAAGACGCCAACCTGGTGCAACAGTTGGAATTTAAACTCCTGGAAGACGGCGACACCACCGAGCTGCGCCGCGAGGACGTCCGCCGCGAGATCGACCAGGCGCTGGAACAAATAACGACCCATTTCTATTCCCCAGGCTACCTGCTGCTCGACCTGCGCGCCCTCAGCGGCCTGATCAATCAGCACGTCAAGATCACTAAAGACAAGATCGGCGAGATCGACCTCAACTTCTACATGCTCAACCGGGCGCTGGCCCTGGCCGGACGCCATTTGCACCGCTTTCCCGCCCATAAATCGCGCACCCTCAACGAGTACGTCGTCAAGCGCGCCCTGAAGCTGCAGAAACTGCTGGGCAACATTCACGAGGACTACCTCCTCGAATTCCGCGACGCCATGCATGAACTGGCCGGACATATCAGAAAACAGAAAGAGATGGCGGATGTCGCCAAAGCGCTAAAGCTGGATCTGGAGAAATTGTCCAGAGGAGAGACGGAGTGAAAATGATTTGCGGTATGCGGTCTTTCGGATGCCTTGTTTCGGAGGGATGCTCTCAGTTAACTATGAGGTAGAGCCAGCGATTTTCGGTTTGGCAGTAAGCATTATAGGCTACTGATAGCTAATTCCGCTGGGACGTAAGCACAACAGGGTTTCAAACCGAGAATCGCTGAGGTGAAGCAGAGGAGCCCGTAATGCTCCTCTGCTTACGAGAATTTACCCTTTGTACAGGAAGTTCTCGCTGACGATCTTGCCGTCTTCCCAGCGCTGTACCGCTACCTGGGTGTAATTGCGATCGCCCCATTCTTTGTGGGTGTAATCGAACTGCCATTCGCAGGCGGAGATGCCGGCTTCTTCGCTGACGAGCACGTTCTTGAGCTGGGCGCCGCGGAAGGCGGTCAGGTTGTTGACAAAAGCCTCCTCGAAGTCGCGGCAGTCTTTCTTGCCGACGCGCGCCGGGGTGTCGTTGTCCTGCATTACGACGTTGTCGGCGTAGAACTTGTCAAATGCATCGAGCAATTCGCCCTTGAGGATCATGTTGTTGAGCTGATCTACGTTTTCTTTGATGGTGGCCATGGTGCGTTTGGTTTTGCGTTAATGATAAAAATAATAATGTTTAAACACTGAAGTTTAAACTTTGTTTTGTGGCGGATGCGATTTTTTGACAAAAATCAATACTGTGCGGGAATGGGCCGGCGGAGGCATCGTTTCCACTACCCGGGAGCTGGTCGATTTCATCAAGGCTTTGTTCGGGCTTCAGTTTTTCAAAAACCGGGCGACTTTGGATAAAATGACCGATATTTCCGCTACCGAACGCTTCGGCGCCCATTACGGGCTGGGCTTGTACCGGTACGAAATCAACGGCAAGGTCTTTTACGGGCACGGCGGATTTTACGGCTCCATTCTGGCGTACTGCCCCGCTCACCGGATCACCCTGTCTTCGAATATCGGTCAGTCCAACCCGCCGTTCAAAGCCGGCGCGTTGATCGACAAAGTGTTGACTGTAATTGCTGAATAAACCGCAAGGCCGCAAATCAAAACCGAAACACCACACCATATCATGAGCCAGCCCATTTCCGCCGATTTTCCTTATCCCTCGCAATTCCTGGAAGTCAAAGGTTCGCAAATGCACTACGTCGAAGACGGCGCCGGCGATCCGGTCCTTTTTCTGCACGGCAATCCTACATCCAGTTACTTGTGGCGCAACATCATGCCTTACCTTGCGCCCCACGCGCGCGTCATCGCGCCCGATTTGATCGGGATGGGTAAATCCGACAAGCCCGACCTCGACTACCGCTTCACCACCCATTACGCCTATCTCGAGGAATTCATCGAGAAGATGGACCTGCGCAACATCACCCTGGTGATCCACGACTGGGGGTCGGGCCTGGGGTTCCACTACGCCTCCCAACACCCGGACAACATCAAGGGCATCGCCTTTATGGAGGCCATCTACCGGCCGGTAAAATGGTCGGAATTCCCCGGCGGCTTCAAGACGGGCTTCCAGCTGATGCGCACGCCCTACGTCGGCTATTTTATGATCTCGGTGATGAATGTGTTCGTGAATAATATTCTGCCCAGCGCCATTGTACGCAAGCTCACCCCGGCCGAGAAGCAATTCTACCGGTCGCCCTATCCCGACGCCAAGAGCCGTAAGCCGGTGCGCCAGTGGCCCCTGGAGATTCCCATCGAAGGCCAACCCGCCGACATGCACGAGATCGTCAGCCGGTACTTCCGGTGGCTCCAGGAAACGCCGGTCCCCAAATTGCTTTTCCACGGCGACCCCGGCGGGCTTATCCCCCAAAAGGCAGCGGAGTGGATCGGGCAGAATTTACCCAATATCCGCAAGGTCGATATCGGCCCGGGGCTGCACTATCTCCAGGAAGACAATCCCCACCTGATCGGGGAGGAACTGGCGAAGTGGTATGCGGAGATCAACGGAGCGTAACCTGATCTGTGGATTTAGGCAACAGGCATCCGCGTACTTAAAAAACATCCTCCACGGAGAACATCCCTTTCCGGGAGGCGTTCCCCGCTTTGTAAGCATCCATCAGTCCGTATGCGCAATTATGGCCGCTTCCTCCGGGAAAATTTTTCACTGCTGTCGTTCGGCTTTCTGCTGACGTTATTCTCCAGTTTCGGTCAGACGTTCCTGATCTCTCTTTACGTTCCCGAGATCGGAGCGGCTTTTCAGCTCAGCAACACGCAGCTGAGCTCGCTCTACGCGGCAGGTACGCTGGGCAGCGCCTTCACGCTGCCGTGGGTAGGGCGCTACATCGATACGGTGGCGCTGGGCCGCTTCACGCTGGGCGTATTGTCGGGTTTGTTCATTTCCCTGCTTTTGCTGTCGGTAGCGCCCCATCCCCTGATCGTGTTGCTCGCCTTTTACGGCTTGCGCTTATCGGGGCAGGGGCTGATGAGTCATACTTCCGTTTCGACCATGGCCCGCGCTTTTTCCATTGATCGCGGCAAGGCCATCAGCGTCGCTACCCTGGGGCACCCTTCGGGCGAAGCGATCCTTCCCGTATTGGTCGCCTTTGCCATCGGCGCCTTAGGCTGGCGGTACACTTTACAACTGTCTGCGCTGAGCGTAGTGGTGCTGGTGGCGCCAATAGCTTTTTTCCAGTTGCGCGCCGTACCTAGAGTTGTGGCGCATCCGCGACGCAGCGTGACGGAGGGGGATAAAAGCGCAGCGAAGCGGGCGTACAATCCTCTGCGCCTGCTGCGTACCCGGCCCTTCTGGATCATTACGCCCGCCGTTTTTTTGCTGGGGTTCCTGAATACGGCGGTCTTCTTTTTTCAGGTGCAACTGGGGCAGAGCAAGGGATGGTCGCCCGAATGGGTGGCCGGGTCCTTAGCCGCTTATGCCGGCGCAAGCGCGCTGGCGATGTTGCTTTCGGGGCCGCTGGTGGATCGCCTCAGCGCGCGGCGCACTTTTCCGTTCTTCCTGGGGCCTTATCTGGTGGGGCTATTGCTGCTCGCCGCTTTCCGGGCCCCGCTGATCTATCCCATCGCCCTCTTTCTGATGGGCTTTTCCAACGGCGCGGGCAGCACCATCAAAAACGCCTTGCTGGCCGAGGTGTACGGTACGGAAATCATCGGCGCGGTGCGCAGCTTTTTCGCTACGGTCATGGTGTTCAGCACGGCGCTGGGGCCGGTTACTTTCGGGCTGATGCTGGACCTGGGGCCGGGCTTTGACGTCATTCTGCTGCTTTCAGCCTTATGCACGCTGGCGGTGATGGGCTGGAGCCTGCGCGTGCCGGGCTCCGAAGTGAGCGAGTGGTCATTGGAGAAAGAACAGGGAAAGGACGCAATTTAACGGAGTTAAATTAAAAAAAATGCATCCGTCTGATAAAATATATCGTTAAAGCTTGTCAACTTAGCGATTTACCCCTTACATTTGTAAAAACTGTCTTTTCCTACCCCCATTCATTTCACTCACCCTCGATTAGAGCTTGTCTGTCGGCGTAGCCCTGGCGCATGTTCGTCTTCCTAAGTGGAGCTGCACACGCGAAGCCGGAAAAACCGGTTGTCTGAGCCACGCTTTCAGCAAATACCCGAATCATCTTTTCCGGCAAATAATCGCAATCGGCAGCCTTGTACCGGTCCTGTTTTCGGCCGGGTTGCTGCATGGTCCCCCCTTTTTTGCGTAACCCGGATTATTCATGGATTCATCTATTGCGAAGCCAAACTGGCCGCCCTCCTGTGCGAACGCAAGCCTGACGACCGTCATGACGAAGAACCCATGTATAATCCGGCGTAACGGTTGCGGGCGACGGGTATTCCCGGTTGTCCCTTTCGCCCCCTTTTTATTCCTCCTAACAAAAGAACTGTTGATCCAATGAAAGGTCTCATTTTCACCGAATTCATTGAAATGGTAGAAGACCGCTTCGGCGACGATCTGGTAGAAACCATCATTGACGAAGCCGATCTGCCCAGCGGCGGGGCGTACACCTCGGTGGGCACCTATTCCGCCCAGGAGATGGAAATGCTGGTGCAGCGTTTGAGTGCGCATACCGGGCACGACCGGAGCACGCTGCTGCGCGTTTTCGGGAAACACCTTTTCGGCGTTCTGCACCGCGGGTACCCGCATTTTTTCCCGCCGGGTATTTCCCTGTTCGACTTTCTGGCTTCCATCCACGATTACATCCACGTGGAAGTGCGCAAGCTCTATCCGGAAGCGGAACTGGCCGATCTGCAGGTCCTTTCGCGCACCGACAACCAGTTGGTGCTGCGCTACGAATCTTCCCGCAAAATGGGCGATCTCGGTTACGGCCTGCTGGAAGGCTGCTTCGACGTATTCGAAGTCGATGGAGAAATACAGGCGGAGCCCATCACCGAAAACGGCGTGGCCGTCGCTTACACGATCACCAAAAAATAGCGCCGCATGCAAGAAATTGAGTTATTGCGCAAAAAGCTGGCGCGGGAACGCCGGGCGCGTAAAGAAGCCGAGCGACTGCTGGAAGATAAGGCGTTGGAGCTTTTCCACGCCAACGGGGAACTGCGCAATCTCAACGCCAACCTCAAGCATGAAGTAGACGAAAAAACACGACAGCTCGAACGACAAAAAGCCCGCCTGCAGACCATTGTCGAATCGGCGCAGGACATCATGTACATCATCTCGCCGCAAGGCCATTTCCGGTTTGTCAACGCCATCGCCGAAAAGAAACTGGGGCTGCCCAAAGAACAACTCATCGGCCGCCACTACGCGGAGTTCGTCCGGCCCGATTTTCGCAATAAAGTAGAACAGTTCTATCTCCGGCAGCTGGAAGAAAAGCGGTCGATCACCTACCTCGAATTCCCGGTGCCCTTCGGCGCCGGCAGCGAGATGTGGCTCGGCCAGCACGTCAGCGTGGTGCGCGAAGGCGATAAGATCACCGGGTTGACCGCCATCGCCCGCGACGTCACCGAACGCAAGCAGGCCGAACGGGAGCTTTCCACCATCAACGCCCGCCTGTCTATCATCCTGGAAAGTATGCAGGAAGGCATTCTGGTGGAAGACGAAAAACGCCGGATCGTGCTCGTCAACCAGGAATTCTGCAACATCTTCGGCATCGAAGCCGATCCCGGCATGCTGGTCGGCGCCGACAACCAGCTGGTCACCGAGCAGAGCAAGTCCCTCTTTCGCGATCCGGCTTCTTTTGAGCTCTTCGCCGAATTGATGCTCCGCGATCGCCGCGTCTCCGATCCGGTATTTTTGGAGACGCACGACGGCCGGATCATCGAGCTGCGATACATGCCTATCTTCCGCAACCAGGAATACAACGGGCAGCTGTGGCGCTACGAGGACGTCACCGAGAAAAAGCTGGCCGAGCGCAAGATCCGCGAAAGCGAGGAAAAATACCGGGGCATTATGGAAAATATGGAGCTCGGCCTCATGGAAGTGGACAAGCAAGGCATCATCACCAAAGTGTACGATCGCTTCTGCGAGATGACCGGCTACACACCGGAAGAGCTGGTCGGCAAGAACGCCCGGGAGGTGTTCCTGCCCGGCGAATTCCATTCTCTGATGGACCATCAGGAAAGGGCCCGCCTGGAAGGCGCGACCAGCGTCTACGAATCGCAGCTGATCGCCAAGTCCGGCGAACGCCGCTGGATGCTGATCAGCGGCGCGCCTTTCTACAACGAAGCGGGTGAAGTGATCGGCTCCATGGGCATCCACTACGACATCACCAACCAGAAAAACCTGCAGCGAGACCTCGAGATCGCCCGCATCGAAGCCGAAAAAGCCCGCGACGCGGAGAAGGATTTCCTGGCCAATATGAGCCACGAGATCCGCAACCCCATCAACTCGATCATCGGGATGACCAACCTGCTCTTCGACACCACCCTGGAGGAAGAACAGGTAGAATACCTCAACAACATCAAATATTCTTCGGATATCCTGCTGGCCCTGATCTCGGACATCCTCGATATTTCCAAGATCACCGAGGGCAAGATGGAACTCAACCCCCGCAATTTCGATCCCTGGGAGCTCATCAACGCCATCGGCCGCACCACCGCCTTCCGGCTGCAATCCAAGCCGGTCGAATTCAAGCTCGATATCGATCCGCAGTTGCCGGAGCGCCTCGTCGGCGACACTACCTTCATCAACCAGAGCCTCCTCAACTTGCTGGGCAACGCCACCAAGTTTACAAAACGGGGCTTCATCCAGCTGCAGGTAGACCTGATGGAGGAACGGGAAAAAGACGTCACTATAAAGTTTTCCGTACGCGATACCGGTATCGGCATCGCTCCGGAAAAACTGGGCTCCGTCTTTGAACGCTTCAGCCAGGTAGGGAAAGCCCACAAAGAGACCGGCACCGGCCTGGGCCTGCCGATCACCAAAAAGCTGGTGGAACTCCAGGGCGGCGAAATCTGGGTCGAAAGCCAGGTTGGCGAAGGCACTACCTTTTCCTTCTACCTGCCCCTGGCCAAAGGGGAAATCCCGCAAAAAGGCCGGCCGGCCGGCGATGAGGGCGTCGCGGTCCAGGCCGAGGCCAACCGCAAACTACACTTCCTGATCGTGGAAGACAATCCCGTCAACCGCATGTACCTCGAACGGATCATCAAAAAATGGGGCCATACCTCCCAGTCGGCCGGCGACGGCAAAGAAGCCCTGGCCATCCTGGAAAAAGACCGCTTCGACCTGGTGCTGATGGATATCCGCATGCCCGAACTCGACGGCTACGAAACGACCATCCAGCTGCGCAGCGCCCGCAATAACCCCAATGCCGGGGTGCCGATCATCGCGCTTACCGCTTCGGCCCTGCTCGACGAACGCGAAAAAGCCCTGCAGGTGGGGATGAACTTTCACCTGACCAAGCCTTTCACTCCCGATCAGCTGTCGAAAGCCATCCGGGAATTGTTCCAGGTAGCGCAGACAAGGTCGGCCGGTTTGAGTAACCTTCAGCTGCCCGAGCCGTTTAAGGTGGAAGAATTAGAAGAATTATACGAAGGCGACTGGGAGCACGCGCTCATCATGTTCGATCTATTCATCCGCAATATCCCGGAGGAACTGCAGCAGATGGAGGCTGCCGTGGCGAGCGAAGACTGGCCCCGGCTGGGCGACCTGGCGCACCGGATCAAGCCCAACTTCCGCATGGTGGGGCGCGGCGACCTGGTAAAACCCGCCCAGCGCATCGAAGAGGCCGCCCGCAGCGAAAAGATCGAAGAAGAACTGTTGCGCAATCGCTGGAAGAGCTTTCACCGCGCCGTGCGCGGCATGTTGCCCGCCCTCGGCCTGGTCGTACAAAACATTCAAAATTATCTCAAAAAAGAACCCCATGAAATGTCTGATCGTGGATGATGACGAAATGTCGCGGATCGCACTCAGCAAACTGTGCGAACGATTTGAAGATCTCGAAATCGCAGCGACTTGCGAAAGCGGCGTTAAAGCACTGAACCTGCTCAACAAAGAAGCATTCGACCTCCTCTTCCTCGACGTGGAGATGCCCGAGCTCAGCGGCGTGGAACTGGCGCGTACGGCGGCAGAGCTGCCCCATGTGATCTTTACCACCTCCAACCCGGAATACGCCGTGGAAGCTTTTGAAATTCAGGAACTGGTGGTCGATTACATCACCAAGCCGGTTACTTTTCCCCGCTTGCTCAAAGCCGTGGAGCGGGCCCGCAAGGTGCTGGCCCCCAAAGATGTTTCCGTTTCCGATAAGGGGTATATCTTCGTGCGCTCCGACGGCCGCCTCGTGCGCATCGACCTCGAGGAATTGCTCTATGTGGAGACGGTGGGCGACTACGTTCGCTTTAAAACGGCCGACGCCGCCCACCTCGTGCACGGCACCCTCAAGAGTATCGACGAACGCCTGGCGCATCCCGATTTCCTGAAGGTCCACCGGTCCTTTATCGTCAACCTGTCCAAAATCATCGATATCCAGGACAATAGCGTGCTCATCGACGATAAAGTGATTCCGGTAAGCCGCGCCCACCGCAATATATTGCTCAAAAAGATCGATCCGTTATAAGCGATTCGCCGCTCAAACACTGGACCCTGCCTTTTCGTCCACCCTTTTAGCGCGCTCCCAGTTCACACTCTGGCGGCCGCGCAGGTACCGGGCAAAACCCAGGTAGGCGCTTACGTTCATCACCGCGAAATAAAAAGGCACGAAGAACCCCGGGAACAGCCCGGGCCGGTCTTGCCGCAGATAACCCGCAAGCGCCAGGCCGTAAAACAGCAACTGGCCGGCGAGCAGTACCTGGTACAGCGGCGATCCGTTCCACGCCAGCACGATATTGGTCAGCAGCACGATCACCAGGGCCAGCGGCGCCAGCGTCCACCGGAATACCCGGTGCGACAGATACTGGATGCTGAGCACCCCGTAGCGCAAAGGGTTGATCAGGTCGCCGAGGCGGACGATCGACTGGATGCCGCCTGCACAAATCCTGACCTTTCTTTTCATCTCTTCCCGGGTGTCGGCCGAGGCGCCCTCGACGGCGTAAGCGTCGTGCGCGTAGGCTACCCGGTAGCCGCTGCGGGCGATGAGCAGGGTTTGCATAAAATCGTCGAGCAGGGTGTCGGGCGGTACTTTCTGGAACAGCCTGGTGCGCACGGCGTAGAGCTCGCCGGCGGCGCCCACCACGCTATACCATTGGAAATCGAGCTTCTTGAGCGTCGATTCGTAGCGCCAGTACAGGCTCTCGCCCTTGGCGTTCGCCGCGCCGGCGCTCTTTACGCGTTTTTCACCGGCTACGGCGCCGATCTGCGGGTCCCGGAAATGGACGGCCATCCGGCGGACGGCCTCCCGGTTGAGCATGGCGTTGGCGTCGGTGAGTACGGTGATGGGCGTATCCACCTGTTCCATTGCCCGGTCGACCGCGGCGATCTTGCCCCGGCGCGCCGGTTCGTAGAGCAGGGTAACCTCCGGATAGCGCCGGATGATCTCATTGGTGCGGTCGGTGCTGCCGTCGGTGACGAACAAGCATTTCAGCTTGCCCTCGGGATAGTCGAGCGCCAGGGAATTCTTGATTTTCGCTTCAATAAAATCCTCTTCGTTGTAGGCCGCCACCAGCAGGGTCACCTCCGGCCAGTCCGTTCCCGCCGCCGTTTTTTTGCGGCGCGACTGCGCCCATTTAGCGCCCAGCCAGGCCACCAGCCCGTAACCCAGATAGGTATAGACGAGCAGAGCCAGGCCGGCCCAGAATAAATAAGCCATGGTTTTTTGATTTAAACCCGGATTACTCCCGGGTTGCGTAATTAAATCAGCGGTGAGTGCCTTACAGAGGGGATTTAGCCCGGGTTAGCCGGCCAGCATTTTCACTTGTGCTTTCTTTTCTTCCGGCGGCTTGATGTGTTTGATGACTTTGGCGGGAACGCCGCCGACTACGGTGTAGGGGGGGACGTCTTTGGTGACCACCGCGCCCGAGGCGACCACGGCGCCCTTGCCTACGGTTACCCCTTTGAGCACCATGCTGCGGGTAGCCAGCCAGGCGTTGTCTTCGATGATGATCGGCTTGGATTTACCCGCTTTCAGCCGGTCGGCCAGCGAGTGGAAGTCGTCGTCCATGATGTATACCTGGGGTGAGATCCGGCAGTTCTTCCCGATGCGCACCTCGTTGGAAACCGAAATGATCGGGCCGTTGAGGCGCGTATTGTCGCCGATGGTCAGGCGGCCGCCTTTTTTGACCGAGAGGCGGCACTGGTTGATGTTCGACCAGATGCGGACGACGTTGCCGATGGCCAGGTAGCCCTGGTTGACTACTTTGGGCTTTCCGTTGGTGAAGACGATGCGCCCCAGTTGGTTTGCTTTGCGAAAATAATAACGGGTTAACAGCCAGTTGAAGCCCAGCTGCGCCAGGCGCCACAGCAGCAGCAGGCGCACGGTGGGGCTGTTGGGCCGCAAGCCTCGCTCGGCGGCGATCTTTTCCATTTCGTTAGAAAGTAATTCCTTCATGTTGGTACTGTATTTTACGTTTGTTGATATTCCAGAAAAGGCCGCGCAAAGTGCTGTACATATGGTCGATCTCGCCGCGCCGCAGGTGGCGGAACAAGGTTTTGGGCAGCCCGATCAGGAGGTAATAAGTGAGAAACAGGTAAAACTTGCCGCCCTGTAAAATGCGGCGCATGAACAAGAGGCGGTTGCGCGACAGGTAGTAGGTTTTGCGCGGGTTGGATTTCCCCATCGACATCGACTGTTTGTGGTGGATGTACGAATTGCCGGTATAGTACATCTTCCAGCCGGCGCGTTTGGCGCGTTCGGTGAAATCGTGCTCTTCGTAGTACATGAAATAGAGCTCGGAAAGCAGGCCGACTTCCTCGAAGACTGACCGGCGCACCAGCATGCAGGCGCCGTTGCCGAGGCCCACTTCTCCGGTATAGTCGAACGAGCCGTCGTCTTTTTGGTGGAACCCGATTTTGCGGCCGCGCCCCGTGAAGGTGTTGATCTCGGTAGCACCGGCAAACTGCAGGACGTCGGGCTGGTCGTAGAAATAGATCTTCGGGCTGATCATGCCGATCCGCTCGTCCGAAGCCATAAGTTCCACCATCGGCTCGAGAAAACCGGGGGGCGCCACCGTGTCGTTATTCAGGAGCAGGATAAGCGATCCGGTCGATTGGCGGATGCCGAGGTTGGCGCCGCCGGCGAATCCCAGGTTTTCTTCCGACAGGATGATCCGGGTGCCGGCCGGGGCGCAGGATTCGAACCGGGCCGTCTGGTCTTCCACCATGCCGTTGTCCACCAGGATAACTTCCAGGTCGGGATAGGTAAGGTCGCAGAGCGAACGCAGCAGATCGCAGGTCACCTCCGGCTGTCGGTAATTGACCGTTACGATGCTGACGCGAGGTAAAGTCTTGGCGTTCATCATTTAATGATTTTTTGACCGATAACTTGAATGGTATTGCCGCGGCGGCGGCGGATATTGAGCTGGTCGAGCCTTACCAGGAATTTGGCCAGCGGCAAAAACAGGAGCTGGGGTATGGCGCCCGCCCGTCGGGTGAGGTAGCCGATCTCCCAGCCCAGGCGCGCCAGCAGGCCGTCGGCGTAGAAGGCGTCGACGATGGCGAAGCCGGCCCGCTCCATGCGTTTTTTCAGGTCTTCCAGTTCGTAGACCTGGCCCACGTGTTCGTCTTCCAGCCATTCGTGGTGGTCTTCGAACCACCTTTCGGGGAGGATGGTGCGCTGGTGGCGGCTCGGCATTTTGACGAGCAGGTAGCCGCCCAGTTTGAGGTGGCGATAGGCCGGTTCGAACGGCATTTGTTTTTCGGGGATGTGTTCGAAAACGTCTACCGAAAAGATGAAATCATATAGCTCGGCTTCACTCACCGGTTTGTCGTTGAGAGCGCCCCGGTAGGTTTTGATGTTGGGTACGCCTTCCCGCTCCGCCAGCTGGGCGATGCGCTGCAGGCGTTCCGGTTCTACGTCGAGGGCGGTGATCTGAGCTTCGGGCAGGGCCCCGGCCATCATAAAGGTGTATTCGCCCTGGCCGCAGCCCAGGTCCATTACCCGCTTAAAGCTTTCGGTAGGCAGGTTTTCCATCAGGCGGCGGAAGACGCCGGCGCGGGCGAAATTGCCGACGTTGGTATATCCGAAAAGGCGATGGATGATCCGGCCGATCAGTGGGTAGCGCTGCATGCGGCGGCTCATTTGCAACTGGGTATCCCCAAAAACGAGATTCATGGCTTCAATAATTTAAGTTTGAAAAAACTGGAGTAAATGTTGATGGTTTGCCGTACGGCCTGCAGGTGATTGATGACGAAGAACCGGCGCAGCAACCACTGTCCGACCAGCGCGTTGGCCGCGATCGTGATCAGGGTGGCCAGGGCGACCCCTTCCACGCCCCAGATCGGGATGAACAGCACGTTCAGCACGAGG
Organism: uncultured Saprospiraceae bacterium; assembly: GCA_964419545.1. Classification (GTDB taxonomy): domain Bacteria; phylum Bacteroidota; class Bacteroidia; order Chitinophagales; family Saprospiraceae; genus CAYQQU01. Next base: position 56,648 of record CAYQQU010000010.1, on the reverse strand, counting down.
TTGAGGACGAGGCTGCCGGCCAGCACCCGGAAGTTGAGCTCCGGCTGTCCGATGGCGTCCAGCGTGATGCCGAAGAGCCTTCCCCACGGTTTGATGAGGATAGACAGCGTCAGCAACCGCAGGATGTCGGCTGCCGGCACGTAGGCCGCTCCGGCGATCAGCTGGATCACCATTTCCGGAAAACAAAGTATCAGTAAGCCCGGAGGCAGAATAACAGCCAGTAGCTTGGCGATGCTCTTTTCGTAGAGCCGGCCGATGTTGCCGTCCGTATCGCGGGCGTGTTCTTCGGCGATGTCGGGATAGAGGACCTGCGACATGCTGGACAGCGGCACTTCGACGAAGTTGGTCACCCGGCTGGCGGCGTTGTACAAGCCGACGGCCGCCGGGCCGAGCAGGCCGCCGAGCAGCAATACGTCCACTTTGTTGAAAATCATAGACCCCAGGTTCGTGCCCATCACGTAGCGCCCGAACCTGAAGAGCCGGAACACCCGCCGGCCGACCAGCGGGCCGGGCCGGGGCAGCTTTTTGGCCAAACCCAGGCCGACGGCCAGCTCCAGCAGCGCAGCCAGCACCTGCCCCGCCGGAATGAGCGCCAAAGGCAGCGCGATGCCGTTCAGCCAGGGGAGCAGCACCGATAGAAAGAAGGTGACCCCAAAGGCTGCTTTCCCCCAGAAAATAGCCCGGAAATTACCGTCGGCCATAAATAACCCTTCCAGCAGCCGGCTCCCCGCCTGTAAGAGGCTCAGTCCGATAAACCAGAGACAAAGCGTCCCCAGCCCGGGCGCCGACCAGTACGTTTCCAGCAAATAGCCCAGGGCGGCTACGACGAGCCCGAAAAGCAGAGTCGCGCTCAGGCTCAGGGCCAGCCCCGCCGTGACGAGCTCGCTGCGCGGCGCGTCTTCTTCCTTGAAAAATTTAACGACGCCGTTCTGGATCAGTCCGTTGCGGGCCATTTCAGCGATCGTGCCGAAGGTGACATACAACACCCAAACGCCGAAAGCTTCCTGCGAAAGCATGCGCACGATCACCAAAAAGGTCAGCATGCCGAAACCCAGCCTGGCGCCGTACCCCAGGAAAGAGTAACTGTCCCTGGAAAGTTTTCCCCGTTTCAATAGCTGCTTTAACATAATCTAGCGTATACTTTTGCCGTGGCCCGGGCAATGCCCGCCCAGTTGAAATACTGGCGGACGAAGCGCCGGCCCCATGCGCCCATGGCTGCTGCCTGCCGGGGGCAGGCGAATATTTGATTCACTTTTTCTGCGATGGCTTCCGGTTCTCCCGGCGGGAACAAAAGGCCGTTTTTGCCGTCGATCACGACTTCCCGGGCGCCGCCTACGTTGGCGGCCAGCACCGGACGCCCGCAAATGTTGCTTTCCATCAGTACGATGCCCTGCGACTCGTGAAAGGAGGGCAGGATCAGCGCGTAACTTTCGCGGATCAGCTGAAAGACCTCGGCGTGTTCGCGGGCGCCGATCAGCGAAACGCGGTCTTTCAGTTTCAGGTCCCGGATACAATCTTCCAGGTCTTTCCGGGCCGGCCCTTCGCCGACCATCACCAGCTTGATGTCGGAACGGATCGCTTTCATGGCGATCATTAAGGGAAAAACCCCTTTGATATCCGCCAGCCGCCCCACGAAGAGGAGCTGCGAGGGGTTGACGGCCGTCGGAGTAGCCGGTTCCGGCGGGAAAGAGACGCCGTTGTAGATCAGGTCCAGTTGCGGCGCGCCGGGCCCAATGCTTTCCTGTACTTCGTTGATGGTGCACTGGCTGACGCAGATAGCCGCCGCTACCCGACGCAGGCAGCGGCGCTCCAGCCAGTTGGTGATCCATCCGTGGAGGCGGCGGTCGAAGCCGTTGCGGTACTCGTCGTGGTTCCAGCGCCTTTCCACGGAAAACAGCCGGTGGATGGTGAGCACGGAACGCTTGCGCAGTTCGCCGGGAAACAACAATCCGCTGCGGCCCTGTACGTGAATGACGTCAAACTTATGCCCGTGGCGCCGGAGCCACCAGTTGGCCATCAGGTTGAAAGAGTTTTCTTCGATCAGGTTCTGCAGGAGCGGAAAATAACGCCCCGGGAAATAGGGAATGGCGATGATCATCCGCCCTTCGCGGGGCCGCCAGATGGCGCCCCGCCTGAAATTGCCCGCCGTCAGGATGCTCACCTCGTAGCCCAGCCCGATCAGGGCGCCGCTCAGCTCCCAGACATGCGTCTGGATGCCGCCCTTGAAATTGGAAGGCAGCGCCTTGCTGATCAGGAGGATTTTTCGTTTTGCCCGGCCTCGTTTTCCGCTTCTTCCATCCGTATCTCCTTCTTCCGCTGATTGACGCCGGCGAAGATGCCCAGCGCGAAAAAGATCAGAATGATGTGCCAGGGCATTCCTTGTCCAAGCATATTTAACCCTTTTTTGCATGATCACTAGGTAAACCGTGAGGCGTATGGATGAAGGTGCGATTGGCTTTGTGTACTTTCATCGTTGCTTTGACGGCCTGCCAGAGGGCCGAGCCGGCATGGAGCCAGGCTTTCCGGTATTGTTTTCTGAAGAAGCGTCCGGGAATGGCCAGGGCGAACGACAGCAAATTGCCGGCCAGGAGGCCGATCCATACCCAGGTGATCCAGTGCCAGCCGGCGAAGAGCCAGCCGGCGAGGGCGCCGATCAACAGGACTACCGGCAGCACCATGCGCGGCGGCAGCGCCAGCAGCGCTACTTTGTGTGCAAAATCGCCCATGCCCGGCCGCGCCAGGCTACGCAGCCCGGGCCGCCAGTATTGCCGCAGATAGTGGTACTGGGCCGCCAGCCACCGGCTGCGCTGGCGCGACAGGGTGTTCGCCTGCCGCACTTTTTCGTCGTAAACGATGGCTTCTTCCTGGTAAGCGATCCGTATTTTTTCCCGGGTGAATTTCAGCTCCAGCTCCTTGTCGAACCCTCCGATCGCGTCCACCGTCATCATGATATCGTAGAAGCGCCGGTAATCGAAAGCCATGCCCGATCCCATCAGACGGGCCGACCAGCCCAGCGCCCGCGGGCCCCGGCAGAAAAAGTGATTGTTCATGGCTTCGGCGGCGCCGTCGAGTACGGCGATCGGCGTGTCCAGGTTCTGCGCCGTGCGCTGTCCCTGCACCGCCTGGAAGCCGAGCTGCATGGCATGGTTGATCTTTGTCAGAAAGTCGGGCGCCATAATATTGTCGGCGTCGAGAATGACGATGGCGTCGTAGCGGCCTTTCGGCAGCTCGATCAGTGCGCGACGCAGCGCTTTGGATTTGGTGCTCTTTTCAAAACCTACCTCGATCACCCGAATGGGCATCCGGCGAAGAGCGTGCAAAGTTGAGGCCTGCAGGCTGTCGGCGATGACGACCACCTCGTAGAGGTTGGAAGGATACTGCTGGCGCAGCGCCTGGCGGGCTACGTTTACAATGACCGCGTCTTCGCGATAAGCCGGTATGAGCACCGCAAATCGCTTAAAGCCGGCCGGCTGGCGCAGCACCGGCGGCCGGCGCCAGTGGCCGGCGATCGCCAGCAGCAACTGGGCGCCCACTGCGTAGGCGAAGTAGATCAAAACTGGGCTGAGCAATACGATGATGATGGTTTGCATGAGTAACAGCTTTTATGTTTCCGGTTCGGAAAATTCTTTTTCTTCGAGCATCCGGTCGTAGAGCGGCGACAGGAAGATCAGCGGGATAGCGATGTTCATGATCATCCCCGTCGGCATCTGGCTGAACACCTGATTACCGTAACTGGCCAACAACACGCCGGCATAACTGGAATAAAGGGCCATGATCTTGTACCGCAGCACGTTATTGCGCAACGTCAGGCAGATGTAGGCCCCTTTGCCGAGAAAATAGCCGAGCATGGCCATGTGCAGGCAGATCCCGAGAATGCCGGTTTCGGCCCATATCTTGACGTAGTAACTGTCTGTCGGCGTTTGCGCGAGCAGGGTGTTCGGGCTGAATCGGTTGCCCCAGAACCCGGCGGTGCCGATGCCGCCCCCGAACGGAAGCGAACGCAGATGGTTGCCGAAAGTGACCTGGTTGCGAAGGCGAGCGGTGAGTGATGGATTATCATCGGCGAGAGCAGTGCGCATCCGGCGCACTTGCTCTACACCGTGCAAAATATGAGTGTACTTTAGCATGTAGAAGGTCAGGCCCATCACCAGCAACCCGGCGGCAAGCAGCCGTACGTTATTGCTGACGATCAGGAACGCCAGCCCGCCGGCGGCGGGAACGGCGAGGGCGCCGCGCGTTCCGGAAATGCCAAACCCGATAAAGGTCATCAATCCGGCGATCGCGTAGAGAATCCGGTTTTTCGTGGATTCCTCCGGGCTGATCGCCAGGATGCCGCACAGCAGGGCGAACATGGCCTGAGAAGCGCCGAACTGACCGGCGTCGCTGTAAAAGGAAAATACCCGCAAGACGCCGAAGAGCACGTGCTCGTCCCAGTGGCCTTCGTCCCACAACCAGTAATCCTCCGCAGCGTCGGTGCCGATGTACTTTTGTCGCAACCCCCAGAGCGAGCCCAGCACCGAGATGATGATGGTGATGCGCAGAAAGCGATTCAGCTCATTGGGATGGCGCAGCACCATAAAAGCGATCGTAAACGATAGCAGTTGATAAAACCCCACTCCCCGCATAGCGTAGAACCAGGCGAGCGGGCTGCGCATTTCCGGGTTGCCGAGTTCGAGGAAGACATAGCCGTACCAGACCAGGGCCCATAGCCAGATGTCGTTGCGGACCGGCGTCCAGTCGGTCTCCCGGAATTTTTTAAACACAATGCCGAGCAGGCCGATAAATAAAAAGCCGTCTACGGCCAGCCCCCAGGGCGCGGGTACGTAGCGGGCGATCCCCGAGAGGAAAAAGCCCATGATCAGAGCGCCGTAGAGCCCGTTTTTGGGTTTCAGGAACATGCTGATGACGATCCCGACGGCAATGGGTAATCCCGCCAGGATAATTCCTCCTTTCAGCCCCATCACGGCTACGATGAGGGCGGCCAGGCCGGCGATACCGGCCAGGAAGACCCAGGCCAGCGGTCGTTTCAGTCGACTGGCGCCGGTTTTTTTGTGCAAATAGGAGGAATCCATGTTATCAGGGTTATCGCTACAAAGTTGCGCTTGTCTGGCGGGCGGTGCTGAGATCTTCGTTTTTTGGAACCATACGCCCGGTAATTGGTCAATAATCCGGGTTAACCGATGACGCCCGTCTCACATAAGCCGGATGGGTGCGATCGGTCAGCGCGTGCAGGAGGCAGCCCATCTCACTGGCGCGGGCTTCCCAGGAGTTGCTGCGCGCCAGCGCCCGGCGCAGGCGGGCGGTTTCGGCATTGTCTTCGGCGATGCTGCGCCGGATGGCCTCGGCAAAAGCAGGGGCCTCGTCGGCAATGGCGATGTGACCGTCAAACTCCCGCAAATCGGCAAAGCCGGTAGCGACGACGGGCCGACCCCGCGACAAGTATTCGTTGACTTTGAGGGGGTAGATGTTGGCCGTAAGTTCGTTCTTGACGAAGGGGATGACGCCGAGGTCGAACTGCTCCAGCAGGGCCGGAAGCTCCGGAACGGGGCGCGGCCCCAGCAAGGCGACGTTGGGCAGCTTCCGGAGCCGGGCCGCCCCCTGCTGATCGGTGATCCGCCCGGCGAAGACAAAATAATAGTCGGACAGTATTCGGATCACCGCCTCCAGCAAATCGTAGTCCAGCCGCAGATCTACCGACCCGAGGTAGCCCACCGTCGCCTGACAGGAGGCCGGTTTTTGAAAATCGACGTCCGGCAGTTGGTTGGAGGCGAACAGTTGGTAATTGGCGCCGTTCTTGACGACGTAGCATCTGGGGTTTAGTTGTTTCTTGGTGCGCTGCAGCTGCGTCGAAGAGGTGATCACGGCGTCGGCCTGCCGGGCGAAGGCGGCTTCCAGTCGCGGCCCGTGTTTGTTGATCCAGGGCGCGGCGCTGATTTCGTCATAGCAATAGTACACCAGCAGCTTTTCGTCGAGCCGCTCCCGCAACCAATACCCCAGCGTAGGGTGGAAGGCGTTGATCACCACCGGGCGCTCGAAGCCCAGAGCCTGCATGGCCCGGCGAATGCTGGGCAGCACCAGCTGGGCGTTGAAGTGCATGACCCATTCGTAGAGGTGCGGCTGGTTGATCCAGTTGGAAGGGAGGATGGGCGGCAGCCGCAGCAGATGGATACTGGCGCCGTTATCCAGGGTTTCCTGGCTGAGGCGTGGTTTCAGGCCGAGAATAGCGGCGGTCGGCGTCGATTGCGGTTTGCGGAGGCCCTTGAGCAGATCGGTCAGCGTGAAGGTATAGTCGATGTACAAGATCCGGTTGGTGCGGGCCAGTTCGGACATCAGCTGTACGGTCGATTTCATATACTCTCCTTCCCATTTCGGGAAACCGATGCAAACAATGGATTCGTTTTTCAACATGGGGTTAAATTTTTGAAGATCCGGAGAAATTAAAGGTTGCCAGGCGTTTGAGGAACATGCGCAGGCGAGATCGCGACCGGGGCAATTCTCCGAGGAATCCATCGATGGATTCCGGAGGCGTGGCGTTGATGATCAGCCCGGGCGCTTTGCCGAGGGCTTCCCGCAGCGTTTCCAGGGCTTTGCCGTCGGCGCTGTTCCAGGTGCGGTTGGCGCGGCAGATCAGCATGGCGATATCGGCTTGTTCCGTCATTTCGAGGGGGTAGCGGCCCGAGAGCAGGGGCGGGATTTCCAGGAAGAGGTAGTCCCATTCATTGCGCTCCAGCTCTGCTTTTATCTGGTCGAGCACCGGCGACATATTGGCGCCGGTTTCCTGCCAGGCGACTTCGCGGTTGTCGCGGTGGGGCACCACCGGGGCCCGTCCGGACGCGTCGTTACCGTGGCTGTAGAAATATCGCACGCTTTTGGATTGGCTGCGCAGGCGCTGAACGATCAGGCTGGTGAGGAAGCTGACGCCTTCACCGCCCCGCGTGCTGGCCGCGAGCACCATCCGGGGCCGGTCGGAGACCTTGCGCGTGGCCAACGCCAGGTTTTGCAAGGCCAGGTCGACCGACCGTTTGCGGATAGCCGCGTAGTCGAGGCGGGCGCTGCCCAGTTTTTTACCCGAAGGGAATAAAGGAAACACGCCGAAGAGGGGTAGTTTCAGCTTGCGGGCTGCTTCCTGGGGGCGCTTCAGCGTCTGGTCGAGGAACTCCAGGATGACCACCACCCCCAGCGTGAGCATAAACCCGGCCAGGAAGCCGACGATAGTCAGGATCAATTGCATGGAGCCCGAATCGCGGGTGGGGTAAAAGGGAGCGTCCATCAGGTTGAGGTTGGCCGACATGACGGTGTTCTGGAGGTGGAGGCGCGCCTGGTTGTAGCTATGCAGGTTGGCCAGGTACGAGTCTTCGGCCAGCGCGATCTCCCGTTCGATCTTTTTTAGGCGGGAGCCCCAGGGTGCGAACTGCTTGTAAATTTCCTCGAACTCCCTTTTGCGCTGGCGCAGCACTTCGAGCCGGGAGCCCGCTTCTTCCAGCTTGATCACGTTTTTGAGCCATTCGCTGAGCAGGTCGCCCTTGGCGACGCCTTCCGGGGTTTGTTCAAAAAAATAGGCTTCTTTGGCGAAGTCGTTGATCTCGTCTTTAATGGCTTGTAGTTGGTTTTCCCACGACTGAATGGTGTTGGGGTCCACCTTTTCGGCCTCTACCGTCTGGATCTGGTAGCGGGCCAGGCGGTCGGTGATCTCCGATATTTCCTGGCGGCGTTCCACCAGCAGTTGGTTCAGCTGGGCGAGTTTTCCCCGGTTCCTCAGTTGTTCGTCGAGGCGTTTCAGGCTTGCCTGGGCGGCTTCCAGCTCCATGACCTCTTTGAAGAACATTTCGTCCAGGTCCTCCTTTTTGTCGGCGATAAAACGCGTTTGCTCGTAGTAGTTGATGATGTTGTTCTCGATGCGGAAGTTGAGCAGCCGGTCTTCCGCGGCCCGCAGGCGGTTGGCGGAAGCCCGCGTCGCTTTTTCGAAAAAGCTGAGGACGTCGGCGGATTGTCGTTCTTTGAGGAAGAGGTGTTTTTCGGTGAACACCTCCGCCATCATCGCCAGAGTCTGTTGGCACACGGCGGGATCGGTAGTGGTATAGGTGACCTCCAGCAGGTCGCTATTGCCATTGCGGCGCACCCGGATGGTCGATAATTTCTCGTGCCCGAAGAAGTCGTGGTCGGAATAAATGACCTTAAAAACCGGGTTTTTCTTATCCTCATCGCGGATGGCCCGCAGTTGTTCCACATTGTCTTTGAAAGAAGTGTCGAGTTCGATCTCCCAGATCGCCGGCGGCAGGTTTTCGCGCAGGTCGGCATAGTTTTCTTTGAGTATCCAGCGCGGGTCCGGTTCTTCGAGCATCAGGTAGCGGGTGAGGAGGCGCAGCGACAGTTCTTCGATCGTTTCGTAGGCGGTGGCGAGGCTGATCAGGTTCTCCAGTTCGTTGCGGGTGTAATCGCGGTCTACCTTGCTGTCCGAGTTGTGGTTTTCGATGTTGTAGCCGCTTACCACACCGGTATTGATCACCATTTTCGAGGTGTAGGTCTTTTTCTGACCACGCGTCAGGAAGAACACCAGCCCACCGACGAGCAGGCCCATCAGCACCATCAGGCGCAGGTTCCTGACGACCAGTTTGATGAATTCTACCAGTGTCATCGAGTTGGTTTTTTTACGGCCTGATCGATCATAATATCCGTACCGACGATCTCCCGCAGCATGAGAAGGTTGAGGACCAATTCGTAGCGGGCGCGCTCGAAGTCCTCCTCCGCTCGGGTCTTTTTGGTGAGTTCCTGGTTGTAGAGGCCGACATCCATGGCGCCCTGCTGAAAAAACTCTTCGGCTACGGTAGCGGCCATGGCGGCGTTTTCTTTGGATTCCGCCCTGATCCTGAGTATGCGCACCTGATGGGTGAGCAGGCTGTAGTATTCGATGACCTTACGCCGGATCTCCAGCTCGATTTCCCTGCGGCGCAACAAGGCGATCTCGATCTCGTTTTCCGCGATCTTCACTTCGGCCGGCCGTTTGATGAAGGTCCCTACCGGTATGCGTACGGTCATGCCCAGGTTGTAGAGGGCGTTGCGTCGATTGACCAGCTTGGCGGTATTCTCTGCATCCGTCTGGGTGGCGTCGAAAAAGAGGCCGTTGCCGAAAGAGAAAGAACCGCCGAGGAAGATGTTGTCGAGCCACTGGCGGCGCAGCAACAGCATCTCGTTTACCGCCGATTCGATCTGCCGGTCCTGCACTTTGAGCAGGGGCGAATATTTGAGTGCGGCGCTGATCATCGCGGGCAGCGGCTGCAGGCGCAGCATATTGAAATCTTCGGAATCCTCGTACAACCGGCTCAGGTCGGGCGGCAAATGGTAAGCGGGGCGCTGAGCCGTCGAATCGGCGCTTTGCGCGAAAGCGCCGCCGCCCAGTATCAGGGCGAGTATCACGAGCGACGTCCGTGAAGGACGGATGCTTTTCGCGCGCCCCAGCGCCGCGCGGATAAAGGCGGAGAACTGCGCCGGCCAGTCGGGGTTCATGAACGGCTTTTCCGTCAGTACAAATGCGACGGCGGAAACGACCACTACCACCGGCCCGATGAGGACCAGTTGCCAGAGCAGTTGCCAAAAGTACTGGTCGCTGATGATCCAGCCTGCTGTTTGCCGGGTGAGCAGTTCCAGGAGCGGCAGGTGAATGAGGTAAATGGTGTAACACATGCCGCCGATGACCGCGATCCAGCGATTGCCCAGCCAACGACTCAGCAGGCGTCCGCGAAAAGCGCCGACGAAGAAGAGCACCAGGCCCAGCGCGAAGAGCAGCTCTTTGAAAAATTCATCCGACCAGGTGAACGGCATCAGCGCCAGGCCGGCCAAGCCAAGCACATCCCAGGTGTACTGGCCGGCGCCCCGGCGGCCGAGCCGGCGGTCGAGGAAGTAATCCACCAGTAAAAAGCCGAGCAGAAAATGTTGCAGTTGGCCGGCCAGCGAAGCTTTCCAGGGCATGGTCTTCCATCCGAAAAGCTGTTGGGCGGCCAACGTGAGGATGACGGCGAGGAGAAGGGCCGGTTTGCGATAAGGGGCGCGAAAAAGACCGAAAAACAACCAGCCCAGGAAAGGGGCAAGCAGGTAGAACTGTATTTCGACCTCCAGCGACCAGGCCACCGGATTGATAGGAGAATAACCGTTATAGATCCAATTGTGCTGGTAAATCAGGCTGGCTCCCAGGCGCGGCAGCAGATCTCCGGCGGGCAGCGCCCCCTGGAGCAGGAGCACCAGCGCAAAGCCGGTCATCCAGAAGATATACGGCGGCTCCAGGCGGGTGACCCGCCGCCACAAATACGGCCGGATGGCCGGCGCCGGGCGCCCTGCGCGATAGCGCTTGGCGAATGGAAGGCCCAGGATAAAACCACTGATCGCAAAGAAGAGGAAAACGCCGATGGTGCCGCGGCCGGCAAAAAAAGCGGCGGAGGAAGTCTCGGCGCTCTCGGCCCAGGCAGCAGGGCCGTGGCGGAGGAGGCGTTCGCTGAGGTGCTGCACCACCACCGGAAAGATGGCGGCAAAACGCAGGCCGTCGATCTCGGCGATGTAGCGGCCCGAGGAGGTGACCCGCGATAATCGCCGGTGGAGCCTGGAAAGCAGGGGAATCTGTCGTTTTGACGTTTGCATGGCTTCGTATTTTACCGGTTGGCGTTCCCGGTTTTTTGGTTTGCATTACAAAACTACCGGCGCGCGCCCCCCGAATCCGGAATTTTCGGTTTTTGGTCGTTTTCCCCGGTCTTTCGGTGAAGCCGCCGGTTTTTTGGTTGCGCTAGAATGAAAAAAGGGAGCGCCCAGTAAAAATGGACGCTCCCGGCAGATAACCCCTTGCAAACTATTGTCTTCTGATGGAAAGGGTAAAAAAAGGGGGCTGAGCCTACGGAAAATTGCCCCCTGAAAAACCCTTGCAAATCAATTTCTTTGCTGGAATGCCGGGCGAAAAAGGGGAGTGTCCGAATTGGGCGGACACTCCACCGTAAATAGCCCTATGCAAACCAAATTGTCTTTATCGCGGAAGGGAGGAGAAAAGGGGAGCAGGACTTTTCCATTGTGCTCCCCGCAATGATGTTCCTCCTTGCATTATTTTCAGGAAAACGGGAGGATCCGTCCGAAGACCCTCCCTTTACAAAAAAATTCCCCCTAATAGATCTTGCTAGTGTTTCGATAGCCGGCCTGGTTGACGTACCAGTCGGTGCTGGTTACACCGCCGCTCTGGGCCCAGTTGTTGAAGTTGAGGTAGGCGGCGTTGACCGCTTCTTTTTCCTTGGGCCAGTCGAAAGGAGAGGGAATGTGAATAGCCCAGGGCAGGTTGTTGGCGGTCTTGTAGTAGCGGCCGTTGGCGCTTGAGGAGTCGTCCTGGCCCGTGCCGAAGAGGCTGGCGTCGGCCTTGGCGGTCGGCGCCATATCGGGAAGGTGCACTTCGTATCCGCGCTGGCGGTTGATGATCAGGAATGGATTGTAAGGCGCTACGCCTACCTGCGCCGAGGTGCGCGGGCTGGTGAGGGTGATGTCGATCGTAATGGTTACCGGGTCAATTGCGGGGGAGCCCGCCTGGGTGTTGACGAAGCCGCCGCCCGGGCTGCTCATCAGCCGGTACCCGTTGTCGAAGACGATGATGGTAGCTTTATTCTGTCCCGACTCCAGCCCCCGGCCGTCCAGCTGTATCCAGTCTTCCTGCACCACGTATCCGCTTACTTCAGAGACCGCCGAGGAAGGCAGGTCGAGCTGAAACCCGAATCCGTTGCGGTAGCCGGCGCCCATGGCCTGCAGTACGAAGGTGCAGCGCAGTTTGATCACTTTATTGGACGCGTTGCGGAACTCGGCGAAATTGTAATCGATCACCATGTCGTTCAGGTCGTAGTCGCCCGTCAGCGGCCAGCGGTCTTCGAAGGCAAGAGTGGAAAACTGATTCTCGGCAGGAACGTAGTTGACGAACGCGATATCCGGATCGTCGATAAAGTCGTCGTTGTTGTTATCGACCCCGTCGTCGTCATCGTCGTCTACGGTCGTCTGCACCGAGGGCAACCCATCCGTCTTGACCGCCTGGAAAGGATTGGCGGTAATGTAAAAGACGGCGTCGTTAAAGTCATTATCGCCGCCGGGTCGGTCGATATCTTCGAACCCGAGCAGCAGCAGCTCGTTGGCCGGGTCTTGCAGGAGCACTACGTGGCTGCGGTAGGCAGAGCTGGTGAAGGTGTTGAACACCCGGTCGGAGTATTTGATGCCGTTATTGTTGTCGTGGATGACGGATTGCGCGCCCGAGTCCCAGCCGTCGGGCACCAGGAACCATCCGATACTGGTGCCTGCCGGATACTGGCCGATGTATACCTTATTTCCGGTTTGCAAGCCTCCGCCGCTGCCGGCGTAGGACGCGTTGGGGAAGATGATGTAGTAATTGTCGATATCGTCGACCGAGCTCGGCGGGTTATTCGTCTGGTAGGTGTAATAGCCCAGTGCGTTTTTATAGCCGGCGCCTTCGTGGACGAAGGTGATCCATACGTCGCACAGTTCGGTGAGTTCGGTATTGGCGTTGGTTCCGCTCGCAATGTATTGCGGGTTGTAGCTGGGCACCGGCTGTCCCTCCGGCAAACTGTTGGCGATAAGGCTCAGGATGCTCTGTTGCACCACATCGTTAGGCGACAACAGATAATTGGGCACTCCCTGGCTATTGTAGCTGCCCATGTACAGGAAGTTGTTGTTCCGGAAGTCGATATCATCCGAGCCGGCCACATCTTTTTCGAAAAACTCATCCTTAACCATCCCGGGCGGCGGTTCGACGCCGGAATAATCGCCCATCACTATTTCGATGACGGAGTCGTCCAGGGTGAGCCAGTAAGCGTCGGGCAGGCCGGGATAGGTGGTGGTCAGAATGAGGTTTTCCGCATTGACGTCTACGGGATAGACCTGCTCGAAGACGCCTTCATTGCCGGTGATGCCGCTTTGAATGAGTTCGGTAGAGTCCGTTCCCGGCCGGAATAGCCGGAACGGTATGTTTGTCATGAGGCGCCCCTGATTGTCGACTGCGGAGATGCGCAGGGTCACTTCTTCGGTCGTTTCGTAGTTGAAGCCGTCCGGTACGTTGAGTTTGGCCATGGAGAGTGCGGTCTCTTCTCCCTGGGCGGGTTCCGGTACTTCGAACCAGTTGCAGGCAGATAAGCCGATCAGGGCTGCGATCCAGAATATTTTTTTCATTGTGCTCTTTTTGGTAACCATTGGACTGATGATAGATTCGGTTACAAAAGAGCAAGGTTTAGCCTGTTACGGCTTTTCTTTTTCGGTTTTTAGCGGAACTCCTTCGTTTTTTGGCAGGGAATGATGGGTTGCCTCGCCGCCGGGCGCACTACAGTTTGGTGAAAACCCGGGCCGGAGGCGTAGTTTCCGGTGTACGCGCCTTCCTGATACCGGCCCATTGGTAGGTGCGGGCGCCCTCGCGCTCGTCCTGCTCCCGGTGGACAGCAGCGAGGTAAAAAGTATTCCGCGGGGGCGCCACCGCCTGCGTGCGGGCGCCGGAATGCAGGGCCTCGTAGGTAGGATAGTCTACTGCCCGGCGCCGCGCCAGTCGTTCCATCAGGCCCCAGCGGGCGACGACCTCCCGCCAGGCGGGCTGAACGGTAGCCTCGAATACCTTTGATTTGGAGCCGCTGCCGTAGGCAAAGAAGCCGAGTCGCGCGCCGTCCAGATCGGTACCCGCTGCCAGATCGGCTTCCAGGGCGCCGGCCAGGGCCAGGAAGATCGAGCCGGTGTAGATATTGCCAACCAGGGAAGAGGCGCGTTCTCCCGGTGCGATCTTTTCGCGAACAAAAGCGCGGTAGGCCTCGGTTTTGCTGACGGCGCGCAGGTATTTGGCGTAGGCCTGCTCGTAAGCCGGCTCATCGGGGTGATCGGCCGGGTGCGGGCGTTCCTGGCCGATCTCTTCGGCGATGGCCGCCCAGTTGCCGCGGCGCTGCGCTTCGATCATAAAAATTTCGGGAAACATGCGACGCCCCTGGAAGGCGTACGGCAGGTGGAATATCAGGCGGCGCCAGGCGTCGGTTACCGGATAGCCGGCGGGCAGCCCGGCGCGACCGGCATAGTGGCGCAGCGCTTCCCAGATCCGGTTCTGGTAGCATTGGTTGGAATAAGGGCCGTCAAAAACCGGCGTTTCCGAATGCAGTGGCAGCCGGGGCTCCGGCGCGCTCAGGAGGCCGGCCGGCGCGCCGATTGCTTTTTCCCGGAGAGCCTGCGGGTCGGTATCCGTATCGCCGGTCAGGGCCAGCGCTTCCCGGAGGAGCTCCGTCTTTGAAATTTCGCGGAGCGGCTTGAAAAAATCGTGTACGTCGCGGCTGGCGACGCCCCAGTGTTTGCCGAACACCAGCAGCCGCGGGTCGGACTTGATCAGCATGGCGACCGCGCCGGCCCCCTGGGTGTATTCGCCGCCCGATCCTCTTTCGTATTTCGCGATGTCGGAGGCCACGACGATGCCGATGCGGCCGGGATCGGCCTGGGCCCATTCGAGGGTATTCTGCAGGGCGTCGACGGCGCCGATACAGGCAAAAGTAAGGTCGACGACGTCGCAGTTCAAAAAACAGTCATCGCCGTAGCGTTCGGCAAAATAGTCGCTGAGCATGCCGAGCACGTAAGAAGCCATGGGCTTGGCGCCGTCGACGGCGCTTTCCGTGCCCAGGTAGATGCGCCCCACAGCGTGCGGGTCGAGGCCGTTGGTCAGCATGAGGTCGAGGACGGCGTTGGCGGCCATGGTAGCGGCGTCTTCGTATTGGTCGGGCAGCGCCATCGCTTCCAGGCCCAGCCCTTTGTTGAGCTTGGCGTACTCCAGCTCGCGGGCTTCCGCCAGGTCGGCGATCGGCAGGTACAATGGCGGTACGTAAACGGCGAGGTCGTCGATGCCGACCGGTGCGAAACGGTTTTGGATCGTCTGCATAAGCACGGTTGTGATGATGGTTCAGCCGCTCGAAGTAACGTTCGGAAGAAGGCTGTTTCCGCGATTTGAGTTGGTGAAGGTAACAAATCAGGCGGGCATAGGTTCAGCAGTGCGGAGAGGTTTGTGTTTCGCGCCCGGCCGCAGGATTTCGCGGCCGGGCCGGCAGCGGCGAATTATCCATCAATTGCAGACAAATTTGCACCAACTGCGGGCATATCTCGGGAAAAGCTTGGGTAATGCCGCGATTCCGCTTATTTTCGTTTTTGCAAAGCCCTGGCCGATGAGCCGACAAAACCGTATACAGCATGAACCTTAACGAACCGATCTCCAGTATTATGTCGACGGAACTGAAGCTGGCGCAGCCCGACGACAATGCCAAGCTCTTGGATGATTATTTCCGGGAAAACCGCTTCCACCACATCCCGGTGGTCGATGGCCGCCGACTGGTGGGGATCGTCAGCAAATCGGATTTCCTTTATCTGCTTCGCGGCTTTACGGGCAACGAGGAAGATCGCTTCATCGAGGCGGCGCGGCTGCGAGCGTATAAGGTGAAAGAGATCATGACCGACCAGGTAACCACCATTTCTCAGAACGAACCCATTCACGAAGCCGCCCGCATCCTGGCGGAAAATCGCTTCCGGTGCCTGCCGATACTGGACGAAAGCAAGGAAATAGTCGGCATTGTCACCACCCACGACATTGTGAAGCTGGTAGCGCAGGGGAATCAATAAGCACGGTATTTGCCTGCCTGTTTCAGCGCCGGCTGACGGTGCTCAGCCGCTCGCCGATGATCTGCAAGCCATTGAGCGTCAAATGGGGGTCGACGGTATAGAACTGGTCCCGCAGCGGATGCAGAATAGAGGAGAGCCCCCCGGTGGCGATCGCGACGTAGTGTTCGCCCAGCTCGGCGCGGATGGCGGTCAGCATATGAGACACCAGCCCGACGTACCCGACCAGGATGCCGCTCTGGATTGCTTGCGTCGTATTTCTGCCGATAGCGGAAGCCGGCATTTCCAGCGGCACCTCGGGCAGTTGGGCCGTTTTCTGATACAAGGCGCCGATGGCGGTTTTCAGGCCCGGTGCGATCGACACGCCGATGATCGCTCCTTGCCGGTCGACCGCGGTGAAGGTCAGGGCCGTCCCGAAGTCGACGATGATGGCGTCCCGCCGGTAGATCGTGTAGACGGCCATGGCGTTGGCCAGCAGGTCAGTGCCGATCTCGTTGGGCCGCTCGATGCGCAGGGGCAGGTGAGGATAAATTTCGGGCCCCACCAGGATGGGGTCCAGCTTGAACAAATGGCTGACCAGCCCCTGGAACGAGCGGGTCAGATCGGGCACCACGCTGCTCAGTACGGCCCGCTGCACCTGACCGGCGTCGATCTCCGCTTCCAGCAGGTAGTTGCTCAGTTGTACTTCGTAAAAGAGCCGCGGGTCTTCCTGGTCGAGCAAAGTGGGCAAACGCCAGACGTGGCGCCATTGATCCCGGCTTCCCAGACCAAGAACGATATTCGAATTGCCGATATCAATGGTAAGCTGCATACCGAAATGATTGGTGGTGCCTGATATTTTTCTTAGATTGAAGCCGCAGGGCTACTGGCGCTTTTCCGGAATCAACCGGCGGAAGCGACGCAGTGGTGAAAATAGTAAAAACATGAATACCGACCTTTATAATCTGAAGCGGCGCGTCAATCAGTATCAGGAAGTTTTAAAACATACCGTCGATTACCGTCAGGCCTGGCAGGAGCACAAACGGGAGGAAATCAAATCGATCCTGGAAGAGCTGATCGACAAAGTGGAGTTGCCCGCCAAGGTGGAAGTGCGCTCCCAGATGGAAAACCTGGAGGCAGTGGTGTTGTCGCTCGGCGATTCCAAAAGCGGCATGTACCAGAAAGTATCGGAGGACATTCAGCGGCACCTCATCAAACACAACGGATCTCTGATCTACCAGCAGCTGTTCAACGGCAAGATCATCGTGCTGATCAACTATCCCTTCATTGAAAATTACGGCAAACCCCGCCCGCCCAAAACGGTGGCGATCTACCGGCCGGAAGAACTCAAAGAACCCTTCTACATCCGGCACCTGGAAGAGTTTCTCCAGGAGATCACCAACTGGGAAGATTTCGACGATGACGAGCCCAACAAGCGCATCGGCTTTAACTTCAACTTCGCCAATGCCCCTCAGGAAGAGGAGGACGGCGAGACGCCGACGCCCCTGCTGCGCCGCCACGAAAAGAGGATAAACCCTGAAAATTAGCCCGGGTTAGCGCTTACCGGACAAAATGCAGGATTCCCCAATTCAGAAATCCTTTTTTACCGGCTTCGATCCAGTGCACCAGTCCCTGCATCATGCGTTCGGTGTATTCGCGGCCTGATTTTTCGACCACGGTATCGAAGTTGTTCTCCACTTCTTCCAGCACCCGGCTGTAGTGGTTGACCAGGTGGAAGGGCATTTCCAGCACTTGCGCTTCCCGGAAGCCGAGGTCGGCCGCCAGCTGCCGGTAGCGGGCTACCGATCCCATTTCCTCGAGGTGGATGCGGTCGAGCACCGGTTGCAGTACGCCGTCCGGGCAGTCGTCGGCCTGCATGGGATCGGTAAAGATAAAATGGCCGCCCGGCCGCAGCACGCGGGCCACTTCCTCGAATACCTTTCGCTTGCGGTTGCTGTGCAGCAGGGCGTCCTGCGACCACACGACATCGTAGGCGTCCTCCTGAAAAGGGAGGTCTTCGAAATTGCCTTCCAGCACCTTGATCCTGTCGTCGAGCCGGCGGGCGATGTTCATTTCGCGGTTGCGCCGGTTTTCCGTTTCGCTGAGGTTGAGGCAGTCGACGGGGCAGCCGTATTCCGTGGTCAGGAAACGCGCCGAGCCGCCGTAGCCGGCGCCGATATCGAGCACTTCGGTCCGCTCGTCGAGGCGGGGCAGCTGCCGGGCCATCTCCATGACGGTAGTGCGGCTGGCTTCCCGGATCGGCTGACGGGGATTCTGGTAAATGCCGACGTGAATATCCTCGCCGCCCCAGACATGGAAGTAAAAGGAGTCGGCGGATTCGCTGTCGTAATAGTCTTTGGTGATATCAACCAGATCTTTTTTTTCCATAGGTCGGTCTTTTAATCGCGGTAGCTTTTTTCTGCGATGTGGACAAAGAAATCGGGTTCGCTCTGGTGGAACGTCTCCTTGAAGTCGCCGTAGGTAGTCACTTTCTGGAACCCTACTTCGAAGAGGAGGTTGCGGACGTATTCCTTGCGCAGCGGGAACATATTGAGGTGGAACACCGACTTGTCGGGAAATTCGTAACGGAAGCGGGCGAGCCCTTCGTCGATGTGTTCGGGCTCCGCTTTGACGTTCTTGCCGGCGTAATAGTAAATGTGTTTGCAGTCGAACCCTTCGTCGAGGATGCTGTCGTAGTTGCGTTGATCGATGATCAGGACACCGTCGTGCCGCAGCGCGGAATAAAACTCGGCCAGCGTTTTGCGGCGATCGTTTTCCGAAAAGAGGTGGGTGAAAGAATTACCCAGGCAGATCACGGCGTCGTAGCGGCCGTAGAGGTCGCGATTGAGCCAGCGCCAGTCGGCATGCACTGTCTTGAGAATATGCCCGTGGCGGCGGGCATTTTCGAAAGCTTTCGCCAGCATGGCCGGGCTGCCGTCTACGCTGACCACGTCAAAGCCGTGGTGCAGCAATTGCACCGAATGGTACCCCGTACCGGCCGCGGCGTCGAGGACCTTGTGCTTTCGGCGTGCTTTCAATTCCTTGATGAAGAAGTTGTTTTCGCCTTTGGCGCGGGCTTCCCAGTCGATCAGGTCATCCCACTTATCCACGAATTCGTGGATGTATTCCATTTTGTACTGGTCGGTATCCCTTACGGCAATGGGATTCTCTCCGTATTCCTGGCCGCCGTTCGAACTTGGTATCATAACACACTTTTTTCAGTTAACAAATCGGACGACGCGGAAGATAGGCAAAAAATTACTTTCTACGGAAAATAAACTTTAAGTAACTGTGAACTTTTAGGCCAGGCATGCGGCGGATCGAGCAAAATAAGTTTAAAAACTTGAAAAATAGAATTTTATACATTAATTTTCACAATCAAAACAAAGCACCCTATGGCCGGCCGGAGGCGGCGGTGCGAAATGGCCCATTTATTTCCTGCTGAAATTAATTTGCCGTAAAACAGACGCAATTATCAGATTATCTTTGCGTTTCGAATCACGATTTCACATGACGCAACGTCTGGATATTTGGTTGGTAGCAAACGGGCACTTTACCTCCCGGCAGCGCGCCCGGCTGGCGGTGGAGCGAGGGCTGGTCTTCGTCAACGATATCGTCGCCACCAAGCCGTCGGCAAAAATTGCGGAAGGGGATATTGTCAAGGTCACGGGGGCGCCCCTTCCATACGTCAGCCAGGGCGGCCTGAAGCTGGCTAAGGCCATTCGCGAATTCGGCCTCGACCTGAACGGCCGCCGGGTGCTCGACGTGGGAGCTTCCACCGGCGGATTTACCGATTGTGCGTTGCAGCACGGTGCGGCGCGGGTATACGCGGTGGACGTAGGCGCCGAGCAGCTGCATCCCGACCTGCGGGCCGATGCGCGAGTGCGGTGCTACGAAGGGCTGCACATTCGCAACCTCACGCTGGGGCAGCTCGACAATCGCCCCGTCGACCTGGTGGTTACCGATGTTTCTTTCATTTCCCTTACCCAGGTGCTGCCATTATTGCCGCCCTTCCTTGCGCCCCGCGGCGCCGTCATCGCCCTGATCAAACCACAGTTCGAACTGGGGGAGAAAGTGAGCCTGAAAGGAGGGATCATTCGCGACCAGGCGCTGCGCCAGCAAGCGCTGCACCGGGTGCTGGTGTGCGCCGAAGCCAATGGTTTACATCGCCGGGGGGTAGTGGAGACGGATGTGGCGGACCCCGCGAAGAAAAATGTCGAGTTCCTGCTCTGGCTGGAAAAATAGGGTTCATTCATTTCCCGGCAAATGAAAAAGCGCCGAACCCCGTTGGGGGCCGGCGCAGTACGCAGATTGTCTTCAATGGCGGGGAGTAATGGGTTTCAGGTGTTGTGGTTCCAGGTGTATCCGGCAGCGCCGGATCAAGCATATCAATCAGATGGCATTAGTAGCGTTGATGGGCGGCCCAGCCGTATTCCCCCGGCAGGGGCGTATCGGCGGCCGGTTTTTTCCCGACTTTCGTGGCGGAGGGCTGGGGTTCTGCCGGCCCCGGGTGGTAGCGTTCTTCCATTTCCCGGATCAGCCGGTTGTACTCCCCCTCTACCCAGCGCCGGTGATCCTTCAGCGTCCCTTCGGCTTTCATCGCTTCCACCAGTTGAAAGAGCTCCTGAAGCGAATCGACCTGTCGGGGCTGAACCGTGGCGACCGACTTATCAGCGACGAGCCCTTCATTCGACTGGCCCGCCAGAGGCGCCATCCACAGGCTTAATCCCAGAATAAGTACAGAACAACTAATCGCGGTTTTCATAATACAGGTTGATAATTGATTCACTACAAAGATGAGGGGAAAAACGGCGGTAAGTCAAATGAGAAATGGCTTTGCTCGATGAACACGACGCAGAACCCCACCTATCGGTCACCCCTATTCGACCAATGACCCGATTTGAGGGACCAAGTATATGGACCGGGTAACGAGCGCCCCTGAAAATTAAACTATAATTAATACCCAGGTTAACCTTCCCGGCTAGTTTCGTGTTGGAAAAGCAGCGTATGGAAGATCTGGTGCAGTCGCTGGGATATTTTGGCGCCTTTCTGGGCGCCCTGCTCGAAGGAGAGATCCTCTTCCTGGCCGTAGTGCAGACCGTAAAAATGGGCTATCTGCATTGGTACCCGGCCATGGCCGCCATCTTCCTGGGCGCGATTACCGCCGACTGGTTTTTCTTCGCGGTGGGTCGTCGGCGCGGGCAGGTTTACCTTCAAAGGTCGCCCCGGCTCTACAAAAAAGTCAAAAAAATAAGCGCCCTTTTCGAACGCTTCCCCATACCATTATTGCTTACCTACCGGTTTATCTACGGTTTTCGCACCGTGCTGCCGCTCCTTTTCGGGATCAGCTCGGTGCCGGTCCCTACCTTCCTTCTGCTCAGTTTACTGAGCACCGTCGCCTGGGTAGTCACCATCGGCTGGCTGGGCTACCACCTCACGGAATGGATGGCCGGACAGATCCAGTTCCTGAAAACCTACGGGGTTTGGATCGTCGCCTCGCTGCTGCTGTCATTGGCCGCTTATCTCTTCCGGAACCGGGCGAAGGCCGCGGCCAATGGGACCGGGGAGTGACCTTCCTCGCGTCAAATTTTCATTATTTTCAATTATTTCTGAACATTTTTCCTATTTTTGTTCTTATCCAACAGTAACGGTTTTGTAAAAGGGTAATAATCCCTGCCGTTCCACGCTAAGATTACTCCTTTAGTGCTTTATACCAGGCCGGGGCGGCGAGCTGAGAAGCAGTTCGCTCGCCGCCGGTTCATTTCTCGCCTCTCCCACCCGGCAATTGGTAGAATTTTGAGGTTCACTGGTACGAGTTGTTCCGGCATTGGTCTTATTGACCGTAAAAAGCAACCGATCCCTGCCGAAAAATGAGTAAATTACAAGTGTAATTTGCAAAACTGTGTTACCATGAACCAAGAAACTTCCACGACCAGCCCCAAAGTAGTTGCCATCATCTCCTACCTCACGGCTATTGGTTTAGTGATTGCTTTCCTGTTGAATAAACCTCGTTCCGAATTCGCCACTTTCCACATCCGTCAATCGCTGGGATTGGTTCTGCTCGGGGTGGCGGTGCAATTTTTACACATCATCCCGTTCACCGGCACGCTATTGGCGATCGCCGGCGGGATTTTCCTATTCGTGCTTTGGATTATCGGGCTCCTGGGCGCTATTCAGGAGGAAAAGAAGGCCGTTCCTTACTTAGGCGAATACTTCCAGGATTGGTTCCAGGGCTTGTAAAACGCGAAAGCAGGATGGCCGATGAGAGAACAGCCGCCGGTTGATTGCCTTTATGAAATTATTTACCCGGATACGCAGTAGACGGGGTCATTTCAATCTTCCCTTATGTTTGACCGGGACAAATGGCAGGAGATCCTGGATACCATTCAGAAAAACAAATGGCGCACCCTGGCCACGGCTTTCGGGGTTTTCTGGGGCATTCTCATGCTGGTGCTGTTGCTCGGCGCCGGTCAGGGCCTGCAGAACGGAGTGATCAGCAATATGGTGCTCGACGCCACCAACAGCATCTGGTTCTTTACCGGCCGTACGGCGCTGCCGTACAAGGGGCTGCCCGCCGGCCGGGTGCTGGAATTCACCGAAGAAGACCTGGATTACATTCGCGAGAACGTAGAAGGTTTTGAGTTCATCGCCCCGGAAAACGGCGGCTTCGGTACTTTCAACATCACGCACGGCAACAAATCTTCCGCCTTCGCCGTCATCGGCAGCGGCCGGGATTATTTCAACATCAAGATCTATCAGGACTACCTGGCCGGGCGCAAGCTCAACCTCAACGACAACCTGCAATCCCGAAAAGTATGCGTCATCGGCGACCGCGTTGCCGAAGTGCTCGTCGGGGACGTCGAATCGGCGGTCGGCGCCGAAATCTTCATCGGCGACATTGCCTTCCGCGTAGTCGGCGTCTTCCACGACGACGGCTGGGGCGGGCGCTTTTCCGAACGCCTGTACATACCGTTTTCTACCTTTCAGCGCCTGTACAATCCTGAACGCAGCGTTCAGCTTTTCGCCGTCACCACCAAACCGGGCGTTGACGGCGCCGATCTGGAGCAAAGAATACTGACGGTGCTCAGAAACCGCCATTTTGTCAATCCCGACGACACCCAGGCTTTTTGGTCGCATAACCAGCAGGATAACTACCGCCAGGTGATGGGCCTCTTTTTCGCGATCAAGACCTTTGTGTGGCTGGTCGGAATTTTCACCCTGATCGCCGGCATCGTGGGAGTGAGCAACATTATGATGATCGTGGTCAAAGACCGCACCCGGGAAATCGGCATCCGCAAGGCGCTCGGCGCTACGCCGGGGTCCATCATCGGCATGATCGTCCAGGAGGCCGTCATGATCACCAGCGTGGCGGGCTACCTCGGGCTGGCTGTCGGCATCGGGCTCCTCTACGGCCTCAATTATCTGCTGCGTCAGGCCGGCGCCAATCTCGAATACTTTTCCGATCCTTCGGTGAACCTCCTGGTGGCGCTCGCGGCCGTATTGGTGCTGGTGCTGGCCGGCGTGCTGGCGGGCTTTTTCCCGGCCTTGCGGGCGGCGCGGATCCATCCGGTGGAAGCCATAAGGAAGTAAGCAAGAGAAAAGGGCCATAAATTTCAAACCCCATATATCAAATTCACCATGTTTGATCGCGAAAAGTGGAAGGAAATTTTCCAAAGCATCCAGTCGAACCGGCTGCGGGCGATATTGACGGCTTTTGGCGTCGCCTGGGGCATTTTTATGCTGGTTATTCTCATGGGGGCCGGCAGCGGCCTGGAGAACGGGGCGGTATCCAATTTTGACATTGCGAAAAACGCCGTATTTGTATGGACGGAGCAGACCAGCCTGCCCTACAAAGGCATGCAGCCCGGGCGCCGCATCCAGCTCACCAACGAAGACGAATCAGCTGTCCGGCAGGGCGTTTCAGAAGTAGGGATCATTGCGCCGCTGCTCTTTTTGCAGGGTAGCAGCACCGTTGAGCGCGGAACGCATAGCGCCAGCTTTTCAGTCAACGGAATTGCCCCCAGTTTCCTGGACGTCAAGCCGCTGATCATCCGCCAGGGCCGGTTTCTCAATCATAAGGATCGCGAATTCAAACGCAAGATCGCAGTCATCGGGGAGCGGGTAAAAGAAGTGCTTTTTCCCGGCGGGACCGATCCGGTAGGCCAGTACATCAAGATCCAGGACGTTCCTTTTCTGGTGGTGGGCGTATTCGGCAGCCGCCTGCGGGGCGAAAATGCCGCCGACGACCTGCAAACCGTGTATATTCCACTGGAAACCCTGCAGAATACTTTCAGCCGCCCTCAGGAGATCGATTACTTTGCGTTTATCCCGCAGCCGGGCGTACGCGCGGCGGTGATCGAAGACAAAGTCAAGAAGCTGTTCGCCGAACGCCACCAGGTAGCGCCCGAGGACCGTCGCGCCATCGGTTCGGCCAACGTCGAAGAAGAATACCGCAACATGCAGAACCTTTTTTTGGGCATTCGCGGTTTCAGCTGGCTGGTGGCGATCGGCACCATCATTGCCGGCGCCGTGGGCGTGGGCAATATTATGATGATCATCGTGAAGGAACGCACCAAGGAATTCGGCATTCGCAAATCGGTGGGCGCCACCCCGGGCTCCATCATCGGCATGATCCTGATGGAGGCGTTACTGCTGACCAGCCTCGCCGGCTACGGCGGTCTGGCCATCGGCGTACTCATTCTCGAAGGCGTGCACCAGGCGATGGACAACTTCGGCCTATCCAGCCCCTTCTTCTATCATCCCGAGATCAACCTGCCCACGGCCGTTACCGCTATTTTCGTGTTGATCATTACCGGGCTGCTGGCGGGGCTGATTCCCGGCCTGCGGGCAGCGAACGTCGACCCGGTGATCGCATTGCGCGAGGAATGAGGGCATTTTGGGTCCGGGACGGCCAGGCCGGAATTTGGTCAAACGGTCTTTGCGAATTCATTTGGGCGGCTGCGCAAAAAATAGTTATCTTTCCCTTCCAAGCTATTGCCCATGCCTCGCAAACTCAGCGTGCTTCCCGGCATCAGCTATCCGCTCGGTGCAACCATGACGCCGCGGGGCGTCAACTTTTCGCTTTTTTCCAAAAACGCCGAAGCGGTAGACCTGTTGTTATTCGACCGGGAAGACCACACGCAACCGACCCACGTTATCCAGCTCGATCCGGACGTCAATAAAACATTCTATTATTGGCACGTCCATATTCCCGGCTTACAGGCCGGGCAGCTGTACGGCTACCGCGTCTATGGCCCTTACCGTCCGTCGGAAGGGCTACGGTTCGACGGCTCCAAAGTGCTCATCGATCCGCACGCCCGCGCCGTAGTTACCGACACCTACAGCCGGGAAGCCGCGACGCGGCCCGGCGACAACTGCGCCACTGCAATCAAAAGCGTCGTTATCGACCCGGCGGATTACGACTGGGAAGGCGACCGGCCCCTGAAGCATCCTTTTGCCAAATCGGTGATCTACGAGCTGCACGTGGGGGGCTTCACCCGGCATCCCTCTTCCGGGCTGGCGCCCGAGCTGCGGGGTACGTTCCGGGGCGTCATCGAAAAGATCCCTTACCTCAAGGAACTGGGCATCACCTCGGTAGAACTGATGCCGGTGCAGCAGTTCGATCCTTTCGACGTACCCAATTCCAACCTCACCAACTACTGGGGCTACAGCCCGATCGCACTCTTCGCGCCGCACAACGGCTACGGGACTTCCGACGACCCGGTGCAGCTCATCCGCGAATTCCGCGATATGGTCAAAGCCCTGCACCGGGCCGGTATTGAGGTGATCCTCGACGTGGTGTTCAACCATACGGCCGAAGGGAACGAAAACGGCCCCACGCTCTCGTTCCGGGGGCTGGAAAACCGCGGTTACTATATGTTGGAAGAAGACCGGCGCTATTACCGCAACTTCAGCGGCACCGGCAATACCCTCAACGGCAACCACTCGGTGGTGCGCCGCCTGATCCGCCACTGCCTGCGACACTGGGTGACGGAAATGCACGTCGACGGTTTTCGCTTCGACCTGGCTTCCGTCCTGTCGCGCGACGAACGCGGCCGCCCCATGGAAAACCCGCCGATTCTCTGGGAGATCGAATCCGACCCGGTGCTCGCTTCTTCCAAAATTATCGCGGAGGCCTGGGACGTCGGCACCTACCAGCTGGGGTCGTTCGTCGGGGACAAATGGGCCGAATGGAACGGCCATTACCGCGACGTGGTGCGCCGGTTCGTCAAAGGCGATCAGCACTCGATCGGTGATTTTGCGGAAGCGATCGCCGGCAGCCCTTCCCTTTTCGGATCGGTGCTGCGCAATCCCAACCGCAGCATCAATTTCGTTACCTGCCACGACGGGTTTACGCTCAACGACCTGGTTTCATACAACGAAAAACACAACCTGGCCAACGGCGAAGGCAACCGCGACGGCCATAATGACAATCACAGCTGGAACTGCGGGGCGGAAGGACCGACCAGTGATCCCGGGATCAACGCGCTGCGCACCCGGCAGATCAAAAATTTCTTCACCATTCTGATGTGCTCCCAGGGCACGCCCATGCTGCTGATGGGCGACGAAATTTGCCGCACGCAGCACGGCAACAACAACGCCTATTGTCAGGATAACGAGCTGGCCTGGTTCGACTGGTCGGCAGTCGAAAAAGAAGAAGGGATGTTGCGCTTCGTGCAGAAGCTCATCCAGTTTAACCTGTCGCACGACTTCTTCCAGAAAAACCATTACTGGATGTCGCCCGCAGGTATCCGCGATACCCAGTTCAGCCTGCACGGCACGCAGCTCAATCGCGTTGATTGGGGGGGCGATTCGCATGCCTTATCGTATCACCTGGCCAGCGCGGGCTACGGTTATCAGCTATTCATCATGGTCAATGCCTTTTGGGAGCCGCTGCGCTTCGAATTGCCGCACCTCCACAACCGGCACTGGCGCCTCATTATCGATACGGCGCAACCCTCGCCCAATGACTTTTGCGAGTACAAATCGGCCCGCCGGCTGTCGGGCTTCTTTTGTGAGGTGGGGGCGCGCTCGGTGGTAGTGGCGATGAAAAAATAGGCCGCTCTTTCCGACTTCCGCGATTCTCGGTTTGAAACATTGTTGTGCGCTCTTCCCGGCGGGCCGAGCTGGCGGCAGCCTATTTTGTACGCCGTGATTGCCGTGCCGGAGGTAAGGAATAGGGAAGATGCCGGCATGCAGGGAATATTCCGTACCTCCGACACGGAAGTCCCTTGTGGTGTGTAACTCCTTTTTTGTGTTGAAGATCAATTGCTTAAATGTGTTTTTCAGCAGAAATTTTTTATGAGGAACTCGTGTTACACACCAATCTTTCGAAACCATCTGCCAATATCTTGCGCCTCCGGCGCTGCGAATTAAGAGACGCTTACTGCCCACCCGCGAATCGCTGTTCCCGCTTCCGAAGGGTAAAACAATAGGTTAAACCGGAGGCAGGCTCTATTCTCCGAAATCAAAGCCCGCTGCGCTGAAATCGATGCGATTGTCCAGTTCGGTTTCGCCTTCGAAGCGGATGCCCACGGCCACCGAGAGGCCAAGCTAGATACGCGGCTGTCCAGGCAGGCGGAACTGCAGCTCGTACCAGTCGTTGGGCGAGAACCAATACCGATCGTAAGCCGCCAGTTGGCGTTCCCCGTCGTAAATGCGCAGGCTGTGCAGGTAGACCCTGCGGGAGAAAGTCCGGAAGCGCACCACCACCGAGCCGAGGATGGCCAGGTCACGCTGATCATCGCTCACCGGGGTGGGGATAGTGAAGTGCACCCAGTTGCTGGTGTAGGGCTTGCCGGTGATGCGGGTAAAAGCAGCCGTTTTCCAGACACTCTGCACCCGGCGCGGAAACTCTACGTCCAGGTTGTTGCCGTGTACGTGCATGCGGCCGGCCACCTGCGGTTGGGGCGGCAGGGGAAAAGGGTGAAGGTTTTTTGAAAAAAGAGCAAGTCCCAGTTGTCGCGGCTGATGATCTCCGCTTCGAACATAAATTCCTGGAAAAACTCCGCGGCGGGCCGGCCGAAGGTATAGAGCAGGTCCTGCATGGTGTTTTCGCCGATGCCGCGGATATTGTCAATTTGCCGGATATCGGTGAACTGTTCCAGTGGCAGTCGCCGGCGGGCGTCGAGGATGCGCCGGGCGATGGTCGGTCCGATGGTGCGTCCTACACCGTCACGGGGATCGTCCTGGATCGGGCCCTCGGTGATGTCCATGAGGGTGCGCACCGAGTTGAAGTAGTCAAGGATATTCCGGGCAGCCCAGAACGGGATGGTTTCGGTTGGGAATGAGGCCATAAGTAAAAGGTCGCGAAAAGGATGGCGGTCCCGTTTTGGAAACGGGCCCCTCACCCAATCGGTTTTAGATCTTTATTTCGGCTCATATTAGAAATAATCCGCTGTTGTCCAAAATTTATCAGGTTACGGATATGTTATCAATTGCCTTCGATGATGTCGAGGGCGATCTGGGCGGGCGTTTCCGGTTTCCGGTGCGGGCGTTTAGTGAGCTGATGGATGCCTTTGATGTACCGGATGGAGCCGGTCATGGACCGGATCACGATACTTTGGGTAGTGACCCCGCCGCGGCGGTCGAAGTGAACGCCATCGAGGAAAGCCCCCTGGGTGATGCCGGTGGCGGCGAAGAAGGCGTTATCGCCTTTGACGAGGGTATCCTGGGTGAGCACTTCACGGATGTTCACGCCTTGCGTTTTGAGTTGTCGTTTTTCCTGTTCCAGCTGAGGGGCGCGCATAGCCTGCATACCGCCGCCCAGGGCTTTGACGGCGGCGGCCGCCAGGACGCCTTCCGGGGCGCCGCCCACGCCCATCAACACGTCGACGCCTGCGCCCGGAATAGCCGCCATCAGGGCGCCCATCACGTCGCCGTCGGTTTGGAGGGTAATGCGGGCGCCGGTCTGCCGGATCTCGTCGATAAGCCCCTGGTGTCGGGGCTTGTCGAGTACGAAAACGGTGAGGTCGCAAATGTCGCGCTCCAGCGCTTCGGCGATGCGCAGCAGGTTGTCGGTAGGAGAAAGGGTGATGTCGATGGCTTCCCGCGCCTGGCGTTCCACCACGATCTTGTTCATATAGAACGAGCCGCCAGGCGCCCACATGCTGCCCCGCTCGGCGACGGCGATGACGGCCAGCGCGTTGGGGCGGCCCAGCGCCAGGAGCGTAGTACCTTCTACCGGGTCAACCGCTACGTCTACTTCCGGGCCGTCGCCGCTGCCTACGG
The DNA here is from genome assembly GCA_964419545.1 of uncultured Saprospiraceae bacterium. Lineage (GTDB taxonomy): Bacteria > Bacteroidota > Bacteroidia > Chitinophagales > Saprospiraceae > CAYQQU01. The sequence continues at coordinate 27,794 of CAYQQU010000010.1, read as the reverse complement.
GTTCGCCGTTGAAGAGCATCGGCGCTTCGTCTTTTTCGCCCTCGCCGATGACGACGACGCCGTTCATCTCCACGGTGCGGAGGAAAGCGCGCATGGCGTCGACGGCGGCCTGGTCGCCGGCTTCTCTATCGCCGAGGCCCATGTGGCGCGCGGCGGAGATGGCGGCCGCTTCGGTGACGCGGACGAGTTCCATGGCGAGGTTGCGGTCGGGGCGGTGGTTCATGAGGAGTTGTTTTATGGTGGTTGCGATTTTGCGTTTGGATATTCCTCTGGTCAGTGGTGTTTCACCCTTTCGGCCCGGTATGGCGCAAACAAGATAACCCCAATCGCTTTCCTGTTCTGTGATCCAATTCGCATAAGGGGTAAAAATGGACTTCTTTACCCCGGTATCCGTTCGCGCAGCTCCGACAAGTGGTCGATCATCAGGTCGGGTTCGGCGGCGGCCAGCACTTCCGCCGGGCGATAGCCGTAGGTAACGGCGCAGGTAGCCATACCTGCCGCGCGACCGGCTTCGATATCATGGGTGGAATCGCCGATCATCAGGGCGTGTTCCGGCGCTACTTTCAGTTCGGACAACAGGTAATGCAAAGCGGCCGGGTCGGGCTTCAGCGGAAAACGCTCCGGCCGGGCGCCCAGCACCAGGTCGAATTGGTCCGTCAATCCGAGGCCGGCAATGATCCCGCAGGTAAAAGGGTGGGCTTTATTGCTGAGCACGGCCTTCTTTTTGCCGGCGAAGTAGGACAAGGTTTCGGGCACTTCGGGATAGCAGATCGTCTTGCGGGTGTAGTTGTTTCGGTAGTAGGAATCGAAGTAGGCGCGGGCGCTCTGCAGCAACGCCGGATCTTCGTTTTGCAGGGCATTTTGCAACAGATGGGTCAGGCCGCTGCCCAGCAGGGGCGGGATGGCGTCATACCCGAGCGGCGGCCGGCCGAGGCGTTCGAGGGCGTAATTGACGGCGTCGGCAAGGTCGTATCGGGAGTCGACGAGCGTGCCGTCGAGGTCGAAGACCAGGAGGTTGAGGGGCCGGCGGAACCGTCCGGCCAAAGCCAAAATAGTAAGGTTAAAACTGCTCAAGTTCAGCGATTTCATTAATGAACTGATTACGGGTTAAAGAATTGGCCGGAACTTATTTGTCCGTTCCAAAAATATTTCAGAACTTTATATGGAACAAACTTTCTTTCACTCAACCCAATAAACCATGCGTTTACTACCCCTCTGGTTGCTGCTGTTGGCAGTGCCTTTCCTCTCCGCACAAGACAACCTGGTGATCAACTACAGCTTTGAAGAGCCGGCCGGCGATGAAGCGCTGAAACCGGCCAACCCCATCGAGGCGGCGCGGGGCTGGAACTCGCCCAGCGCAGGCCAACCCAAGCTCTACACCACCGTCGATGAGTACATTTACGACGAGTACGGCTCGGCCTGGCGTTTCCGGGCGCGCACCGGCGAACACGTAGCGGCGATGTACGTGTACGGGGGCTCCGGCGATGCCGAACGCCGCGGCTACATTCAGGGAGCGCTGAAAGAACCGCTGACCGTCGGGCAGCAGTACGACTTTTCGTTCTGGGTGCACTACCACTGCGCCGGCGCCAACAACATCGGCATCGCCTTTCTGCCCGACGCCATCGAGATCGCGGAAGCGGGGGTCATCGCCCTGCAGCCGGCTACGCACCAGGAGGAGGTCACCCTCTATGACGAAACCCAGACCTGGACGAAAGTGGAGGGCTCTTTCGTGGCGTACCGGCCGTTCAAAAACTTCGTGATCGGCAACTTCTTCCCCAACGACGCCACCGAAACGCAGGAGCCGGGCTACGGCCACTTTTTCGCCTACATCGACGACATCACCGTGGCGCGCTCCGCGGCGCCCGCGGATACGCTGCTAACCGAAGCGGACGCCGCCAGGGAAAAGGAGAAATGGGAATACAACGAAAAGGCCGTCGCCGAAGATATCCTCACCGCCAAAGGCGGGCCGGCGGAGCCGGAATGGAACCTGGCGCCCGTATTCTTCGACTTCGACTCGTTCGCCCTGCGCGCCGACGCCCGCGAACAGCTGGCTGCATTGGCCGCCCAGCTGGTTGAATACCCCGACGCCAAACTCCTGGTGCTGGGCCACGCCAGCGCCGAAGGGACCGACGGCTACAACCAACGCCTCGGCGCCCGGCGGGCGCAGGCCGTATTGGACTTCCTGGTAGAACAGGGCGTCGCCGCCGACCGCCTCCTTACGGAAAGCCGCGGCGAAAATGAACCGGCCACCGGGAACGATACCGAAGAAAACCGGAAGAAGAACCGGCGGGCAACGATGGAAATAGTGGAATGAAGTGGGAAGTGGGAAACCGTGTGTTCCGACTTCCCACTTCCCCTCAGTCGCCAAACGAGATCCCCACCTGGCGGGCCACCCGCACCAGGTAGTGGTCGGGATCGACAAACTTATTGCCGGTAGCCGCTTCGGCGAGGGGTACGCTTTCGATCTGGTTGTTGCGGTACGAGACCATGCGACCGAACTCGCCGGCCTGCACCATCTCGAAAGCTTTGACGCCCATGGCGGTAGCCAGGATGCGGTCGAAGGCGATGGGCGTGCCGCCGCGCTGCACGTGGCCGAGGATGGTGGCGCGCACCTGCACTTCGGGCGCCCGCGGGTGTTGTTCGAGCTGCATGCGCAGGAAGTTGCCGATGCCGCCGAGGTGAACGTGCTGGTAGCCGACTTCGCTGCTCTTCTCCCCCACTACCTGGCCGTCTTTCGGCTTGGCGCCTTCGGCGATGACGATATTGACGAAGCCGCGCTTTTTGGTGTAGCGCCGGCTTACCACGTCGACGATCCGCTCGATGTCGTAGGGGATCTCCGGCAACAGACAAATCTCGGCGCCGCCGGCGATGGCGGTGTGGAGGGCGATCCAGCCGGCGTCGCGGCCCATCACTTCCATGATCATCACCCGGTGGTGGCTTTCGGCGGTGGTCACCAACTTGTCGAAGCTGTCGGTAGCGATCTGAACGGCGGTCGAGAACCCGAAGGTATAGTCGGTAGCCAAAAGGTCGTTGTCGATGGTCTTGGGGACGCCCACGACCTTGAGGCCGTGGTCGGCGAGCGCCTGCGAGATGCGCTGGCTGCCGTCGCCGCCGATATTGATGACGGCTTCGAAACCGGCGTCGTGGATGCGGTCGACCAGTTCCTGGGAGCGGTCGACGGTGGTCCAGCTGCCGTCGGGCTGTTGTACGGGAAAAGCGATGGGGTTGCCTTTGTTGGTCGTTTTGAGGATGGTGCCCCCTTTGACGTGAATGCCGGCGGTTTTCTTTTTGGTGAGTTTCACGAGGTCGAGCGGGTCATTGAGGATGCCGTTGAAGGCCTCCATGCTGCCCCACACTTCCCAGTGTTCGTCGTTGCGTGCGGCGCGTGCGATCCCGCGGATGACGGCATTGAGGCCCGGGCAGTCGCCCCCGCCGGTAGACACGAGTATTTTTTTCATGGCAGGTGAATTGATTATTGTTCAAGTATTTCAAAGAGGCGGCGTACGTCGGTATAGGTTTTCAGGTCGAGGTCGTTGCTTTTCGCCAGCTTTTTGATGCGGCCGTTCAGGTCGGGCATGGCTTTGCGCAGGGCGCGTTCATTGCAGTTCTTAAGGCCGGTCAGCCGCTTGCCGCGGATCAGCCAGTAGGTGTCGCGCGACATGTATTTGTCCGGTCGGCGCACCATGCCCAGGTTTTCCACGTAGTCTTCCCGGCGCAGGTACTTGTTCTGGCCGTGGAGGAACACAAGCTTTTCGCCCTCGTAGACCACTTCGTAATACTGGCGCCGCTTGGGGCCGTCGCCGTAGGTTGCTTCCAGGTCGAGGGCGCGCCACAAGATACTGTCGGCTTCCAGATAAATCCGCACCGCTTCGATTTTTTCGATCGGCAGCTTACCTACGAAGCCGTTGTCGAGCTTGACGTAGAGCTGGTGAGCTTCCAGGTCGAGCGCGATACCCAGCTTTTCGCTAAAATCTTCGTATTCCCCGAACAGGATACGGCCGGGGTCCCACGACTCCCGAAAATAGGGCGACCCTTCCACGCGGTTCACCGCCGAAAATTCCGAGAGCTGCAAACTGGCCGGCGAAAGGTAAGACAAATTCAGCACCGATCCCGGTTCGCCGCCTCCCGTTTGAGCAGGCGCCGGCACGGAGAGCAGGTACAACAGAAAGACGAGCGTTGTTATTTTTTGCATAACCTACTTTTTTTTCCAAGTTAAGCAACATTGGAAAAACAAAAAAATAGCCCGGGCCGCAATGGCGCCGGGCGTAAAGGAAAATATTCGCCTATAATGGGAAAAGGTGAATTGTTTCAGGAAAGAAATACTAATTGGGCTGAAGTGTTTTAATCCGGATTAACCCTCGATGAGGCCGACTCATCCCATCGCCCCGAGGAGCTTCGCTGCTTCTTCCGAGCGCCACTGCTGCCGGTCGACGATGGTGCGGAGCAGGGATTCCGCCTGTTCCGGCTGGTCGTTTCGCAAGTAAGCAAGGGCCAGAAACCACTGGGCTTCTTCCTGAAAACTGGCGGATCGGTCGATCAGCGACCGGAGGGCGGTAATGGCCTGTTCGTAGTCGGGCTCCGGCTGGTAGAGGTACCCCAGCCCTAAGTAAAAGGTGTGCTGCGGGGTGCCGTTCCCGGCTTGGATATCATCGCGCAGCAGCCGGATCAGTTCGCGGTAGTCTTCATCCAGATAGGCGGTTCGGATGTCGTTCCAGCTCGCCGGATCGACGTTCTGGTTACGGGTCACTTCTGGCGCGAGGTGAGGCGTTTTGAGGTAATTTGCCGCGAGCTGCTGCGGCGACGGCTGGGCCGGGTAAAAGAGAAAAAAGGCCGCGATGAGTACGGCGACGGCCGCCGCTAAGCGAGCGACGTTGAGCCAGATGCGGCGGCCACTGCGGGGCAGCGCCTGCGGGGCGGCGGCGCGCTGCTCGGCCAGCATGGCTTTCCACTCTTGCTTTTGCCGGACGTTGTGGTCGGCGTTGAGGGCCGTAGCAACGGCCACCTCTTCGGCGAAATCAGCGTCGGACTGCATCAGCGCTTCCAGTTCGCGCGCCTCGTTATCCGTCAGCTGGCGGTGGAGGAACTTTTCGAGTAATACCTGTCTGTCCACTTTTTTAGATTTTTATTCCCAAAAACACGCTTTTTCCGGGAGGGGGTGTTCTTTGATATTTGGTCTTTAGTCTTTGGTGCTTTCGAAAGACCAAAGACCAAAGACCAAAGACCAAGGACTAACCCCACCCCCTCCCTCTAATGCCCATACTCCATCAGTTTCGCGGCCCAGTCGCGGAGCTGGTTGAAGCACCGCCGCCGCATACTTTTGATCGTATCGTAGGTTTTGTAGCCCAGCTCGCCCTGCAGGTCCTTGAGTTTGATCTTATCGATATAAAACCCTTTGAGCAGTTTTTTACACGGTTCGCCGAGTTTTTTCCAGGCTTCCCGGTAGGCGGCCTGTTGCTGGCGCTGTTGTTCGTTCAGTTCGGCGGCGGCTTCAGCTTTGAGCAGAGGGTTGAATTCTTCGTCGTACAGCCCATCTTCCCGGCCGAAAGAAAATTCCACGGCGTCCACGCTGATCACCTTTTGCTGACGCATCCGGGAGAGGTAGATGTTCTTGGCGACCGTGATGAGATAGCCGCGAATATTGCGGTTACTCACCCGTTCTTTGATCACCTCCGCCCGGAAGACGAGGAGCGCGTCCATAAAGATGTCTTCTGCGTCCGGTTGTTCGCACTGGTATTTCTGCTGCAGCCAGGCGACGCAGTAGCCGTAGTGTTTCTTGAATACCGTATCCAGCGTTTGGTTGTTACCTGCTTTAAGCTCCTGCGCCATCCGCTGGAAAGCTTCGTTTGTCATGCTGCGCTAATTATCTAATGATGAGATGCCAAAAGGTGAACAATGCCATATTCCGGGGTTATGCAAAATTAAAGACTTCATGCGGAAGTTTCGGGCTCTCTATCCGAAGATGCTCACCTTTTTGCACGTAGTGATTATCTTATCAGGAGAACCGATCCCAAAGAGCGATCGCAACTCAAGTTATTTTACAAAAAAATAACCGGTCGTCCTTTTCATATTTACCTTAGAATGACCAAATAGAGGGCGTAAACAAAGCACCATGACCATCAGCCGATATACCAGGATAGTGCTGCCCGTTCTGATGCAGTGTCTGATCATTGCGGCCGGAGCTTTCGCTCAATCGCCGGACACGGTCCGGGCTGATCAATTGCGCAGAGAAGCCGAAGCTTTTGCCGAGCGCGCCGAATGGCCGCGGGCGATCGCCGCGCTGGAAGCCAGCCGGGAAGCCTGCCGGGCGGCCGGCGCCTGGGAAGCTTACGTCAACCGCTGTTTTCGCCTGAGCCGGTTCCATCGCTACGCCGGCGATTTTGAGCAGGGCATGGCGCAACTGGAAGCAGTAGAAAAGACCATCGACCGATACCTTAGCCGGACCGATACCTTATACGCCGAGCTCTATTTTCACCGGGGGCTGTTTTACTACCGCCACCTCGGGCAATACCGGAAAGCCCTGGACTTTACCCAAAAAGCCTGGGCCCTGGCCGAATCGACCTGGGGACGGCTGCACGCCAAATCGGCGCGCATCCTCAATCAATTCGGCATCATCTATCGCGACCTGGGGGATAATGACCAGGCAGACCGGTACGCTGCGGAAGTGCTGGATATTCGCCGGCAACTGTTCGGCGAAAATCACCTCGAAACCGCACAGGCCTACAACAACATCGGGGTGGGCAAATACCGGCGCACCCGTTACCGGGAAAGCCTCGCCTATTACGAAAAGGGGATGGACATCGTCTTGTCGCTCCCGGAGACCGACAGCAGCATCCTGGCGATGTTCGCGCTGAATATCGGAGGGGTGTACGGCCAGATCGGCTATTACCGCAAAGCGCTGGAAGCCACCCATAAAGCATTGCGATACTGCCCGTCGCAGAGCATCGAGGACGTCATTTCCCTGGGTAACATTTACAATAACCTGGGCACCAACTACCTCATGCTGGGCGAAACGTCCAAAGCCGTTCACTATTTTCAGCAGTCGCTGGAAAAGAAGGAGCAAGCCTTCGGCGGCAACGTACCGGAAGTGGGGCAGACCCTGATGAATATCGGCATCGCGTACGATGATCTGGGAAAATTCGAGGAAGCCGCCCGCTGCTTCGAAAAGGCGCGGGTGGTGCTGGAAGATAACCTGGACCCCGACCACCATTTCATCGCCATGCTGAACAACAGCATCGGCAACCTGGCATTCAAACAAAGAGACTTCGACCGGGCGGCCCGCCATTACCAGCGCAGCGTCGACATCCAGCTGGCCAACCGAAACTACCTCTGGGCGGCCAGCAACCTGGTGAACCTCGCCGCGCTGAACCTGGAAAGGCAGGAGTACCGCAAAGGGCTTCAGTATGCAGCCAAAGCAGATCGCTGCGCTGCCAGACACCCGGTAGCGGAAGACAAGGTTTACGTGCTTTCCAACAACGACTACAACAAGGGCCTCATGTATGCCGGGCTCGAAAAGTACGACGACGCTTTAGCCAACCTCAACCGATCCGCCCGCCTGATCATCGACCGGCACGGGCCGGATTATTACGGGCTGGGGCGCACCTTCCTGGGCATCGCCGAAACCTATAGCGCTATGGGCCGCTACGAAGAAGCCGTTCGCTACTGCGACCAGGCGCTGGCCGTGAACACCAGGGAAACCGAACAGGAAAAAATCATCTACGACAAATTCAACCACCTCCAGATACTGGATTCCAAAGCCGCCATCCTCGAAGCGTGGCGCCGGACCGACGGGCGGCTCCAACACCTCGAAGCAGCTGAGCAGCTGATGGCCGCCGCCGACCGCCTCATCAAGAAGATGAGCCGGGGATACCTCGCCCATAGCGACCGCCTGTCGTTCAACGCCACCGTGGCCGCCATCTACGAACGCGCGATCGAAAACAGCCGCCTGCTTTTCGAAGCTACCGGCGACGAAAAGCACTTCGCGCGGGCTTTTTATTATTCAGAACGGAGCAAAGCCAGTATCCTGCTGCAGCTCATCGCCGAAGTGCGCGCCCTCAAGTTCGCCAACATCCCCGACTCTTTGCTGGAACGGGAAAAAGACCTGCGCCTCTATCTGACCTTCTATCAGCAAAAACGCAACGAAGCCACCGGCAGCGGCGACACCACCAGCGCGCTGTATTTCGAAGATCAGTATTTTACGACCAGCCGGGCTTATACGGAGTTGATCCGCAAGCTGGAACGCGACTATCCGGATTACTACCGACTCAAATACGCCTCCTACATTCCGGATATCGCGGAGATCCGTTCGCAACTGCTCGAGCCCGGGGATATGCTCGTGGAATACTTCGTCGGCGACAGCAGTATGTATGCCTTTACCCTTTCCGAGGACGCCGCCGCCCTCGACCGGCTGGGGCCGGCGGCCGGGCTCGAGCATCAGGTAGACCGCCTGCGGCGCAGCCTGCTGCCCTTCGAAGAATCGGTACCGGAATCCGAATTTCCGGCCCTGGCGCATCAGCTGTACCGCCACCTGCTGGCCACCCCCTTGTCCCGGTTGTCGCAGACGCCCCGGCGGCTCATCCTCGTGCCGAGCAGCGTTCTGGGGTATCTCCCGTTTGAGGTGCTCCTTTCACAACCCGTCGCTGAAGATGTCGATTACCAGTCGATGCCCTATCTGATCCGCGATTATACCGTCAACTACGGCTATTCTTCAGCGCTGCTGCTGGAAAATAAAGGCCGCAGCCCGGTGGCCGCCGAGCGGCTGTACGGTGGTTTCGGACCAATTTATCGCGCTGCGCTGGATACGAGCGCGCTGAGCCCCGAAGCGGTAGCGATCCGCTCGGGGCTCACCGACCTGCCGGCGGCCCGCAAGAACATCGCCGCTATCGCCCGCCTCTTCAACGGCGACGCCTTCCTGAACGGCGAGGCCACCGAAGCCAATTTCAAAGCCAAAGCCGGCGGCTATTCGGTGCTGCACCTGGCGATGCACGGCCTGGTTGACGATAACAACCCGCTCCTCTCGCGGCTGATCTTTTCCAGTACGCCTGATCCGGAAGAAGATAATTTTCTCAACGCCGCCGAGCTGTACAACATGCAGCTCAACGCTCAGCTGGCCGTGCTGGGCGCCTGCAATACGGGATATGGCGAAGTGAGCCGGGGAGAGGGCGTCCTCAGCCTATCGCGCGCCTTCGCCTACGCCGGCTGCTCCGACCTGGTGGCGAGCCTGTGGAGCGTGCCCGACGGATCGACGGCCACCCTGATGCAGCGCTTTTTCCTGGAATTGAAAGAAGGCCATGAAAAAGACGAAGCCCTGCGGCGCGCCAAACTCTATTACCTGGATAAGGTCCCGGCCCGCGTCGCTACCCCTTTCTACTGGGCCGGCTTCATCAATATCGGCGATGCGTCGCCGCTGGTTGAGCCCCCTGCCCGTTCGGCCTGGTGGTGGTCGCTGCTGCTCGTACCGCTTTTTGGCTTTTTGCTGTTCCGCCGGCGAAACGGGGCGGATGATGCGGGATAATATCCCTTGTGGTGCGTTCGGAATGCATATGGCGGCATTTCCCGCTGACTGACCAGGCCGGGGCTTTGTTCATTGGCCGGGAACTCCCTTTTCATTCATTACAAAAAAATATAACAATACTACCACAATGACCGAACTGACCATTGAGCTTTTGAGCAGCACGCTCGACCGGGCGGCGGAGCAGCTGCTGACCGCCTCCGGCGACGACGCGATCATCAGCCGGCGCGACATCCGCAAAAAACTGACAGAAATGGAAGGGCCGGAACGCCACTTTCTGGACATCCTCTATCGCTACACCGACGCCCTCGACGACAAGCCCCGCGCGCGCGTCACCCGCAAGGACGTCGAGCGGGCAGTGCGGGTCATCAAGTGGGACCTGCTCGAATCCGGTGATATCGACCTGGACACGCTGGGCCTCTCTTTCTACGAAGTGGAACTGATCAGCCAGTACGGTCCCTGGGCGCTATTCCTGCTGGTACACCTCAAGCGGCTGGCCGTGCAGGAGATCGCCCTCACCGGCCAAAAGCTGGCCGATGAACTGGAATCCGAAGCCTGGCGCCTCACGATTTACAATTTCGCCAGCGAAGGCGAAGCCGGCCTGCAAGCATTTTACCGGGAAGCCAGCCTGGAACGCCTCACGCGCGACGCTTTCAAGGAGGTCATTCAGCTCGACCAATACGAGCCGCCCTTCAACAGCCTCGCGCTTTTTACCGAAATGGACACCTACTTTATCTACGAGTTCCTTTACTATTACGATTACGGCTTCGCCCAGGACGCCGAAAAGGCCAAACAGGGCCGCAAGCTGATCGCTACTATGGAAGCGACCCTGCGCGACGTCCACCTCGCCATCCTCGGCGCCGGCGGTGACTTTAGCTCCCACCCTACCTTCTGGGTCGGCATCGACCGGGCAGGGAACCTGGTGGGGTTGGAGACTGAAACGATATGGACTTGAGAGGGGTGTGGGTGTGGGTTTGAGTGTAGGTGTGCTCACACTCACACCCACACTCACACCCACACCCACACCCACACCCACACCCACACTCAAACTATTTAAAAACCTCTACCTCCACCCTTCGATTCACCCGCCTATCCTCCTCGGTATTTCCTGTTCGGAGGGGATGATCCGCGCCGTGGCCGACGAAGGACATCTGGCTGGCCGGCACACCGCATTTCACGATCTTGCGATAGAGGCAGCGGGCGCGCAGCATCGACAGGCTGGCCGTACCGGTGGCGTAGGGGCCGGTATACTCGTCGTTCTCACCGGGGTCGATATAGCCGTGGAAGCGGATCTTGACGGTGGGATAGCTTTTTAGGATGTTCTGGAGGTTAAAGGTTTGCGGGAACCCGCCTTTGTTCAGCTTGGGCGAATTGTGAGGAAATTTCACCCGCTCCAGGATGAAGGTGCGGGAGCCGGTAGCAGTAGGATCATTCAAAAAATGGAGGATGCGGCCTTCCGCCGATCCGATCCAGAAATTGAAGGTAGCGGCGTCCAACCCGGTATCCGTCCATTCTTTTTCGGCGGCGACGAGCGTGCCAGCTGGGGCCGCTACCGAATCCGGTAAAACCAATAGCGCGTTTTCCCGGTAATAGGCTACGAAATCGGCCCCTTCGCGGATGGTTACGGTATCGCGTACGACGGCCGGTTCCTCGGATGCCCCTTCTTGGCCCGTGCGGTTACAATTGCGCAGCAGCGCAGCCAGCAGCAGGATGGCCAGGACGGCGGCAACGAAGGGCCAAAGCCAGCCGGCAAAGCCGCTTCTTTTAGGTTCGTCAACCGCTGGTGTAACGGCGGCGGCAACCGGTTGCTCTTCGATGAGCAATTTAATACGCTCGCGCTTGGAGAAGCGTCCGCCGGCCTCCAGGTTGACGCTGTATGCTTCGGCCCAGTGCGCCGCATTGGCCTGGATCCAGCGGATCGCTTCGGCGGCGGCTGCCGGTGTATCGAAATTGCGGCTGCGGCCAATCTCCTGCCGGTTACCGGCCAGCAATGTGAAGTAATACTGTCCGTCCGCCTCTTTCAGGCGGAAGCGTTCGTCGATCATAGCATTGCGGATCACGGAACGAATGCCGTTATCGCGCCCCCGGGCCATGCGATACCCTTCGCTGAAGAGCAGCGCAGCGCCCCCGACGCCGTTCAGCAGAAAGAAGTGCTGTTTGGCGCCCTCGCGTTCGGCTTCGTATTTTTCAAAACCCGAAACGCCGGTGGTGGATTGACGCTCCAGGTCGTAGCGGCCGGCGCCGTAGGTTATCTGTCTGCGTTTCTTCGCGTAGTAACTTTCGAGATTTTCGGCCCACCAATCTGCTTCGGCGATGAAGGCGCTGATCAGGGTTCTCATTTCCGCTTCCGAAGTAAAATAACGACTGCGCGCCAGCTCGACATTACCGCGGCTGTGGAGGGTGAAATAGAAGCCCGACGCTTCTTCATGCTCCCGATACCGAAAGCGATTACCTGCATTATTCACCACCATCCCGATATGACGGTTGCGCTTCGATTCGCTGGAAAAAGCCGGGCTGAAGAGGAAGTTGGTTTCCTCGCCGCCTTCGCGCGATTTGAACAGAAAAAAATATTGATCGGCTTTGCCCAGCAGGTAAAACTGAAAGCGCAACGCAGCGGGCAGGGCGTTGGAAAAAACCACCACCGATTCGGAGGCGTCCAGATCAAAGTCATAAGTACGCACTACTTCACTGTGCAATGGCCGTGCCATAGTAGCCGCGGCCTCATCCCGGAACGCCCCCTCGAATTCACCCTGCTCTGCCTCAGCGCGCAGTTGAACGATGCCTGCTTGCGCTTCGGCTTCGGTGGGAAAAGACTGGGTGCTGACAGCGATAGCGACCTCCTCTTCGCTATTGACTTCGATGTAATACTGGCCTTGCCGTTCTACCCAAAAGTCGTTTGACTCAGCCTGGCGGTCGCGCAGGTCCGCGATGGCCTGAATGACGCCTTCCAGGCAATCGTCTTTAGTAGGATAGGGCCGGCTGACCAACTCAATAGATTCATCATCCAAGAACAAGGAAAAATGGAAAGTGGGTGGATTGCCTTCCGTCCGGTGGAGTTGGAAAAACATGTCGGGTGTTGATTTTAGCCTGGATTATTTTTGGATTAATCTATTGGCGCCCGCCATTCTGCCCCACTAAGAGATGCTATGTTAGCATCTCTAAGGGTGATCTTCACCGCATCTGGGATACCTGTCTGGAACGGGCAGGCGCCCCCGTGTCGTCCTCCTGTGCGAACGCCGGCATGGCAACCGTCATGACGAAGAACCCATGAATTATCCGGGTAAGGTTTCCTTATTAGCTGCAAAATACGGCAATAAACCTATGTCCATAATGCTTTTTGACGATTTGGATGAACTTCTCCGGTTCACCTGCTGCTCATGATATTTCAGTTCATTAAAAAGCGGAAAGTTTTCGTTGAAGCTCCGAAATCACAAGCCTTTTCAAAAAACAAAATTCACTTTTTTTTCACCTCCTCCGGCAGGGCATCCCACAGCTCGTTGATCCGTTCTTCGGGCAGCAGGGCGTTGGGGGGGCGCAAGTACAGCCACTGGTCATTACCGGTGCGCCGCGCGAAAAACTGTTTAAGGATGGGCACGAAGCTACCCCTTTCGAAAGCCAGCCGGGCGCCGGTAAGCTTTTCCTGCAGCGCGCTTGCCGGGCGCCCTTCGCGCCAGGCCCGGTACACGGCGGCGGCGAGCGGAGCGGTAGCGTTGGTGGTAGCGGTAATACACCCGGCGCCGCCGGCTTCCAGCACGTCGAGCAGATAGCGTTCGGCGCCGGCGTAGAGTCGGAAGCCCGGCAATTCCCGGCAGACCGCCTGCATGTGCGCCGGATCGCCGCTGGAATCTTTCATGCCGACTACGGCCTCGGGGAAAGCCTTCACCAGGCGTTTGACCAGAGCGTTGGAAAAAGGCACGCCCGTCATTTTGGGAAAATGGTAAAGGTAAATTTTCAGGCGGTCGTCCGCCATCGATGTGATGAGTTGTTCCATATACCGGAACAGCCCGTCGTCGCTGACGGCTTTATAGTAAAAAGGCGGCAGCAGGAGCACGCCGCCGGCGCCGCCGCTTACGGCCGCCCGCGTCAGGTCGACGGTATCGGGCAGGGCGCAGCAGCCCGTCCCTGCCATCAGGCGGTCGCCGGGGAAGCCGGCGCTCAGCAGTTTTTCGATCACCTCCAGGCGTTCGGCCAGGCTGAAGGAATTGGCTTCACCCGTAGTACCCAGCAGGGCCACGCCGTCGGCGCCGCCGGCCAGCAGCCACCGGCAATGATCGTATAAAGCCGCGTGGTCGACGCTGAGGTCGGCGTTGAGCGGGGTGAGGGTGGCGACGAAGACGCCGTCGGGTAGGTTGGACATAGACAGAAGTTGAAATGGTGCGAGAAAAATAATTTTTTTTTGAGGTTAACCCGGCACAAGATGCACCACATTTTGCACAATCTTTACCCAGCCAGGTGGTTCGATTCTTCCCGAATTGCTATTTTCGGCTTTTAATCAACCGCAATCCCAGTATTCCTATGGACGCGATAGCCCTGAAACAACTTTTCCACCAGTGGCTGACGGCGTACGCCCCTTCCGAAGGCCGCCGGTGGCTGGAACAAAAAACCGCCGAGTACCAGGCCGATCCGAAAGACCGTTCCTTTTACCTCACCTTCGGCGCTGCGCCTCGCTACCTGGGCAAAGCCAAAGTGCAGCCGGCGGCCGGCGATCATCCGGAGATAGCCGCCGCACACCCCTGGCTTTTCCGGCCGGAATGGACGATCGACCAGATCGCACGGACCTGGCTGTTGCTGCACCTGCCCACCGAGCCCGCCGAAGCCTATGTCGAGCGCTTCGAAAAGCTGTTCCTCACCGCCGATATGGGCGAACAGGTGGCCCTATACCAATTTCTGGCTTTCGCCGCCCATCCCGAACGCTTCCGCAAACGGGCGGCCGAAGGCGTGCGCACCAACATCACCGCCGTCTTCGACGCCATTGCCCTGGACAACCCCTACCCCGCCGCGCAGCTCGACGAAGGGGCCTGGAACCAGCTGGTGCTCAAAGCCGCCTTCATGGATCGCCCCATCTGGCGCATCTACGGCCTCTCCGAACGGGCCAACGAACGGCTGGCGACGATCATCTCCGACTACGCCCACGAGCGCTGGTCGGCCGGGCGGGTCGTCTCCCCGGAATTCTGGCGCCCCGTCGGTCCTTTCCTCAACGACACCTTACTGGCCGATATCCGAAAACTATTTCAGTCGGATTCCGTATTACAACACAAGGCCGCAGCCCTGGTATGCGCCGACAGCGCCCACGAAGGAGCCCGCGCCCTGTTGCAGGAACACCCCGCACTGGCCGCCGCCACCGAGCAGGGCGACCTCACCTGGGATAGCCTCGGCCGGGAATGGTGGGCGCAGAAGTGATCCCGAATTTTTCAACAAAAATATCTCGACATGGCAGAGCAACTGAAAATGATCATCGATCCCCATATCCACATGACTTCGCGCACTACCGACGACTACCAGGCGATGCGCGAGGCCGGCATCGTGGCCATCATCGAACCTTCTTTCTGGCTGGGACAGCCCCGCACCACGGCAGGCAGCTTCCGCGACTACTTCAGCAGCCTGGTCGGCTGGGAAGCGTTCCGGGCCAGCCAATTCGGCATTAAACACTACTGCACCATCGGCCTCAATTCCAAAGAAGCCAATAACGAAGCCCTGGCCGAAGAAGTGATGGACCTGTTGCCGCTCTTCGTCGGCAAAGAAAACGTCGTCGGCGTCGGCGAGATCGGTTACGACGACCAGACGGAAGCCGAAGACAAATATTTCCGTCAGCAGCTCGAACTGGCCAAAGAAGTCGACCTGCCGGTGCAGATCCACACGCCCCATCGCGATAAAAAGCGCGGCACCTCCCGCAGCATGGACGTCTGCGAAGAACACGGCCTCCCTCCCGGCGCCGTAGTCATCGACCACAATAACGAAGAGACGGTCAGGGAAGTGCTCGACCGCGGATTCTGGGCGGCCTTCACCATCTATCCCTTCACCAAAATGGGCAACCAGCGCATGGTGGAAGTGGTGCGCCAATACGGATCGGAACGCATCATCGTCGACAGCTCGGCCGACTGGGGCATCAGCGATCCCCTGGCTGTGCCCAAAACCGCCGCCCTCATGCGCGAACAAGGCATCGCCGAAACCGACATCATCAAAGTCTGCTATCAGAACGCCCTGGACGCCTACGGCCAGAGCGGAAAAATGCAGGAAAGTCACTGGCTGAACAGCGACGGTGTCGACCAAAGCCAAACTTTCCTGGGCAATTCGGTGTTGCGTGGTCAGACTCCCCGCATCGAAAAAGATTCAAATATCATCATCAACTAAGTGGATGGCTAATTCTTCGGCAACGATCATTTCTTTTCGGGAAAGGACCAGGGGTGAATGGAAAAAGGGTTCTCCGTGCTTTGCCTTTGGCTTGCTGCGATCGGGTGATCGAACCCGCTTGACCCGTCCAGCTAACTACGTGTCCGTTTTCTCCCTGATTCGGAAAAGCTCCTCTCAGCCATGACCAATCTCTGGGCATACGTGCGCCTTACCCGGCCGGCCAACATCCTCACCGCCATCGCCGATATTCTGCTGGGGTTTGCGGCGGCGGGCGCGGTGGTGAACTACAGCTTATCCGGGCTGGAGATAGACCAATTGGGAGACCTATTCTGGCTGGTGCTGGCAACCGTCGGTCTGTACGGCGGCGGCGTCACCCTCAACGACGTCTTCGATGCGGCGCTCGACCGGGTGGAACGGCCGGAACGCCCTATTCCCAGTGGGAAGGTCAGCGAAAAAGGGGGTACGCTGCTCGGTATTTTCCTGCTGATCGGCGGGGTAGTTGCCGCCGCCAACGTCTCGCCGCGCAGTGCGTTCCTCGCCGGCCTCACCGCACTGGCCGCGGTGGTCTACGACGCTTACGGCAAGCACTACGCCTTCTGGGGGCCGCTGAATATGGGCGCCTGCCGGGGGCTCAACGTGCTGCTGGGCATGAGCGTTTTCCCTTTGAACGCCTTCGCGCCCTGGCTCGCTCTGATCCCGGTGCTATACATCGGCGCCGTCACGACAGTGAGCCGCGGGGAAGTGCACGGCGGCAACCAGCGCGGCTTGTGGCTGGGCTTCGGCCTTTACCTGCTGGTGGTTATGCTGGCAGCCTGGGTGAACCTGATGGCGGCGGATAGCATGCAGCGGAGCATCCCCTTTCTGATATTGTTCATCATCATCGTCTTTCCGCCGCTGGGCCGGGCCATCCGCTCGAAAGAGCCCGCAGCCATCGGCAAGGCGGTCAAGGCCGGCGTCCTGGCCCTGATCGTACTGGACGCCACGCTGGCCGTAGGCTTCGCCGGCTGGCTGTACGGCCTCACGATATTATTGCTGTTGCCGCTCTCGCGCTGGCTGGCCCGCTCTTTTGCGGTAACCTGACCTGCCGGGGATTCGAATAAAACAAACGCGATGAAAAAACTGAGACAAACATTCCAGGTGCCTTTCCAATACGAGGTGTTGTTCAGCCGCGGCATCTTTCAGGCCGGCAATCCGATACTCGCCGACCAGCTGCGGCGCCTTTCCGGCGGGGCGCCGCCCAAGTTATTGTTTGTCGTCGACGGCGGTCTGCCGCCCCACTACCCGCAGCTGATGTCCGACATCCGCCAATATTTCGCCGCTCATGCCGAAGCCGGGCGCCTGTGCGGGGAGCCCATCGTAGTACCGGGCGGCGAACCCGTAAAAAACACCCGCCGCTGGGCCGACGCTCTCGTAGCGGCGATCGATACGCACGGCATCGACCGCCATTCTTACCTCGTTGCGCTGGGCGGCGGCGCCGTGCTCGATATGGCCGGCTTCGCAGCCGCCATCGCCCACCGCGGAGTACGGCACCTCCGCCTGCCGACCACTGTGCTGGCGCAGAACGATTCGGGCGTCGGCGTCAAGAACGCCATCAATGCTTTCGGCAAAAAGAACTTCATCGGCACCTTCGCTCCGCCCGCCGCCGTGATCAACGACCTGGATTTTCTGGCTACGCTCGACCACCGCGACTGGATCGGAGGCGTTTCCGAAGCCATCAAAGTCAGCCTCCTGAAAGACGCCGCCTTTTTTGCTTTTATCGAACAGCACGCCCAGGCCCTCGCCGAACGCGACCCGCAGGCTATGGAGACGGTGGTTTACGAATGCGCCCGCCTCCATCTGGAACACATCGCCGGCGGCGACCCTTTCGAGCTGGGTTCTTCCCGCCCCCTCGACTTCGGCCACTGGGCTGCCCACAAGCTGGAGCATCTGACCGACTACCAGCTGCGCCACGGCGAAGCAGTGGCCATCGGCCTGGCGCTGGACGTCACCTATTCGCATCTGATCGGGCTGATCGACGCCGCCACCTGCGAGCGAGTGATCGAACTGATCCGGCAGCTCGGTTTCGACCTCTACGTTCCCGCACTGGAAACCGAACGCCAGGGCGAATGGCAGCTGGCGGCCGGGCTCAACGAGTTTCGCGAACACCTCGGCGGACGCCTCACCATCATGCTGCTGGAAGAGATCGGACAAGGCCGCGAAGTGCACGAGATGAACCTCGACCTGGTGCGCCGCGCCGTCGGCCTGCTCAAACAACGGCAAGCCGCCCGCCCGGCCGGGTCTTTGGTTTGACGCCAACCCCAAAAACAAGCGCATGCAGATCCAACCGAAACTACACCTGACCTATTGCACCAATATCCACCCCGCCGAATCCTGGCCGGATGTCGAGCAGAGCCTCCATCAGTACGTTCCGCCGCTGAAGGACGCCCTGGCGCCCGACCGCCCCTTCGGCATCGGCCTCCGCCTCTCGAACGAAGCCGGCGCCGGCCTGAGCCGACCGGCGGCCCTGGCCGCTTTCCGGGAATGGCTGTCGGACAACGACTGCTACGTTTTCACCATGAACGGCTTCCCGTACGGCGGCTTTCACCGGCAAGTCGTCAAAGACCAGGTACACGCTCCCGACTGGCGCCGCCCCGAACGACCAGCCTATACCCTTCGACTTTTCGATATCCTCTCTGCACTGCTGCCCGAAGGCGTGACCGGCGGCATCTCCACTTCACCGCTCTCCTACAAGCCGTGGCTGAAGAGCGCGACGGCGCGGGACGACGCCTTTGACCAGGCTACGGAAAACGTGTTGCGGGTAGTGGAACACCTGTGGCGCCTCCACCAGGAAAAGGGCCGGCTGCTGCACCTCGATATCGAGCCCGAACCGGACGGGCTCCTGGAGAACAGCGCCGAATTCATCGCCTTTTTCAACGACCGGCTGCTGGTGCGGGGGCGCGAATATTTCAAAGATAAAATGCCGGACGGAGCGATCGAAGACGTTATCCGCCGCCACGTCAACCTCTGTTACGACGTGTGTCACTTTGCCGTCGGCTACGAAGCACCCGCGGAAGCGATCGGTGCTTTCCGGTCGGCCGGCATCGCCATCGGTAAGGTGCAGATCAGCGCCGCCCTGAAAGTACGGCTGCCCGAAAAGGTCGCCGACCGGGAGCCGATACGCCGCGCCCTGGCGCCCTTCAACGAATCGACCTACCTGCACCAGGTGGTGGCGCGCACCGCCGACGGGCGCCTGGAGGCTTTTCCCGACCTGCCGCCGGCCCTCGACGCCCTCGACCGGTCCGACTTCCGGGAGTGGCGCACCCATTTTCACGTGCCTATCTTCGTGGAGGAATACGGCTTGCTTGCTTCCACCCAAAAAGAGATCGTCAAGGTGCTGGAACTGCTCAAAGCAGAACCTTTTACCGGGCATCTGGAAGTGGAAACCTATACCTGGGAGGTATTACCGGAAGGGTTGCAGGTAGATCTGACGGAGTCGATACGGCGGGAGGTGGAGTGGGTTTGTAAATGGGTGTGAGTGTGGGTGTGGGTGTGAGTGTGGGTGTGGGTGTGAGTGTGGGTGTGGGTGTGGGGAATAAATAAACCAGGTCAAAATAATGGCAATGAAAAAAACAGTGGTTATCGACGTGGTAGGGCTTACGCCGGGGTTTATCGGGGAGAACACGCCATTCCTCCGGGAGTGGTCGGCGGGAAAACGGATGTTGTCGATCGAGCCGGTATTGCCGGCGGTGACCTGTAGTGCGCAGGCGACCTACCTCACTGGGAAGTGGCCGAGCGAACACGGCATCGTGGGCAACGGCTGGTATTTTCGCACCGAATGTGAGGTGAAATTCTGGCGGCAATCCAACAAGCTGGTGCAGGCGCCCAAGATCTGGGAAGTCATGCGTCAGGAGGCCCCCGATTTTACTTGTGCGAATATGTTCTGGTGGTACAACATGTATTCCACGGTCGACTACTCGGTGACGCCGCGGCCCAATTACCTGGCGGACGGGCGCAAGATCCCCGACGTATACAGCCATCCGGCCGGGCTGCGCGACCGGCTGCAGGCAAAATTGGGGCAGTTCCCGTTATTCAACTTCTGGGGTCCGAATACCGGCATCGTCTCCAGCCGCTGGATTGCCGACGCCGCCCTGGAAGTCGACCGCGAATACGACCCCACCCTGACGCTCATTTACCTGCCGCATCTCGACTACAACCCGCAGCGACACGGGCCGGGGCATGACAGCGTGGCCAAAGACCTGCGGGAGATCGACGCCGTCTGCGCCGACCTGATCCGCCATTACGAAAGCAAGGGTGCGGAGGTGATCGTATTATCGGAATACGGCATCACCGACGCCCACCGGCCGGTGCACCTCAACCGGCTGTTCCGGAAAAAAGGCTGGCTGGGTATCCGCCGCGAACAGACCTGGGAGTTGCTCGACGCCGGCGCCAGCCGCGTTTTTGCCGTCGCCGACCACCAGGTCGCCCATATCTACGTCAACGACCGGGCGTTGCTGCCGGAAGTCAAAGCCCTGCTGGATAATACGGAGGGCGTAGACCTGGTGCTCGACGAGGCCGGCAAGCGAGAGCACCATCTCGACCACCCCCGCGCCGGTGAGCTGGTAGCGGTCGCCGACCGGGATGCCTGGTTCACCTACTACTTCTGGGAAGACGACGCCAGGGCGCCGGACTACGCCCGCACCGTCGACATCCACCGCAAGCCCGGCTTCGACCCGGTAGAGATGTTTACCGATCCGGAGATCCGCCTCCTCTATCCCACCGTCGCCTGGAAGCTGTTGCGCAAAAAGCTGGGCTTCCGCATGACCATGAACGTCATCCCACTCGACGCCACCCTGATCAACGGCTCACACGGCCGGCTCACCGAGCAGCGGGCCCAGCGACCGCTGCTGATCAGCGGGCAGGCGGCGCTGCCGGAAAAAGAGACGATCGCAGCGACGGAGGTGTTCGGGATTATTCAGGATTGTTTGCGCGGGTATTAACGACGCTCCACTTCCTCCCATTCGCCGTCAGGCAGCAGTTGAAACAGGCGGTCCTGCTCCGGGTCCATGACTATCAGGGATACCCATTCGTTGAAGAACATCTGCTGCAGGATAGCATGTTTTTCGACAAGGCGCTGTACCCGGTCGCGGGGTGCAGCCACCATCGCCGTCAGGCGGAGCGGCTGGTGGTACAGTTCGCGGTCGTTTTTCATGACAGATTGGAGCGGCAGGCCGTGCATGAGGTCGCTGCCGTTGCCTTGCATGATGCCGACTTTGCCCACCACGTTATGCGTAATTTTACTGCCGCTGCCGAAAGCGACATTATCAACCGTAGAGAAAAAGTACTGGCTGTTGATCCATTGCGCCACCACCAGGGGCGCAGTGAGGATAGTCTCCAGCGAAGTGCTGTCGGGGTCCTGCCGCCAGTCGTAGGAATGCAGGAAACAACGTCCGCGCAGATCGAGGTCTTCGGTGAGGCGGCGGGGCGCCGCTACGAAGCCGGCGTTGCCCGCCAGGCCCCATTCCGGGCGCACCTCCGACCAGTCGGTACTGCGCCGCAGCAAGCCGGCGCCCTTTTTCTCTCCCAGCAGCGAGGCCCGCAGAGCGAGGTTTCGGTGCTGGGCTTTTTTCAGAGCAGCTTGCAGCGCGGCGATCTGTTGTTGTTTTTCGGGAGGCGGGCTGCCGAGGTCGAGCAGGCGCACCTCGTCGGTGGTGGTATTGTGCTCGCCGCCGACAAACAAAGTATCTTCGGGGATGTCGATCCCCTGTTCGCGCAAGCGTTCGCGCACGGCCGGCTGGTTGAGAATACGAGCCATCGCCGCGGCGTTGGGGCCGCCGTGGCTGCCGCCGCAGGCGCCGCAATCAAGCGCAGCGGCGTAGGGGTTGTTTTCCGTCTGGCTGCCGTGGCCGCAGAGGACGATCAGGGGCGCGAAGTTCTGCGTCAGGCCCATCATGCGTAGGGCGTTGCCGGCATATCCGACCTGGTTGTCAAGGGGAATGCCCCAGTCACCCTGCAGATCGATATCCGGCGCCAGATCGATCGACGGATAGAACAACCGGAGGCCCTGCCGCCGCAGGCGGATCAGCGCACGGGGGATCAGGCTGCGGCCCACGGTGATCAGGCCGGCCGGAAGGCCCAGGGCTTCCACGGCCGCGAAAGGCGTCGCCAGATTGTACTTCAGCGATTTATAGGCAGCCTTAAGTTCGTTGAGCAAACGCCGCCCGCGGCGGTAGCGCTCCAGCTGGTGGTCGCAACCGGCGCCGGCCCGTTCGCGCAATTCATGGGCCGGTTGCAACAGGACGGGCAGCGACTTTACGCGCTTGCCCAGGATGGTCTCGTAAGCGATGGGCAGGCCGAAGAAACCGGCGAAGCCGAAGGTCTCGTATTCGCCGACGGCTTCCACCTGCCGCCGGAAAGGCTCCGAGCGCACGTCGATGCAGAAAGCAAGTTGGGCTTCATAGCGGCGTGCAGGCGCCGCGCTGCCCGCGGCAGCGCGGCCCAGTTGATCGGTCAGCTGCCGGCGGAACTGCGCCTCCCAGCGTTGCAGTAGAACCAGGCGCAGGGTGAAGTAGACCTCCTGCAGGGGGCGGAGCACGGCTGCCCAGGAAGCGCCGTCGCAGTCGGCTGGAGGCGCCAGGTAGCTTTCCGCCCAGGCGTTGAGCCGCTTCAGCTCACGGGAAGCCGTGTAAGCGGGCTGAGCCCGGTCAGCGAACAGGCAGGCGAAGAGGAGGCGCACCGCCAGGTAGTCCGTCAGGTTAATCGGATGAGCTTGTTGCGGCGAGTAGTCGCTTTGTTCGCTGCGCCACCGGATGAAGGACGCCCAGCCGGGCAGCGCCAGGAGGTGATCGCGCAGGAACGCCGCTTCCGCTCGCGGCGATACGGCGCACTCCGCGAGTAAAAAGTCGATGGCGGCCAGGCTGTCCGCCGGCAGCGCCTGCAGGAGAGCCCGGCGGTCAGCCCAGGCGGGATCGTGGAGCAACAGCCGGCGCAACGCAGCGAAGAAGCCGAGTTCGCGAAACGGCATCTCCCAGGCCGCCTGTCCTTCGTCGAGGAAAACACTCAGCCAGGTGATGCATTCCTGGTTGACGGCTGCCGACTGAGCCGGCAGGGAGCGCCTATCCGGCAGGTGCGGCAGCGCGCGCTCCAGGAGCGGGGAGTCGGCCGACGGATCGCCGGCATCGTCCATCGTTTCCAGCATAGCCGTCGCGAGGCGGCGCTTGTCGAGGTCGACGCCGCCGAGTGCCGGCAGCGAAGGCGCGGCCGCCAGGGCGCGGTCCAGCGCTTCCTGTACGTCAGGCGCCGCCAGCCGGGCTTGCCGCAATTGCCACAGCCCCGGCAGACAGGAGGCGTCGAACAGGCGCTGTCCTTCGCGCACCGCCTCGGCGAAAGGCAGGGGTTCCAGGCCTTGCAACGGATTGCAGGCCACGGCGCCGGCCAGCGGCCAGGTTGGCGCAATCAGCTGGTAAAGGGCCGCCAGGCGCTCGCGACGCGTTGTTTTGGTGGTGATCGTATCTTGGATCGTCATGTTGTCATGATTTTGGATCGGTTAAGAGTTGGCTTGTCTGCGGTAACTCCGGGTGCAACTTGAAGTTGCGCCCGGAGTTATCGCCCGGACTGATCAAATGCGGTAATCCCCGCGACGGAGGCTCCACGTAAAGGAAGCGGGACGGGCGGCGCGCAAGGCGCGTACATAGAGCGTCGCCACGCCCGGAAAAGCCGGCAGGTAGGCCCGGAAGATCATCAACAGCCAGGCGACGACAAAAAAGGCCATAAGCGCCACGCGCCACGCGCTGAGGGGCAGCGCCGGCAGCGGCGCCAGTTGTTGTTCTACGATCCGCACGGCGAAGCCGTACACCAGAACGCCCAGCAGGCCGAAGCTCGCCGCCGTCAGGGCGCGCGCCAGACCGGGGCGGGTCTGCAGGATGGTCATCACTGCGTGCGCACAGGTGATCCCGCAAAAGACGACGAGCAGGAGGTAGGTGGTGCCCAGGCCGGCGAACTCCGCCGTCAGCAGGCCGAACAACCAGGCGCCGGCGGCGCCTATCGTCAAGCCGAACAGGAAGACAGGTACAGCTGACGGTCCTTCCAGCCGCAGACTCCGGTTGCGGGCGGCCTTGACCGAGGAGCCGGCGCTGAGGAAGAGAGAGGCTTTGAAAAAGCCGTGCCAGATCATATGCGCGATCGCCGCCGGGAATAACCCCAGCCCGCACTGCATGATCATGAAGCCCATCTGCCCCATGGTAGAACACGTCAAGGTGCGCTTCACATCACTCTGCACCAGCATCCAGGTAGTGCCCAGCACTGCCGTCAGCGCCCCCAGCAACGTAAGGGTCAGCCCGGCCCAGCTCAGCTGCGCCAGCAGCGGAAAAAACTTGTAGAGGATGAGCGCACCGCCGTTCACCAGGCCGGCGTGCATAAAAGCAGATACCGGTGTCGGGGCGTTGGCCGAAGCGAGCAGCCAGCCGTGGAAAGGCCAGATGGCCGACTGGGCCAGGGCAGCCAGGATCAACAGCAGCCCGGCCAGCAACAGCCAGAGGCCGGATAAGGGGGCCCCCGCCAGTTGGGCCAGCGAAAGATGCCCCTGGGTAACGTAAATGAGGAGCGCCACCGGCAACAATAGAGCCGCCGCCGTCAGAAGCTGACGCCGAGCCAGGCGTCCCGAACGGCGCGCCGCACCCCAGGCGCCTGCCGGGCTGATTAAGCGGGCCAGCAGGAAATTACTCATGCCCAGCGCACCGATCAGCAACAACAGGTGGTCGGCCACCACAAATAGCAGAAGAGAAAGGGTCAAGCCCAGAAAGTAACGGGCCGTCAGCCGCTGCCGGCGGTACCCGTCGAAGTGACGCAGTGAATAAGCCTGAATGACCAGGCTGATGAAACAAACGACACTGCTCAGCAAAAACGAGCCGGCGGTCAGGTGCAGGCCGAAAACCACCTCCGGCGAAGGAGCCGGGAGAAGGCCCGCCAGACCGAGCAAAAAGGCCAGACCGGTGAGAACGGTCGCCGCGCGCTCCGCCGGCCGGTAGGCCGTGAACAGCACCAGCAGCGCCGCTGTCAATAGTCCGAACTGAAGAAAAAGCAACATAATGATTTCGGTTTGGTCCAATTGGAGCGCAAGGTAGGGGCCTTATCCGTATTAAAAAAATTAAAAATTTTGATTGCAGGTATCAGAATTTCTAATACCTTTGTTTAACCCGGATTATTCACGGGCGCTTCGCCATGCTGGTTGCCAGGCTTGCGTTCGCATAGGAGGGCGGCCACTCAAAAAAAAAATTATGGACCCGAACACATTATATCTGGATTTACCGCTGGTCAGAACCTTTATCACGGTTGTGGACCAACAAGGATTCAGCCTGGCGGCCAACGAACTGCACCGCACCCAGTCGGCCGTCAGCCAGCAGATCAAGAAGCTGGAGCAGATGGTGGGGCAGCCGCTGCTCAACAAGCAGGGCCGGCAGCTGAATATGACGGAGGCCGGCAAGTTGGTTTACCATTACGGTTGGCAGCTGCTGCGCACCGAGCAGAAGCTTCGCGAAGAGCTGTTCAGCGAAGAAATCACCGGCCGGGTGCGGCTGGGCATACCCGAAGACCTGGCAACGCACTACCTGCTGCCCATCCTGGCGAGCTTCCGCCGGCAGTACCCGCGCATCCAGCTGGCCGTGGAGTGCGACCTGACGGAACGGCTCTACCAGAGCTACCAGGCCAACGAATACGAACTGGTCATCCTGAAACACGAACAGCTCAACGTCGCCTACCCCGACCGCATCGTCAAGACGTGGTACGACCCCCTGGTATGGGTGGGGCGCGACGCCGAAGAATGCGCCGCCTGGCGCCGGTCGGACCGCATACCGATCATCGTCTCGCCGGAGCCGTGCGTATACCGCCGCCAGGTGCTGCACCGGCTGGCTTCGGCCCAGCTGGCGGCCGACCTCACCTACGTCAGCGAGAGCTACAACAGCAAGATCTTCGCCATTCGGGCGGGCCTGGGCCTGGCCGCTCTTCCGCAGAGCCTGGTACCGGAAGACTGCACCATTGTCTCCGAAGGCCTGCCGACCCTCTCTCCTACCCAGATCTCGCTGTTCCGCTCCGAAATACAAGCCAAAGTCGCCCAGTTCCTGCGCGACCGCATCATCGAGAGTTTCGATCCGCAGCTAACCCGACATACTATAGAAAGCGCATGAAAGACGATATCTGCGATGACCTTCGGGAGCACCAAACGTTTAATCCGGGTTATTCATGGGTGGTTTACACATAACCCGATGGTGATGCCGCTTGTATTCAGTTTCAATCCCTATTCTACTGGATCACACTCGGTAAGATGTCCGTTCCAACAACCCATCGACACTTATATAGATTGTTTCAATCCCTATTCTACTGGATCACACTCGGTAAGAAAACGTAGCTATAGGAGATGGAGGTTTGTATTTTACGTTTCAATCCCTATTCTACTGGATCACACTCGGTAAGTTTTGCTGCTCTTTGAGTCTGGCTTGGTAAGCTTTAATGTTTCAATCCCTATTCTACTGGATCACACTCGGTAAGAATTTCATTGGGTTGGGATGACCGCTGATAAACCAGGTGTTTCAATCCCTATTCTACTGGATCACACTCGGTAAGCCATTGTCAACTATGAACGCATCTACCCAAAATAGTTGTTTCAATCCCTATTCTACTGGATCACACTCGGTAAGTTACAACAACAACAACAACAACAACCTTAACTATGGGTTTCAATCCCTATTCTACTGGATCACACTCGGTAAGAGTTGGCAAAAAACTTTCATAGCTACCACTTTCGCGGGTTTCAATCCCTATTCTACTGGATCACACTCGGTAAGATTTGACCACGCTGGGCGCGGTCGATTAGCTCTTTAGGTTTCAATCCCTATTCTATTGGATCACACTCGGTAAGCCTCGTAACCTTCTAGGTCCGAGATCATCTCGTCACTGTTTCAATCCCTATTCTACTGGATCACACTCGGTAAGATCGTTGAGGTCGTGGCCAACAAGGAACCGTCCGCTGTTTCAATCCCTATTCTACTGGATCACACTCGGTAAGGCGGACGCCCGGGCTGGGCGTTTCGGCTACTCTGTTTGTTTCAATCCCTATTCTACTGGATCACACTCGGTAAGTTTATTCGGGTGATCAATTTTACGACATAGGCATCTAGTTTCAATCCCTATTCTACTGGATCACACTCGGTAAGCCGCCGCCGCCGGAGGATGAAATGGTTTGACTGCTGGTTTCAATCCCTATTCTACTGGATCACACTCGGTAAGCGCCGCCCGCGCCGGTCTGCTTAACGTAACTTTCCAAGTTTCAATCCCTATTCTACTGGATCACACTCGGTAAGTTAAAGCCCCGGACTTGGCACAGAGACGGGAAAAACGGTTTCAATCCCTATTCTACTGGATCACACTCGGTAAGTCAACTTGCCGACAGGGTATTTCAAAGGCTTCATTAAGTTTCAATCCCTATTCTACTGGATCACACTCGGTAAGACCAACGTGAATTCGACGTGGGAGGGCAGAATAACCTGTTTCAATCCCTATTCTACTGGATCACACTCGGTAAGGCCGGGGCGACAGGTTAAGGGATGGTTAGTTAATCGCGTTTCAATCCCTATTCTACTGGATCACACTCGGTAAGAAGCGAAAAGGGATTAAGGCGCTTGTTTAAAGATACGGGTTTCAATCCCTATTCTACTGGATCACACTCGGTAAGAGCATCTGGTCTATTTTTTCAGCCGTTGCCGGGCCGGGTTTCAATCCCTATTCTACTGGATCACACTCGGTAAGACAAAAAGTAATATTTAGATAAGGATGGTATTGAAAGTTTCAATCCCTATTCTACTGGATCACACTCGGTAAGGCGGTAATAGTTACCCGAAAACTGCACGATATAGCAGCAATTCCCTATTTAAATACAAAAATGCCCAAATTGATTGGTTCTCAAACA
>CAYQQU010000009.1:0-128591 GCA_964419545.1 uncultured Saprospiraceae bacterium | reverse complement strand
ACCCAAAATCTGAGTTTTTCGCTTCAAAAGCACTACCTCCAAACAAGCTCTAAGTCGATTGCCTCAACACCGGGCAAATGGCGCCGGAAAATTGGTATCTTCGCCCTTATTGTGAGTCTTACACCATTCTGCGTTCTGCGATAAGGGAGCGCAGGTTCTTTTTCGTCGAAAAACCAGCTGGTCGTGAAAGAAGAATATTTCAAGTGGTATTCGCCCAACCTCAGCAAAGATATCGAAATGCTCGTCTTCGGGCATCGCGGATATCCGGTCATTTTGTTCCCCACCTCGATGGGGCGTTTTTACCAAAATAAAGATTTCGGGCTGATCCAGACCGGCCACTGGTTCCTGGAACGGGGATTCATCCAGATCTTTTGCCCCGACAGCATCGACGAGCACAGCTGGTACAATAAGCACATCCATCCCGCACAGCGCGTGCGCAACCACGAGTGGTACGACCGGATGATCCTGGAGGAGATCGTGCATCGCGTGCGCTGGCAAACACCCAGCGGCAAGGTCGCTATGGCGGGGGCCAGCTTCGGCGGATACCACGCCGCCAATTTCGCTTTTCGCCATCCGGAATTGGTCAGCCACGTGTTTTCCATGAGCGGCGCTTTTGATATCAAATCGTTCATGGACGGCTACTATGACGACAGCGTTTTTTTCAACAATCCCGTCGATTACCTGCCGGGCCTGCACCATCCCGATTTGTGGAAAATGAACATCGTACTCGGCACCTCGGAATGGGACATCTGCCGGCCGGCCAACGAGCGCCTCGCCCACCTGCTCCGCGAAAAATGGGTGCCCCACTGGCTGGATATGCGGGGATGGAAAGAGCACGACTGGCCTCTATGGCAGGAAATGTTCCCCCACTACCTCAGCTTAATTTGAATTTTTATCCATCTCCGGATGGAAAGCTCAATACTATCCTCATGAAAAAGATTGGAATCCTCTTTGGTCAGGAACGCACCTATCCGCAGGCTTTTGTCGACCGGGTCAACGCCAAGGGCGTAGAAGGCGTGCAGGCGGAGTTCGTATCCATCGATAAGGTGATGCAGGGAAAAACCTGTGGTTACGCCGTTATTATCGATCGCATTTCCCAGGATGTGCCCTTCTACCGCGCATTCCTGAAAAACGCCGCCAGCACGGGCACGGCGGTCATCAACAACCCTTTCTGGTGGAGCGCCGACGACAAGTTTTTCAATAACGTGCTGGCCCTGCGCGTGGGCGTTCCCGTGCCGCGCACCGTGCTGCTGCCTTCCCAGGCGCACCCGGTGGATACGACGTCGGATTCTTTTTCCAACCTGGCCTTTCCACTGGACTGGGAGGCCATCTTTGACTATGTCGGGTTCCCGGCCTTCATGAAACCCTTTGCCGGCGGTGGCTGGAAGCACGTCTACAAACTGAGCAATCGCGAAGAGTTTTTCCACCGCTACAACGAGACCGGAACGCTGGTGATGATGCTGCAGGAGGCCATCGAATTCGAAGCCTACTTCCGCTGCTATTGCATCGGCGGCAAGTACGTGCGCATCATGGATTACGAACCGCGCAACCCCCACCATCTGCGCTACTCCGCCAGGTTCGAAGTGTCGGATGAATT
This sequence comes from uncultured Saprospiraceae bacterium, assembly GCA_964419545.1. Taxonomy (GTDB): domain Bacteria; phylum Bacteroidota; class Bacteroidia; order Chitinophagales; family Saprospiraceae; genus CAYQQU01. The sequence goes on along the minus strand of CAYQQU010000009.1, from coordinate 126,994 downwards.
GCACCAGACAATGGAAGACTACGTTCTGCGCCTCAATCACGGTTTGGGGTACGACTTCAACACCGTAGAGCTGGCCCTGCGCGACGGCGTTCCCTACGCGATCGACTTCGGCAACCCGGCGCCGGATGCCGATATCCACTCCGTAGGGCCCGAAAACTTCGAATGGGTCGTGGATACCTCCGCCGAATACGCCATCGAACGAGCGCTCGCACAAGTGGAAGGGGAAGACAACCTCACCTGGGGGACTTATATGAAGGAGGCCACCGGGGCGTCAAAAACCGAAAATACAAAGCTTTGATGTAACTATTTAGGTCCCTCCTTTTAAAGGTATTTTCGCCCTTTGTTTGCCCCGACCCTAAATGGGCGCAAAGGGCGAAAATGCCTGGGCTCCCATTTAGGGCCGGGGCAAAACCAGGCATTTTCGCCTCTCAATCGGAGGGACCTAAGTAGTTACGCTTTGATTTTCAAAATTGAAACCGGCAGAGGTAATGCTTCCCGGCCATTTTCGGAAAAAATTAGGCCGGAAGTCGTACCTTTGCGCTACTTCGTTCCAATAGTGTCAGAAGTACATTCGGCAAGAGCGACAACCTTTCAGAGCTTGTTTGGAGGTAGTGCTTTTGAAGCGAAAAACTCAGATTTTGGGTTCTCCCGAAGGGATTTTTCCGGCTCATAGCAGCGCTACGGGTCGGAAAAATGCCACAGGGAGGTTCCAAAAGCTGGGTTTTGCAGCCAAAATGACTACCTCCAAACAAGCTCTCACCGCGATTAGCGCGTTATCCAATTATACATCCCTCGGTAAATGAACGGCTTCCGTCTCCGGAGCGGATCGGGATGCGCGCCCGCGGGAATAGAAAAGCAAACTTAAACATGCAAAAAATACGGCTGGCCATACTGGATCTGTACGACGGAACACCCAATCAGGGAATGCGTTGTATTCGGGAGATCGTGGAGCAATTCAGCGCGCTCATCACCTACCGGGTGTTCGACGTACGCGGTAAAGCCGAACTGCCCGATCTGAGTTACGATGTTTACATCTCCACCGGCGGTCCCGGCAGCCCTCACGACGGAGACGGGGTGTGGGACGAGTACTATTTCGCCTGGCTCGCCGATACCTGGAACTGGAATCTCGAGAACAGCGGGCCCAAAAAACACGTCTTTTTTATTTGCCACAGCTTCCAGATGGCGGTCAGCTACTTCCGGCTGGCGTCGGTGATCCGGCGCAAGTCGCAGTCCTTCGGCATCTTCCCCTGCCATATGACCGATGCCGGCGCCGGAGAAGTGATCTTCGATGGCCTGCCCAATCCGTTTTATATTGCCGATTTCCGCGATTGGCAATGCGTACAACCCGACCTCGACCGTTTTGACGAGATGGGCGCCGAGATCCTGGCTCTCGAAAAAATCCGACCGCACGTTCCGCTCGAACGGGCGATCATGGCCATTCGCTTTTCGCCCGAAATGATAGGCACCCAGTTCCATCCCGAAGCCGACCCCGACGGCATGCTCCAGCACTTTTTGGATCCGGACCGCCGCCGCGCGATCGTCGAAAAACATTCCGAAGAAAAGTACCTGACCATGATCAAACACCTCAACGACCCCGACAAGATCGGGCTGACCTACGAGGTGGTGCTGCCCCATTTTCTCAACCGCGCCATTCGCGCGCTGCGCCGCGAGGCGGTGTTGCAATAGAAGCAAGCTCCGGGCATTTACTTTTAAAGAAAGTATGCTTTTCGCCTTACCGGATTTTTTTGTCGCCGAATGTATGTATTTTTACGATTCGCTGACCAGATAAATCCAATCCACAACCTGCCTTCCAAACTTTTTTCAAACGGGCCGGCCGCTGCGGTTCGGAATGGCGACCCCTTCCCCGTACCGGCGCCTGGCATAAACTGACGCACCATGATCCAGGATCTTCGCCGCGCCTATAATGCCGCTTTCACCGAACAACGCTACCAGGCTTTTCTGGATTGGGTAGCGGCACAGCACAATTTCCGGCCTACATTTCGGATTGCCGAAACGCCGGTCTTCGTGGATAGGGCGCTCAAGAAAAAACTGCTGACCGCCTGCGAGGAAATCACCGACGTAATCGTTCGGTCCGATTTCCGGGAGCTCTCCCGCGACGCTGTACTCCACGGGCAGGTGGTTCCCAACGAAACGCCTCATACGGCTTTCCTGCAGATGGACTTCGGCATCTGCAAAGACGAAAACGGCGAGCTTACGCCTCAGCTGATCGAAGTTCAGGGCTTCCCTTCTTTGTATTTTTTCCAGGAAATGATCGCCCGCGGCTACCGCCGGCATTTCGACATTCCAACGGATCTCAGTCCGCTATTCAACAACCTAACTCCGGAAACCTACTACGAAAAACTTAAGAAGGTCATCCTCGGCGACGCCCGTCCCGAAAACGTAGTCCTCCTTGAAATTGAGCCCGACAAGCAGGCGACGGCCATCGATTTTATCGTCTGCAAAGCCGTCCTCGGCATCGAACCCTGCTGTGTCAGCGACCTGATCGTGGAAGGCAGGGAGGTTTACTATGAAAAAAACGGCCGCAAGATCGGCGTGGAGCGCATCTTCAACCGGGTCATTTTTGACGAACTCATGCACCGCACCGACCTCAAGCGGTCGTTTTATTTTTCGCAGGAACACGACGTCCAGTGGGCAGGCCATCCGCATTGGTTTTTCCGGATCAGCAAACACACCCTGCCCCTGCTGAAAAGCCGGTATGTGCCCGAGTCTTATTTCCTGAAAGACCTGGATACCTATCCCGACGATTTGCACAACTGGGTGCTCAAGCCGCTCTATTCATTCGCGGGCACCGGGGTGATCATCAATCTCAGCCATTACGATCTCGAAAGCATCGAAGATCCCGAAAATTATATCCTGCAGCGCAAAGTGACTTATGCGCCGGTGGTCGAGACACCCAACGAACCGGCTAAGTGCGAATTGCGGATGTTGATGCTTTGGGAACCGGACGAACCGCGCCCCGTCATGGTCAACAACCTGGCGCGCCTCAGCAAAGGGCAGATGATCGGCACGCGCTACAACAAAGACCGCGACTGGGTGGGCGCCAGCGTAGGCTTCTTTGAGCCGGGTTAATAATGGTCAGTATCGCACGAGACCAGAGTTCGGTCCTACATTCATCCGTTCTACAAAACCCCTCCCTCTTTCCGCTCCAAGGCCTGCGTTCCCTCCACGAAATACATGCCGACCGACACCCCTTCCTCTTCCGAGAAGTCGCCGTGATAGCGGCAGATAAAACTTTCCTGCACGCGCCGGAAGGTCGTTTCGGAAATATTCACCTTGCCGATCTCGCCGTTGGTTTCCATGCGCGAGGCGATGTTTACCGTATCCCCCCAGATGTCGTAGGCGAACTTTTTGATCCCGACGATGCCCGCCACCACCGGTCCGGTATGAATACCGATCCGGGTTTCGAAGTAGGGGCGGCCTTCGCGGCGGCGCATGTCGGCCGTGGTTTCCATGAACTCCTGGATTTCCAGCGCGGCATTGATCATGCGCACCGCGGCGGGCAATGGCTGGCTTTCGTTCTCGATGCACATGCACATGTAAGCGTCCCCGATCGTTTTTATTTTTTCCAGGTGGTGGCGGTCGGTGATCCGGTCGAAGTTGCGGAAGCAATAGTCGATCTCGGCGACGAGTACTTCCGGCTCCAGCCGGCCCGAAATTTTGGAGAACCCCTGAAAGTCAGAGAACATTACCGTAACGACCTCGTGGCGCTTGGCGCGGGCGGAGCCGTGGGTTTTCAGTTCTTCGGCCGTCTCCGCGGGTAGAATATTGAGCAGTAGCTCTTCCGATTTGCGTTTTTCCCGTTCCAGTTCCTGCGTCCTTTCACTGACCAGCCGTTCGAGCGCTTTTTCCCGCTTGCGCAGCGCGTAGATGCGATAGCGTACGAAGCCGTAAACCAGCCCGCCGATCATCAGCAAGCAAAGGCTCCAGAACCACCAGGTGCGGTAGTACGCTTCTTCGATGGATACCGGGATGGCGAGTTCCTGGGCGTTCCAGAGGTTCTTGCCGGAACGGGCCCGCACCCGGAACGTATACTGTCCGGCCGGTATATTGTTGTAGCGCGCCATATTGACCGTAGAGGCGGGGGACCATTCTTTTTCGTACCCGTCGAGGCGATAGCTGTACCGGTTTTCCATCGGCTGCCGGTAATCGGCGAGGGCGAAGGTGAAGCTGAATATTTTATCCTGGTGAGAGAGGTGAAAGTGCTGCCCGTTGTGGAGTCCGGAGCTGTATGAATACAGGCTGTCGATGGCGCCGTCGAGTTTGGTGAAATTGGTGAGCAGGAGGGGCGCGTCCATCTGTTCTTCTTTTTCTTCCAGGAAGCGCGGGCTGGGATAGAAAGCGTTGACGCCGTCGAGGCCGCCGAAATACATGCGTCCGTTCCGGGCCTTGTAGAAAGAAATGCGGTTGAACTCATTGGAGGAGATGCCGTCTTTTTGGAAAAAGTTGAGGCAGTTTTCGAGGCGGATGCTGAAGCGACAAAGGCCGTCGTTGGTGCTGATCCACAGGCAGGAATCGCCTTCCGGCAGGATGCCGTTGACGAAATTGTTGGGCAGCCCGTCTTCGGTGTTGTACACCTGCAGGGTATGGCGGGCGCGGTCGTAGCAGTGGAGGCCGCCGCCGGTGCCGATCCACAGGCGGCCGAGGGGGTCTTCGTAGATGGCGTTCACATTGTCGTCCCTGAGCCGGGGTGCGCTTCCCGTTTGGGTGGAGAAATGCGTCCGGCTGCCGGCTTCCTTATCGATCAGGAACAGGCCGTTTTCGAGGGTGCCGACCCAGAGTTCGGCTTTTCGGCGCCCCTGGTAAAGGTAGCTGATCGTGCCCTGCAGGCTGTCCCAGCGGCCGAGGCTGTCCTGGTATTCGTTCAATACTTCCCGTTCGGGATCATAGCGATATAGCCAGTGTCGGTAGCCGAACCACAGCCGGTTTTCCGCGTCGACGACTACCGCGCCCAGGTCGACGCTGGGGTGGTCGAAGAGGGTATCCACCCCCAAGGTATTGAGGTCGATGCGGCGGCCGTTGCCCGTGTACAGCGCGTCGTCGTGGTAGGTTAGTCCGAAGGGGTAATTGAAATAGTCGTTGGCCGGGAATAGCGGCCGCACCGCATTGTTTTCCGGGCTGATGACGTGGATGGAATTGTAATAGGAGACGTAGATCAGCCCGCGATCATCTTCGGTAATGCCGCGCGTGCTGCAATAGACGTTCGAGCAGTACTCGCTGCCTCCGTTGAGGTACTGGGTGAAAAGGTCGTCGGAGCGGGCGATTTTGACGGCGCCGAAGTTGGAGGCGATCCAGATGACCTCCGACCGGTCTTTGAAGATTTGCCGGTAGGTGCAGGTATTTTTGACGATCTGGCTGATGGGGTCGTTGTAGTCGGTCACTGCGCCCGTGGCGGCCTCGTAATGCCATAGTATTCCCTGGCCGCCGAGCCATACGTCGCCGTTGCTTTCGCGCAGGAACGTATTGGCGATGCCGCGCCCTTGCGTCGACGAGGTGATCGGGTGGGCTTCCCATTGGGAAGTGGCGGGATCAAACCGGTAAAGCGCTCCATTGTTCAGCAGCACCCACAAGTGATTTGCGCCGGCCTGCAGGTGGGTGATGCGATAGGCGGAGCGGCTGCGGCGGGGCGCCGGGAAGGTGATTTTTTCGAGGATGTCGCCCTTTTCGTCCAGGCGCCACAGCTCATTTTCGAAAGCGCCGAGGTACAGCCGGCCGGCGAGCCAGGCGAGCGGCCGGCGCGTATATTTTCCGGCGAGGACGTGCAGGGGCCGGCGCAGGCTGTCGTCGAGCATGACCTCCAGGTGCGTATTGGCGGAGCGTTCGTCATAAACGGCCGTCCAGAGGCGGCCGGCCGGGTCGCGGAGCAGGTTGTGCGGCACCTTTGATTCCCGTCGGACGATCGGCCCGTCCTTCATCTTTATCGTTCGAAACTGGTTGGTTTCCGGGTTTAAGCGGGTGAGGTAATCGGGGTTGGCCAGCCAGATCCGTCTTTTTTCATCGATCACCATATCGGAAATGGCGTCGTGGGGAAGCCGGTGGTCGCCCGCGCGGGAGTGATAGTGTACGAAGGAGTAGCCGTCGAACCGGCTCAGGCCGTTGATGGTCGCCAGCCAGATAAAACCCGCCGTATCCTGGGCGATCTTAAATACGTTGCGGTGACTGAGGCCGTCGTCGAAGTCGTAAACCTTGATCTGCACGTCTGCCGGCTGAGCGGGGAGCAGCTGCTGCGCCGAAAAGAGAAAAATTAGCGGGAGATAGATCAACTTGCCCATGGCCAAGCGGGTTTTTTCAATTTTTCGGGGAAAGGGGGCCATAGCGGAAGCATTGGGTAAAGTACATAAAATTGTCAGCATCACCAACAAAGGGTCGTGGGAGGACCAAAAGATAATAAAAAAGAAAATTTTTTGTTTGAAATGTTTTGTGCGGATTTTTGTTTATATTTAGTGGGCTTTTCATTCTCCAAAGTAATCAAAAAAAACTGCGTTATGAGAGTCCTCAAAGTCATCGGAATCATTTTACTGGTCCTCATCGGGCTTTTCCTATTGCTGGGCATATTTGCGCCGAACGAAATTCGCACCGAGCGAACCGCGGTCTTTCCGGCTCCTCCTTCCGTGGTCTACAACACCATCAGCGACCTCAAGACCTGGGAGGAATGGTCGGTCTGGCAGGAGATGGATCCTACCACCGAGGTGACCTACGGCGAAAACGCCGCCGGCGCCGGCGCCTATTATACCTGGGTAGGCGAGAAAACGGGAAGCGGCAGGGTGACGATCGTGTCGGTGGAACCCAACGAAAAGATCGACGTGGAAGTATCCTTCGACGGAATGGGAACCGCCGAGACGCCCTTTAAGCTGGAACCGGCGCCGGAAGGGACCAAAGTGACCTGGTCTTTTTTTACGGAAATTCCTTACCCCTGGAATGCGCTGAGCCTGTTCCAGCCGGGCGCCGCCGCCATCGATAAGGACTACGACCGGAGTTTCGAACTACTGAAAAAATACCTGGAAGATAAAACAGCCGGCACCTCGACAGCGCCTATGATACAGGAGAAAGATATGCCGGACCGCCATTTTGTGGCTATCCGCAATCACATCACGACGGCTCAGATCGCCGAAACCTTTGGCCGGGATTTCGGCCGGATCAGCCGGTTTTTGCAGGAAAATAAAGTCGAAATGGCGGGGATGCCCTGCGGCCTCTATTTCAATTGGGACGAAGCAACCGATGAAATGGACATGGCCTCGGCGATCCCCGTTGCCGAGCCGCTGCCCGTCGAGGGCGATATGGAACTCATCACCCTTCCCGCCTCCAAAACGCTGATCGTCGATCATTACGGTGGTTATGAAGATCTGATGCATTCCTACAACGCGGCTCAGGCTTACCTGACGGCGCACCATCTGGAGGCGTCGCAACCGATGTACGAAGAATACCTGACCGACCCCGGCGCCGAGCCGGATACGAGCAAATGGCTGACCCGGATCTACTACCCCTTGCAATAGCGGAACGAGGGTAAGCGGCTGTTTGGTTAGGATCGTAGCAAAAACGAGAGGTTGCCCATCGTCATGGTGTTGGGGCAGGCCCGTTCTGCCATTTACAGATGTCGTGCAAATTTTCTAATTTCACGGCAATTATGACCGAAACGCAACAGAAACTCATGACGGCAACCGAGGCGTATGTTTCCGAATTCTTTCGGGATCATATTTCGGAGGATTATGTCTATCACAACCTGGAGCATACCCAACAGGTAGTCGAAGCGGTGGAGGTGATCGGACAAGCCGGCGGACTCACGGAGGAGGAAATGGAGATCGTCAAACTGGCGGCCTGGTTTCACGACCTGGGGTACGACCAGGGGCAGGAAGGTCACGAAGAACGGGGTTGCGCTTACCTTACCGCCTTTTTGCAGCAGCAAGGCGCGCCGTTCTCCGAAGAAAAAATGGACCGCATTCGGGGGTGTATCCGGGCTACCCGCCTGCCGCAAAACCCGACGAATGAACTGGAGCAAATTGTCTGTGACGCCGACCTGAGCCATCTGGGGAGCCGCACGTACTGGGATCGCTGCGGAAGGGTCCGGCATGAACTGATGCTGACCCAGGACCGGGGCATGTCGGATAACGAGTGGGTCGACTTCGAGCTGGATTTTATGACCAACCACACCTTCCACACCGAAGTCGCCCGCAGCTTTTTTGAGAAACGCAAACAAAAGCATATCCTGCAGCTCAAAAAATACAAGCTCCGGCTGAACCCGGAAACGGTCGACCTGGCCGAAGAGCTGGAAAAGCAGGAGAAGAAAAAGAAGAAGAAGAAAAAGAAAAAGAAAAAGGGGAAAGACCTGGTCAACAGCGATCTGGAGCTCAAGCAACTCAACCTCGGGCGCGGCGTGGAGACCATGTACCGCACCACCTACCGCACGCACGTCAACCTGAGCTCTATCGCCGACAACAAGGCCAATATTATGCTTAGCATCAACGCCATCATCATTTCCATCGTGGTGGCTAACCTGGTGCCGCAATTCGATACCAATCCGCGCCTCATCCTCCCCACCGCTATCCTGCTGGCCGTCTGCCTTACCGCGTTGGTCTTCGCCATCCTTTCTACCCGCCCCAAAGTCACGGAAGGAAAATTTACGCGCGAAGACATCGAAGAGAAAAGAGCCAACCTCCTCTTTTTCGGCAACTTCTACAATATGGAAATGGACGATTTCCACTGGGGCATGATGGAGATGATCAAAGACAGCGATTTTCTGTACAGCTCCATGACGCGCGACTTGTATTTCCTGGGGGTCGTCCTCGCCAAAAAATACCGCTACCTGCGCATCTGCTACAGCGTATTCATGTACGGGCTGATCGGCGCCGTCTTCTCCTTCGCCCTCGTCTACTTGTTGGCTTAGAACCGGATCAGATGATCATCCCCGCCCCAACCGTCTCGTACGTTCCTTCATCCACAAAAAGGACGCTCCCCGTGATCCGGTTTTTGCGATAGCTATCGAAAAACAGCGGTTTGGTAGCGCGGATCACCACCCGGGCGATATCGTTCATGATGATGTGCTTATCGTCCTGATCGCGGTGCAGGGAATTGATGTCCAGTTTATAGCGAATTTCCTTCACCATGCAGCGCACCTCTTGCGTGGTATGCATGAGGATGTATTTGCCGCGCACCTGCAGCGGCCGTTCATTGAACCAGCACACCATCACCTCCAGGTCCTGCCCGACCGTAGGATGGTTGTGTTCACGTACGATCATATCGCCGCGGCTCAGGTCGTAATCGTCTTCCAGCAATACGGTAACCGACATCGGCGGAAAAGCTTCCGTCAATTCGCCGTCTGCCGTATCGATCTTGGCGATAGTCGAGGTGAAGCCCGAAGGCAGCAGCAGGACTTTGTCGCCTTTTTTCATTACCCCGCCGGCGATCCGGCCGGCGTAGCCCCGGTAGTCGTGAAATTCATCGGTATTGGGGCGCACCACGTACTGCACGGGAAAGCGCGCGTCGATAAAGTTGTGGTCGGAGCCGATGTGTACGTTTTCCAGGTAGTACAAAAGGGTCGGCCCTTCGTACCAGTTCATATTTTTAGAGCGGTCGACGACATTGTCGCCTTTGAGTGCGGAGATCGGAACGAAGGTGACGTCCGTGACGTCGAGCTTGGAGGCGAAGTGTTCGAAATCCTCTTTGATTTCTTCGTAACGCTCCTGCTTGTAATCCACCAGGTCCATCTTATTGACGCAGACCACGAGGTGTGGAATTTGCAGCAGGGAAGCGATGAAGGAGTGGCGGCGGGTTTGTTCGAGCACGCCCTTGCGCGCGTCGATGAGGATCAGGGCCACGTTGGCCGTGGAAGCGCCGGTCACCATATTCCGGGTGTACTGGATGTGGCCCGGCGTATCGGCGATGATGAATTTGCGGCGCGGCGTAGCGAAGTAGCGGTAGGCCACGTCGATGGTGATGCCCTGTTCGCGTTCGGCTTTCAGGCCGTCGGTGAGCAGCGCGAGGTTGACGCCTTCTTCGCCGCGGCGTTCGCTGCTGATGCGCACCGCCTCGTATTGGTCTTCGAAGATGGATTTGCTGTCGTAGAGCAGCCGGCCGATCAGCGTGCTTTTGCCGTCGTCGACGCTGCCCGCGGTAGTGAATCGCAGGAGTTCCATGTTTTTGATCTGCTGCTTGTCGAGGGTATTTATGTCGGACATAGGATAGTCTGATTTTGGATAATTAGAAATAGCCTTGTTTTTTGCGGTCTTCCATCGCAGTCTCCGATCGTTTGTCGTCGGCGCGGCCGCCCCGTTCCGTGACGCGGGTGGCGGCTACTTCCTTGATGATGTCCTCGATCGAAGCGGCGGTAGATTCCCAGACGCCGGTGCAGGTCATGTCGCCGATGGTGCGGCAGCGCACCAGGCGTTCCTCCACTTTCTCGTCCGGCTTTTTCATGATGTAGTCGGTGTCGGCCAGGAGGACGCCGTCGCGTTCGAAGACCATCCGCTTGTGGGCGAAGTAAAGGTTGGGCAATTCCACCTGTTCCATCGCCAGGTACTGCCATACGTCCAGCTCCGTCCAGTTGCTGATGGGGAAGACCCGGAAGTGTTCGCCGAATTGTTTTTTGCCGTTGAAGAGGTTCCAGAGCTCGGGCCGCTGGTTTTTGGGATCCCATTGTCCGAATTCGTCGCGGTGCGAAAAGAAGCGCTCTTTGGCGCGCGCCTTTTCTTCGTCGCGCCGTCCGCCGCCCATGGCGGCGTCGAATTTGCCCTTTTCCAGAGCTTCCAGGAGCACCGCGGTCTGAAGGAAGTTGCGGCTGGCGTTGATGCCTTTTTCTTCCACGACCATGCCTTTGTCGATGGCCTCCTGAACGGAACCGACGAGCAGCTTGGCCCCCAGGCGGGCGACCATGCGGTCACGAAATTCGATGGTTTCCGGAAAGTTGTGCCCGGTGTCGATGTGCAATAGGGGAAAAGGGATGCGGGCCGGCCAGAAGGCCTTCATGGCCAGGTGCGTAAGCAAAATGGAATCTTTGCCGCCGGAAAAAAGAATAACGGGGTTCTCGAATTGGGCCGCCACCTCTCGCAAAACGAAAATAGCTTCGGATTCCAGCTCTTTCAAATGGTTGATGTGATAATTCATAATTTTCTTAGCGATTTGCCGTGCATGGGAAAAATGGTTGAACTAGCTCTTGTGTGTTGTTACGTCGTTTGTTCTTTGTAGGTAAGGATGGGCTGTAGATACTGAAAGATCTGTTCGGTAGCTTCGGCTACGCTTATCTGATCGGTGCGCACTTCAAGGGCCGGAGCCCCGGGCGCTTCGTACGGCTGATCGATACCGGTAAACCCTTTGATCTCGCCTCGCCGGGCCTTTTGGTAGAGGCCCTTTACGTCGCGCGCTTCGCAGACCTCCAGCGGGGCATTGACGTAAATTTCGATAAAATCGGCTGTACCGACGATTTCCGCGGCCATCGACCGGATGGCGCGGGTGGGGCTGATGAACGAATTGAGGGTAATGATGCCGCTATTCAGGTAAAGGCGGGCTACTTCCGCGATCCGGCGTATGTTTTCCCGCCGGTCTGCTTCGCTGAACCCCAGGTTGTTGTTGATCCCCGAGCGGATATTGTCGCCGTCGAGCACCTGAGCGAAAAAGCCTTCGTTGAACAGCCGCCTTTCCAGGTGCTGAGCAATGGTGCTCTTCCCGGAACCCGAAAGGCCGGTGAGCCAGACCACCTTGCTGTGCTGCCCCAGCCGTCGCTCGCGATCGGCGCGCTGGAGCAAACGGTCAAAAATAGGATGGATATTCGTCGCCAAGGGTTTTTCTTTTAGATCAGCACAAAGGAAAAAAAAATTAATGAATTAACCGCCACGCGAAACGACCGATGCGCTAGCGCAGAAAGACACAGGTGAGATGGATTGCGGTAAAGCGATTGGCGCCGACAGCCGGGTCACTTGTTGTAAACCTTACAATTACCTAACTTTGGCAACCATAGCGCGAATTTAGCGTTCAAAGTTTAGACTTCCGTTTTTTTTTGCGAGTTCTTTTGAAATCAGCAAGTCCGATATGGGAAAAAACATTTACGACCTCCTACCACAACGCATTTTAGTCATGGACGGCGCCATGGGCACCATGATCCAGCAGTATCAGTTGGAAGAGAAAGACTACCGGGGCGAACGCTTCGCCGATTACCACCGGGATATACAGGGCAATAACGACATTCTTTCCCTCACCCAGCCCAAAATTATCGAGGCCATCCACCGGGCTTACCTCGACGCCGGGGCCGATATCATCGAGACCAACACTTTCAGCAGTACGTCGATCGCTCAGGCGGATTACGACATGCAGGAGCTGGCCTACGAGATGAATCTGGCTTCCGCCCAAATAGCCCGCGCTGCAGCTGACGCCTACACCAATGATCATCCCGATAAGCCGCGTTTCGTCGCCGGCGCTATCGGGCCTACCAACCGCACGGCTTCTCTCTCGCCCGATGTCAATAATCCGGGCTATCGCGCCGTTACTTTCGACGAACTGCGCGACGCTTACTACGAACAAGTCCAGGGACTGGTGGACGGCGGAGCGGACATTCTGCTCATCGAAACCGTTTTCGACACCCTGAACGCCAAAGCCGCGCTATTCGCCATCGATATGCTCTTCGAAGAGCGTGCCATAGAATTGCCCATCATGGTGTCGGGCACCATCACGGACGCCAGCGGTCGTACGCTTTCCGGCCAGACGGTGGAAGCCTTCTGGATCTCGGTCAGCCATATGCCGCTGATGAGCGTCGGCCTCAACTGCGCCCTGGGCGCCGAAGAGATGCGCCCCCACCTGGAAGCGCTATCCAAAATCGCCGACACCTACGTGCACGCTTATCCAAACGCCGGCCTGCCCAATGAATTCGGTGAGTACGACCAGTCGGCCGAAGAGATGCGCGAATACATCCGCGACTTCGTGCGGAGCGGCTTCGCCAATATCATCGGCGGCTGCTGCGGCACCACCCCCGAACACATCCGGCAGATGGCGGAAGCCGTAAAGGGGCTGCCGGTGCGGGAAGTACCCCGAGGCTTGGAATACTCGATGCTCAGCGGCCTGGAGCCCCTGATGATCCGGCCGGAGACCAATTTCGTCAATGTCGGCGAACGCACCAATGTGACCGGCTCCCGCAAATTCGCCCGCCTCATCAAATCCGGCGACTACAATAGCGCTTTGACGGTGGCCCAACATCAGGTGGAAGGCGGCGCCCAGATCATCGACATCAATATGGATGAGGGGCTGTTGGATTCAGAAAAAGAAATGACCACCTTCCTTAATATGGTGATGGCCGAACCGGAGATCGCCAAGCTGCCGATCATGATCGATTCGTCGAAGTTCTCGGTCATCGAAGCTGGATTGAAATGCGTTCAGGGCAAATGCGTAGTCAATTCCATCTCCCTGAAAGAGGGGGAAGAAGCCTTCATCGAACAAGCCCGCCTGGTGCGCCGCTACGGCGCTGCTACGGTGGTGATGGCCTTTGATGAGCAGGGCCAGGCCGACACCGCCGACCGCAAGGTGGAGATCTGCTCGCGGGCCTACAAGATTCTCACGGAAAAGGTCGGCTTCAAACCGCAGGACATCATCTTCGATCCCAATATCTTCGCCGTCGCCACCGGCATCGAAGAACACAACGAATACGCCATCAACTTCATCGAAGCTACCCGCCGCATCAAACAACTCTGCCCGGGGGCGAAAGTCAGCGGCGGCGTCAGTAACATTTCTTTCTCTTTTCGCGGCAACAACCGCGTACGCGAAGCGATGCACTCCGCCTTCCTCTACCACGCCATCAAAGCCGGCATGGATATGGGCATCGTCAACGCCGGCATGATCGAAGTGTACGAAGAAATACCCAACGATCTGCTGGAACGCGTGGAAGACGTGCTCTTCAACCGCCGGGAAGACGCTACCGACCGCCTCACCGAATTCGCGGAACAAGTCAAAGGGGACGGCGGCCGAACCCTGAAAAAAGACCTGAGCTGGCGGGAAAACAACGTCACCCAACGACTGGAGCACGCCCTGGTCAAAGGGATCGTCGACTATGTGGTGGAAGATACCGAGGAGGCCCGCCAACAGTACGACCGCCCGCTGGAAGTGATCGAAGGGCCCCTCATGGACGGAATGAACGTGGTCGGCGACCTGTTCGGCGCCGGCAAAATGTTCCTGCCCCAGGTGGTGAAGAGCGCCCGCGTTATGAAAAAGGCCGTCGCTTACCTGACGCCCTACATCGAAGCGGAAAAAGCGGAAGGCGACGCCGGAGCCAAAGGAAAGATCCTGCTGGCCACGGTGAAGGGCGACGTACACGATATCGGTAAAAACATCGTAGGCGTTGTGCTGGGGTGCAACAATTACGATATCGTCGACCTCGGCGTAATGGTGCCCGCCGCCAAGATCCTGAAAACAGCGAAAGAGGAGAAGGTCGACATCATCGGGCTGAGCGGACTGATCACGCCTTCGCTCGACGAAATGGTGTCGGTGGCCAAGGAAATGGAGCGCCAGGGCTTCACCATTCCCCTGCTGATCGGCGGCGCCACTACTTCCAAGACGCATACCGCCGTTAAGATCGAGCCCCAGTATTCGGGGCCGGTGATCCACGTCCTCGATGCATCCCGCAGCGTGTCGGTGGCCGGCGCCCTGCTCTCCGAAGACGAAGACAGCCGCAGCAACTACATCCTCGACGTTCGCAAAGAATACGACCGGGTGCGCGAGCAGCGCGGCAACCGGAAGTCTAATAAAAAATACCTCCCTTACGAGGCGGCCCGCCGCAATAAAGTAGCCATCGAATGGAACGGCTACACCCCGCCCGCTCCCGCGAAACCGGGCGTCACGGTCTTCGAAGACTATTCTATCGAGGAGCTGACCAACTACATCGACTGGACGCCTTTCTTCACCAGCTGGCAGCTGCGCGGCAAGTTTCCCGCCATCCTCGAAGATGAAGTGGTGGGCGCTGAAGCGCAAAAATTGTACAACGACGCCCGCAGCATGCTGCGCCGCATCATCGACGAAGGCTGGCTGACCGCCAAAGCCGTGCTGGGCCTGTTTCCCGCCAATAGCGTCGAGGACGACGTCATCGAGGTCTATGCCGATGAATCGCGCGAACAGGTGTGTTACCGCTTGCACCAACTGCGGCAGCAACGCGAAAAAGCGCCCGGACAGCCCAACTTCTCGCTCGCCGATTTTCTGGCGCCTAAATCAACGGGCCTGGCCGATTATATGGGCGCCTTCGCCGTTACCGCCGGCGTGGGCATCGAAAAATGGGTGAAAAAGTTCGAAGCCGACCACGACGATTACCACGCCATCCTGCTGAAAGCCCTGGCCGACCGCCTGGCCGAGGCCTTCGCCGAACGCCTGCACGAGCGCGTGCGACGCGAGTTCTGGGGGTACGCCGACAACGAGTGCTTGGACAATAACGCGCTGATCGCCGAAAAATACCAGGGCATCCGCCCAGCGCCCGGCTATCCCGCCTGCCCCGACCATACGGAAAAAGCTACGCTCTGGAAGCTGCTCGACGTGGAAAACAATACGGGCATCTCGCTTACCGAAAGCTTTGCCATGTACCCGGCTGCTTCCGTCAGCGGCTGGTATTTTGCCCATCCCGAAGCCAAGTACTTCGGCCTGGGCAATATCAACAAGGACCAGGTGGAGGCTTACGCCCAACGCAAAGAGATGAGCATCCGGGAAGCAGAACGCTGGCTGGCCCCGGTGCTGAATTACGATGTGGAGTAAACGCAGAAGATGGACCGAGCCGGGGCCCTGACGCCGAAGCATATTGAGATCGCCGATTACGATTACGAGCTGCCCGAAGCTCGTATCGCCCAGTTTCCGCTGGCTCAGCGCGATGCTTCCAAGCTGCTGCTCTACCGCGGGGGCGCGCTCAGCGAGTCGGCTTTCCGGGATATCGGAACCCACCTGCCCGACCAGTCGATATTGTTCTTCAATGATACGCGCGTCATCCACGCCCGCCTTCATTTTTCGCTGCCCAACGGCAAGCCGCTGGAGATCCTCTGCCTGGAGCCCCTCGCCCCGGCGGACTACCAGCAGAACTTCAGCAGCGGCGGCCCCGTGCGCTGGAAAGCGCTGGTGGGCGGCAACCGGCGCTGGAAAACCGGGCTTATCGAAAAAGCGGTAGCCACCGAAAGCGGGCCGGCCGTATTGCGCGCCCGGCGTATCGGGCGATTGGCGGACGCCTTCGAGATCGAGTTTTCCTGGGAGGGGCCGCCCCTCGCCTTCGGCGAGCTGCTGGCCCGGGCCGGTATTATTCCCTTGCCGCCCTACCTCAATCGCGACAATGTGCCGGATGACGACGAGCGCTATCAGACGGTCTACGCCCGCGAGGAAGGTTCCGTCGCGGCGCCTACCGCCGGGCTGCATTTCACCGATCAGGTGCTCAACGACCTGGCCGGACGCGGCATCGAACGGCATTTCGTAACGCTGCACGTCGGTGCAGGCACCTTCCGCCCGGTGCGTACGGAGACGATCGCCGACCACCACATGCACGAAGAGAGCATCTTTTTGCGCCGCGCGACCATCGAACAGCTGCTCGCCGCCCACCGCTCCGGGCGCCCGGTCATCGCAGTGGGCACTACCAGCACCCGCCTTTTGGAGAGCCTCTACTGGCACGGGCGCCGCCTGCTGCGCGGAGAAAAGGCCGACCACCTCAATGTCGCCCAGTGGGCGCCCTATACAGGGGAAGCACACCCGCCTGCCGCCGAAGCGCTGGCGGCGATCCTGCACGACCTCGACCGACGCGGCGCGGACGTCCTCGAGGGGTTTACCCAGCTGATCATCGCACCGGGCTATTCGTTTCGCGTCATCCGGGGCTTGATCACCAATTTCCATCAACCACGGTCGACGCTTCTCCTGCTCATCGCCGCGCTGGTCGGCGACGATTGGCGCCGCATCTATCGCTATGCCCTCGACAACGATTTTCGCTTCCTCAGCTACGGCGATAGCTCGCTGCTGATCCCGTAGCTTCGCTTTTCTTCCTGGAACTGCTCCCGGTCTGCAACGGAAAAATCACCGTTTTGTCTTCGCAATAGATAGCGATTCTCGGTTTGAAACCTTGTTTTGTTCTCATACCAGCGGGACGAGCTATCGGTAGCCTGTTTCGTACGCAACGATTGCCCCGGCGCCGAGGTGCGGAACAGGAAGGATGGCCGGCATGCAGCGTATATCCCGTACCTCCGGCGCGGAAGCCCTTTTTTCGAAACAATCTGCCAATATCTTGCGTCTTCGACGCTGCGAATTTTGCAATTTTTATTGCCGTAAACAGAATCGCTGCGCAATAGATTAACCCATGAATCATCCGGGCCAATCTGTTGATTTTCAATAGAAGGTAGCTGAGAATATACTCAGGAAGCCAGGGCAATCGCATTTAATTTTAGGATCTCGAAAAAGAAGGAAAAATCCTCGTTTTTACCTCGATCCTAAAGGAAGAACGAGGATTTTTCCTTCCGTTCCATGTAAATTTTATGGCAATTGAGAGGTAACCTCTTTTAAATGCGATTGCCCTGCTCAGGAAGCTCCTTCCTGCAAAAGTTTCCGAAAAAGCCCCTCGCCTTATGGAATTTTCCCGTTCCCACGTCTTAGTAATGGGCCAAGAATAGTTTTACCTTTTATGGTAAACCTTATTTCTGTCTCATTACGCAGAAATAAAAACCAAAACCAATGAAAACAAAAAACACCCTTTGCTTGGGCGTGTTCTGCCTTTTCTTTTTCCCCGTCTTGCTCGCCATACCCTACCGCAGCGCCGGCAGCGGCGACTGGTCGGATCCCGGTATCTGGGAAACCTTTAACGGCGCCTGGGGCATTGCCGCCGCGCCGCCCGGCGCCTCGGATGACGTCACCATCCGGGCGGGCCACGTCATCGATATTTTACTGGTTGACGCCGCCGCGGGTTTTCTCGAAGTGGAAGTCGGCGCCACGCTCCGCCTGCAGGGCACCGCTCGCGCGTTGACCATCCACAACGGCAACCCGGCGGCCGATTTCATCGTGGAAGGTTTTTTTCACGACAACGCCAGCAGCGGAGCCGGCAACGGCCTTTTCTTTTCCGGCGGCGCCGCCTGGCGCCTGGGGCCGGGCGCTACTTTGCTGAAAACCAATAACTCCAGCGCCGTCCGGTACCGCGACCATTACCACAATGGCATGGACAACATCCCCGCTTCCGCACAGTGGATCATCCGTTACGTAGGGCTGGGGCATCCTGCTTTCTCCACCATCGCCACGTATTATCCCAATCTCACTTTCGAGAGCACTGCCGGCCCCTGGGCGCCGCTCACCGGCTTCAGTCAGTTTACCGGTTTTACGGGGACGGCCACGATCAAAGGCAACCTGGACGTGGGCGGCGCGGGGCCGGACCCCGTCACCATCGTCAACGAAAATTACCATACCGATCCCATCGCGGTACAAGGCGACCTGCGGGTGCGCTCCGGTTCTACCCTCACCAACCAGGGCGATTTCAACGGCACGGGCTTCCGGGTGAGCGGCGCGGTGGTCGTCGACGGCGAACTCGACCTGGGCGGCGCCGGGGGGCGGCTGGTGCTGGGCGGCAACGCTGCCCAAAGCGTTGCCGGCAGCGGGATTTACACTTTACAGGATGTAGCGATCGACAATCCGGCCGGCGCGACCCTGGCCAGGCTGCTTACCATTGGCCGGGACCTCATTTTCAGCGCCGGCCGCGTGCAGGTGAACAGCTTTGATCTGACCGTGCTCGGCGGCGTCACCGGCTACGGGCCGGGGCGTTACGTGATGACCAACGGATGGGGGCCCGGCGCGGGCGCGCTGGTGCGGCCCGTGGGCGGAAGCGTCGTCTTTCCGGTGGGCAACAGCACCTTCAATCCGGCCACGGTAGAATCGTACGGCGGCGGCCCGGTGCGCGTGCGCGTCGAAGACCAGGTGCTGACCGAGGGAACGGCCGGCGCGCCACTGACGAGCATGGCAGTCGACCGCACCTGGCGCGTCGAGGGCGCCGGGCCCGGGTTATTTGGGTTGGCCCTGCAGTGGAACGCCGGCGATCAGCTGCCCGGCTTTTCGCCGGGAATGTGTTACATATCGCAATACTCGTCCGGCTGGCAGGGCGGCAACATGGCGCCTGCCCAGGGTGCGGACCCCTACCTGCGTGCGCGTTCCGGCTTGCAGGGCGCTACCGTCTTCGCCGTCGCCGGCAACGGCGCGCTGCCCGTCGAGCTCGTTCACTTTGGCGCCCGTCCTACCGGAGAAGGAGTGCGCCTCGACTGGCAAACGGCCTCGGAGCTGAACAATGATTATTTCGTACTGGAGCGACGCCCGGGCCCGGAGCATCCCTACCGGGCGGCGGCTCATATTCCCGGCGCCGGCGCCACGAGCGCGGCGCAGTCGTATTCCTATCTGGACCGGCAGGTCTCGCCCGGGCGGCAGTACTACCGCCTGCGGCAGGTCGACTATGACGGTACCGAGCACTTGAGCCCGGTAGTAGCCGTCACGGTGGCGCCGCCGGCCGGGCAGTGGACCTGGGAGGTATTCCCCAACCCGGTGCGGAGCATGTTGCACTTAGTTGCCCAACAGGACGTTGACGAGCCGGTGCAGCTGCGCCTCTGCGACGCCCGGGGCCGCAGCCGGCAGGAGCGGACCATCCCGGCCGGAGCGGGCCGGATCAGCTTTGACGTCAGTCAGTTGCCGCCGGGGCCGTACTGGGTGGTGCTGCAAGGGCAACGCCGGCAGTATCGACGGGCGCTGGTGAAAGTAGAATGAGCTATGAGTTAACATTCGATTTTGGTGATTTGGGCATTGATTTGGTTTATAAGTGGTTCCTTTCAGGGGGCGGCAGTTCTTGCTCCGCCCCTTTTTTCGTATCCGGGCTTAACATAAAGTTCAAAAAGCCTTAACCCGCCCCGGGCAATAGCCCCGCCCCGCCTTTTTTACTTTCGTGACGTAAGAGCTGACAGGCGACCCGGCAGGTCGCCTATCGGTATTTTGCGGAGAAATAAACCAAATCATCTAACAAAACGAATGAACAATGAAACTCCCTTTTACTTTACGGGTTATCCTATTTTTATTGATGTTGATGGGCGCCGGGGCGCCGGGGTGGGGGCAGAATTTGAATCCTGGAGATATTGGATTTGTTCACTACAATGCAGACGGAACTGATAATTTTGCTTTTGTTGCATTAACTGATATACCAGGAAATGAACAGATTAATTTCACTGATAATGGTTGGACTGGCACTGCGTTTAGAACCGGCGAAGGTATTATTGTGTGGACAGCGCCTGGAGGTGGAATCTCTTGTGGCACAGTGGTTGAGATTACAACGACTCCGAGCGCCAGCCTGGGAGCTGTTTCTGAATCTGGAGATTTAAATTTTAGTGGAGGTGGAGATCAGATACTTGCTTACCAAGGCGCATCTGATTTTATCGCTGCACTTAATAATGAAGGTACAACCTGGCAGTCTGGTGCTACAGATACGAACACTTCTGCATTACCTTCCGGACTAACAGATGGAACAAACGCAGTGGCAATTTCCGAAATTGACAATGCGGTTTTTGGCGGCATTACAAGTGGAAGCGTTTCAGCAGTACGTTCGGCTCTAAACAATTCTTCGAATTGGTCAGGTTCGAATAGTACAAATCAAACATTCAATGGCACTTTTTCTATTTCAGGTTGTAGCAGCACAACACCGACGATAGACTTTGTAGCTACTACAAGTAATGTTAGTGAAGGTGAAGGTGAAGGTTCCCACACAGTATCCGTCCAATTAACCTATTCTGATAATAGTGGAGATATTGTCGTTGATGTAGCCACTTCCAATGTGGACGCCGAATCTGGGGATTATACCGTTACCACTACTACGCTAACTTTTGATAACAATGGCACAAACGAGACGGAAAATATTGACATTACGATTAATGATGATGCTGATCAGGATGATGAAATATTTGAGATTTCTCTATCGCTCAATTCAGGTAGCCCAGCATCGGCCACTGTAAGTGCGACTATTCATACTGTTACAATTTTGGATGATGACTCAACAATTCCGGTTGCCTTCATTAATGAGTTTCACTATGATGATGATGGGACCGATGATAACGAATTTATTGAAGTCGCGGTTGAATCTTCATTTTCCGGGAGCTTGTCTGATTTTACAGTTTCCTTTTACAACGGAAGTAATGGTACAGTATACGATTCTGAAACACTGGATAATTTTACAATTGGTTCGACGACTCAAGGATTTACTCTTTACTCTTTGACTTTACCCCTGAATGGTATTCAAAATGGCGCCCCAGACGGATTAGCATTGAGTTATCAATCAACACTTATTGAATTCATAAGCTATGAAGGGGTTTTTACTGGCTCTGCAGGAGTTGCTAATGGGGTAAACAGTACAGATATTGGAGTTTCAGAAACAAATAATGATCCAGAAGGAAATTCCTTACAAAGAACTGGCTCATGTTCAGGTACTTGCCCAAATGGCCTAACTTGGACTGGTCCGGCTACTGCTTCCATTGGAAGCGCCAATGCAAGCCAAGCTTTTCCCATAGAGCTATTATCGTTTTCTGCACTGTCCAAGTACCCCCACATCCTCCTAACCTGGCGCACCGCCACCGAGCTCAACAACGACTACATGGCTGTCGAGCGCTCCGCCGATGGCCGGCAGTTTGAGGAGATCGGCCGCGTGGCGGGGGCCGGCACCACTTATGAGCCGCAGGATTACCGCTTCGTCGACGAGCGGCCGTTGCGTGGGATCAACTACTATCGCCTGCGGCAGGTCGACTACGACGGGACGACGGAGTACCACAGAGTGGTGGCCGTCAGCTTCGACACCGAGGAGGTGGTGATGACCCTCTCGCCCGTACCGGCGGCCGAAGCGCTGGTGGTCAACCTCAGCGACGCTTTTGACGAGCCGTCGCCGGTAGAAGTGGTCAACCTGGTGGGGCAGGTGGTGCTGCGCACGCAGCTGCCCGCCGGCGCACAGTCGTTCAACCTGGACGTCAGCAATCTGCAGGCCGGGTACTACTTCGTCCGTATCCAGGGCCGGGAGCCGCTGGTGGCGCAGTTTTCCAAGCGATAACCGATCCCGCTTACGGGGCTTTTGGGAGATGCCGGGAGGTTTTTTGGATCTCAGCAAAGCAGGGAAAATCCTCGTTTTTACCTCGATCCTGAAGGAAGAACGAGGGTTTTCCCTTCCGCTCCCTGTCGGGAGATGGTGATGGCCCGCGACGGGCCGTCTTCCGATTCAACAATACCTTTGCTTCTTTAGCCCGCATTATTCATGGGTGCTTCGTCATGACAGTTGTCAGGCATTAGATTAATCCATGAATGATCCGGGTTAGGTGCTGCCTGGTTGTACGGCAAACAGGGCAAGCCTTCCTGGCGAAATTTGCCGTTTATTGTCGTTATTCCTCATAAATCAAAGGGCGGCGCTTTCGCGCAAGCTCGAAATCCTTATCTTTGTATAACAGAAAACGCTTTCCCCTACTTCGTTCCCGCACGAGTTTTTCCAATCCAGTCGAAGAGTAGAGACCGGTAAAAATCACATAAAGGGATTACAGCAAAAAAATTTTGGCCGATAGCCTCTATCGCAGGCATTCAGGCGGGGTATTATTCGGTATGACGAGACCGCCTGTGCTGCAATTATCTATGCAAACAAATCTATGAACAATGACACGACCAAATGTAACGCGCATTGTCCTCACCATCCTGACGCTGCTCGGCGCCGGCCTGGGCCTTCGGGGGCAGATCAGCATCAACTCTCTGACCTTTAACCAAGTGGAAAATTTCGATGGTTATGCCGGCAGCGCCGCGACCCTGCCGGCCGGCTGGACGGCGGCCGGTGGATTTCTGGGTTTTGAGGGTATAGGCAACGGTAGTGAATCGACCCAGGGATTTTATGCCTACGGCGCCGGGACCGACTACAGCGCCGGGGTGTTGATCGTCGGCAACCGGGCATCGCGCTATTCCGTCGAATTTGTGAACAACTCGGGCGCCACCATCACCGACCTCACCATCAGCTGGGATTACGAGCAATGGCGCTTCGACAATACCAGCGGCTGGAACCTCAGCGGCACGGGAGCACTGGAAGGGGTGACGGCCCTGGAAGACGAAGACTTCACAGGCAACAACAACGGGACGAACGGCGCGCCGGAGATCGATAGCCGCACGGTCGTCCTCACCGGGTTGACCATCCCCGACGGCGATACCTTCGGCCTTTCCTGGACGACAACCGACGCCTTCGGCAGCGATAACGGCGTATCCATCGATAATTTCGAAATAACCGCTGAGACGACCAGCACCCCCGGCTGTGAGATCACCGACATCGCCATCGCCAACCCCGGCGCCTGCGTGGATGCGCCGACCGACTACTTCGAAGCAGAAGTGGTGGTGACCTTCACCAACGCGCCGCCCAGCGGCGACCTGCTGCTTTCCGGCGCGGACGTGCTGTCGACCGGAACCACCACCGCAGCGATCGGCGCCTCCCCCCAGACCATTACCGGCGTCCGCCTCCGGGCCGACGGCAATGACCCGGAGATCACCGCGGTTTTCAGCACCGACGGCGCCTGCACCTATACGGAAGTGGTGAGCGGATCGGGTGTCGCTCCCTGCCCGACCGGGGGCTCCACGCTCGACGAAGTTTTCAGCGACGCCGCCAACATATCCGGAAGTTCCGCCTTTTTCAGCAACGGGACGGACGCCTTTTTGGGGATCTATGCTCCGGCCGGCGGCAGCGACTTCGGCGGTGATCCGACGCCTGCCGGCGTGCGCGCCTACTCCGGCTTTTCCGGCAGTTTCCTCACCGCACAGGACCTCAACGGGCAGGGCGGCAGCGCCTCGGTGACGCTCAGCTGGACGATAGACATCAAAGGACTGGCCAACCTGATGTTCAGCGGCGACTTCGCCGCCGAGCTGGACGGCGCTGCCGATGCAGAAAACCGCGACGAAATAACGCTTACCTACCAGATCGACGACGGCCCCGAAGAGGACCTCCTCGCTTTTCGGTCCGACGCCCTGATCGGCAGCGGCGTTTTCCGCGAAGACACCGATTCTGACGGATTGGGCGACGGCATGGCGCTCAGCGCGCTGGCCTTTACCTTTTCCAAACCGATCACCGGAACCGGCGATCAGCTGGAGCTGAAACTGACGATCGAGCTGGACGACCCGAACGACGACTTCGGCGCGGATGACTTTGCCATTGTCGGTACTTCGGCCCTCCCCATCGAGCTGATCGACTTCAGCGGGACCCGGCGTGGTGAGGAAGTACTGCTCACCTGGCGCACCGCTACGGAGCTCAATAACGACTACATGGCGGTGGAGCGTTCGGCCGACGGCCGCCAATTCGCGGAAATCGGACGCGTGGCCGGTCAGGGAACGACCTTCCAGCCCCAGTCTTACAGCTTCGTCGATACCGCGCCGCTGCGGGGCGTCAATTACTACCGCCTCCGGCAGGTCGATTTTGACGGTGCGACCCAGTACCACCGGGTTATCGCCATTGCTTTCGATAGCGAAGAGCAGGAGCTCCTTTTATCGCCCGTACCTGCCGGTGACCGCCTGTCGGTGCAGCTGGCTCAGCCTTTCGACGCGGCGACGCCGGTGATCGTGACCAATACCCTGGGCGCCACCGTGCTGACCACCTGGCTGGCGGCCGGCGACCGGAACCTCGACCTGGAAGTAAGCGCGCTGCCGGGCGGCATGTACTACTTGCGGATCGGCGACCGGCGCCCGGTGGTGCGGCCGTTTGTGAAGCGGTAGGAACGCTCTTTGTCAGAAAGTCAAAAAAGCCTGTTCTCTCCCGAGCAGGCTTTTTTGATTTTACGATTAATTAACATCAAAAGGGAGTGAAAAATCGAGCCTTGTGGTTATATTGGGTGTTGCCTATCTGCTTGATCCCTTACGGTTTACGACACCAACTCAATTGACTATGAACCGACACTTACCAATACTATTTGGAGTAGTGCTGATCTGGACACTTTCCTTTTGTGCTTTTCCGGTCCAGGCGCAGATCGACCTGATAACTTTTGACTTTGCCGGACTGGTTGGAAATGAATTGACAGATAACTCTGACGCAGAAGCTGCCGGTATTGCCCAATCCACTATTTCCAGGGGTAGCGGGGTGACGGCGACAAACAATGCAGATCGATTTAATTCTGATGACTGGACCGCAAATCCAAGCATTGACTTGAATGACTATCTGGAGTTCGATATCTCTCCGCAGGTCGGTTCAACCGTTTCGGTGACCGAAATTGAAATTCAGCACCAGCGATCTGGTAATGGTCCGAGGGATTTTGTAGTCCGGATTAGTACAGACGGGTTCTTATCTTTTACGGAAATCGGCGGGTTTACCTCGCCGGGGACCGGTGTAACAGTTAGTACGGTCAATACAGTCGGCGTAGCTGAATTACAAGCCTTTACTACTCCGGTTGATGTTCGAATATATGGCTTCGACGCCACGTCTGGCGCCGGCACCTGGGGTCCTGGGGATGGCGGCGGAAATGATCTCATTGTCCGCGGCGCCGTCGGCTGCCTCATCACCGATATATCCATCGCCAACCCCACAGCCTGCAACAATAACGGCACCCCCGCCACTCCGGTCGACGATTATTTTGAAGCGGACGTGACGGTCACCTATCTTAACCCGCCGGGCGTCGGCACCATTGAGCTGACGGGCGCGGACGTAGTAGGCGGAACGACTTCGGCCGCGGTGGGCAGTTCTCCGCAGACCATCACCGGCGTGCGGCTGGCCGCCGACGGCGCTGATGTCGCCATTACCGCCACTTTCAGCGCCGACGGCGCCTGCACCTACAGCGAGACCATTGCCGGTTCGGCGGTCGCCTCCTGTTCGTCAGGGGAATATTACCGCAGCAACGTAGCCCCTACGGGCGCCTGGACTACCGTAGCCAGCTGGGAAGTATCGCCCGACGGCATTGCCGGCTGGACCGCCGCCACCAACTTCCCCACGGCGCTCAACAGCCAGGAAGTAGAAATACGCACCGGAGATATCATCACCCTGGCGGCCAACGTCACCATCGACAACCTGATCGTCAACGGCCAGCTTACCATCGAGACCACCGGCCTGCTGACGGTGGAGAACGGCAATCCCGCCGGTCCTGACTTTCAGGTGAACGGAACCCTCGTCGATAACGGCTCCAGCGGCAACGGCTTCGCCAGCAGCTCGGCCGGCACCTGGGCGCTGGCGGCGGCCGGGACGGTCACCAAAACCAATAACGGTTCGGCAGACGTGTACCGGGACCGCTACCATAACGGCATCGTCAATATGCCCGCAGGCGCCACCTGGAATTATCAATATACCGGAAATACCGTATCGACCGTGGCGACCGGCATGGTGTATCCCAACCTGAACATTACCGGCGCTCACGACTTTTCCAATTCGCTGGAGATCTTCCGGGGGGCTTCCCTCGGCGGCATGACGGTGCAGGGCAATCTGACCATCGGTTCCGGCGCCACCATCTACAACAATATGGGAGCGCCCATCACGGTGGAGGGCGATCTGATCATCCAGGGCGCTTTTTCCAACGACCGGCAAGGCGGCGCTTCCGGCACCTTTTTCGGCAACGAACTGATCGTACAAGGCAACATCAACAATACCGGCGTCCTCAATCATTCTTTTGACGACACCGGCACCCCGGGCATTGAAGGAAAGCTCACGATGCAGGGCGCAGCAATGGGCAACGGCCCCGGCAACACTTTTCGGGTAAATGTGCTGGAGCTGAACAATGCTTCCGGTATTTCCCAGAGTGGGACGGTGAACGTGGCGGAGGAGTTGATTTTCATCAACGGCATCCTGCAAAACGGTGCATCGGAACTGGTGCTGGAAAATACGGCGGCGAACGCCATCACCGGCGCCGGATCCTCGCAGTACATCAGCGGCTATCTGCGCTGGAACCTGGCGGCCGGCATCAATTATACCTTCCCGGTAGGCCAGGATGGTTCCGCCTGCGGCTACGCTCCTTTCACCGTCAGCTTCGCAGGAACGGCGCCCGGTGACCTGCTCGGCTATTTCGAGCAGGATGGCGCCGCTTTTCCGGGGGTAAACATCAATTGTACGGCCACGGCGACCAACTACCTTTATGATTGCCGGGTAGGCGACTGGTTCCTGACCCCCAGCTCCGGAACCTCATACGATTATAGCGTCTCTTTCGATATCGCGACGAATTGTCCGCTTTGTTCGGGCGTCGAAGGGTTTAAGATCATCCGGGACGGCCTGACCAACGATCCCGATGATTGCCCGACCGGCTTGAGTGTGAACCTGTCGACCTTTTCCACTCCTCCAGCGGCGACGGAGTTCGAGGTCTACTCCTCCTCCGTCATCCTGCCCGTCGAGCTCATCGACTTCAGCGTACGCCGTCGGGGCGAGGCCGCGTTGCTGACCTGGACGACGGTCACGGAGCTCAATAACGACTATTTTGTGGTGGAGCGCTCGGCCGACGGCCGGCAGTTTGCGGAGCTGGGCCGCGTGGCGGGAGCCGGCACCACCTACGAGCAGCAACACTATCAGTTTATTGACCAGGCCCCTCATCCGGGGCTCAATTACTACCGGCTCCGGCAGGTCGACTACGATGGTACGGCGCAGCTCCACCAGGTGGCGGCGCTGCATTTCCCCGGTTCAGGATCGGCCATCGACCTGTCGCCCAATCCTGCGGCGGATGTCCTGACCATCCGGTTGCAGGATGCCGGCATGCAGATAAAGTCGCTCGAGATTACCAATGCCGTCGGGCAGTCCTTACAGCGCATCGATTGGCAAACGGGTGAGGTGCGCATGGATTGGAATATCGCTGCGCTGCCTCCGGGGCTCTACTTTTTGCGGACGCGCGGAGCAGGGGCGATGGTAGCGCCTTTTGTCAAGCGGTAGAAAAATTCACAAATAATTAATACGCCAGGCCCGTTCTCCGGAAAAGGGGATCGCTATTTTTGAAGGAATTCCCTCCCGTGCAAACCACTCCCATGAACCGGCCGGCGCGCCCCGGCCGTCCACCTCTGTTGTGATTACCAAAAACGGCGTAATTCCAAAAACCGGCAGCACCTATCACAATCCCCAATTTCCAGGAATGATCGGGACCTTGAAACCTTTTGGTTCCAGCGCTCAGGACGGGCGTAACGGGTAAGGTAAGCAGCGCTGGGTATTTATCGCATAATACCCCTTTTCCAGACGGGTACAAACACAATAATAACTATGAACCGACACTACACTTATTTGGGATATTTGTTTTTGGTGGGGTGGGGGCTATTGCTCGCCTTGCCTGCCGCCCAGGCACAGCTCAACGTAAATGCCGCCGGAGTTGATTTCACGATTAGCTTTGAAGCAACCCTTTCCGGAGTGAACGAAGGGCAATTTGACGGTTCCGGATTTGCTCCTGCGCCTGCTACCGGTCAACTCGACTCTGACGCCTGGGCAATAACCGGGCCTTCTGACGGTGCGCTTGCCTTCGGAGGGACTAAGACCTCCGGTGATTATGCCCGGGGGCTTTCGACTGGAAGCATTTCTACGGGCGGAATTTACGCCTTCGACACCGGGGCCAACGTTATTTTGGGCTTTCAACCTTCCGGCAGTGATCTGACCCCGGGGACCATTACCCTGCGCATTCAAAACAACACGGGCGCGCCGGTCACTTCGCTGATCGTATCCTACGATATCTTTGAACTGAACAATGAAAACCGGTCGACTTCGCTCAATTTCGAGTACTCGGAAGATGATGATGATATGAGTTATACACCCGCGGTAGCGCTTAATTTCACCAGTGACCTAGCTGGGGATACCTCTCCGGGTTGGTTGAGCTTTAATCGTATGATTACGATTAACGGACTGAATATTGCTAACGGCGCTTTTTACTATTTGCGCTGGACGACAGCTGATGTTTTAGGGAGTGGAAGCCGTGATGAATTGGGAATTGATAATATTACGGTCAACGCCAACTCCAGTGTAGCGGCGTGTCCGGAACCGGCCAATCAGCCCACGTCATTGAATCTGATGCCGGGCGTCAACTCCATTTCCGGTTCTTTTACACCGGCTACCGGATCGCCCAATGCTGACGGATATATCGTATTGCGCAGTACCATACCGTCTCCGGGCTGTGCGCCGACTGACGGGGTGACTTACACCGCAGGCCAGACGATTGGCGGATGTACGGTTGCCGCGGTCGGGGTAAGCACTCTATTCCTGGATAGCGGCCTTGCTTCCAGCACGACTTACTACTATTTTGTTTTCTCCTATAATCAGACGGGAGGTTTTAATTGTCCCAACTACCTCATTACCACCCCACTCAACGACAGTGCTACGACTACAAGCGGCGGCGGTGGCGGTGGTGGCGTGTTGAGCCTGGAGACACAATTCATAAATCCATGTGGTAATGACGGAGACAATGAGTTTGTCGTGGCGACCACCAGCGGCACTCCGGTGAATATCAACGACATTGCGATCGGCTCTGTCGATCCGGTCAATGGAATACAGGATAATTTCAATTATTGGTGGGCGGGAAGCAATGTGCCGAGTGGCCCTAACCCTACCTTTACCGGCAATCCGGAAAACTGCGGCAGCCTGTTCTGTTACGGCTTCTTGTACCCCAGTATTCCGGCCGATCAGACGACCATCAATATGTTGATTTCGGATTTAAATTCAGCAGCCGGTTGCAACGTCTTTCTTCCGGTGCCCAACTCTGATCTAATACCGGCGAATGCCAATGTGATTTTCTTCCTGGGAGCGGAAGGAGGCTTTGACAATGAGATAGCCAACCTGAATTTTAATAATCATTGTAGCGGAGGGGTTCCGATTGCTCAGTATTACACTGTGATCGGCACCGGATCTTCCGGCTCCGGGTATTTTTCCAATAGCGCCCCTCGGACCAGTAAAATTTTCAGCTACGACGGGACGGGGTCATATACCATGGCCTCCAATTATGTAGAATCGAGCCAAAGCTATTCCAACCCCAGCGATCCGCCTTGTAACAACAATGATCCTGTAGTTATCACCGGCGGCCTAAACCCTACTTTTACCTGCGGCGGCGCCTGCGTCCCCGCCCCCAACGTCATCCTCCCCGTCACCCTCCTCGATTTCCAGGCCCGTAAGCAGGGAGGCGTCACGCTGATTACCTGGGCGACGGCCGGCGAGCAAAACAACGATTACTTCGCCATCGAGCGCAGTCTCGACGGGCGTCAGTTTTATGAGATCGGCCGGGTAGACGGCGGCGGGACGATCGATATTGCCCGGACATATCGCTTTACCGACCACGAGCCGTTGCGCGGCGTCAACTACTACCGCTTGCGGCAGGTCGATTACGACGGCGCCCGGCAGTATCACCGGGTGGCGGCGGTCACTTTCGAAGGGCCGGGCTTCGATTTCCAGTTGGCGCCGGTGCCGGCGCAGGCGGAATTGCAATTATCGCTCACCCGGCGCGCCGAGGCCGATCTGCCGGTAGAGGTGCTGAACCTCGCCGGGCAGGTGGTTCGCCGGATGGTCCTGCCGGCCGGTGAAAAGACGATGCTCATTGACGTCTCCCTTTTCCACGCGGGCCAGTATTTCGTGCGGGTCACCGGGCGGGAGGCAGTGCTCAAACGCTTTTTTAAGCTTTGAAAAACAAGATTTTATAAAATCGTTAACAGACAGCAGGCGAATTAATTGATATCTTTATGCGGCAAATAGCTCCTGTCTTTATACCCCTTTCCAGGGGGCTTCCCGAATCATACTACACCCTTCCTGCTCGTGCTTGTGTACGGGCCTATCCGGCTTTCCAGGTTTTGAAGATTTTGTTTTTCCTAACGACAAACAACACCCAACATGATTAAAAGATTGCTATTCCTGGCGGGGGCCTGGTTGTTGGCCCTGTCGACTTACGGACAGACCTTTTCGGAGATCGGATTTACCGTCGGTGGGTCGGGGTATCAGGGAGATCTGATCGACCCGCCCTATCGTTTTCAGCGTACCCGGCCGGCTTTCGGAGCGGGTTTCCGAATGATGCTGCAGGAGGAATTCGGGATTTACGCCAACTTCATTTACGGCCGGATATCCGGCTCCGACCTCGACTTCGATATTCCCTACCGCCAGCGACGGGCCCTGGAAATGGAATCCGACTTGTTTGAATTTGCCGTACACGCCGAGTACCACTTCCTGGGAAGAACCACACGCATCTACCGGTATAACGTCTACGACCGGTTTTGGTCGCCTTTCATTAGCATCGGTGTGGGTATGGCTTATGCTCCCCAGGAGATTAAAAGTAACGGCGGTGAATTCAGAATCCCGATTCCCGAACCTATGGACCCCTCGTTATTCTTCACGACACCGGTACGAGTGGGTGTGCGCTACGATTATTCCCGCAATCTGGCCTTTACGGCGGAAGTAGGTTCCCGTCCCGTTTTTTCCGACTTGCTGGATGGGGTAAGTCAAAACGGGAGAAGTGATAAAAACGACTGGTATGTGCACGGTGCATTGGGCATCTACTTTGTAATGGGCGGTCGGGAATAAGCTGCAAATGTCTTTACAAAACGCAATACCCGTAGCCGTCTGCCCAACCTGCTCCACGAAGCAGTTGATCCCGAAGATTTGCGAGCAACCAAAATAGAACGGGCCGGCCGGTAACTGGCCAGGGATAAGCAGCGCCGATCAGTTCGACCACATGCTCAGGCGTCCGCCTTTGGAGAAAGTTTTCACCTCGTTGATCAGTTCGGGGTTCACCCGGGGGGCAAACATACCTGTACCCTGGCGATCGTCTTGGATTTCAATGCCTAGTTCACTGGCGAAAGCTTTGGCCAGGTCGCCCAGGTTGCGGGCATAGCGTTCGCTT
Organism: uncultured Saprospiraceae bacterium; assembly: GCA_964419545.1. GTDB lineage: Bacteria > Bacteroidota > Bacteroidia > Chitinophagales > Saprospiraceae > CAYQQU01. The sequence continues at coordinate 95,237 of CAYQQU010000009.1, read as the reverse complement.
TTGCCCATTCCCATAAAAAGGTCGATGACCGCAGTACGCACCATTTCGTATTTATCCACCAGCATGAGCATTTCACGCTGCGACTTTCCGCGGCCGTTCTTGCCCATCATCCGCAGGCGGTCGCGCAGCTTATCGGCCGAGTAACCCAGGATAGAAGACCGGTGTTTCCACCAGTTGCTGGCCTGGCCGTTATTGCGCTCCTCATAGGTTTGCAGATGGCGTCGCTCACACGCTTCCTGACAGGAGACCAGGCTCATGGCTTTGGTGATCTCCAGCACTTGCAACACCTGCTTCTTGGTCAGCAATTCGGCGTTGGACACCTTGTCCTCCAGGGAGAGCAGCTGCCGCGCGTACTTTTGCTTCACTTTGCTGTTCGAATTGAGCGTGATCAACTTCGCCAGCTCAACCGATAAATAGTAGTCTTTCAGCACCGGAGCTTCCTTTACCTTGCGGGGAGCGTAGTCCTTGAGATGTTCCGGCTTCCGTATTCCGTCATGGAACTGATAAATATCGGACAACCACCGCTTGACGTTTTGTGCGTAATGGTGATTGGCTAATTGCAGCACCATGTGCAGATTAGTGGCCGTAACGACCCGTGTGCCTTTTTTGCTGGTCAGAATTTCCAGTTCCATCATGGCGTCAATTATTTAGTGACAAAACAAATATACAATAAGTTTTTAAAAACAAAAACTAACAACATAAAATTTTTAAACTTTTTGTGTTGATAGGCTGGTCTCTTTTTAAGAGAGGTGATACGGGAAGGGAATGTAGCCTGTGCGTTACCTTGGCAGGAAAACACGGGGAAAAAGGATTGAAACTTTTTATTGTAAATTATTTGTGAATTTTTGTCGCGAAGAGATCAGGCAAATACGCCGGCGGCGATGCCGTCGGCGAGGAATTTGCCGGCGGGGGTAAGCCGGAAGGTGTCTTCTTCTCGTTCTACCGAGCCGGCGTCGAGGTAAGGCTGGATGTGTTGCAGGAAATGCGTTTCGAAGGAGGGAGCGATTCGCCGCAAGGCGGCCAGCTCAACGCCCCAGCTGGTGCGCAGACCGGTCATAACGTATTCATTATAGCGCTGCGCCGGGGTCAGCACCTCGCGTTCGAACAATAGCGTCGCTGCCGGCTCGGAGCTTTTCAGGCCGGCTACCGCCTTTACGTACAAAGCGTTATTGGCGACGTTCCACTGCCGGCTCCGGCCGTCGAAGCTGTGCGCCGAAGGGCCCACCCCCAGGTAGGGCGCCCCGCGCCAGTAAGCGCTGTTGTGGCGGGCGTACCAGCCGGGGCGGGCGAAGTTGGAAATTTCGTAGTGGTCGTAACCGGCCTCGGCCATAGCGGCTACCAGGATATCGAATTGCCGGGCCGCCTGGTCATCGTCGACCGGCGGCGCCTTGCCGGTGGCCACGAAATGGGCCAGCGCAGTTCGTTCCTCGACGGTGAGGCAATAGCTGGAAAGATGGGGAATATCGTAGCCGATGGCGATGCGCAGGTTTTCCGCCCAGCGCGCATCGGTGGTCGTCGGCGATCCGTAGATGAGGTCGATGGTGAGGTTGTGGAAGCCGGCCGCCCGGGCGTGTTCGATGCAGCTTCGCGCCTGCCGCGCATCGTGGGCGCGGTTCATAAAACGCAGATCTTCCTCAAAAAAGGATTGGATGCCGATGCTGAAGCGATTAACGGGGGTGGCGCGCAGCTGTCGGACCTTCTCGGCCGTAAGGTCGTCTGGATTGGCTTCCAGGGTGACCTCCGCACCGGTCTCCACGCTGAACGATCGGTAGATCTGCCCGAACAGCCGGTCCAGTTCCGAAGCGTTCAGCAAACTGGGGGTGCCGCCGCCGAAGTAGATGGAGGTCAGCGGTTGTTCGCCCAGGTAGTCGCGCCGCAACGCCAGCTCTTCCACCAGCGCATGGATCACGCTTTCACGCTGCCCCATCGAAGTGGAAAAATGGAAGTTGCAATAGTGGCATGCCTGCCGACAAAACGGTATATGTATGTATAATCCGGCCATTTCAGTGAAAGATTACCCGGCAAAAGGCAGGGCCCTGACAGGCGCCGCGCAACATCGCCCCCGCCTGCTCGTTTTTACGAAAAACAACATCAACCATACGAAGTTGTCGCCTTTTCGGCTAAATATCGCCATATGTTTTTTCCTTGCCGCCGGAGCCGCATTCGCTCAGGAGGGGCTCACCCTGCGCTTGCTGCCGCTTGACGCCGATTCCGCAGAGATCAGCGAGTTGATGACCCTGCCCACGCGCTACCCCGATTCCGTGGCCCTCATCGACGGCTTGCGCAAGGCCGTCGACGAGCTGCACGCCAGGGCTTACCTGGAGGCGTCGGTCGATACGCTGGTGCGTAAGGATACCACTTTTGTGGCTTTTCTCCACCTCGGACCGGCCTACCGCTGGGCCCGGCTGGCCCCCGGCAATATCGAGCAAGCATTTCTCGAAAAATCGGGCTTCCGGGAGCGCCTGTACCGCAACCAGCGATTTTCTTTCGCAGAAGTGCGCGCCCTGCAGGAAGAACTGCTCACGTACGCCGAAAATCACGGCTACCCCTTTGCCCGCACCTGGCTCGACGGCATCCGCATCGAGGGCGAAACCGTGAGCGCCCGTTTGCGAATGGATAAAAATTACCTGGTTTTGCTGGAAGAACTGGCGGTGAGCGGCGATGTCAAAATATCCCAGGCTTACCTGAGCAATTACCTGGGGTTGCGCCCCGGCAGCCCCTACGATCAGAGCCGCATCTTGCGCGTGCGCGACCGCTTGCGCGAACTGCCCTTCCTGAAAGCGCGGCAGGACCCTACGGTGACCTTCGAGGGAGACCGCGCCACGGTTAACCTGAACCTGGAACGCAAGCGAGCCAGCCGCTTCGATTTCCTCATCGGCGTGTTGCCCAATAGCAACCAGCTGGGGCGCATGCTGATTACCGGCACCTTCAACGGCGAATTCCAAAACCAATTCGGACTCGGCGAGCGCATCTTCGCCGAATTCGAAAGGCTGCGGCCGGAGACGCAGGAACTCAACCTCGCTTTTAATTACCCCTACGTTCTGGACCTGCCCTTCGGCGCCGACCTGAAATTCAACCTGTACAAGCGCGATACGACCTACCTCGACCTCGAATACGACCTGGGGATACAGTACCTTTTCGAAGGGGGCAATTACCTCAAAGCTTTCTGGAACAACCGCTCTTCCAGCCTGCTGACGGTCGACGCCGTCGCCCTGGAACAGCGCGAAACCCTGCCCGATCAGCTCGACGTGCGCAACACCAGTTTCGGCCTGGAGTACCTCTACCAGCGCCTCGACTACCGCCTCAATCCGCGGCGGGGCTGGAGCGTCATGCTTCGGGGCGGCGCCGGCACGAAGGTCATCAAACGCAACAACCGCATCGAAGAGCTGGATTACGGCTTTCTGTACGACAGCCTGCAGCTTCGCACTTTTCAGTACCGCCTCAATGCGCGGTTGGCATATTTTCTTCCCCTCTTCAGCAGCAGCACGATCAAGGCGGAAGTGCAGGGCGGCTACCTCCTTTCCGAGTCGCCCGTATACCTGAACGAACAGTTTCGCATCGGCGGCAACCGCTTGCTTCGCGGGTTTGACGAAGAGTTTATTTTCGCTACCAACTACACCGTGGCTACTTTGGAATATCGCCTGCTGATCGGTCAGAATTCCTACCTCTACGCATTTGGCGATTATGCCTACGTGGAAGACGTCACTACCCAGAAGCGGGATCTTTACCAACCCTACGGCTACGGCGCCGGGATCACCTTTGAGACCAAGGTCGGCCTGTTCGGCATCAGCCTGGCTTACGGGGCCCGCCAGGGAACGCCGGTCGACTTCAGCGCTCCCAAGGTGCATTTCGGGTATGTCAGCTTGTTCTGACCAGAGGGGAATCCTATCGTCGTCAGGCTATGATTGAAGCTACCTTTCATGAGCGCATCACCGGAGGCGCGCCAAGATCTTTTCCAGCAGCCAGAACGCGGTCGAAGGGGTATGCCAGACCGCAGAATATGGCTGGGCGGCGGCTCCGAACTGACGCCGTACCCGGGCGATGGGCTCGATCATGCTGCCCAGGAAATCGAAGACCGGGAGGCGTAGCGTTTCGGAGGTATACCGTATCAATTGCCAGGCCAGCCATACGCCCGCGCCGCTAGCCCGCAGGTCGGGGTCGTCGCCTGCCACGAGGTAGTAACTCGATTGATCGTCCCATACCAGCCAGGCTACGGAGTGGATGCGTTCCTGTTCGTCAACGGCAAAGAACAATTGGCCCTGGTCGTGGCGCCGCACCTCTTTTTCCAGGCGTTCGAAAAAAGGCAGCGAAAAAGGTTGCTGCAACCCCTGGCGGGTAAAGCTCAGCGCCGCCGTCCGGTAAAACTGAGCGGGCGACAGGTCCCGGCGCAGGCTGACCTGTGTTGCGGCTTTGGGTATTTTGTTGTTCCGGTAATCGCGGTGCAGGCGGCTAAAAACGGCGTCCAGGTCCTGGAGGTGCTCCAGCCGGTAGGAATAGCGGGTCTGTTGCTGAAAACCTCGCCAATAGAAGGGCAGCCAGTCGGTTTGGTGATAATGAAAATGCTGAGCGAAAGCATGATAGGGCGGCAGTTGGTCGATCAGTTCCCGTAGCAGGCGCTGAGCCCGGTCGGGGCGGCGATGTTCGGGATGCAGATAAGGCCCCATGAAGCGGCACAGGTGCGGCATGGTGATATAGCGAAAAGGACCTTTTTGCTTCAGATAGTAGGGCAGGGCGGCGATCAGCGCGTCATTTTTTTCGATCAAAGCGACGTCCCAATCCCCGGGGTCGCAGACGGTGTCGAGGTACCAATCGCGAAAAAAGATCGGGAGGGCCGGCGCCTCCTCCGACAAACTACGGTATGCCGTTCGGTTTTCGCTCACGCCTCTCGTTTTCTCATCATCATGAGGCCGTCGCGCAGGGGTAGCAGGAGGTTCTCCACCCGGTCGTCGGCTTGAATTTTTTCATTAAACGCGTGTAAGGTCGCGGCGTCGGCGTCCGCTTCCCGCCGGTCTATCACTTTGCCGCTCCACAGTACATTATCGGCGAGGAGCAGGCCGCCGGGGCGTACCTCATCGATCACCAGATCGTAGAACAACGCGTAATCCTGCTTGGCGGCATCGATGAAAACCAGGTCCCAAGGCCCGGGGAGACCGGGAATAACGTCCTGGGCCCGGCCGAGGTGTAGACGGATCTGGCCTTCCTGGCCCGACCGTTGGATGTACTTCCGGATGAGGTAAGCTATTTCCCGATCGGCTTCGATGGTGTGGAGTTCGCCCTCGGGAGGCAACCCTGCGGCCAGGCATAGCGCTCCGTAGCCGGTAAAGGCGCCGATTTCCAGTACGCGCCGGGGGCGCATCAGCCGGCTCAGCAGCTGCAAAAACTGACCCTGCAGGTGTCCGGTCAGCATCTGCGGCGCCAGGGTCTTAAGGTGGGTCTCGCGCTCGAGTTCGCGCAAAATCGGTGAAGGGGAGGAGGTGTGGGCTTCACAGTAACGCTGAACAGCCTTTTCCTGAAGGTTCATCGAAGTATCGGTTTAAAGTCAATCCGGACTAAGTTGTTTCCATCAGCCGCAGCCGGTGGGGGCTGGTTTTGGGTATCCGCGTCAACACCCCGCGGGCTTCGAGATCCAGTTTCACGGTGACGATGTACCACAGGGGCTTCCCGTCGAACTGATCCTGGATCAGCTTTTTTTCCGCCTTGTCGGACAGCGCCTCGAAGGTCATTTCTCCGCCGTTTTCTTGCAGAATATGCAGCAATGCTTCCCGGACCTGCTCGTAGCGGCGCTTGAGAATGTTGACCCCTTTCTTCCCTTGGGGATGGCGGGTTTCAATTCGTTCTTCCATAGGTTTTGAGTATAAATGTACCGAATTTTCCACAGGTGCCCCGGCGCGATCGTCGACAGTCCTGGTCAATCGCATTTAATTTATGGATCTCGAAAAAGTAGGAAAAATCCTCGTTTTTACCTCGATCCTAAAGTAAGAACGAGGATTTTTCCTTCCGTGGCATGTGAATTTTATGGCAATGGAGAGGGAGTATCTTTTAAAGGCGATTGCCCTGGCAGACAATCGCCCGGCTTGGGGAGCGCAGTGTCAGAAAAAGAGGGTGTGCAGATCGAAAAGCTTGATGATGGCCAGGATGACGACCACTATCAGCAGCCGGTGCGCCCATACATTGGCCTGCGGGTATTTGGAGGCATAGTGGGCGGTGAGGTAGCCGCCGGCCGTTTGTCCCAGCGCCATGATCAGCCCGATCTCCCAATCGATGAGTCCCCGCCAGGAAAAAATGAGGACAGCCAGTAAAGTATAAGCGCCAACCACCACGATCTTCACTGCATTGGCGTCGATGAGGCTGTATTTAGCGCCCAGCACCATGGCTGAAAGGAAAAAGACGCCCATTCCCATTTGGATGAAGCCGCCGTAAAAGCCCAGCGCCAGGAAGACAGGCGTTACGAACCACAGGTTAGGCTTGCGGTCGTAGTCGGTTTCCCGCAGCCAGCGTTTGGGTTTAACCAGAATAACCAGCAGCATGACCACCATCAGAAAGCGGAATACACTGATGAACTGATCGTTGCGCACCCAGATCGCTACCAGGATGCCGGCTACGGCGCCGAGGCTGGTAAAGAGGATGTATGACCAGCTGCGGTCGATCTGGAGCTTGCCGTTGCGGTAAAACGCGTAGGCGCCGGCTGCGCTTTGGGTGAAGATGCCGATCCGGTTGGTGCCGTTGGCGGTGTTGCCCGGCAGACCGAGCAGTTCGGTGAGGATGGTCAGGGTGATGGCGGAGCCGTTGCCGGCCAGGGTATTGATGCCCCCCGCCAGAAAACTGCCGGTAACCGCGATGACGATCTCGTACCACTCCATAATCTAGGCCTTTTGCACAGAGCGTCTACTACTTATTGAGCCGGGCGCGCACGAAGCGGGCGGAATTCACAAAGTATGGTTTTTCATTTGCAGCTCCCGGAGCTTACACTCGCGCAGAAAGACGTATTGCGCGGAAGTCCGGGCAATGACGTAGCCGTAAAACCCGTCGAGGAAGCCGCGCCGCAGCACGTATTCGATCAGAAAGCGAAACAGGGGTTTGAAGAGGATGCGCCCCCAGCTGGCGCGCTTGCCGCGCTGGTGGAAGGCTTCCGCGGCGAGGCTGCTGAACTTGTTGATGGTTTGCACCCGGCTGTTGATGTCCGCATTGGTGTGGTGCAGGATGTCGCCGGCCAGGCGGGTCCGGGTGGCGCCGGGAGCGGGGATGAATTTGTCGTGGGGGTTGACGCCCCCGACGCTGAATTTATTGCGGTGGAAAAGGCGCATTTTACGGTCGGGGTACCAGCCGCCGTGGCGGATCCACTGCCGGCCGATATTGCTCATCCGGTTCATGAAGTAGCAGTCGTGCGTCCACTTCGCCTTGGCCTCGGCGATGGCGGAGCGCAGCTCCGGCGACAGTTCTTCGTCGGCGTCGAGTGACAGGATATGATCGTACCGGGCCTGCGCGATCGCGTAGCGTTTTTGCTGAATATGTCCCTCGAAAGGATGCATCAGCACCCGGGCGCCCAGCTTGCGGGCGATATCGGGCGTTTGGTCTTCTGAGAAAGAATCGACTACCAGGAGCTCGTCGGCGAGCGGGGAAGCGCTAAGCAGGCAACGTTCGATGTTGTCGGCTTCGTTGTAGGTGATCACCACTACCGAGAGCCGTATCGGTCTCGCCTTGCCGGAAGCTGCTTCATTCGGTAACCCGGCCATAAGCAACGAAATGCGGGTTGAGCAGGATGCCCTTGTTGTATTCCAGCGGCCGGCCGGTTTCCTGGCTGATCACTTTGCCGCCGGCTTCCTCTACGATGATCTGCGCCGCCCCGGTATCCCATTCGCTGGTAGGGGCGAGGCGTGGATAAAGGTGCGCCTCCCCTTTGGCCACGATCAGGAATTTCAGGGAACTGCCTTTGGCGACCAGTTCCGGCTCTTGCAGCTGATCGATGAAGGTCTGCGTTTCCTCGTTGAGGTGAGAGCGGGAGCAAACGACTTTCAGGCCGGGGTCGGCCATGGAAAAATCGGCAGCTTGGATCGGTCGGTTCTTGCCGTCCTCCTCCATATAGGCCCCTTCGCCTTTGACGGCCCAGTAAAGTTCATCGATCACCGGCGCGTAGACGACGCCCAGCACGGGGCGCTGCCCTTCCACCAGGGCGATATTGACCGTAAATTCACCGTTGCGTTTGAGAAATTCCTTGGTGCCGTCGAGGGGGTCCACCAGCCAGAAAGAAGCGTAGTCTTTGCGCTCCTCGTAGCTCATTTGTTTCGTCTCCTCCGAAATAATGGGGCGTTCGTTGGGAAGCTGCACCAGGCCACTATAGATGATGTCGTTGGAAACTTTATCCGCAATGGTCAGTGGGGATTGATCTTCCTTGATTTCTACCTGCATTTCATCTACATTGTCGTAGATTCCGAGAATCGCTTGGCCCGCCTGACGGGCAATCTTGATAACCGCTTCGGCGAGTTTGATTTTTTCCATTGATTTCGTTTATTACCTTTGCAAAGTTAATAAAACCTAACTATTTGATCCCATGGCAAAAATTTTAGTTACCGGTGGATGTGGTTACATCGGCAGTCACACCATCGTCGACCTGATCGACAACGGGTACGAGGTCGTATCGGTCGATAACCTCATTAACTCAAGGGAAACCGTTCTGGACGGGATTGAAAAAATTACGGGAAAAGTTGTCCGTAACTACCGGATCGACCTCTGCGACCTGGAAGCGACCCGCTCGATTTTTCAAGAAGAGCAGGACATTTCCGGCATCATTCACTTTGCCGCCCTCAAACACGTCGGCGAGTCGGTCGAACAACCCAAACGCTATTTTCGCAACAATATCAACAGCCTGCTCAACGTCCTCGAATGCATGGAGGAAGCAGGGGTGGTCAATCTGATCTTTTCTTCTTCCTGCTCCGTCTACGGCAATGCCAAAACGCTGCCGGTTACCGAAGAGACACCGCTGCAGGAGGCGGAATCGCCCTACGGCCGCACGAAACAAATGGGGGAACAGATCATCGTCGACGTCGCCCGGGCCTTCACCGATCTGCGCTGTGCGCTGCTTCGCTATTTCAACCCGGCGGGCGCCCACGAATCCGCCTTTATCGGCGAAGCGCCTACCAATCCCGCCACCAACCTGGTGCCGGTGATCACGGAGACAGGCATCGGAAAACGCCGGGAGATGACGGTTTTCGGCGACGACTACGATACGCGCGACGGCAGCTGCATTCGCGATTATATTCACGTGATGGATCTGGCGAACGCCCACACCAAAGCCCTGCAGTTTATGGAAAAACAACGAGAAGGGCTCATCGACATCTACAATCTCGGCATCGGTGAGGGAGCTACCGTCCTGGAAGCGATCAACGCTTTCGAATCGGAGTCCGGAGAAAAACTCAATTACAAGATCGGCCCTCGCCGGCCCGGCGACGTGGTCGCCATTTACGCCAATAACGAAAAAGCGGCGCGGGTGTTGGGCTGGACGCCGCAACGCGATATCAGGGACATCATGCGCACGGCCTGGGATTGGGAACAGGCGCGCACGAAACAGTTGATTTAACCCATGAACAATCCGGGTTAAAGATTTTGCATTAAATATTGACCGGGGTCAAATCCGATTTTTCGCCAGTCGGCTACTTCCCGGAAGATGCCGTCCTCCTCTTTTCGCAGGACGGTAATCTTCGGCTTTTCTTTTTGCCGGGACGCAGAGAAGTTGCTGCGCTGCTTGATGAGCAGGTCCAGGTCGGCGTCGCCGTCGAGATCGGTCAGCCAGGCTTCTCGCTGGCGGCATTCGATCGCGCCGCATGCGGCATAGGCAAGCGTATGAGCAGGGGCGACCATATCGTTCCGCATCTGGAAAAGGACCAGGGAATGGCTGCCGTCTTCTTCGATGCGCATGATCAGATCCTGGCCGGCGCCGCCTTTGATCTTGCCGACAGCATAGAGGTCGATCTCTTCAGCGACCAGCTTTTGGCGGATCTCCGGCTCGAATAACGGGTAAAAAGTAGGCAGCACCCGTGTTCCGGTGAAGTAATAATCGGTAGGCAGAACTTCTCCGGGCGCTATGTAAAAATTCAGATTTCCTACGTCGAACTCTTCGATGGTCGAAAGAAAAACGGCCATTTCCGAAGACACCTCATTGGTAATGGGATAAGGGTCTTCTTCTTTTTGTATCTCTACCGGCTTCTTATCCTGTGCTTTGATCAGTACGGAGAAAAATAGCATAGTCAGAAAGCCGATTATCATTTTTCGATTACACATAAATTTTTCTATTTGTCTATAAAACAGCCGCAAAATGGCGCGATGTTCACTATCGTCGCTATTTTAGGCCGTTCGTAAAAAACGTTCCAGCTGCACCCATGCGCAAGTCCAGAAAAATTTCACCGGTGAACGGGTGGTTCGCCCTCTGCGCCGCCTGCCTGATGACTACGGCCGTCCGTTCAGCGGCCCAGGACGCTTATTTCCAGCAAGAAGTCCATTACCGCATCGAGGTTTCGCTTGACGACCGGGCGCACCTGCTGCGGGGCCACCTTAATTTTACCTACATCAACCATTCGCCCGACGAACTGACGGCGCTCTACCTGCACCTTTGGCCGAACGGCTATCAGGATCGCAATACGGCCTTTGCCCGGCAACAGCTCCGACAGAGAAATACAGATTTCTACTTCGCGGAGGATGGCGACCTGGGGTACATCGACAGCTTGTCGTTCCGGGTCGACGGCCTCGCCGCCGGGTATCGTCCGTACCAGGGGCATCCCGACATCGCAGTGCTGCCGTTGCCCCGCCCCCTCGCGCCCGGCGACACCATCGAGGTAGCCAGCCCCTTTCGGGTCAAGATCCCGGCTTCTTTCTCGCGCCTCGGGCACGTGGGGCAGTCTTACCAAATTTCCCAATGGTACCCCAAGCCGGCAGTATACGATCAGGACGGCTGGCGGCCCATGCCCTACCTGGACACCGGTGAATACTACTCGGAATTCGGCTCTTTCGAGGTCGCGATCACCCTGCCGGAAAACTACCTGGTAGGTGCTACCGGCGTCCTGCAAACTCCTGCCGAACGCGCTTTTCTGGCTGAAAGGATCGCAGCGACCGACACCCTCATCGAAAACGGCTTTTCCGACGACGCCTCCTTTCCGCCCTCGGCGGAGCGGCGGAAAACCATTCGCTATACGGCCGACCGGGTGCACGATTTCGCCTGGTTTGCCGACAAGCGGTTCCACGTACAGAAAAGCGCCGTGGTGCTGCCTTCCGGCGACACCGTCGACACCTGGGCTTTCTTTACCAATGCCGAAGCGGAGCTATGGGCCAAAGCAACCGACTATATCGACCGTTCCGTCCGCTTCTTTTCGGAAACGGTAGGCGAATACCCTTATCCGCAGGCCACGGCCGTAGAGAGCGCCCTCGCCGCGGGCGGCGGCATGGAATACCCGATGATCACGGTGATCGGCCCGTCGTACAATGCCGTCAACCTCGATGAAGTGATTACCCACGAAGTAGGGCACAACTGGTTTTACGGTATCCTGGCGTCGGATGAACGGCGCCACCCCTGGCTGGACGAAGGGATCAATTCGTATTACGAACGCCGCTATATGCACCGCTATTACCCGGAACGCGACGGGGTGCTGCCGGCGATCATCCGTCGCGATTCCAGGATCGGCTTTTTCGAACTGGCCTACCTTTTTCAGGCCCGCCGGCGCCGGGACCAGGCGCCCGCCACGCCTTCGGCCGACTTGTCGAAGATCAATTACCTCGTGAGCGCCTACGTCAAGCCGGCGCTCGCTTTCGAATACCTGGAAGCCTATCTGGGGCGCCAGGCTTTCGATGCCGCGATGCAGCGCTATTACCGGACCTGGCAGTTTAAGCATCCCCAGCCCGACGACCTGCAGCGACTGCTGGAGGAGGAAGCCGGCGAGTCCTTGTCCTGGCTGTTCTCCGGTTTGCTGGGATCGAACGACTGGCAGGACTATCGCCTTACCAGGGTGAAAACGACGGGCGATTCCCTGCGATTTACCGTCAAAAACAACAAAGGCGTAACGGGGCCTTTCCCCGTCGCCGGTCGGCGGGACGGAAAAACGGTGCATACCGAATGGTATCCCGGATTCCGGGGTCGCCGGGCGTTCACCTTCCCGCAAGGCGATTACGACGAACTCGTGCTCGACCCCGAACACCAGACCCTGGAGGTGTTCCGGCACAATAACACCTACCGGCCCGGGGCCCTTTTTCCGCGAATAGCGCCCCCGCGCCTCAGCCTGATCCCGGCGCTGGAACAGCCGGAACGCACCCAACTGTTCATTTATCCCACGCCGGCCTGGAACAACTATGACAAAACCATGCTCGGCGCACTATTTTATAATACCACCCTTCCGGCCCGCCGCTTCGAGTTCGGCTTACTGCCTTTCTACGGAACGGCTTCCCGCGATCTGGCGGGCCTTGGTTTCGTGAAATACCACTGGTTCCCCGCCACTTCCCTGATCGAGCGGATCACCGTGGGGGTTAACGCGCAGCAATTTCACTTCGACCGCAATTTCACCTTTGATTACGACCTCAAATACGCCCGCCTGCAACCCTATCTCCGCCTGGAACTGGGGCGTACGCCCACCGGCAATTACCACCACGCCCTGCAGCTGCGCGGCATCTGGATCAATACGGAACGAGCGGTTTTCACGATGGACGGATCGGCCGGTGAACCGGAATGGATCGACGACTGGATCTACGAATTGTCGTACACCGGGGAGCAGCGCCGCGCCCTCAACCCCTTCCGGGTTTTCGGGGCGCTGGAATACCAACGCAACGACAATTTTTTTATCGGCGAAACCGCCTACCTGAAGCTGTCGCTGGAAGGGCAGGGCGGCTTTCACTATGCTCAGAACCGCAAAATAAGCTGCCGGGCCTTCGTCGGCGCTTTTTTGTTCAACGACAGCCGCGAGGCCGGCGCCATCGCTCCCGGCGCGTTTAACCTGATTTCGCAGGGCTATAACGACTATCGCTACGACGACCTCTACTTCGGGCGAACGGAAAACCGGGGGATCTGGTCACAGCAGGTCAGCCTGCGCGACGGCGCGCTGAAAACGCCCATCGGGACCGGCTTCAACCTGGGGCGCAGCAATAATTTCATCGCTGCTGTCAACCTGAAAGCTGACCTGCCCGGCGCGTTTCTGGGCGGCAACCTGCTCAAGCCCTATTTTGATATCGGCTATTTCGATAACGCGCTGCCTACCGGCGCGAACGACAGCTTCCGCGACCAGATCCTATGGAGCGGCGGCCTGATGCTGGACGTGCTGGACGGCGCCGTGGGCGTTTATCTCCCCATCTTCAATGCTCAGAACCTGGCCGACCGGATGGCCGAGCGCGGAAATTATTTTACCCGCATCTCTTTCAATATCGATTTTAACCGCCTCAACCCGTTTGACCTGCCCGACCGCCTGCAGTTTTGAAGTTTATTCCTCCCAGTAATCCGGCTGTTCCAGCGTACTGTTGTCCAGCCGCAAACAATTGCAGCATTCGGTCAGGAAAGGTATGGGCGGAAAGCCGGGTATGCCGCAGTAGGGGTTGATCACCTGCGGCAGGTAATCGGAGGCGATCGTCTTGACGCGCGTGGTGTCGGCAGGAGCGACGTAGAAGAAACCCAGAACGACCTCATCGGGATCGGAGACCCGGCTGATGTTGCCGCGGATCGTGCCGGGCGGCGCATCGAAGATACTCCCTTGTTGGCTCAGCAGCGCGTCGACCTTTTCGAAGTACGTATAGGCTTCCCGGTCTATGGTTTCGAGCGTGACGTTAAAAAACTGAGGCAGCCCGAAGGTGCGGTCCGTCTCCCACGTCCGCACGAATTGCCGGATCGACTGCCCGGGTTGGAAATTGGATGCGTCGAGCACCACGACCTGATCGTTTCGCTGCGGCTCGGTGACGTAGCAGACATTAGCCGGGTCTAAAGGCGAACAAACGATCTCGAAGACGCTGTATACGCGTACGATCTTCCACCGGAAGAAAGGGCCTGCTGCTCTTTCCGGGATGGTCAGGTTGTTGTAGATCGAAATCCTGCGCACCCCGTCGGTGACGAACGTGGTGCTGTCGGCCCGTACTTTTTCGGGCATCTTTTGCGGTCGCGATTCGTAGCGGACGCCGTTGCGGAGCTGTATCTCGAGCCGGTAAGAACGCCCGGGAACGCCGGCCTTGATCAAGGCGGTGGGCGGCAGGCGATAGACGCCCGGCGCTTCTTCGACATAAAAGCTGAACTGGCCCAGGTCGTCGTACAGGCGGACCATCGCTTCGGTGATCGGCCTAAAGTTCTTGCTGCGCCCCACCTCCGCGGTCCGGCTCAGGCGCACGTAATGCGGGCCCTCTTCATCGTCGGTCAGCAGCCCGTCGACTACGACCAGGTCCTGGTCCTGAAAGCGCGGAAAATCAAGCGGATCGATGCAGGCGTTCATCAGGATCAAAAGCAGTAACAACCAGAGAATAGGACGGATGGGCATGGTTGAACTTTTGGGTTTTAGAATTCAAAATTCAGGCTGAAGGCCGGGAATACCGTACCCAGTACACTGAGCTGGTAGGAGGCCTGTTGATCGCGATCGTTGCGTTGGTAAAAAACGGTAAAGGCATTGCGCCGGGCGTAGACGTTGTAGAAGGAGAAGGTATAGCTGGTGCGAAACCCCTTTTCCTTGCGGTCGGTATTGTCGACGGTATAGCTCAGGTCGAGCCTGTGGTAATCGGCGACCCGCTCTTCGTTGCGGGGGGAATATTGGGAAATGACGATGCCATCCACCTGGTAATTGGCCGTCGGCGCCGTGTAGGGGCGGCCGCTGCGGAAGGTAAATTGCAGGGAATAGGAATGGATGGGGTTGATCTGCCTTTTGAGCATCAGGTAGATTTGGTGGGGCTGATCGAAATCGGCCGGAAACCAGTTGCCCTGGTTGACGGCTTCAAAGGAGAAGTCGTGTTGAGCCTGCAATTCGCTGCGGGCATAGGTATACGCCACCTGACCGCTCCACTTCCCGGAGGTTTTCCGTACAGTGAATTCTATGCCGTAGGCCCGCCCTCGCGCCGGCAGCAACTGCGTTTCCAGCTGCGGATTGAGCACCAGCCGGGGCACTTCCTTGTAGGTGACCAGGTTGTTCATCCTTTTGTAGTACGTCTCAAGCGAGATCTGCCAGAGGTTTTTCCGGAAATTCTGGAAGTAGCCGACCGAGAAGTTGTGCGCCCGCTGGGGCGGGATGTGCACCGTGCTCACCTGCCAGAGATCGACCGGGGTGGCGGCCGCCGTGTTGGAGATCAGGTGGATGTACTGCCGCAGCAGGCTGTACCCTGCTTTCAGAGAGCTGGAAGCGCTCAGCTGGTATTTTGCGGATAAGCGGGGTTCGAACCCGCCGTAGGTTTGAATGGACCGGCCGCTGCCGTAGCGGATCGTATCGCTTTCGTTGCCCACGAGCCGGGCTTGGTTTTCATCGTAGAAAAAGACGGTGCGCGGCCCCAGTTGCCGGTAAAAAACGTAGCGCATTCCGGCCGACAGGGACAAGCGTTTCGAAAAGTCGACCTCGACATTGAGGTAGGGCGCTAATTCTTCCCCGTTGTCTTTTGCGATTTCCTGTTCGACGACAACCGATTGTTCGCCATAGGGCGCCTGCTTCTCCGGAGTGGGTGCGTAGCGCGTCCACTCGAGGCCGGCGTTGACTTTGACCTCGGTGCGGGGCTGGAAAAAGATATTTTCCTGTAGCCGCAGATAGTCCATACCGTTGAACAGCTCCGCTGCGGCGGGCCCCAGCACTTCGAACTGGCTGCTGCGATACCTGCCGGCCGCGACGCGCAGCTCCGACGAGAGGGTGGTGCTGAAGAGGTAGTTCCAGGTGAGTACGGCCGACTGGTTTTTCCACTGAAAACCGAACGCACGGCCGTACTGGAAGCGATCGCCGGTATGAAAATAGCTCAGCGCCAGCCGGTTTTGTTCTTTGAATTTATGGGTAAGCCGGGCGGTAAGATCGTAAAAAGACACGGAGCTGTTGCGGACATTCGGATCTTCCACGAGGCTCAGCATCCAGTCGGAGTAAGAGACCCTGCCGCCGACCAGGAAGGAGGTGCGGTTTTTGACGATCGGCCCTTCCAGCGTCAACCGACTGACGGCGAGCCCGACGCCGCCGCTCCCGGAAAAGCGCTGAAAATCGCCGTCGCGCAGGCTGACGTCGACCACGGACGAGATGCGCCCGCCGTACTGAGCGGGGATGCTGCCTTTGTACAGGGCGACGCCGTTGATGACGTCGGGGTTAAAAACCGAAAAAAAACCGAGCGCGTGGGAGCTGTTGAGGATAGGGGCGCCGTCCTGGATGACGAGGTTCTGATCGATATTGCCGCCCCGCACGTTGATGCCCGAGGCGCCTTCGCCGGGGGTGCTCACGCCGGCCAGCGACTCCAGGCTGCGGATCACGTCGGCTTCCCCGAGGAAGGTAGGCAGTTCTTTGATGGTCTTGACTTCCAGGTTGGCGATCCCGATCGACGTTTCCCGCACGTTGCTGTCGTCGGCCTGTGCTTTGATGATTACTTCATCGAGGTTGAAGGGCGAAGGCGACATGGCGATATCCGCCTCGCCCTCGGCGTAGAGAGAAAGGTCAAGGATGATTTTCCGGTAACCGATGTAGCTGATCTCCAGCTGGTGCTCTCCGGCGGGCAGCGATAACGAAAAGCTGCCCGCTTCGTCGGTGGCCGTTCCTTGCCGGCTGTTCGCGTCGATCACGGTGGCGCCGATGACGCCCTCACCGGACGTTTCGTCGGTGATCCGGCCCGAGAAGGAATAGCTTTGCGTATTGCCAGGGGTCGGCCGGCCGTATTCGAGCGACAGCTCCTGCCGGATGTCGCTGCCCGGCCATTTGTATTTGCCGCTTTCCCAGTCGCGCACCAGCTGCTCGGCGTAAGCCTTGTTCATCTTGCTTTGGGGGGCGAGGATGAGAACGTTTTCGCGCAGCCGGCTGTAAAAAAGGGAGGTGCCGCTGAGCGTTCGCTGCAGCGCCTCGAAGAAAGGAACGTCGTTGAATTGCAGGTACACATCGTATTGGGGCATCAGCTCTGGCTCAAAGTAGAAGCGGACATCCGTCTTTTCCTGAAAGATCAACAGCAAGTCGGAGAGCGTGACGCCCCGGTAGTCGCCGGTAATGGACGTAAAGCCGTTGGAGACAGGAGGAGGGATGGTGTCGTGCGACGGATTCGCAATGAGCGAAGTGCAGAGCGCGAAAACAGCCGCCACAAGCCAAAAAGAACGCAGCCCCAAACCTGCAAGAAATAGGGCGGATAAGGATCTGGTCATTTCTACCGGATTGTAAGGTAAGATGAAATTAAAGAAAAATAACCAGCCGGCTTCGGTTCCAGATGCTTTTCCGGGGAAATGGTCGTTTATTCTTCAAAGAGCTTGGCCTGCCCGTTCTCATTCAAATCAAAATCCACGCTATCTCCCGTCTTGAGTTTCTCCTCTGATTCCGGCGTTTCCAGTTCTTTGACCGAAGCCAGCTTCTGGTCGCTCAGCTTATTGCCCAGCGCCCGCCAGCCCTTGACGTCGATAAAGTCGGCCAGGTCGACTTCGCCGGGGATGCGTTTCGATTTGACGCGTACGGTATATTGGATGCGGGGATGCGCCTTCACGGTAGCGTAGAGCAGCCTGGTATCTTTGTGTTCGGTGAGGTAGGAAAAGCGCTGGTCGACCGAGCTCGTTTCGACCTGAAAGCGCTTGACGAGGGTCAGGCCCTTGCCGCCTTCGTAATAGACGGCGCTGACCACCAGCTCGGGGTTGAACTTACCGATGTGGATAATTTCTTTTGGGTCGAAGCGGCGGGTCAGCTCCATGGTCGCCACTTCGTACGAGCCGTCTTTGAAGAGCAGGAAGAGGTGATCGCCCGTATCGAAGGCGCCCAGGTAGCGGCCGCGTTCGTCGGTATTGAGGCGGCCGCTCACTTCGTCCATCCATACTTTGAGGGCGCCGAGGGTCGATTTCCCGACTTCCTTCAGCGTCACTTTCCGCACCGGGTATTTGGTGAGGGTGTTGCCTTTGGAGCCGCGCCCTTTGATATCCAGCTCGCTGAAGTCGAAGTCGAATACTTTCTTGCGCGCCCGGCTGCCCTGGCTCAGCGTAACGGTCACGATCTCGGCTTCGCCGTTGGGGTTGGCGGAGAAATAGAGGAGTTTGGAGCCCTTTTCGCCGGTGGTGAGGTCGTAGTCGCGGTCGCGAGTGATCGCTTTGACGTTGAAGCGTTTGGCGAAAGAACGTCCGCTTTCGCCGTCGACGTACATCATGTTGTAAGTGGTGCGGTCGTCGCCTTTTTTCCAGACATCGACGTGGATGATGTCTTTACCGACGAAGGTCTTATCGGCGATGCGGGTGACGCTGAACTTGCCGTCGCGCCGGAAGACGATGATGTCGTCGATATCCGAGCAATCGCAGACGAACTCTTCCTTTTTGAGGCCGGAGCCGATGAAGCCCTCTTTGCGGTTGACGTAAAGTTTGGCGTTGTTGGCGACTACCTCCGTGGCCTGGATGGCGTCGAAGGTCGTGATCTGAGTGCGGCGTTCCCGTCCTCTGCCGTATTTGGCGAGCAGGTTTTCGAAGTAGGCGACGGCGTATTCGGTGAGGTGCGCCAGGTCGTGCCGCACCTGGGTGAGCTCTTCTTCCAGTTTGGCGATCTGTTCCTCCGCTTTGAAGGTATTGTATTTCGAGATGCGTTTGATCTTGATCTCGGTCAGGCGGATCAGGTCGTCCTCGGTGAGTTCCCGGATTAGGAGAAGCCGTTGGTCGCGGGGCTTTTTCTCTTCATCGGGCGTGCGCACGTAGCGGCGCAGGCCCTGGTCGATGGTTTCCAGTACGGCCTCCCAGGTCTCGCACTGTTCGATATCGCGGTAAATGCGCTTTTCGATGAAGATCTTCTCCAGGCTGGCGAAGAGCAGTTTTTCTTCCAGCTCGCGCCGGCGAATATCGAGTTCCTGGCGCAGCAGCGCTTTGGTGCTTTCGGTACAGATGCGCAGTATTTCGCTGACCGTGAGGAAATGCGGCCGCTCATCGATGATGACGCAGGCGTTGGGCGCAATGGAGACTTCGCAATGGGTGAAAGCATACAGGGCGCCGATGGTCACATCCGGTGAGACGCCCGGGGCCAGCTCGATCAATATTTCTACTTCCGCGGCCGTATTATCGGTGATCTTTTTGATCTTGATCTTGCCCTTGTCATTGGCTTTCAGGACGCTGTCGATCAGGCTGACGGTGGTGACGCCGTAGGGCAGGTCGCGGACCGCCAGGGTGCTTTTGTCGATTTGTTCGATCCGGGCCCTCACTTTCACGCGCCCGCCGCGCTGGCCGTCGTTGTAATCGGAGACGTCGATGTAGCCGCCCGTCTGGAAATCGGGATAGATTTTAAAAGGTTTGTCCTGAAGTATTTTGATAGAGGCTTTGATCAACTCGACGAAGTTGTGGGGCAACACTTTCGTGGAAAGCCCGACGGCGATGCCTTCCACGCCCTGAGCAAGCAGGAGCGGAAACTTGACGGGCAGTACGATGGGTTCTTTTTTACGGCCGTCGTAAGACAACTGCCATTCCGTGGTCTTCGGGTTGAAAACGACCTCTTTGGCGAAGGGGGTGAGGCGCGCTTCGATGTAGCGCGGGGCCGCGGCGCCGTCGCCCGTGCGGATGTCTCCCCAGTTGCCCTGCGCATCGATCAGCAGGTCGCGCTGGCCGAGGTTGACCAGCGCGTCGCCGATGGCCGCATCGCCGTGCGGGTGGTATTGCATGGTCTGGCCGATGATGTTGGCCACCTTGTGGAAACGGCCGTCGTCCATGTCGAACATGGCGTGCAGGATGCGGCGCTGTACGGGTTTTAGCCCGTCCAGCACTGCCGGGACGGCCCGCTCCAGGATGACGTAAGAGGCGTAATCCAGAAAATAATCCTGGTACATGCCCGATAGGCCGGCGATGGCGTCGCCGTTATTTCCGTTCGGGTATAATTCTGTCGTTTTGTCACTCATGGTTGATCCGGTCTGCGCTGCCGAAGCATCTCTGAATAAGCGCGAAAAATACGATTTTTTCGGCGTTCGCTTCGCCGCCAGGCAAAGATAAGGATTTGCGAATTTTAAAACAAAAAATTTTAAAAACGCGGACTTACAACAATTTTTGGTCGGCCGGGACGCACGGGCGGAAATAATTTCGGAAGAAGGGCAGCAGAATATTCGCGCGCGGCGTTGTCATTAAAATGATATTCTGTTTATTAAGGAAAGGGGCAGGTTGAAAATGTTAAGCATTCGAGCTACCTTTACCAAATTGATCATACATGGATATCGCCTTGCAGCTCGAATACGAAGAGAGGGATCTGATCAAGGCCTGCATCCGGCAGGATCGATGGGCCCAGCAACTGCTTTACGAAGACTACTACGGCAGGATGATGGGCGTTTGTCTTCGCTATTCCAACAATGAAGACGACGCACTCGATATCCTGCACGAAGGGTTTATCAAAGTTTTCCGCCACATCGGCAAGTACCAGCCCGGCACCTCGCTTTTTGCCTGGATCCGTCGCATCATGGTCAATACCGCTATTGATTATTATCGGAAAAACATACGCCGTCGCACCGAGGATATCGAACAGGCTTACGATGTCGATTCCGGAGAACCGGACGCCATCAGCCGCTGCACCGAACGGGAAATACTGGAGGCAGTGCAAAAGCTCTCGCCGGCTTACCGCACGGTCTTCAACCTCTACGTGATCGAAGGCTATTCCCACAAGGAGATCGCCGATACACTGGAAATTACCGAGAGCACCTCTCGTTCCAACCTGGTGAAAGCCAGAACCAAACTGAAAGAAATACTGACTTCGAGACTTTACGGGTATGAAGGATAAGGAGTTCGACCGGTTCATCAAGGAAAAATTGGAACAACTGCGGCCTGCGAGCGACGCCAGTGGCTGGGAGCTGTTTGAGCAAAAGCTCACGGAAGCAGAGGCCGGCCCGCCTTCGCTGGACGACCGCTCGCTCGATCAGACGGTCTTCCAGAAGCTGCACGCTTTCGAAGCGCCTTATAACGCAGACCACTGGGCAAAGATGGTCGGACGGCTGGAATACGCCCGCGCCCTGACGTATCGCCTGATCCGCTACAAACTGGTGGAGTTGGCGCTCCTGTTGCTGCTTTCTTTCGGGATGACGCAGTATTTCCCCTTCGGCGAGCCGGAAAAGGAAATAGTGACGACGCCGGTGGAAGCGGCGCCTCAGCTGCGTTCCGCCATCGAAGAAAAAACGGATCTCGGTCCGCCTACGCCCGAAAAAGCCGGTCCTTCAACCGAAGTCACGAAAGCCGCGGCGCCTGCCGGCGGCGCCGCTACGCCTCCTCCGCGTTCGCTTACCGCCGCGCCGGGGCAAGAGCGCCCCATCGCCTACGCTGCTTCGCCGCTTCTCGCCGGCCGCGATCGTCCGGCGGTACAAACTACGCCAATTTCTCCGCGTATCCATTTACCAACACCGGCGCGGCCGGATGAAGAAGAAACCGCATTCGCCCCGGGCGCCGCTCCTCTGGTAAACACCCTGAAAGCGGGTCCGCTCGCCTACGAGCAGGACGGCCTCGATTATGAGATACAGCGCTCCAAACAAAAAGTACACCTGCGGGTGAGTATGTTCGGCGGCGCCGATTACAATCGCATCCGGACGCCCGACACTTACCTGAGCGACGGCCGCCTGGCTCCGGCTTTCGATCGTTACACGGCGGGCTATAGCGGCGGGATCACTGTCGGAGCAGAGTTCGGCCGGCTGGAAATCGAGTCGGGCGCCATCTACGCCGCCAAGACTTACCGGCCGCGACAGGTGGTCTACGTGCTGGGCAATATCAAGACCGGCTATTACGGGGAAGGCATCAAAGATATTGAGCTGAATATCCTGCAAGTGCCGCTCAACTTCCGCTACCACTTCCTGCGCAGAGACAAATGGCGCGTCTACGCCCTCGCCGGCTTCTCGCTGCAGGTGGCTTTTCAGGCCAATTACTACGTGGCGGACCAGAATGCTTTCGACGATTTGCCTTTCTTCGCACCGATCGCTCCGGGCTCGGAGCCGCCCATGCAGGAATCGTCGCTCGACCGCAAAAACCTGGCCGGCGGCTGGTTCGAAGGGGGCACCTTCGAAGAGAACGGCTACCTCACCGGCAACGTCGGGCTTGGCCTCGAGCGCTACCTCTCCTCGCGTTGGAGCCTCTTTGCTCAGCCGACGTACCAGCATTCCATCAATTATTTCATTCAGGGCCTGGGGCCGGACCAGGATCGCATCAATACTTTCTCCATCTTCACCGGCGTGCGCGTCCGCCTTTAATCCGGATTATTGAAGGTTCCTAATTGACCGGCTATTGATTCGCCCAGCGTCGGCGTGATCAATAGATGATCGGCCTCGCATACAAATATGTGCACCGTCGGCAGGTTTTGAAAGCAGCGATGCACCTTGGCCGGCGGCACCAGTGGATCGCGCCTGCCGGCGTAGGCTGCTACCGGCAGCCCGCTTTTGCGGATGCTGGCTCGTACGACGCGCAATCGCACCGGAAAACGGGCGAGCGACACCCAACTGCGGATCAGGCGCTGCCGGTGGCGATGGCTGGACAAATGATGGTTGAGGAATGCGGAAATGAAGCGGCTTACCACGCCCCGTTCGTGCAGGTAGGTCGCCAGGCGCAGCAACCGCTCCGGGCGGTGCGCCAGCTTCCCGAGCCCCCTTCGGAAACGGATCGGCAGCAGGTCGGGCGCCTGCAGGCCGCGCGTGCCCAGGCCGTCGGGCGCCAATAAAATGACACCGCCTAGTTTTTCCCGCCACCGGGGGAGCAAAGAAAGGATCAGCCGGCCGCCCATGCTGTAGCCCATCAGGATCAGCCGGGCCGCTCCCGATTCCCTTCGCACCCACTTCGCCAATTCCAGAATATCCTCCCGGTTGAATTCGGGTTTTCGCCACTCGCTCTCGCCGTGAAACGGCAGATCTACCGCATACAGGGTGCAACTGGCCGCGAGGGCGGGAAATAGGGGCGCGAACACTAATCCGTCGTCGGCAAAACCGTGTAAAGCCAGTACAACCAGGGCGCCGCTGCCGTGGCGATGACAATGGAGCCGACCCCCGGCCAACGAAATTTTGATGGTTTGCGTCACTCTTTTCTGCCTTTTCTCCTGAAAAAATCCGCTTCCCGCTTTTTTTTCGTAGTATTTATTGTGGTCCGGGTGAGGACACTTGACTACGCTTACGGGCATGTCGTCCAACCCAGGCTGAAGCTAGCCGTTTAAAAACAAAACCGTAAAGTCATGCTGCGATTCCTGCTTTTTTTTACCCTCTTTTCGTTTGCGCTTACCGGCTGCAAAGTCAGCGATTACCAATCCGACGCCCGGCCCGTCAGTCATTCCGCCTGGGATAGTCTGTTACAAGAACACGTCACTCCGGAAGGTTGGGTGGATTACGAAGGCTTCATTCGCGACAGCGTTCGCCTGAACGAATACCTGAATTTGCTGGGCAACCACCATCCCAACGAGCGGTACTGGAGCCGCGAGGAGCGTCTGGCGTACTGGATCAACGCCTACAATGCTTTTACCGTCAAGCTGATCGTTGACCACTATCCGGTAGCCGGCATCAAGGAAATCAAAAACGGCATTCCTTTCGTCAATACGGTCTGGGACATCAAGTTTATCGATATCGAAGGGCGCACTTACGACCTCAACAATATCGAGCACGGTATCCTGCGGCCCAAATTCGACGAGCCGCGCATCCATTTCGCGGTCAACTGCGCTTCCGTTTCCTGCCCCAAACTGGCCAACCGCGCCTATACCGCCGATCGCATCGACGAGCAGCTCGATCGGGCTGTGCGCGAGTTCCTGGCCGACGAGCTGCGGAATATCGTGAAGCCGGATTCGCTGAAGCTATCCAAAATATTCTCGTGGTACAACGGCGATTTTCCCAATCCTACTCAGGATTACGTGGACCGGTTTACGCCGGTAGCGGTGCGTTCGGATGCAAAGATCGAGTATTTGGAGTACGACTGGGGGTTGAACAGCATCCAGGCGGCCCCGGCGGCCGGGAAATAGCCCGGATCAATACCGCATCTTCTTCACCCGCTCCATCTCGCGCTTCATGTCTTTCTGTTTGATGGATTCGCGTTTGTCGTAAGCTTTTTTACCTTGCGCGAGGGCGATCTCCAGTTTGGCGATGCCCCGATCGTTGATGTAGAGTTTGTAGGGTACGATGGTGAATCCTTTTTCTTTTACCCGCTTTTCCAGTTTGCGCAGTTCGGCGCGTTTGAGCAGGAGCTTGCGGGTGCGGCGCGTCTCGTGATTGGCGTAGGTGCCGTTTTCGTATTCCGCGATGAAGAGGCTTTTGATGTATAGTTCTTCTTTGCGAAAAAAGCAATAAGCGTCGCGCAGGTTGGCTTGTCCTTTGCGTATCGATTTGATCTCGGTGCCCTGCAATACGATGCCTGCTTCGTAAGTATCGATAAACTGATATTCGAAGGAAGCGCGCCGGTTGACGATCTCTACTATCGGTTTCTGTTCTTTGTTCTTTTTATCTGCCATGTGTCGTTTAATCAATTCCCTCGTTTCGGCTTCTTCTGCATTTCCAGTATTTTCCGGTTGTCCATCCGGTTGGGTTTCTTCATGGGCGATACGCGGAAGGGGTTGCCTTTGAGTTTGCGGTTCAGAAAATCCGTCATTTTGCGGTACAAATGCAAACGGGTAACGCCGCCGTAGATGCCGTGGTTCCGGTTGGGATAAAAATAAGTGTCGAATTGTTTGTTGGCGCTGATCAGGGCGTTGGCCATTTCGGCGGTATGCTGAAAGTGGACATTGTCATCGCTCATGCCGTGCACCAGCAGGTATTCGCCCCGGAGGCGGTCGGCGAAATAAACGGGCGAGTTGTCGCGATAGCCGTCGGGGTTCTCCTCGTCGGTGCGCATGTAGCGCTCGGTATAGATGGTGTCGTACCACTTCCAGTTGGTAACCGGCGCCACGGCGATAGCCGCCTGGAACGCCTCATTGCCCTTCAGGATACAAAGGGAGGAGAGGTAGCCGCCATAGCTCCAGCCGAAGATGCCGACCCGGTTTTTATCGGTATAAGGCAGGCTGCCCAGGTACTGCGCCGCTTCGATCTGGTCGACGGTTTCGTAGCGCCCCAGCTCCAGGTAGGTCATTTTTTTGAATGCTTCGCCCCGTCCGCCGGTGCCGCGGTTGTCGACCGACGCGACCACGAAACCCTGCTGGGCCAGCATCTGGAACCACCAGTAATTCTGGCCTTGCCACTCGTCGGTCACCGTCTGGCTGCCCGGCCCGCCGTAGGTGTACATCAGCACCGGGTACTGTCGATTTTCCTGGAAGCGGGGCGGCTTGATCATCCAGCCGTTGAGCTCGACGCCCTGGGTGGTTTTGAAGGAAAAGAATTCAACGGGGCTGACGCCGGCTTCCGCCTGCTTTTCCACCAGCCCGTAATTGTCTTCGATGATCCGGATCAGGTTGCCTTCGCGGCCGAACACTTTATAGGAAGGCGGCTGGTTGGCGGTCGAGTGGGTGACGACGTAATAGTCGAAGGTGCTGCTGAACTGTGCGTCGTTCCAGCCTGCTTTATCGGCCATTTTTTGCAGGCGCTTACCGTCGAGGCTCATGTTGTAGACCTCGCGTTGCAATGGGCTTTCCTTGGCCGCCTGGAAGTAGAGGAGGCGCCGCTCTTCGTCCAGGCCGTACAGCTTGCTCACTTCCCATTCGCCGCTGGTGATCCGGTTGATCAGCTTGCCGGTCATATCGTAGAGGTAGAAGTGCCGCCAGCCGTCGCGCTCGCTCGACCAGACAAATTCTTTGCCGTTTTCGAGGAAAATGAGGTCGTCGAGCAGTTGCTCTTCGATGTAGTACTCGTTGGTTTCCCTGAGCAGCAGCCGGGTGTTGCCGGAGGCGGCGTCGGCCAGCAGGAATTGCAGTTCGTTCTGGTGGCGATTCATGTGGTAAACGCACAACTGGCCGGGTTCGGCGGTCCATTTGATGCGGGGAATATAAATATCGGTTGCTTCGCCGATGTCCACGTTTACGGTCTTTTCGCCGGCCAGGGCGTAGATCTTGATCGCGACGATAGAGTTGTCTTCGCCGACTTTCGGGTATTTGAAGGTGACGTATTCGGGGTAAAGTTCGTCCCGGTAGTTGGTCATGGTAAATTCCTTCACCCGGCTTTCGTCGAAGCGGTAAAAAGCGAGGTGCTGCCCGTCGGGCGACCACTGAAAGGCTTTGGCGAATGCGAATTCTTCTTCGTACACCCAGTCGGTTGCCCCGTTGATGATGCGATTGGCGGCGCCGTCGTTCGTTACGCGGATGACCTTATCGGTGTTCAGGTCGCGGTAGTACAGGTCGTTCTCGAAAACAAAAGCTACCCGGTCGGCCTGTGGGCTGAAGGTGGCGTACTGTTGTTTGCCGCCTTCAAAAATGGCCGATATGCTTTTCGATTGCCGGTCGTAGACGTAGAAAAAGGCTTTGCTCGAGCGCCGGTAGATCTTTTCCGTTTCCGTTTTGACCAGGATCTTTTCTTCGTCTTCGCTGAAATGGTAGCTGTCGATAGTACCGTCGAAGCCGCTGATTTGGTCCGGATCGAAGAGGGTGCGGGTGGGCTGGCCGGTTGTCAGGTCATATTCCTGGATGCGGTTGCCTTCCAGGCGGGAATAGTGCTTCCCGTCTTTGAGGAAGTTGAAGCCCGGCGCCGATGCGGGGATGAAATCATAGGTCTGCCAGATCTGTTCGAGAGAGATCGACTGGCCGGCAGCGGCGCTGAAGAAGAGCAACAGGAGGAAAGTCAGTTTAAAAACCTTCATAGTATTTTTCGTTATGGTGCAGGTTGATCAAAAATAGCAATTCTGGCGGAACCGGGGCGCCTACCCGGTCAGTTCCGCTACTTTGGCCTGGATGTTCTGGCGCCTGGCCCTTCTTTCGATAACGGAGGGCGGTCCGGCGCGTTCGATACAGTCCATGACCGGGCAGCGTTCGCAGGTCTGGTTGACTTCCCGGTGTTGGATGGCCGGGTCGTCCAGGAAGCGCACTTGTTTTCGGAGCCGGTCGTCGACGAGCAGCCCGAGGGTCACGCTGACGTTGCGGTTCGGGGCAGGGTAGGCGGGGCGGGCCACGGTCAGGCAGAGGTACTCATCCTCCGTTCCGATGTACTGCGAGCGCTGGGCGCGTACGATGGTGTCGACGTATTTTCCTTCCTGCTGCATCGACTGCAGGTCCTGCAAGAGGGACAGGGCCACCCAGCGCCGGCAATAGTGCTCGGAAAGGGCGTTGCTGTGGGGGTGGTGCCGCCGGCTCAGGTGCAGTTCTTTGTCGATCTCGAAGGTATCCCCGGCCGGATCGTGCAGGAAGCGGAGGAAAAAGAGCTGATCGAGGCCGAAGTACCGCGGCAGCACGTTGGTCAGGCGGTGGTAGAGCATTTCGGGAGTGGCCTCGTACTTTTTCATGATCGACAAAAAAGCTTCCCCGTTCCAGTTCGTCCGTTCAAAGAAGCGGCGAATATCCGCTACGAAAGGGTCGCGGGGCAGCAGCAGCGCTACCGAGAAGTAGATGGCCCGCGAATGGTTGAGCACTTCTTCGAAGACGCGGCCCCGCAGCAGGGAAGAGGTATTGGCCCTTTCTTTGAGGCCCATGAAGTTGAACCCCAGCTCTTTCCCGAACTGGAAGGCGCGCTGCACCGGCGAGAGGCGGCTGTTGAGCAGCAGTTCGCGGCTTTTGGGTAAAAACAAGGATCGCAGGTTCTGCAGATCCGGATGGGCGTCCAGCCCGTCTTCGACGATGTGATAGCCGAATTCGCGTTCCAGCAATTCTTTCAAAAAACGGGGCGGCAGGGGCCGGCCGGCGGGCGCCTGGTATCGGCGGATGAAGTCGTCGACGGCTTCCTCCAGTTCTTCGAAGTAGTTGTTGTGCAATTCGAGGTAGGAGCGCAGCGCGCCGAAGTAGAAGTTTTCTTCCTTGAGTGCGTAATTGCGGGAAATCTCCAGCAAGGTCGAGATGAAGGCGCCCACGCGGGTAGGCGCGTTGGCGATGATCTCCACCACTTTCGACAGCTCGATGCCGAAGAGGTCGAGGGGCAGCTCGTTGAGGAAGTTGGACTGCAACAACTCGGTTACCGGGGCGAGCGCTTTGCTCAGCTCCGGCGAGGTAAGGTCTTCGTAGCTCGTACCGAGCACCCCGGCCAGGGTGCGCACCTTATCCTC
Organism: uncultured Saprospiraceae bacterium; assembly: GCA_964419545.1. Taxonomy (GTDB): domain Bacteria; phylum Bacteroidota; class Bacteroidia; order Chitinophagales; family Saprospiraceae; genus CAYQQU01. The sequence goes on along the minus strand of CAYQQU010000009.1, from coordinate 67,030 downwards.
TTTCGGGAATTTTTTCCCTTTTTCTATTTCGTTGAGATAGGAAACGGACATGCCCGACTGCCGGGCGAGGTCGGCAAAATTGAGGCCCCGTTTTTGCCGGAGCTGTTTTACCTTAAGTCCGAAAATAATCTTCTCGTTCTGGGTCTTTGCACTCATGGAAGCCTAAAATTACCGTTTTTAGCGAACTTTCGCAGGGAAAGTTCGCGGTCGGACGAGGGGTTAGATTTTCCGGCGGCTTACCGTATCTTCGCCGCCATGGAAAAAGATTTGTCGGGACAATATGGTCGCCGCGCCGGGCAGTTCAAGGCCCGGGCGGAGGCGCTGGGCCGCCGCTACAACCAGCTGGCGCTGCTGCGCCTCGTGCTATTCGTCGCCGGTGCAGGTTTCGCCATTTTTCTCTGGGCCGAGTATTGGCCGGCGGGGCTCGGTTTTTCTTTGTTTTTCCTGCTGGGGTTTGTCTTTTTTGTGCGCCGCCATCAGCGCATCCGGCAGGAACAATACCACCAGGAGACGCTGGCCGCCGTCAACGAACGGGAACAACGGAGCCTGGCCCTCGATTTTGCGGACGCGTATCCCGGCGACGAGTTCGCCGACCTTCGCCACCCTTACGCCATGGACCTGGATATCTTTGGCCGGCATTCCCTGTTCCAATACCTCAACCGGGGCAATACCACCGTCGGGCGCAAGCGCCTGGCGGAGTGGTTGAGCGAACCCGCGCCGGCGGAGGCCATTGCGATCCGACAGGCGGCTGCCGCGGAGCTGGCGCCTTTGCTCGACTGGCGGCAGCACCTGCAGGCGCACGGGGCTCGCTGTGAGGAGGCGCCCGGCGATCTCGATCTGCTGCTGGGGTGGCTCAAAACGGAACCCTTCGTTCGTCCGAACCGGGGGCTGGTCGTCAGCCTTTACGTCGCGCCCTTCTGGGGGATGACGGCCTTGCTGCTGACCCTGCTGGTGGTGCCCTGGCAATTTGGTTTGCTGCTCTTCCTTCCGCCGGCCTTCCTCCTGCGCCGCACCCTGAGCCGGGTCAACGAAACCCATCAGCAGACCAGCCGGGCCGGGGAAGCCCTCGGGCACTACGCCCGGATCATCGAACACATCGAAAGTCAGGCTTTTTCTTCACCCCAGCTGGCCCGCATCCGCGACGATTTTGCGCCTGGGCCGGGGCGAAAGGCAAGCGACGATCTGCGCCGGCTGGCCTACATCATCAACCAGCTCAACGTTCGTTACAACATTTTCGCGGTGGTGCTCAACGTATTGGGACTCTGGGACCTGCAGTGGGTCTATCGCCTGGAAAAGTGGAAAGCGGAACACCGCGATCGCCTGCCCGCCTGGTTTGCAGGGCTCGCCGACATGGAGGCGCTTCTCAGTTTGGCCACCCTGAAATACAACAATCCGGACTGGACGTTCCCGGAAATGGTCAAAGAAAATACCCTGACCGCCGTACGGCTCGGCCATCCGCTGATCCACCACAGCCGGCGAGTAGCCAATGACCTGCAGATGCCGGTGCGTGGTCATATTAAGCTGATCACCGGTTCGAATATGGCGGGAAAAAGCACATTTCTGCGCACGGTCGGGATGAATATCGCATTGGCGATGGCCGGCGCGCCGGTATGTGCGCAGTCCCTGCAGTTGCCTTTCCTGCGCGTCTACACCAGCATGCGCACCCAGGACGCCCTGCACGAAAGTACGTCTTCTTTTTACGCCGAATTGAAGCGCCTGAAGTTCATCATCGAAGCGGTAGAAGCCGGCGAACCGATATTTTTCCTGCTCGACGAGATCCTCAAAGGCACCAATTCGCGCGACCGGCACACGGGATCGAAAGCGCTGATCCGCCAACTGATCCGCTTTCGCGGGGCGGGCCTTATCGCTACGCACGATCTGGAGCTGGGAGCGCTGGAAACCGAAGCAGGCGGCGCCATCGAGAACTTATGCCTCGAAGTAGCCATCCGCGAAGGCGAACTTTATTTCGATTACCGGCTCAAGCAGGGGGTGAGCCAAAGCTTTAACGCCACGCTGCTGATGCAGAAGATGGGGATACGGATCGATGAGGCGGAGGAGGAGAACGGAAGAAAGGAAGAACAGTAGCCCCGCCTTCAGGCGGGCCCGGACCAGCCGCTTTAGCGGCGTCTTCTTGTAACGAAAGAACGGTAGCCCCGCCTTCAGGCGGGCCCGGACCAGCCGCTTTAGCGGCGTCTTCTTGAAACGAAAGAACGGTAGCCCCGCCTTCAGGCGGGCCCGGACCAACCGCTTTAGCGGCGTTTTTTTGAAACGAAAGAACAGTAGCCCCGCCTTCAGGCGGGCCCGGACCAGCCGCTTTAGCGGCGTTTTTTTGAAACGAAAGAACGGTAGCCCCGCCTTCAGGCGGGCCCGTCCTAGCCGCTTTAGCCGCGCTTTAAAAGGCGAGCCCTTATTCCAGGGGCGCTAAACTCTCCAGGGGCGGAGCGCCTCAGACATCCACATTGGCGTATTTCGCGTTGGCTTCGATGAAAGCCCGGCGCGGCGGCACCTCGTCGCCCATCAGCATGGAGAAGATGCGGTCGGCCTCGCGGGCGTCGTCGATCGATACCTGTCGCATGAGGCGCGTATCGGGGTCCATTGTCGTTTCCCACAATTGTTCGGCGTTCATTTCGCCGAGGCCTTTGTAGCGCTGGATTTTCACCTCTCCGGGTTTGCCGTTCTCGGAGTAGATCCTGACTGCCTCGCGCCGTTCCTCCTCATTCCAGCAATAGCGGAACTCTTTTCCTTTTTTGATGAGGTAGAGCGGCGGAGCGGCGATGTAGACGTAGCCGCAGGTGATCAGCTCGTGCATATAGCGGAAGAAGAACGTGAGGATCAAAGTAGTGATGTGGCTGCCGTCGACGTCGGCGTCGGTCATGATCACGATCTTGTGGTAGCGCAGCTTTTCGAGGTTGAGCCGGCGTTCGCCGTCTTCGCCTTCCTCGATAGTGACGCCCAGGGCGGTGAAGATATTTTTGATCTCTTCGTTTTCATAGATCTTGTGTTCCATGGCCTTTTCCACGTTGAGGATCTTGCCTCGCAGCGGAAGGATCGCCTGGAAGTTCCGGTCGCGGCCCTGTTTGGCGGTGCCGCCGGCCGAGTCGCCCTCCACCAGGAAGATTTCCGACTCCTGGGGGTCTTTGGAGGAGCAGTCGGCGAGTTTGCCGGGCAGGCCGCCGCCGGTGAGCACGTTCTTGCGCTGCACCATCTCGCGCGCTTTGCGGGCGGCGTGCCGCGCCGTAGCTGCGAGGATCACCTTGTCGATGATCTTCTTGGCTTCGCGCGGATTTTCTTCGAGGTAATGGCCAAGGGTTTCCCCAACGGCGCGCGAAACGATGCCCGTCACTTCCGAATTGCCGAGTTCGCCCTTGGTCTGGCCTTTGAACTGGGGCTCCGGTACTTTGACGGAGACGACCGCTGTGAGTCCTTCGCGGAAGTCTTCGCCGGAGATGGTGAACTTCAGCTTGCTGAACATGCCGTTATTCTCCCCGTATTGTTTGAACACCCGGTTGATGGCGCGGCGAAAGCCGTTGACGTGCGTGCCGCCCTCCCGGGTGTTGATGTTGTTGACGAAAGAGTAGATGTTTTCGGAAAAAGAATGATTGTATTGGAGGGCGACCTCTACTTCCACGTTGTCTTCCTTGCTGATGACATGGATAGGGCGCTCGCTCAGGCGTTGTTTGGACTCGTCGAGGAATTCGACAAACTCCACCAGTCCGCCTTCCGAGAGGAAGACCTCATGGCGCGGCTGCCCTTTTTCCGTATCCCGTTCGTCGGTCAGGGTGAGGCGCAGGCCTTTATTCAGGTATGCGAGCTCGCGCAGGCGATTGGCGAGCACATCGTATTTGTAATTCCGGTCCGAAAAGATCTCATCGTCCGGCCGGAACGTGATGATGGTGCCGGTAGCCGGGGAGTCGCCGATCGCTTTGACTTCGGAGAGGGGCTTGCCGCGTCCGTACTCCTGCAGCCATACTTTCCCTTCCCGGTGCACCTCGGCGCGCAGATGTTCCGACAGCGCATTGACGCAGGATACCCCGACGCCGTGCAGACCGCCCGACACCTTGTAGGTGTTCTTATCAAATTTACCGCCGGCGTGGAGCACGGTCATGACCACTTCCAGGGCCGACTTTTTGAGCTTCTCGTGCATGCCCGTGGGAATGCCCCGGCCGTCGTCTTTGACCGTAATGGAGTTGTCGGGGTGGATGATCAGGTCGATCCGGTTGCTGTAACCTGCCAGGTGCTCATCGATGGAGTTGTCGACCACCTCCCATACGAGGTGGTGCAGCCCCTTGGCGTCGGTGCTTCCTATGTACATGCCCGGGCGCTTGCGCACCGCTTCCAATCCTTCCAGCGCCTGAATGTTTGATGCGCCGTAATCGCCGTTTCCGGCTTGCGTTTCTTTTACCGTGTCCATTCTACAAAAATACGAAAAATAGTGGAGAAATCGATGTTTTAGCGTGTAGCGAACCTTTTATATAAAACGGTGAACGCCTGCCGTTTGTTTCTTTGAAACCCGGCGCGATCCGTTCCGTTTTGCAACATCGGACCGGGTTCGTGCATTTTTTGTTGAAAAGGGGCCGACCGACGGATATGGGGTGGCGAACGGCGCCTGGTTTTGGCGGAACCGGCAATCAATTCAAACGAACAAAAAAACGGCCCCCACAGTTTGATCTGGACAGCCGGTTGTCGAATAACGGCAGGAGAACATTTTGCCGCTAAAAGAAGAAGAATAAAACGAGGCTTGATTAAATTTAGACCGTTTTTGGAACAGCAATCCATGGAATACGATGAATCCGCATTACCGGAAGTAGCCGCGAAAGTGCTGGCTGCAGCAGGCGCGCGCCGGCAGCTGGCTTTCCAGGGAGCGATCGGGGCCGGGAAAACGACCCTGATCAAAGCGATCTGCCGGCGCCTGGGCGTATGGGACGAAGTGACGAGCCCGACTTTTTCGATCGTGAACGAATACGCGTACGCCGATCCGGAAAGCGGCCGGGAACAGCCGGTCTATCACATCGACCTGTACCGGCTCAACGATTTGCAGGAGGCGCTGGACGCCGGGATCGAGACCTACCTGGACGCGGGCGCCTACTGCCTCATCGAATGGCCGGAGCTGATCGAACCGCTGTTGGCGCCGGATGTCGTACGGATTAAAATCACGCTTTCCGGAAATTCAAAGCGAAAAATCCTAATTTTATAGATTGAAGGCGCCGGCAGGGACAGTCTTCGAGAACATCCAACCAAAACCGCGAAGCAGCCGGGGCGACGAGCAATCGCGTCAAAGCTTGCTTTGGGGTTAACCAATTGATTATGAGCGAAAAGGAAAGGCGGATACCCGTTCCGAAAGAATTTACACAGGGTCAATACCAGACACAAACGGAAATGTTGCAGGTGCAACGCCGCCCCGACAAGCTGTACATCGGCATCCCGCGGGAGGTGACGCTCCAGGAAAACCGGGTCGCGCTGGTGCCTTCTTCCGTAGAGACGCTGATCGGCTACGGCCACCGCATCGTGGTAGAGAGCAGCGCGGGCGAAAAATCCAGCTTTTCCGATCACGATTATTCCGAGGCGGGCGCCGAGATCGCCTACTCCGCCGAACAGGTTTACAAGGCCAACATCATCATTAAAGTAGCGCCGCCGACGCTGGCCGAGATCGAACTGATGCACCCCAACCAGATCCTGATCTCGCCTTTGCAGCTTCCCATCATTTCTGCCGATTACATCAACAAGCTTCGCCAGAAACGCGTGATCGCCCTGGCCATGGAGTATATCAAAGACGAGTCGGACACCTTCCCCGTCGTCCGGATCATGAGTGAAATGGCGGGCATCAGCGCTATGCTCACCGCCGGCGAGCTGATGTCCAACACCAGCGCCGGCAAAGGCGTGCTGCTCGGCGGCATATCGGGCGTGCCCAGCGCCAAAGTGGTTATCCTCGGCGCGGGCATCGTCGCGGAATACGCCACCCGTACGGCGCTCGGGCTGGGCGCCGAAGTGCGCATTTTCGACAATAACATCTATAAGCTGAAGCGCTTGCAAAACCAGGTGGGGCGTCCCTTGTACACCTCGGCCATCAACCCGGTTTACCTGGAACGGGAATTGGTGACGGCCGACGTAGCCATCGGCGCCATGCACGCCAAATCGGGGCGCACGCCGGTCATCGTTAGTGAAGAAATGGTGTCCAAAATGAAACCGGGCTCGGTGATCATCGACGTGAGTATCGATCAGGGCGGCTGCTTCGAAACTTCGGAAGTTACTTCGCTCGACAAGCCTACGTTCACCAAACACGAGGTCGTTCATTACTGCGTGCCCAACATCGCTTCCCGCGTTTCGCGCACCGCGTCAATCGCCGTCAGCAATATCCTGACCCCGATACTCCTGAAAGCCGGCAGCTCCGGCAGCATCGAAGAACTGCTGTTCAGCCATTTCGGCCTGCGCCACGGCGTCTATACCTATAAGGGCTGCCTGACCAACGAGTATCTCGGCGAACGCTTCGACATCAAGTCGACCGACCTGGACCTCCTGATTACTTCCAACATTTGATCTGGAAACCCGCAACGGGTTAGCTCCGGCGGGGAAGGGCGCCAACCGCTTCTACGGGTTGGCGCCTTCCGATACCGTGACCTTCAATCTACCGGCAGTTGAGCCTGCACCATTTTAAGGTGCCAGGTGATTTCCTGCAGGCAGACCGCTGGTTGGAGCTGTTAATCGACCTGTACCCGCGGGCGGCGGCCGATGTTCCTGTGTTAGGGAGACGAAAGAAAAAATCCTGTGTCAGGGAAACCGTTGAGAGAATAGTTGCCGGAAGCTATTGACGTTAGTGATTCTAGATTTAATGTAATGGTATGCTTGCCGGCAGTAGTTGCTATGCGAGATTCGTTGATGTCAAGAAAGAAGCAGTTCTGGAAGCAAAAAAAATGCAAGGACAGGGCGATGGCGCCCGTGCAGCAGGCACGACAGCAGAAGCAAAACCGTGAAACAGGAGAATCGGAAGAGAATGGATCAATGAAAAGCTACCGGATTCGCACTGTTCATGGGATGCGTTCAGCCAACGTCAGCTTGCGGTACGTCGCAAGCCGGCCTGTTGCGAACACTTTGTGATCTACGGCCAGTAGTCGGTAAAAATTTTTGCGAAGCGATCGATGCAGACAAAAATATTCGCTCCCGAATACTAAAACCGATGGTGATAAATCTTGGTGGTATGCGATAGCCGAAAAAACGAACTGCTAAAGGGAAGTAGTAGCCTCAATTGATATGCAGCGTAAAAGTACAGGTTTTTTCGTTTCGTGCAAAGGGAAACGGAAAAAAATGTGAAGTATTCAAAAAAAATACACGAAAAGCAGTAAGCTGTTCCCCCAACGCGCTGTTAGATACTGTGAAAAAGTTGTTTGGCGTCCACGCGTTCCCTAACCATTTCCTCGATGCGCGCAATAGGGACGCGCTCCTGGCTGAGCGAATCGCGCTCCCGCATGGTGACGGTATCGTCCTGCAGCGTGTCGAAGTCGACCGTGATGCAATAAGGCGTACCGATGGCGTCCTGGCGGCGATAGAGTTTGCCGATGCTGCCGGTATCGTCGTACTGGCAGTTGAACGACAATTTCAGCTGGTCATAAATATGGCGCGCTTTGGCCACGAGTTGATCGTCGTTGCGCTTGAGCGGTAAAACGGCGCATTTCAGGGGCGCCAGGGCGGGATGTAATTTAAGGACTTCGCGGGTGCTGGTCTTGCCGCCGGCGCCTTCGACGGTTTCTTCCGTCAGGGCATGGCTTAAGGTGGCGAGGAACATGCGGTCGAGGCCGATCGACGTCTCCACTACGAAGGGGACGTAGTTCTCGTTGAGTTCGGGATCGAAATACTGGATTTTGCGCCCCGACACCTGCTGGTGCGCGCCGAGGTCGAAGTCGGTGCGCGAATGGATGCCTTCCAGCTCTTTAAATCCGAACGGGAATTCGAATTCGATGTCGACGGCCGCATCGGCGTAGTGCGCGAGGTTGTCGTGGTCGTGGAAGCGGAGCTTCTCGGCGGGCGTGCCCAGCGCCAGGTGCCATTGCATCCGAGCTTCTTTCCAGTAGTCGTACCACTTTTGCTGCTCGCCCGGGCGCACGAAAAACTGCATCTCCATCTGCTCGAATTCCCGCATCCGGAAAATGAACTGACGGGCGACGATCTCGTTGCGGAACGCCTTACCGATCTGGGCAATGCCGAAGGGGAGCTTCTGACGAGTGGTTTTCTGCACGTTCAGGAAGTTGACGAAGATGCCCTGGGCCGTTTCGGGGCGTAGGTACAGTTTGCCCTCCTCGCCGGCGATGTTGCCGAGCTGGGTGGAAAACATGAGATTAAACTGGCGCACGTCGGTCCAGTTGCGCGACCCCGTCTCCGGGTCAGCGATTTCCAGATCCTCGATGATTTGCCGCAGGCCCTCCATATCGCCGTCGGTCATCGCCTGGGCGAGCCGCCGGCGCACCGTATCGTACTCCTCCTGATAGCGTTGGACGCGGTCGTTGGTTTGCCGGAACATCGCTTCGTCGAAGCTGTCGCCAAAGCGCTTGGCCGCTTTTTTGACCTCTTTGTCCATCTTGCCCGCGATCTTCTCCATATGGTCCTCGATCAGCACGTCGGCCCGGTACCGTTTCTTGGAGTCTTTATTGTCGATGAGCGGATCGTTGAAGGCGTCGACGTGGCCTGAGGCTTTCCAGGTTTTGGGGTGCATGAAGATCGCCGAGTCGATGCCGACGATGTTCTCGTGCAACTGCACCATGGCCCGCCACCAGTAGTCTTTGATGTTGTTTTTTAGTTCGGAACCGTAGGGTCCGTAATCGTATACCGCGCTCAGTCCGTCGTAAATCTCACTCGATTGGAAAATGAAACCGTATTCTTTGCAGTGGGCAATGAGGTTCTTGAAATGGTCAGTCGGTTGCGCCATCAGGGTCGTGTTTTGGTCCGAAAAATTCAGGGGGCCTTTTCCGAGAAGGGTCAAATTTCGAAAAAAAATCCGATCGATGCTGGAAAAATGCGATTATTCTGAATGAGGGTAAAGTCGTTTTCCCGGCATCTGTGTAGTGAAGCAAAAAAAGTGACATGAAAACGATGGCAAAAATGATCTGGCTGCTGCCGGCCTTCGCTTTGACGGTTCTGACGGCAGCCGCCCAGGCCGATTATGAGCTGGAAAGCTTTGACGGCATTTCGGCGACCGGCAACATCAAGGTGATCCTGGAACAGGGCGATGAAGAGACGGCGCACGTTCGCGCCGAGGGCATTCCCGAAAGCGAAGTGACGGTGAAGGTCCGGGAAGGAGAGCTGAAATTGAAGCTGATCAATTCCATATTTTACAAAGACGAAGAAGTAGCGGTCTACGTGATCTACCGGTCGTTGCGTTCGATAAAAGGCCATGCCGGGGCGCAGATCGAGGGTGCTAATCCGATCGAGGCCGACCTGCTCAAGGTGCGATCCGCCAGCGGCGCCCACGTCAGCCTGCAGGTGGCGGTTAACGCCATTGAAGGCAGCGCGAGTGAGGGCGGCATATTGCAGCTCAGTGGCGTTACCGAATCCCAAAAAGCAGCGAGCGCAACCGGCGGGCACTACGACGCTCTCGACCTCCAGTGCGCCCGCACCTATGCGCGAGCCAATACCGGGGGGCGCACGGAAGTGGTGGCTAATGAACGGCTCGAAGCGTCGGCCAATACCGGCGGTACGATCAATTACCGGGGCGAACCGGCCACCACGGAGATCAAGTCCGTTATTTCCGGGAACGTAAACAAAATATAGCAGCCCGCAACGGGCAGCAACGGAAAAACGGCGCCGGCAAAATATTTCCGACGCCGTTCCCTTTTGCCACTAAAGTCTTTGATTCATCGTGGTAATTCAAGTTACCACCGTTCTGTATGGGCGGCAAATGATTTACATCAAGGCGGGGGAATGACTTTCGTCAATTATCCGGCGAGGGTTTAAACAAAGCAGCCCTCCAGGCGTTGTGCGATTTGTTAAAACTCGGGCGAAATCGATCTACCATGAACACATCCACCGTGAATAATGCGTACCAACTGGTCCGTCAGCTGCTGCGGGCGTATTTCCCGGAAGAGGTGGCCGGAAGATACCTGGACCGGGGGATGGCGCTCAAGAACCTGAGCGTCCGCCTCGGCCTGTCGGAACAACTCAGCGACGAAACGCTGGAGGAAATGGCTTTGTCTACGCTCTTTTACGCACTGGACGCTTCGGATAACCCGGCTTCCGCCTGCGGCCTGGGCAGCGTAGTGGCGGAGTCGGCGCTTCGGGAGTGGCGCTTCCCGGTCGGGCGCACCGCGCGGGTATTGGAAGGCATGACCCTCCTCACTTCCGACCTTCCGGCCGGAAGCACCCGAGAAACCGTATTGCGCAAGGCACAACAGCACCTCAAATTAAACCGGAAATGTCCTGATTTGTCGCTGCTGCCGACACAATTGCAGTAAGGGGCTTCGACAAGGAGAACTCCAAAAATCTGCTAGAAACCCACCACCAGTCCGGTTTCCAAAAAATGATTGCGCTGGGTGACGCCCGGGCGCACCGGCACCACATCGCTTAACCCGCAATTGTAACGGAACTTGATCTGCGCAAAGTCGCTGACCCGCCAGCTGAGGCCGGCGATCAAGCCGTAGTCGGGTACGACGGCCAGGTGATCGCGGTGCCGCAGCCTTACGAACTGCGTTATGGCGACGTCCGTGCTATGGCAAAGCGCGCCTGCGTAGGCCCCCAATTCGAGCGAATGGCGTTCGTTGAGCTTGAAAGCGGTGTATACCGGAAGCGACAGGCGGTAGGTGCCGATGAGGAAGCCCTGCTCCCGGTCGTATTCGTAGGTGTTTTTCTGAAAGGCCAGATCCGCTCCGATCGACCACCGGCGACTGAGGCTGAGCGTACCGCCGCGCTGGATAGTGTACGACATCCGCCGCGGCCGGCGAGTATCCCGCTTGCGTTCCCGTTTCTTGGCCGGCGGCTGATAAGTACCGAGCTTGAGCCCGGCCCAACCGCCCGGCGCCTGGCAATGGCCTGAACGATAACAACAAGTGAGAAAGGCCAAAATGGTGATCAGGGATAATAATTTCATACCGTCGTCCTAATTCTATTCCGTTCGCAGATTAGCCTTTTTTCAAAACGGGCGCTGTCGCAGTCGCGACAGCCAAGACATAGCGGCTGCCCGGTTAGCTAACCAAAATCTATCAATAGTAAAAGCGGGTAAAGTTTGCTACATGTTAGTGGTGTGTAACACAAGTTCCTTGTAAAAATTTTTGCTGAGTGCTCAATTTAAAAAGTTGATTTTCAGTAATTAAAAGCGTTTCCTTTCAAGAAAGGATCAGCAAAAATTTTTGTTACACACCATTAGCCTGGTATGAGCTTTTTTCCTCTATAAGGTAAGACGTTGGATGTAACTGTTTTTTTCTATCAATTATTGTACCAATCTTTTACTAAACGCAAAGTGAGCGGTAAAGTTTCCTCGCAACCGATCAAGCCAAAATCACTTCCGTTCCACCGGAACTTGTTACCTTCGCTACGAGCTTGCGTCCTATAAAGCGGATTATTTCATAACCCATAAATAAACCTTTCATTATGTCTTTACAAAGTAAGTATGGCGAGGTGTTAAAGCTCGGTGAATCCTTCAAGGTAAAAGACGGATACGTCGAAGAACTCGACGGCAAGCTGCGTATCGGGGGCACTGCTCATACCCAGTACCAGAAAGACCGGATGTGGGACAAGATCAAAGAGATCGCCGGCGGCATGCCGGAAGACCTGGAAGCGGATATCAAAGTGGAAACGACCGATTACTACCACAAACACACGGTGGAAAGCGGCGACACCCTGGGCAAAATCGCCAAAATGTACTACGGCCAGGCCAATAAGTACATGCACATCTTCAACGCCAATACGGATAAACTGGACAATCCGGACCTCATTCACCCGGGACAAGAGCTCGTCATTCCTTTCCCGGAAGGGTAAAGGTTTTCCGGGGCGGCCGGATTGCCGACCGCCCCGAAAGCCATTGCACTATTCCAGGACATCCTGGAGGATCTGATGGGCGTTGATCTCCGGCAGGCTTTCGATGTGCAGCCGGTAAAAGTCAAGCAAATGCCTCAGCAGCGCCCGGCGCTCGCCGGTGGTCAGCGCTACCTGGTGGCCGTATTCGCGATCGTTACTCAGCAATTCCGATATTTTCCGGCTCAGCGGCGCCTCCACGAAATGAACGTGGTTGGGGGCGATTCCGGTAAATTGCCCTTCCAGCAGATCAAAGACAGGGGTGGCGGCGTCAAACGCGCCGGCCGGCAGGAAACCCAGGAACCCGGAAAGCTCCAGTAAAAATACCAGGTGCAGATTCGCCACCGAATGAGGGGTCTGGTCGAGATGCCGGAACGTCTCGAACAAGAAGCCGAACAACGCTTCGTTGGCCTCCGATTCGCGGATCGTCTTACGCCCTACCTCCGCCATAAATAATCCTACCGCTCCCCGACGCAAATCAAAAGGCAACGCCTGATAGATGTAGGCCGGCCGCACTTCCCGGATGCGGTGCAACTCCCGGTCGGGCCGGTGGTAAACGACTAGGTCCAGCATCGACATCACCTGCATCAAGCTGGCCCCCACTTTCGGCTTCCGGCTCCGGACGCTGTTGACGATGTATTTTTGCAGCCCCAACTGCTCGGTGTACAAGTCGACGATCAGGCTGCTCTCCCCGTACTTGATCGTCCTGAAAATGATTCCTCTCGTCTTGATTAACATGCCGCTTCCTTTTTTGCGCTTCCCCGGTCACCGCTATGTGAAGGGAACTTTAAATCGAAATGAAGTGCTTGACACTGACGGAACTTTATTTCAAATTTGCTGTTGATTGCATAGTCAATTGAAATGAATTGGCAGTTATTGTAAAAATAGTTTCATTTTGTTTTGATTTTTTAACAGGAGGGATATTTAAACCCTCGTTCGGGACCTCCTAAAGAATAAATTTTGACCCAATTTCTGAAAAACCAAAGAAAAGAGGGGGCTTTCGGCGGAAGGCGTCTCATCCGGGTAAACCCGAATTAAGGCGGTTGTGCGGAAAATGTTAAAATAAAAAAGAATTTCCGTCCGGATGCAGCCAATTAAAATTTTGAATGTCTTTAAAAAAAGAATATCACCTACGGAAAACAGTACTTCAAAAAGCCGAAAACAACATTAGACCGTAATCGCCGCGCGGAGTAAGGGCGTCGGCTACGGAGACACCCGACAAAAAAGAAGGATGAAAAAGCATTTGTTCATTTCGGTGGGCCTGCTGGCAATTTTTGCCTTAGCCGCCCGGGCCGATCAGGGCTTGCGTTGCCGTGACCTGCCTAAAACGGCCGGCGACACCAACCTGTCCGGCCGTATCACCCAAGATTTGCTTTCCGGCATATGGACCAAAGGGGCTACGCTGGACGCCGGCCTGGATCAGGTGGAGGCGGTCGTGCAGTTTTCCTCCGAAGGCCTGGTCGACTTCATCGAGCGCGATCCTTCCGGCCAATATCTTACGAAAAGTATGCACTGGCGGGTGGAAGCTACCGGGCGCGAAGCCCGGCTATTGCTGGAAGGAGGGCGCCAGGGGCGGCAGATCTACCGGGTGGATCAGACTTGCGAGGGCGTCTTGCTGACGGATGTGCACACTTCCCGCCGGCTCTTTCTGCGGCATAACACCCTGAGCCGCGCCGCAGAATTCAACCGCCTGCAGCAAGGCCTGGTCGGTAGCTGGTCGAATAGCATGTACCCGTTCGATCCGCCGGCAAGGGGCGGTCGGCAAGAACGGATCGAAGGGGCTTTTTTGACGTACGAACTGCATGCCGACGGGACCTACACCAAATCGCTGGGCGGCAATCAACTGGTAGTCAGGGAAAAGGGCGCCTGGGAGCTTTCCAAAGACGGACGGTTCCTGCTGCTGCATACGACCCGGGAAGTGAGCGGGCGCCGGCAACAGGTCACCGAGATCGCCCGGATCAAGTACCTGCAACTGGACGAGCTGGTGCTCGAACAAGCACTGGAAGCCAACAGCCAGGCGTTTTGCACCCGCCGTAAGGACTTTTTCTTCTACAAGCTCTAAAAATCCATATCGTCCAGCTTAGGCGGCTTGTAATGGCGTTTGGTGAAGGCGCGCTTTTTTTGCCTCTCCAGCACCAGGCGAGCCAGCGCCCGGTTGGCGGGCTCCTCGCAAAAAGGCGAAAGGGCGAAATTGACTTTGGCTTCGGAAATGTCGAGGCGGTACATCAGGCTGAGTAAAAATTCGAGGCGGTGCTCGATCAGGTAGGCGATCTGATTGGCGAGCAGATCGAACAATTCCTCTTCCGTCATAATTTCTTCGTCCTGCGAGGCCAGTTCAAAATCCTTAACGATCATTGCCCGGGCAGTCTTCAGATCTTCATCCATAATTCAAGCGATAATATCAGGAGTTGGACAAAGATAACGATCTCTGTCCAACTCCTGATGTTATCCCCTTGCCGAACCATTTTCTACTCCTGTTTCACGAAGCGCCGGGTCCAGCGCCGGCCCTCCTCTGTGGTCAGCACCAGGAAATACACGCCGGCGGGAAGCTCTGCGGTCGGCAGCGTCATATCCTGGCGGAAAAGCAGTCCGGCCTGGCTTTGTACGGGGCGCCCGAGGGCGTCGACCAGCAGCAGATTGCCGCGGCCGGCGGGCGCCTCGCTGAAGCGGAGTTGCAACTGCTGCTTTACCGGGTTGGGGAAAAGCTGCAGGGTAACAGGCGCCGTGGTCGCCTCACCGGTGGCGGTTACATCATCGATCACGGTGATGTATACCTGATCCGCGCTGGTGCAGCCGTTGCCGCTGGTGACCACGAGGGTGACGGGATAGACGCCCGGTGCGGTGTACTGCGCCTCCGGGTTTTGCGCCGTGCTGCCGGTGCCGTTGCCGAAGTCCCACTCCCAGGAAACGACGCCCGATCCGCCGGCGCTGAAATCGACCAGACCGCCCTGGCTCAGGAAAATGGATTCGGCTTCAACGGAGATGGTAGCGGCAGGAGCGCTGCCGCCGCTGCTCGTCACGGGAACGACGGTGCGGCCACACGGATGGGAGCGGTTGATCTCCCAATCGTAGAAGTAGTAATAGTAGAGGAAGTCGCCGACGGGATTCGGCGAGTCAACGGAGCGCTTAATGCGCACCAGATCATCGATGGCGTAGGGGAAAGATACGCCGGTGGTGCTATGGCGCAGCGATTTGCCGTTGATCAGTTTCAGGGTCAGGTTGTTGCGTGCGGGAACTTCGAAGTTGAGTTCGAGGCGTTGCTCTCCGGTCGTACTGATATTGGCGACGGCCTGATCGAGGGAGCTGCCGTCGGGATCGACCAGGCGGATGATGCGTACGCCGGTTTCTTCTGCGTATACTTTTACGGACTTGAGCCGGAAGGGCTGGAAGGCGTCGAAGCGCAGGCCGGCGCCCAGGTCGCCGATATCGGAATTGCCTTCCTCTATTCCCGGTTTGCCCGCCTGGTTGATGGTGATGAGGTCGACGTAGTAGTTTTGCGGCCCGTCGATGGGGTCGGTAACGAAAACGGGGCCTTCGCCGAGCGGCTGGCCGCCGGTAAATTCGTCATACCATTCGATGCGTTGGTCGGCATCCACTTGCAGGTCGCTGAAGAGGGGGACGCGCGCGCCGTTGCAGGCCGGCTGAGGAAAGCCGGTTTGTACGGCGCCCGGAACGTAGTCGAGATCGACCGAAGCCAGGCGGCGGCGCAAGCTATTGTTGAGCGGGCGGGAGTCGTCCTGCCCGTTCGGCTGCCGCAGTTCTACGATGAGGTCAAGGGGGCCTTCGCCTTCCACTTCGATAGCGGGCAGCACCGTCGACGCCTGCTGGTCGAAAGCGAGATTGCCCGACCAGTCCGTAACGGCGAGGTTGTCCGGGTCCAGACCGTAGGCAATTTGCAGGCTGGTGAGGTTCTCGTCGCCGTTATTTTCGAAGGTGATTTCGGTGGTCAGCTCTCCCTGGCAGAAGACGTCCCGCTCGGTGCGGGCGGCCAGGATGACGGCGTCGTGGGCGGTGCTCGCCGGCAATACGGGGTCGTTGCCTTCGTCGATCAGGTATTGGTAGGCGGCAAAGACATCGATGCGTCCGCGTCCGTAGGCGTTGTCTTCGCCGTTGGGCCCCAGGTCGATCGCCGTCATATAGAGCGCCATTTTCAGGTCGCGGCCGGGCAGATACGGAAAAGCTTCTTTCAGGAGCAGGACGGCGCCGGTGACGTGGGGCGCCGCCATCGAGGTGCCCTGCCGCACGCCGTAATCGCCTTCCGGGACGGAAGAACGGATATTGACCCCGGGGGCGCTGACCTCGGGCTTTATCGAGATGGCGCCGCCGGGCGATACGCAACTGGTGGGGCCGCGGCTGGAAAAGCCGGCGATATTATCGCCGTTGAGGGCGCCTACCGTGAAGCTGCTGACCAGGTCGAAGGCGATGGCCTGGGCGCTGCCTACCGACCCGGCATCGGGCCCTTCATTGCCTATAGCCCAAATGGTGGCGATGCCCGTTGCTTCGACCGCCGCCAAAAGGTCGGCGCCGGCGTTGGAGCAGTTGTAATTGGGCGGATCGCTCCAGGAGCAGTTGATGGCGTCCGGCATATCGTCGGTGGTGCTGGGGTTATCGTCGGGGTCGAGCGCCCACTGAAAAGTGGCGATCGTGGAGCGCGTGATGCCGGAGAGGAAAGAACACTCGTCGAAAGCTATGGGGCCGGCCATCCAGTTGGCGTTGAACGCCACCCCAATGGTGTCGTTGGTCGCCCGATCCAGGCCGATAGCGATGCCGGCGACGTGCGAGCCGTGGTCGCTGCAATAGCCGGGGTTGCTCTCGAGCCCGCTGAACGCCTGATCGAACGGAACGTAATTGCCCCAGAACCCGTTGCGCAGCGCCGGATGATCGAGTTCCTGACGGCTGTCCATGATCAGCGCCTTGCGGCCGTAACCAGTGTAGCCCAGCGCCCACATGGCCGGAGCGTTGATGGCTTCAAGCCCGGGCTCCTTGCCATCGGGAACCGGCGGGGCGGGCGCGGCCTCGGTATGGCCGTCGATTCTGACTGCTTTGAAATCCGGTTCGATCAGGGCGATCTCCGGCCAGCTGCTGATCGTTTCCAGGGCCGCTGCGTCGGCGCGGCAGTAGATGGCGTTGATGACCCAGTAAGCCTGAATGCCGGCCTGATCGACACCGGGCAGCCGGCGCAGCTTGGTGAGTACGGCGGGTTGCGTGGCGACCGCTTTGGCCTGCAGCGCATTGATAGTGGTGGAAGCCCGCTCGGCCAGATCGGTCCGGCTGCGCTGAAAGGCTTCCCCCAGCGCCCGGCAGTCTACTTTGTCTGCCAAAAGTAACAACACTTCTTGCGCCTGCTCGGGCGATTCCGCCATCGCCTCCATTACCGGAGGAGCAATCGTCGCCTGTGCAAACAGAGAGAGGGGAGCGGGGGCACAGGCCAATAACAGGATCAGGGCGATCTTTTGCAAGATCACCGGCGAGGTTTTCGACATGATGTATCAAATTTTTTTGAGAAAACAAAAGGAGCAATAAACCAATGGGATAGCCTCTAAAGATGAAAACAGATGCAAATGTAACATCTTGCAGACAAAATAAGGAGACATATTGTCGGGGACTTCGTAAAGGAGACGACGCTAATGACCCAACCGTTTGCCGAAAACGGACCGTCTACCAAAAAAAAAAGGACATGAAAAAGATTTGGATCTTAATTATCGCCGGGCTCCTCCTGGCGGCGCTCAGCTTCTCTGCTTGTTGTGATGACGACGATCTGCAGCCTTGTTCCGAGACCGGGATCATCATCGGGATCGACTACCGGGAGTGCGGCTGCTGCGGTGGGTATTTTATCGAAATCAACGAGGATACCCTGCGCGCGCCGACCCTGCCGGAACCCTTCGTCAACAGTTTCGACCCCGCCGAAATTCCCCTGCCGATCTATCTGGAATGGCATGAACAGGACCCGCAGTGCCTCGGGGATGAGATCGTCATCGATTGCATCGCCCGGCAGCAGGGGCAGTAGGCTTTGAGGAAAAGCGCGAACCTATGCTGAAAACCAGCACTGGGTTCTATGTTCCATCAGCAATTCTCGGTTTGAAACATGGTTGTGCGCTCGTACCAGCGGAAAGAGCTATCGGTAGCCTATTTTGTACGCAGTTACACACCAATCTCTCGAAACCATCTACTACCAATAGCTTGCGCCTCCGGCGCTGCGAATCAAGAAATGCTTACCGCCAACCGAGAATCGCTGATGTTCCGTTATCGCCAGGCTATGACGAGCATGGCGGGATATTCTGAACAGACCGCCTCCGCGCAACCTAGAGCGTACCCCGCAGTTCCTGCTCGCGTTCGATCGCTTCGAAGAGGGCTTTGAAGTTGCCTTTGCCGAAGGAGCGCGCACCTTCCCGTTGGATAATCTCATAGAATACGGTCGGCCGGTCCTGTACCGGCTTGGTGAAGATCTGCAGCAGGTAGCCTTCCTCGTCCCGGTCTATCAGGATGTTGAGGCGCTGTAGTTCGTCCAGGCTTTCCTTGATCTCTCCGACCCGTTCGGTCACCGTCTCGTAGTAAGTGTCGGGCACACGGAGGAAGTCGACGCCACGTCGCCGCAGCTCGTCTACGGTGTGGATGATATCGTCGGTGGCGATGGCGATGTGCTGCACTCCGGCGCCGCGGTAGAAGTCGAGGTACTCCTCGATCTGGGATTTCTTGAGTCCCTGGGCCGGTTCGTTGATCGGGAATTTGATGTAGCCGTTGCCGCTGCTCACCACCTTGCTCATCAGGGCGGTATATTCGGTGGAGATATCCTTGTCGTCAAAGGTGACGAGCAGTTGGAAGCCCATCACGTCCTGGTAAAACTGAACCCATTTGTTCATCATCCCCAGTTCGACGTTACCCACGCAATGGTCGACGTATTTCAGCCCGATCGGCGCTATGGTCATCGGGCTTTGGCGCGCCTCGAAGCCGGGCAGGAAAGCGCCCTCGTAACTTTTTCGTTCCACGAAAGTGTGGATGGTCTCGCCGTAGGTCTTGATAGAAGCGAGCCGCACTTCCCCCTGTTCGTCGGTCAGAGCATGCGGCGCTACGGCCGGTTCGGCGCCGCGGTCGGTGGCGGTTTTATAGGCGTATGCTGCATCGTCGACCCAGAGGGCGAGCACTTTCACGCCGTCGCCGTGCTCGTGCACGTGGCGGGCGATATCGTGCTCCGGCGAGAGGGCGGCGGTGAAGACGAGGCGGATCTTGCCCTGCTCCACGACGTAGCTGACCCGGTCGCGCACGCCCGTCTCCGGCCCGCGGTAAGCCGCCAGGCGGAAGCCGAACGCGGTTTGGTAATAATGGGCAGCCTGTTTGGCGTTGCCGACGTAAAATTCGATGTGGTCGGTGCCGTTGATGGGGAAGGTGTCCTGCTGGGTGGCGGTTTTATCTTTGGTTGCGGAATCCATAATGTTTTTTTTGGCTGATTACAAAAGACGGTTAAGAACTATCCATGCTTTCCTTTAACCCCGGGCAACCTCCTCCGGCAGCCAGCTGCGGAAGTAGTCGGGATCTTCGATGGCGACAGCGTGGTCGGTGAGGCGCAGCGGGCGGAAGGTGTCGATCATGACGGCCAGTTCGTGCGTTTCCCTGGCGCCGATACTTTTCTCTACGCTGCCGGGATGCGGCCCGTGGGGAATACCGCCGGGGTGCAGGGTAAGCATGCCTTTCTCTACGTGTTTGCGGCTCATGAAATCGCCGTCGACGTAGTAGAGCACCTCGTCGCTGTCGATATTGCTGTGGTTGTAAGGCGCCGGGATCGCCAGCGGGTGGTAGTCGAACAACCGGGGCACGAAAGAGCAGATAACGAAGTCTTTGCCGTCGAACGTCTGATGGACGGGCGGCGGCTGGTGCACCCGGCCGGTGATCGGCTCGAAGTTGTGAATGGAAAAGGCATAGGGGTAGACGAAGCCGTCCCAGCCTACCAGGTCAAACGGATGGCTGAGGTAGTAGTACGGGTAGAGCTGATCCTGTTTTTTGATATAAAAAAGGAACTCGCCCTGCTCGTCGTGCGTGGCCAGCATCTGCGGCTTGCGGATGTCGCGCTCGCAGAAAGGCGCGTGCTCGGCCAGCTGCCCGAATTCGTTGCGGTAGCGGCGCGGCGTGGTTATCGGTCCGTTCGATTCGACGATCAGCAGCCGGTTGTCTTCCCCGGCAAATTCCAGCTGATAGATGGTGCCGCGTGGAATGACCAGGTAATCGCCGTAGCCGAAGGCGATCTCGCCGTACATCGTGTGCAGCACCCCGTCGCCCTGGTGGACGAAGATGACCTCGTCGGCATCCGCGTTCTTGAAAAAATAATCGGTCATACTATGGCGCGGCGCCGCCAGGATAATCTTGCAATCGTCGTTGACCAGCACGGGCTTGCGGCTTTGCAGGTAGTCGTCTTCCGGTTCCACCTGGAAGCCCTGGAGGCTGCGGTGCTTGAGCTGCCGATCGTGCATCACCCGGGGCGCCACCGATTGCGGATCGCCGACCTGGACGATCTGGGTGGGCGGGTTACAATGGTAGAGCAGGGAATAGAGGTTGCTGAACCCTTCAGTGGAAAAGAGCTCTTCGTGGTAGAGCTCGCCGTTGGTCTTGCGGAATTGGGTATGGCGCTTGGGCGGCAATTGTCCCAGACTATGGTAATGCATGCGGTTTATTTTAGGTGGTTAGGAATCAGCTTTTTCAGTAGCCGGCCGGTCGAGGTTGCGGAATACGGTATTCAGGGTGTTCACCAACTGGTCGATCTGCTCGTCGGCCAACCCTTCCCAGGCCTGGCGCCGCGCCCGTTTGACGACGGGCAGCACCTCTCCGATCTTTTTCCGGCCGGCGGGCGTCAGGAAGATCCGGAACCGGCGGCGGTCTTCGGGGTCCGGCCGGCGGCGCGTCAGCCCTTTCCGGCACAGCAAGTCGATGATGCGGGTAACGGTGGGGGCGTCCTTGAATACCGCACGGGCGAGCTCGTGTTGCCCTTGCCCGTCCCTTTTGTCGAGGGCCTGCAGCATCACCCATTGGTCGATGGTGACATCTGCGCCGGCCGCTTGCAAGACCTGCTGGAAATGCTGTTTCATCCGCTTGGCGGTCCGTTCCAGAATAAAACCGGAAAGCTCGGATTGCTTATCCTGCCGTAGCGCTTTTTCGGGCACGGTGTATTTGTTTCGTACAAAAATAGTTGTTGCACGAACGAAAAGCAAAAAAGAATCGCGCATCGACCGGGATTCCGGGAATTATTTCACTTGCAGTTCCCCGACGGTCAGCGCCGAAACCTGGAAGTAGCCCAGGGCGCCGCCGGATAAGTTGGTGCTGACGTTAGCCGGCTGGCCGCTGAACATCCCGCCGTCATTGCCGATATTGCCGGCCAGGTCGATGTAAAAGCGATAGGCGCGGGGCGTGAGGCTGAACACCTCGACGCGGGCGGTGTCGGCTTCGGCGAAGTAGTAGGGGATGGGCAGGGCGTTTATTTCCGGTGCCAGGGCCGTATCGTCGAATACAAAGACGAATGCTCCGTCGTCATTAAGTAGTTCCCCGTTTCGGTAAAACCGGGCGAGGTAATAGTCTTCCGTTTCCTGAGGCTCGTCGAGGAAGACGAGCACTTCGTAGTAGCGTCCTTCCTCTGCGGGGTCGGCAGCTTCTTCTTCATCGATGCGGTAGGTGAGCTGGTTGAAATCCTGGATCGGGTGCATCACCTCGGTGGCCGAGTAGACCTCGTCGTCGATAGTCACTGTTAACGTATAGCTGCTGCCGGGCTCGCCCGCGAAGGGGACCTCCGGCCGGTATTTTCCGGGCGCCGTTTCGGCGTAGGGGTGCACGAGGCCGTTTTCCGCTAGTACGGCAACCCGGGCGTTGCGGATGGGCGCCGGCGGGCCGTCGGCGTTGAACGGCTGGTTTTGGGAAAGGAGCACCTGATTGTGGCCGGGATCGTCGGTAAGGAGGCCTTCGATGATCACTACCGTTTCGGTCTGGTCGAGATCGAGCTCGATGGTCTTTTCGCAGGCAGCAAAGAGAAGCAGGCCGATGGCGAAATAAAAAAGTCGTTGCATGGGCGGATGGATTTTACAGGTGAATGAACGGAAAGGCATGGTCGGGTTACAAAGCACTAAAAGTTAAAATTCGAAGTTCCAGCTCAGATAAGGCAAGGCGCCGAAGAGATAGACCAGGCGGGCCTCCTTTTCGGAGCCGTCGCCGATGACGTTGCCGTCCTCGTCCTGTTTTTTGCGGGTGTAGATGGTAAAAGGATTTTGCCGGTTATAGGCGTTGTACAGCCCGAAGCTGAGGTGTTGTTTCCATTTGCGGCGGTCGTTCTGGCGGGGGCTGTAGGTAGCGCTGAGGTCGAGCCGGTGAAAATCCGGCAGCCGGTAGCCGTTGCGTTCGGAATAGTAATTGACCTGATAGTTGCTGATCTGATATTTGCCGGTAGGCAGCGTGATGGGGCGTCCGGTGGCGTAGGTGAAGTTTCCGCCCACCGACCACTGCGGGGTCAGCTGGTAGTTCAGGGCCAGGTTCAGGTTGTGCCGGCGGTCGTGATTGGCGGCGAAAGGCCGTCCGTCGTTGACGCCGGGTACTTCCATGGTCGTTCGGGACCAGGTGTAGCTGGCGAAGCCGCGCAGATCGCCCTTTTTCTTTTGCAGAAACAATTCTATCCCGTACGATTCCGCATCGCCCTGCCGGAATTCGGTCGCCAGATGCTCGTTGAAAAACAGCTCGGCATTATCAGCGAATTCGGTGACGTCGCGGGCGCTTTTATAATAGCCTTCGATGGAAAACTCATAGGTGTCGTTCCGGAAGTTGCGAAAATAGCCGAGCGCCGCCTGGTCGGCTTTTTGCGGCCGCAGGAAAGCAGCGCTGGGCGCCCAGGTGCTGAAGGGGACGGGCACGGTAGAATTGGAGATCAGGTGCACGTACTGCACCATCCGGTTGTAAGAAAACTTCAGAGAACTGCCGGCGGACAAAGCGTAGCGCGCGGCCAATCGCGGCTCCAGGTTGGCGTACGATTGCATGGTCTCGAAATTGCCGTAGGTGGTGGAGTCGATAACGACCACTTCCACATTTTCGGCAGGGTCGGCGTAATCGTAGACGACGCCTTTGCCCATTTGCTGGAAAGCGGATAAACGCAGCCCGTATTCCAGCCGGAGCCGGTCGCCGAGGCGGTGTTCCATACCGGCGTAGAGCCCGTGTTCCAGGGCGAATTGTTTTTGCAATTTAGTCTCTTTGAAGATGGATTCGTCGGTATTGGGCGAGATGACGCCGGGGGTAAAGCGCCGGTAGATGCCCTGGTAACCCAGTTGCAGGGTCAGGCGGGGGCTGAGAAAATAAGTGAGGTCTTCTTTGAGGGAGACCTCCCGTTGGTTGGCGTCCCAGCGAAAACCTTCGGCCGAGTCGAAGCTTTCGAGCACGTAGTCGAAATCGCTGTAGATCACCGTAGTATTGCCGAACAGGCGATCGTTGAACAAGTGGTTCCAACGAAATGTCCCGGTCGTGTTGCCCCAGTCCATCTGAAAATCATCGCTGAATTTCCAGATATCGCGGCCCGAGTAGCCGGCGAGAAAGAAGCGGTTGTTGTTGTCTTTTTTCCAGTTGATTTTGGCGTTGAGATCGTGGAATTTAACGGTGGCGCCTTCCAGTTCATCAAAGAGCGGCATAAAGAGGTCGGCGTACGAACGGCGTCCGGAGACGATGAACGAGGCCTCGTCTTTGACGACCGGCCCTTCCAGCGTCAGCTTGGCGGCCAGCAGCCCCAGCCCGCCGCTGCCTCCGAACCGGCGATTGTTGCCGTCGCGGGTGGTCACTTCCAGGAGCGACGAGAGGCGGCCCCCGTAGCGGGCGGGGATGCCGCCTTTGTACAGTTCGGCGCTCTTGATGATGTCGGCGTTGAACACCGAAAAGATGCCGAATAAATGGGATACTTCGTAGACCGGCGCCTCGTCGATGAGGATCAGGTTCTGATCGGCGCTTCCGCCGCGCACGAAAAAGCTGGAGGTGCCTTCGCCCGCGCTGGTCACGCCGGGCAGCGTTTGTACGGTTTTGATCAGGTCGGGCTCGCCCAGCAGCGCCGGCAGGCGTTTGATCTGTTCCATTTCCATCTCGATGCGGCTCATGCGCACGTCATTGACCGCCCGGTTGGCTTCTTCGCCGGTGACCACCACCTCGGAGAGCATGGTCGACTCACCGGATAGCGCTACGTTGAGCTCCAGGTCGGCGGTCAGCGCCACCGTCCGTTCCGCGATCTCATAACCGACGTAGGAAAAAGTAAGGGTGTGCCGGCCCGCCGGCAGGGTGAGGGAGTAAAAGCCGTAGGGGTTGGTGGTTACCCCTGCCCCCGAGGCCTGGTCCAGTACATTGGCGTAGAGGAGTTCTTCTCCGGTGCCGGCGTCGCGAATGTAGCCGCTGACGGTGAATTTTTGAGGCTCCGGAGATTGCGCATCAGCCACTGACCAGGCCAAAAAGCCCAGCAGTGCAACCAGCGTGATTGCTTTCATAAATGACAGTCGGATTTGGATTTTCCGGGAGTTGCGTACTCCCCAATCGGGTTCTACATTCAGGATACCGGAAAGCTGATGCTCCCCCTATCGAAGCATAACCGGGGACGCACAATTTTTCCGAATCTGCCTGAGGAGCTGCGCTATTGGAAGGTTTTGAGACGAAGCATATTCAAAAAAGCGCCCTTTGCAGGCCCGCTACTGAGCCCGCCACGGGCGCCATAGCCCGGATTATTCATGGGTTCTTCGCAATTTAATCCATGAATCATCCGGGATAAAACAAAAGACGGATGAAATATGAATCATCCGTCTTTTTCGGTTCTACACCGCAAGTGGTGCGTAACACGAGTTCCTTGTAAAAATTTTTGCCGAACTCTTTGAATAAGTAGTTGGTTTTCATGGTTTAATACGAGTCGCTTCCAGGAAAAGCTCAGCAAAAATTTTTATTACACAGAGTACTAGCCCGGGTAAATCGTGTACTTCTGTTCGAAAGGCGGCTTGACGTACTTTTGCCAGCCTCCCGGGATGAAGGGCATCCAGCGGAAGGAGGTGCCGTCGTACCGGCACATTTGTTTGAATTCGCCGATGAAGCCCGAGAATTTCAGTTTGAGAGTGATCTCTCCTTCGCCATCTTTTTTGGCAAATAGCGGAAACTCCTTGCAAACGCGACCCCGGTACCTGAGGTCTCCGAATGCTACCTTTTGGTAGCGAGGGGTAGCATTACCTGTGCCGGGGATGACCTGCAGATAGCCGGTGACGTTCCTGAAGTCGAATCCCGAGTAGTTGGACATACATACCTCGTAGACGGCGTTTTCGCCTTCGTTCCAGTCGTCGCCCGATGTAACGATCAGTTTCGTCGTCAGGCTGAACGCCTGAAATGCATCCTGGTAGAATCGCCAAAGCAGGTTCTTGCCGAAGTAGCTGCGGTAGTAAGTTTCCTTCATCAGGCCGTCGAAGTATTCTGCCGGCGGGATGCGGCGGACCGGCATTTCGATTTCTTTGAGTTCTTCTTCCAACCGCAAGGGCTCGCCGTTTTCTATTTCAGCCACTCTTTCCGGTGCGTCCGCCACTGCCAAGGGAGCGTCGAACATTTCTTCAAACGCCATTTCAGGCATTACTACTTTTGCTCCATTTTTCATGATAGAGGATTTTTTGGTTTACAGAATCAATGGTAGTCTGTTACGGAGAGGCCATCCCCTTCCCGGGCCAGATCAGCGCCCGGGACCTTTCAGGTTCCTCCAGCCTGGTTTATAGCGGAAAGTTTAGCCGGAAAAAGTGAGGTGGGAAAAGAGGTTTTTTTAAATCCCTATCACTATCGTTCAATTTTCGAAAAAAAGCAATGACAAAAGTCATTTCTGTGAGCGATCTTGGGCCTATTGAGACAGCAGTACTTGCCTGATTTCATCTTCCCGCAGTTTCACCAGCAGCCTGCCGGTAAGAAAGAGCAGCTCCTGTTCGTCTTTGCGGATGGTGTATTTGGTGCCGATATTGGTGGTCAGTTCATAAAGGATCTGATGGTCGCGGGGATCGAGGCTGGTGAGGTCGGCCCGCATTTTCAGGTTGAGGCGGGCTGTTTCTCTCAACGGGTCGATCCTGGAAGGGGGAGCAGCGGAGTTGTTGTCGATCAGAAATTTGAAGCTGAAGACGATGGACCGGATGCCTTCCGAGGCCTCGAGTACGGCCAGTTCTTTGCGCAGGTTATTCTTGCGGGCGTACAGGCCGCTGGTGGTCAGGCCGCCCAGTACGTTGAGGGGGGATACGGCGCGCTCGCGTCCGGAAAAGGTGGCAGGCGTGAGGTCGGAGTCGGCGTCGACGATCAGGAGCGCGCGCCGGGGCGCCTGCTCCTGCATCAGGATGTCGTAGGCGGTATATACGCCGAGGTTGTCGGTCATGGCCCCGTCGATGAGGTGCAGATAAGGGCGTTCCGGATGGTACCGGCTGCGCAGGGTGGAGTTGGAGATGAGGACGGGGAAACTGCCGCTGGCTTTGATGCCGACGGCCAGGGGAACGTCAAAGGGATCAAACGCCTCATCGGCATACTCCAGTCGCATGCGGTGGGAGTATCCGTCGATCTGGTAGTCGGAGAGGACGCCGGGGGTGAAAGGGAAGATCGCCATGGTGTTAATGGCGGAACTATTGGCGATATGCATGGGAAACCGGACGGCGGCCCCGCTGCTGTCGGCGGGAATGAAAAGATCGCTCAGTCGGAGGCTGCGCCCCCGGCCGTCCGCCTGGCGTCGCCGGTAGCCCAGCACGTGGTTGTCGATGGCTTTTTCGAGCGCGTCGCCATCATCGATAGGTGTGAAGAGCAGGCGTGGGTTGAAGTCGGCGCCGATGAGGGGGGCGACGTAGCTGCGTTTCAGATCTTCCTGAATGTGCTGCGCCACGTAATGCCGCAAAGAAAAAGGCTGGTCTTTTTCCGAAAACTCGTGGTCAAAAAGTGCGCTGACGTAGGCGCCGCCGGCAAAGCCGCCGCCCGAGACAGTGGACAAATAGTCGATTTCATCCAATACGTCGCGATCCTTCGACAGCCGGAGCTCCTCCAGGCCCATCATAATGCCGATGGCGAAGTTGGCGGCTCGCGATCCGCCTCCGGAAATGCTGAGCACCACAGCCAGACTGCTGTCCTGACCGGGTCGCTCCTGAACGGACCGGTAAAGGCTGAGGTCGATGGTAGGGGCCGGATCGCCCAGCCGCAAAAACTGGCTGCGATCCGGAACGAGCGAGCGGTTGCAGCTAATGGTCAGCAGAGCGCAAAACAGGAGTAGCGTTCGGTTAGTCATATTGAGGTTATCTGGCGGATAAAAATAGGCAAAAAAGGAATGCAGCGCAGGCCTCCGGGGCCTTCGC
Source organism: uncultured Saprospiraceae bacterium (assembly GCA_964419545.1). Taxonomy (GTDB): domain Bacteria; phylum Bacteroidota; class Bacteroidia; order Chitinophagales; family Saprospiraceae; genus CAYQQU01. Next base: position 39,710 of record CAYQQU010000009.1, on the reverse strand, counting down.
CTAATTAAGCCCGATGATTCATCTATTGCCGGCCGCCATTCTCGCGTTTGCTTGTCGGTCGATACTCACCGTATCCGGGGATACCTGCCTGCAGCCGGCCGGCGCCTGCGTGTCGCCCCCCTGCGCGAACGCAAGCCTGCCAACCGTCGTGACGAAAATCCTACGAATCATCCGGGTTAAACTATTGGGTGAGAAATGTGATTTATATTTTTGCTTAAACGAGTCTTTCAACGAATAGATTCGAAATAATGACCCCTGATGAAGGGGCCAATCCACTTTTTCGAAATGACGACAGAAGATTTCAGAAAAATACAGGACACCCTGCCCAAACAACCCGGCGTGTATCGCTTCCTCGACGATGAGGGCGGGATACTTTACGTCGGGAAAGCCAAAAACCTGCGCAGCCGGGTGTCTTCGTATTTCGGCGATCGCAAAGACCGCGCCCACCGGACGCGCGTGATGGTGAAAAATGCCGACCGGCTGGAATTTACCATTGTCGAAACCGAAGCCGACGCCCTACTGCTGGAAAATACCCTCATCAAACAGTTCCAGCCGCGGTATAACGTGATGCTGCGCGACGATAAAAACTACTCTTACATCTGCATCAAAAAAGAGCGATTCCCGCGGGTCTTCATCACCCGGCGCGTCATCCGCGACGGCTCCACCTATTTCGGTCCCTACACTTCCAAAGCCCGCATCAAAGTTATCCTCGACCTGATCAAACAACTCTTTCCGCTGCGCACCTGCAACCTGGCCCTGTCCCAAGAGAATATCGACGCCGGAAAATTCAAGGTCTGCCTGGAATACCATATCAAAAATTGCGAAGGACCCTGCGAAGGCCTGGAAAGCGAGGCCGATTACAACGAGAAGATCGAACAGGTGCGCAATATCCTGAAAGGGAACTTCGGTGCGGTGACGAACCACTTCAAGGCGGTCATGCAACGCCATGCCGAAAACCTTCAGTTCGAAAAAGCCCAGCAAATAAAAGATAAGCTGACCGCCTTCGAAGACTACCAGCATAAGTCGACGGTGGTCAGCACCCGCATTCAGGACGTTGACGTCTTCTCCATCGCCAAAGACGAAAAAGAAGCCTACGTCAATTATCTGAAAGTCGTCAACGGCGCCATCATCCACACCCATACCCAGGAATTGGTGCAGAACCTCGACAACGACGATCAGGACCTGCTGGAGTACGTTATCCCCATTCTCCGGGAGCGCTTCAACAGCATCGCGGAGGAAGTCCTCGTTCCCTTCCCCTTGCAGCTGGAAGCCGGCCTGCAGGTTACCGTGCCCAAGATCGGCGACAAGAAAAAACTGCTCGACCTGTCTGAAAAAAATACCAAATACTACCTGCTGCAAAAGCAGAAACAACGCGCCAGCCAGACGCGCAAGCAGACCTCCGCGGAACGCATCCTGCGCACCCTGCAGGAAGATCTGCAGATGAAGGCGCTGCCCCTGCACATCGAGTGCTTCGATAACTCCAACATGCAGGGCAGCCACCCGGTCTCTTCCTGCGTGGTCTTCAAGAACGCCAAACCCAGCAAAAAAGACTACCGCCATTACAACATTAAAACCGTGACGGGGCCCGACGACTTCGCTTCGATGCGGGAAGTGGTGCACCGCCGTTACCGCCGCCTGCTCGACGAATCGGAGTCCCTGCCTCAGCTCATCATCATCGACGGGGGCAAAGGGCAGCTCAGCGCGGCGGTGCAAAGCCTGCGCGAACTGGCTATCCTCGACCGGGTCACCGTGATCGGCATCGCCAAACGGCTGGAGGAGATCTTCTTCCCGGGCGATTCGGTACCGCTATACATCGACAAAAAGTCGGAGTCGCTCAAACTGATCCAGCAGGCGCGCAACGAGGCGCACCGCTTTGCCATCACCTTCCACCGCACCAAGCGGTCCCAGCATTTTACCAATACCGAGCTGACCCAGATACCGGGCATCGGCGAAAAAACGGCCCGGAAACTGCTGACTCACTTCGGCTCGGTGAAAAAGGTTAAAGAGGCGACAGCCGCCCAGATTGCCGAAGCGGTGAGCCTGAGCGTGGCGAAAAAGATCAAAGCCCATTTTGCTCAGGAAGAGGCATAGCGCCGGCTAAAAAAAAGAACTTATGCGAATCGTTTCCCTGCTTCCCAGCGCTACCGAGATTGTCTGCGCCTTAGGCCTGAAGGAAAATCTGGTCGGCCGTTCCCACGAGTGCGACTTCCCGCCCGGCCTGGCCAACCTGCCCGTCTGTACCGCGCCGAAATTTCCCGGCGAGGGCGGCAGCGCCGCCATCGACCAGGGGATCAACAACCTGGTGGCGAGAGGGCTTTCCGTCTACGAGGTGAAAACGCCGCTGCTGGCTTCGCTGCGCCCCGACGTGATCGTTACCCAGTCGCAATGCGAAGTCTGCGCCGTCAGCTCCAACGAGGTGCACCGGGCAGTGCGCGACCTCCTGGGGCCGGCCACGCAGGTCATCGATCTGCAGCCGGTCGACTACTCCTCCGTCTTCCAGGATATCCGCCGCGCCGGCGCCGGCCTGCAGCGGAAGGCCGAAGCCGAAGCCGTGGTGAAAGAGATGGAAGACCGCATCGACCGGGTCTTCCGCCGGGTGCGCGACCAACCTATCGTCTCCGTAGCGACCATCGAATGGCTGGAGCCTCTGATGAACGCCGGCAACTGGATGCCGGACCTGATCGCCCGGGCCGGCGGGCGGGACGTTTTTGCTGATAAGGGGCTGCGTTCACACTACATCGAATGGAGTGAGGTGCGGGAAGCCGATCCGGAAGTGCTGCTGTTGCTGCCCTGTGGCTTCGGCATTGAACGCACGCTGAGCGAGATCGACCTGCTGACCCATCGCCCCGGCTGGTCGGAACTGCGGGCTGTACAACACCGGCGGGTGTTCGTCACCGACGGCAACCAATATTTCAACCGCCCCGGCCCGCGATTGGCCGATTCCGTAGAAATCGTAGGGGAAGTTCTACACCCCGCCGTCATGGGCCGTGAACACCAGGGGAAAGGGTGGGTGCGGTTGTAGGCAGGGCTGCCCGGCAACCCATAAGCCCCCGGTTGCCGCCTCAGCAACCCTTTTCAGAGGCTTTTCGTTCGCCCTCCGTCCACCGGCACATTGATGCCGGTGATGTAAGCCGCGGCCGGCGTAGCCAGGAAAGCGACTGCCGCAGCGACCTCGGCCGGCTCGGCGAAGCGGTTGAGGGGAATGCTGCTCCGCATTTTATCCGCCACTTCCTCCACGGTTTTTCTCTGTTCTCGCGCGCGCTTTTCCAGGATCTCCTGCAGCCGGCCGGTGTTGGTGGCGCCGGGCAGGACGTTGTTGACGGTGATGCCGGAAGGGCCCAGTTCGTTGGATAGGGTCTTGGCCCAGTTGGCGACGGCGGCCCGCACCGTATTGGAAACGCCGAGGCCTTCCAGCGGCGTTTTGACGGAAGTGGAGATGATGTTGATGATGCGGCCGTAACCCGCTCGCTTCATGCCCGGCACGGTGAGCTGCGCGAGCAGCTGGTTGCAGACGAGGTGGTTGTGGTAAGCCTGGATAAAGGCGGAGGTGTCCGCTTCGAGGATCGGCCCGGCGGGCGGCCCGCCGGTATTATTGACCAGGATGTGGATCGGTTTGCCGGATACCAGGCCACGCACTTTTTTCTTCAGGTCGGCGCTATTCGAAAAGTCGGCGGCGAGAAAATCGTGGTGCTGCCCTTGGCTGTGGTCGAGTTGTTTGGTGATCGCCGCCAACATATCGGCGGAACGGGATACTAAGGTAACATTGGCGCCCAGCCGCGCCAGCTCGACGGCGACGGCGCGGCCGATGCCTTTACTGCTGCCGCCTACCAGGGCGTTCTTTCCGGTAAGGTTGATATCCATCGAAAATTAGTAATTTAGCGAAACATCTCCAGTCCGGTAAAGTTAAAAACAAATGAAGCCGTTCATCAATAAAATCATGTTAATATGCCACTAGCCAAGCCCTTTAACCTGCAAAAATGGGTCGATGAACACCGCCACCTGCTCAAACCACCGGTGGGCAACCAACAAGTATATAAAGGCAACGACGACTATATCGTGATGGTTGTAGGCGGCCCCAACGGCCGAAAAGACTATCACTGGGAAGAAGGCGAAGAGCTGTTCTACCAACTCGAAGGCGACATCACCCTCAAGATCATCAACGAAGCCGGACAACCCGAAGATATCTTTATCCGCGAAGGGGAAATGTTCCTGCTTCCGCCCCATATCCCGCATTCGCCTCAGCGCCCCGCCAATACCATCGGCCTGGTGATCGAGCGCTATCGCAAACCAGGGGAACAAGACAAACTGATGTGGTTTTGCGATAACTGCAACCACAAACTCCACGAAGCCTCCTTCGAGCTGAAAGATATCGTCACGCAGCTCAAAGAAGCCATCAACGAATTTATGTCGTCCGAAACTTTGCGCACCTGCGACAACTGCGGGCACGTCATGGAACGCCAATAGTGAACTCCCGGCAGAACATATACTTCGCGTCGGATTTTCACCTCGGAGTGGACGCCCGGCGCTCCAGCCGCGAACGCGAACGCCAGATCGTGCGCTGGCTGGACGAGATCAAAGCCGACGCGGCCGCCATTTACCTGGTGGGCGACGTCTTCGACTTCTGGTTCGAGTACAAGCGGGTGGTGCCCAAGGGCTATGTCCGCCTGCTCGGTAAACTCGCCGAATTGCGCGACGCGGGCATCCCCATCTATTTCTTCATCGGCAACCACGATATGTGGATGTTCCGCTACTTCGAAGAAGAGATGGGCATTCCGATTTACCGCCGGCCCGTACTTCGCGAGCACGGCGGAAAGGTGTTCTTCATCGGACACGGAGACGGGTTGGGGCCCGGCGACTACGGCTACAAGTTCATCAAAAAAGTGTTCGCCAATCCGTTCTGCCAGTGGCTGTTCGAGCGCCTCCATCCCAATTTCGGGATCCGGCTGGCCAATTTTTTTTCCGGAAAAAGCCGGGAGGCCAATCACGAGCCGCCCGACTTCCTCGGAGAAGACCAGGAGTGGCTGATCGCCTACGCCAACGAGCAGCTCGACCGGCTCGAGGTCGATTACTTCGTCTTCGGTCATCGCCATTTACCTATCGACCACACCCTAAAAAACGGGCGCAGCCGTTATATTAACCTGGGCGAGTGGATGACTTTCAACTCCTACGCCGTTTTTGACGGAGAAACGATGGAAATTAAATTTTTCGAAAATGAAGAAGGCCGGGTTTTCGGCAACGGGATTTTACATCAGGAGCATTAAATGTCTTTGCTGGCTGATGCTGCTGGCCGGTGGTCGCCTCCCCGCTCAGCCGGCGCCGCTGGTTACCATCGAGGTCGACAACCGCTTTTTTACCACCGATAAGCTGCAGCAGATTTACGTCATCACCCCTACCAACGAGCTGATCAAGTACACGACGCAGGGACAGGAGCTCTTCCGCTTCAATAACAACACCCTCGGCGACCTCGCCTGGGTAGACACCACCGACCCTTTCAACCTGTTGCTTTTCTACCCGGATTATCAGGTGGTGATCACCCTCGACCGGACGTTGAGCCTCACCAGCGAAACCAGTCTCTGGGCTTTCGACTTCGTCGACGTGCAGGCTGTGGGCACTTCCAACGACAACCAGCTGTGGCTGTACGACGAGGTGGCCTTTAAGCTGAAAAAAATAAACCGCGCCGGCGAGGTGCTGGCGGCCAGCGAAAACCTGAACTTGTTGTTGCCCCGGTCACCGCAGCCCCGGCGTATCCTGGCGCGCGACAATTGGGTTTATCTCAACGATCCTGAACTGGGGTTCCTGCGGTTCGACAATTTCGGACAATTCGACCGCCGGATCGACCTGCCGGGCATTCGCGATTTTCAGGTATGGGAAAACCGGATCATTTATCAGCGCGACCGGCAGCTGGTGCTCTACGACCTGCGCGCTTTTCAGGAGCGTACCGTCGAGCTGCCGGAAGTGGCCGCCGAAGCCGAACAACTCCGGTTGCAGCGCGACCGGCTCTTTTTGCGTTTTGCCGACCGCATCGAGGTGCACCGGGCCTTTTGAGCAGGCTGCTCATTCCGCTTCCCGCCCGCCGATCAGCTGGTCCTGGTATTCTTTCAGCAGTTCCCAGTCGCCGTTGATGGCCAGTCGCGCCTGTGCGGGCCAGGTAGCGGGGTCGTGCACCCGGTACTGGGCGCCGGCGGTAGCCAGTATGTCGCGCAAGTGGTCGACCTCACTTTCCGCGAGGTCGTCCCAGGAGCGGATGCCGGCGTCGCGGAGGATCTCTTCGATTTTGGGGCCGATGCCTTCGATGATCTTCAGGTCTTCGCGGTTGGTCGGAGCCAGGGTTTTTTGCCGGAAGGCTTCGGGATTTTCCTGTTGTTTTTCCTGGAGTCGGCGGGCCTGTCCCACCCAATCGTCCTGCCGGATACGCCCCGGGATATAGCCGATCTTTTCGGTAATTTCCCGGATGCGTTCCTCGTTCCAGCGGCTGATGTCGGCGAAAGTATGGACGCCGGCTTCGTTGAGTTTTTTAGCGATGAAGGGGCCGAGGCCTTCGATGCGGGTCAGGTCGTCCTGAGGATGTTCTTCCAGGATGATCTTTTCCCCCAGCACCTTTTTATCCTGGGTCAGCTTGCGTTCCAGTTCGGGCTCCGCGGGGCTTCCCGCGGCAGGCGTAGCGATAGGCGCGCGCGGGACGGCGCCGGCGGCCTCTTTGATTTCGCGGATCGTCGATTGCAGCTCGCGGTTTTCGCTTGCGAGCCGTTCCAGTTTGTTTTCCAGATTTTCCAGGCGCTGGCGGGTGGCGTTGTAGGTGCTTTGGACTTCAGCCAGGTCGTTGGTCGCGTCGTCGTCAATAGTCAGTTGTGTGGAAAGTTGTTGGTTTTGGGTTTTTAGCCCGATGATCTGGTCGTTCAGGTCTTCGATGGTAGCCGAATAGGTTTGGTTGGAGGCTTTGAGTTGTTGGATCTCGTTGTTGAGTTCTGTCAGTTGGTTATTGAACTGAGCTTTCTCGATTTCCAGCCGGTTCAGTTTATCCTCCCGTTCCTGCAGGTCGAAGCTCGCTTTGCGCAGGTCGGCGTCTTTGAGGTCGAGTTGTTCGCGCAGGCCGGCTGTTTCGGCCTGGAGTTCGGTGCGTTCTTTCTGCAGGCTTTCGACATCGCGCTGCAGGCGCGTTATTTTGGTGCGCAAGGAGAGGCGGCCGGCCAGCAGGCCCAGCAGGAAGGCGATGATCAGGAACACCAGGATGGCGATGCTCTCCTGGGATTGGAATTCGGTGAAAAACTGGCTGAGGTCCATGCGATGCGGTATTTATTCGATGATGATGTTTACCCGGCGGTTCTTTTGCCGGTTTTGGCGGGAATCGTTGGGCGCTACGGGCGCCGTTTCCCCTTTGGAGTCGATGGTGATGCCTGCGGTGACGCCGATCTCGCGAAAGTACTCCCGCGCGCTGGCGGCCCGGCGCAGGCCGAGTTCGGTATTGTATTCCGTGGTGCCGACGTTGTCGGTATGCCCGACGATGGTCAGTTGTTTTTCCGGTTCCATAGCGAGAAAGGTCTGTACGGAGTCGGCGTAACGCACAAAAGGTTCGCCGGGCTCGAAGACGTCGGAGTCGAAGGCGAAACAAGACTCCATGAACGTCATATTCTCGAAGGTAAAGGGGAGCCTGGCATAAGCGGCGGAATCGCCGGAAGGGTAGTAGACCTCGAAGAGCAGCGGCTCGCGCAGCAGGCTGTCTTCGCTGGGGCCGTGGTCGAGGGTCAGGCGCTGTTCCGCTATGCCGCGTTCGAGGAGGGCGCTGCGAATAGCAGCGGCGCGCGCGAGGCCGATATTTTCGTAGAAGCCGGGCTTGAGGTCGGCTTCGGCGGTCCGGTAAAAGGCGGTGACGGTGAGTTGCTTTTCCGGAAATTGCCGGAGGTAACCGGCTACCGTATCCAGGAAAGCGCGGTTGTTGTCGTTGAGGCGTGGCGCCAGGGCGGAGGGCGCGAAAGCAAACTGGTCGTATCCGCGCAGGATGACCGTGTCGCCCTGGGTGAGCTTCAGGTTGCTAAGCCGCGTATCCGCCGCTTCCGCCTGAGCCGGGCCGCACCGGTTCCGCATCTGGCACACAAAATACCAGCGAATGCCCAGGGCATAAATGCAAAATACCAGAAAGACCAAAAAAGTACGCATAGGGCAACAGGTTTCCCAAAGCGGCCGGGGAAAGATAAAAAGGAAGCACTCTGAACCGCTTTATCCGTTAAAAGTAAGCATTCTGGCGGTTTCGACAAAAAGCACTTACTCAAAAGCGATAGGTAACGGCAATGTCGTTCAGAAAACGGTCGAGCTGCAGTTCAAAGCCCGAGATGGTTGCTTTTTCTTCGGCGCCTCCCGTGCCGAGGTAACGGCGCTGCCCGAGCCGGTAGTGGAGGCCGGCGCCGAATTCGACGGTCAGCAGCAGGCGGGACGTAAGCGCGACCTTACCGCCCAGAAAAGGGATGACGCCTACGGTGTAATCCAGGTTGTCGATGGCGTGCTCCACCTCGCAGGAAGTGAAAAAGTTGCCTGGGGGGCAGAAGTCCCGTGTCACCAGTACGTCGCCCAGGTGAAACCCCAGCGCGAGGTCGACGCCGTAATAGAGGTCGAGCTTGCGGACATTGATGAGGCGCGCCAGGCCGAGGTGGATGCCGTACGATTGGCGGGGCGCGTAGAAGTTGTAAAGAAAGGTGGAATCGTCGGTGGTCGCCCGCCGTAAAAACTCCTGTTCGTCGGCGTAGCTGGTCACAATGCCCTTGAACCGGAAATCCATATTGTCTACCGTTTCCCGGTAGATGAGTTCGAGGTCGGCCCGGTTGGCGTCATGGCCGGAAGAAAGGACGATGACGTAGATCAGGTCGATGCCGAATTCGGTCTTGCGTTCGGGGGTATACTGGGCGGACAAGCAATTGGGCAACAACAATAGGAGGAACGGGATGACTCTCACGGGCGTTCAGTTTTCTGTTAAGAGAACGGAAACGCCCTTTTCTGATTCCTTTCCTTCGGGCCTTTAACACTATTTTCCTGTGCTCATTGCTGGCAGAGGTAGGGCAGCCGTTCGAGGGCTTTGTCGTACCCCAGTTCGGCGCTGCGTTCCAGGTCGAAGCAGGCGCTCACCCGGTTGAGGGTCAGAAAATGGGCGAGGCCGCGGTTGTAATAAGCCTGGGCGTTATCCGGATCTTGCTGGATGGCGCGGGTGTATTCTTCGATGGCCCGGAAATACTTGCCGAAAATCACGAAGAGGTTGCCCCGGATATTCAGCAGGGGCGGGTCGGGCTGCTGGTGCAGGGCGAGCGCTTTTTCGATATCGGCTTCGGCGCAGGCCCAGTCGCCGGCCAGTTTGCACTGCAGGCTGTTGCGCAGAAAGTCCGATCCGGCTGCGTCGGCGGATTGCAGGGCGCCCAGGTATTCCTGCGGAGCGTAGGCCAGCTGCGCCAGTTGACCCTGCCGGCCGTTAAAGCCGTAGAGGTCGGCAATGTAGGGGTTGAGGCGGTTGGCCATTTGCAGGTCCCGCGAGGCCTCAGTGGTGCGGCCCAGCTTTTGCAGCAGGATGGCCCGCTTCAGATAGGCGTCCGAAAACCACGGGTCCTGAGCGATGGCGCGGTCGTAGGCCAGCACCGCTTCTTCCCAGCGGTAGCGCCGGATCAGCTGTTCCGCGTCCACGAGGTGCTTCATGATGTCTTCCCCGTAATTTTCGGCCGAGAAGGCGTTGCCGGCGCCGGGAAAGCCGTCGCCGATACGCTGGGCGAAGCCGGTGAACGGCAGGATCAGGATAGCCAACAAAAAGAAGTTCAGGTTTTTCATAGTATAACTTTTTGCAGCGCTGCAGCGAGGGCTGGATTAAAGGATGATAGTTATACTATTAACACTTAAAGTACTATCGAAGTTCGATGGCTTTATTGATTCCAGAGGCGTCCGGCCGCCCATTCGAGTTTGGCTTCGCCTTTGAAGAACTTGGCTTGCAGCTCGGCGAGTTTGAGCTGTGCTTCGATGAGTTTTTGCTCGCGGGAGTTAATCAGGAAGATGGAGCTTTCGCCGATGGCGAATTTGCGGTATTCGGCCTGCAGCAGGCGGTCGTAGTTGTCGACGATATCGGCGTACAGCCGCACCTGTTCCTGGATGTTTAGGAGGTCGTTGAACGCCTCGCGCACTTTGTTGGCCAGTTCCAGCTGCTTTTGTTTCAGCTTGAAATTGGTGTCGGCGATTTTTACGCGGGTCAGTTGCAACTTGCCCCGTTCCTTGCGCAGAAAGAGGGGAAAGCTGAAGTTGAGGGCCCATTTGTAATTCTGGGTCAGGAGTTGGTTGAAGGCGCCGTTGTCTTCACCGTTGCCGCCGGGCTGGTTGATGAGGTCGAAGCCGTCGCCGAGGAAATTGTACTCCAGGTCCAGTTTGGGTTTCAGCTGTTCGGTCGCCAGTCGCCGGTCGACGTCCAGCTCGCTCAGTTTCACCTGGATGGCCCGCAGGTCGGGGTGGCGTTGGTCGAGCGCGCCCACCAGTGCGTCCACCGGCGGCAGCGGCTGCTGCGTATCGCCGGTATTGAGGAGGGGCGGTCGCAGCTCCCGGCTTACTTCTACCGGGATTTCCCCTTCGAACCAGAGGTAGTTCGACAATTTCAGGCCGGCGTTGCGGTAGTCGAGCCGGGCCTGATTGAGGTCAAACTCGCGGTTCTGGTACTGGATAAAGGTCTCCAGGGTATCGATGGCCGGCAGGTCGCCGAGCCGATAACTTTCCACGATGCCGCGCAGGCGTTGTTCGGCTACGGTGAGGGCGCGTTCGTAGACGATCAGTTGGTTGTAGGCCACGGCCCAGTCCCAGTAGGCCTTTGCTGCTTCCAGCAGCACGTTGTTGATCGCCTGCTGGCGTTCGGCTTCGTTGCGCGAAGTCAGCAGCTGGGCTTTTTGCAGGGTGGCGCGGCGTTCGTCGATGAAGAGGCCGCGGCCGAGGGTGGCTTTGACGCCCAGGATCGCTTGTCCGCTGGCGGGCAGGTTGTTTTCGGGGTTGAGAAAGATGCCGTTGGTATTAGCGACGGCGGCCTTGAATTCCAGGCCGTACCAGCTGGGCACTTTCATCCCGCTTTCCCCGATGAGGAAATACTCCTTGTTGTCGAACGACTTGTGCTCCCAGTCGGCGTAAAGCTTGGGGTCAAACCCTCCGCGCGCCATGCGCAGGGAGGCGGCCGCGGCGTCCCTCAGCAGGTTGGCCTGGCTGACGATGGGGTGGTAGGCCAGTATCCATTCGAAATATTCGTCCTGTGAAAAAAGCCGGGCGCTGTCGACAACCGACTGTGCGCCGAGGCGGCCGCAAGTGAAATACAACAGTAAAACAGAAGCGACGGTGAACCGCAGCAGGCTTCGCAATGGCATTATTTCAACGATTTTACCGGTGCTTTCAATTTAGGCGTTTCCAGGAAGTCCTGGTCGTAAAAATCAGGCGGGAACCCGTTCAGCTGGCGCCAGATTTCGTACCAAAGGGGTACGTTATTGAGCAGTGCGATGCCCTGAGCGCCCGAGCCCGGGCGCAGTTCTTTGGGCCACACCTTGCCGTCTTTCTCCGGGCCGATCAGGATGCGGTACTTGCCGTTGGGGCTGATCATATTGTCGATGGCCACCACCTGGCCGCTATAGGTGCCGAAAGACTGCCCGGGCCAGCCCGAAAAGATGAAGGCCGGCCAGCCGTCGAAGATGAAGCGCACCTCCTGGCCGAAATGGACGAGGGGCAGGTCCATAGGATTGACGAACAATTCCACGGCCAGCTCGTAATCTTTGGGCACGATGCTCACGATAGGATCCCCTTCTTTCACCGTTTCGCCGATGCCCGGTGTGATCGCTTTGGTGATGTAGCAATCCTGCGGAGCTATGATGTAGCGGAAGGTGGTGCGCCTCTCGTAGTTGGTCGACTGGATGCGCAGCTTGTTGACGCTGGCTTCGGCGTCGTATTTGTTAGACAGGGTGCTGAACTTATCCGATTGCGCCTTGGCGATTTTCTGGTTGGTGTCGTAGAGTACGGTGCTGAGCTCCAGGCGGGCGTTGATCAGTTCCTGCCGGCTGACCTCCAGTTTGTTTATCGCTTCGATCACTTTGGCGCTCGTCTGCTGGCTCTTGATGCGTTTTTCCTCAACGTCGGCCCGCGATTTGATCCCGCCCTCCTCGAACAGCTGCCGGGTACGTTGTAGCTGCACGATGGCGATGGAGTCTTCGAGCTGGGCGCGCACCAGCTCGATGCTGTCGGAGGTGATCTTAAACCGGGTTTGCCGGATCTTGTTGCGCAGCTGTTTTTGTTTGAACTCCAGTTCGGATTCCAGCGCAACGATCTGGTCTTCGAGTGCTATTACTTTCTGTCCATAAGAGCCGATAGCGCCTTCTTTGGCGCGCACCTGCTCGGCGGTGCGGGGCACCAGGTCGGGGTCGAAGTAATCGTCTTTGACCTCCGAGAGGTAGACGATGGTGTCTCCCTTAGCCACCAGTTGACCCTCCTGCACGTACCATTGTTCGATCCGGCCTGCGATGGTGGAGTGGATCGTCTGCGGCCGCTGTTCGGGGCGCAGGGTCGTCACCTTGCCTTTCGACTGGATGTTCTGCGTCCAGGGCAGGAACAGGAAAATCAGTATGATCAGCATCACGCCGACCAGCCAGCGGGTAAACATGGTATTGGCCTGCGAGAGCGACACTTTCCCCAAGGAAGAGAACTGATTTTCCTGCATCCGCTGATGAATCGAATTCGGCGATATATTCAGCATGGCGTCTTGGTTTATTTCAGCGACAATTTTTCATTTTGCCCTTTTCCATTAGAAAAGAACGGCTCAGAGTTTCCAAGGTTGAAGACCCGCCGGAAATGGGGGCTGTCCTTGATGCGGTCGTAGGGCCCTGAATCGATGATCTTTCCGTCTTTCATGATGATGACCCGGTCGCAGCGCGCAGCCATATAGGGGCTGTTGGAGATGCCGACGAAAGTACACTTCTTAGTGGGGTCGGTGAGGTAGTCGGTGATGCGGACCCGGTCGTTCGGTTCGAGTTTATCGAACACATCTTCCATCGCGATCATCTGGGGCCGGGAAACGATAGCCCGGGCCAGAATGATCTTGGTGCGTACGCCCCTGGGGATATTTTTCCCTTCCGGAAGCAGCATGGTGTTGTAGCCGGTGGAGCGGCGTTGTACGTAGCGGTCGAGGCCGACGATCTCGGAAGCGCGGATGACGTCTTCCAGTTTGACCTCTTCATTACCCAGGGCGATGTTTTCGATCAGGGTGCCCTCGAAGATATCTTCCTGAGCGCAAAAGTCGCCGATATGCCGGCGCAGGCTGTTGATGTCCAGGTTGTGAGTAGGAATGCCGTTGAAGTTCACCGCTCCTTTGAAATCGCGGATCAGCCCGGCGATGATCTGCAGCAGCGTCGATTTGCCGGAGCCGTTATAGCCGGCGATACATACTTTTTCCCCGGCGCTTATTTCGAGCGACAAGTGATCGATGGTAGGCCGTATGGCGTCGGAATAGTGGTAGTACAAGTCTTCCACCTTGACGCTGATCCCTGTTCCGGTATCGATCTCTTCGAAGCACAGCCCTTCTTCTTTTTCAATGGGAATATCGGTTACTTCGCCCAATTTTTCCAGGCCGGTGAGCACGTCGTAGATGGTGTCCATGGTCAGGATCAGCTTTTCCGCGGACGCCGTCACGAGGATGACCACGATCTCTGCGGCCACGAACTGGCCGATATTGATCTGGTTGTTGATCACCAGGTAGCCGCCCAACAGCAGGAGAGCGCCGGTAACGACCGTTTTGAAGGCGACTATATTGCCGTACTGAAAGAGCAGTATCCGGAAGTGATCCTGCCGGCTGTCGAGATACTGGCTCACCAGGCCGTCGGTTTTGCGGAGCGAGAGGGGCGTGCCGCCGGCCAGCTTAAAGGTGCTCATCGAGCGGGCCAACTCTTCCAGCCAGGAGGCGACCTGGTACTTATAGGTCGATTCCTTCAGGCTGGTCTTCAGGCCGCCCGGGCCGGATATGCGGAAGATGGCGAAGAGAATGACCACGAGGGTAAGCCCGAAAAACACGAAAAAGGGGTGGTAAAAAGAGATCAGGATCAGGCCGAAGACGATCTGGAGCACGGCCGAGGAAAAGTCGACCAACAACTTGGGCATTCCCTTCTGGAGCGTGAGGGTATCGAAAAAACGGTTGATCAGTTCCGGGGGATAGTAGCTGTTGAAATACTCCGTCCGAAAGCGAGGGATGCGATAGGAAAAATCAAAGGCCGAGCGGGCGAAGATGCGGCGCTGTATCGTCTCGGTGACGGTCAGCTGCATTACCTTGAGCACGCCCGAGAGGGCGGTGCCGGCCGTCACCACGGCGACGAGCAGGATCAGGGAGGCCGAGAGGGCGCCGCCGGCGATCAGCCCGATGATGGCTTGTACGCCCAGCGGCAGGCTCAGGGTGATCAGGCCCGAGAAGATCGCGTAGATGTAGACGTAGGTAATTTCTTTTTTGTCGAGCGACAGGAGTCGGAAAAATCGCTGGACGGGAGTGAGCACTTTTATTTCTTCCATGGTGAAAATCAGTCAGCTTATGCGTCAAAAAAGGATGATCGCCGGGATTGCGGAAAACCGGGCGATCAGCAATATTAACAGTTAAATCTATGGCTTAGTTACGCGTTCTGGTATTTAAAGTTCCTCCCTCCTCTTCTCCGGGCAGCGTCAGCATGGGCATATCGCCGTCCGAGATGATGATTTTGGCGTTGGGTGATTTCGCCAGTTCGAGGAACGCCTCGATCGATTTGAACTGCAGCAGCATCGGGTCGAGCCCTTGCGAGATGATGTTCTGGGCGTCGCGCACCCCTTCGGCTTCGATGCGCCGGCGATCGGCTTCCCGGCGTGCTTCTTCCAGTACGAACTCCATGCGCTGAGCCTGCTGCTCGGCTTCGAGTTTTTCCTCGATGGCCCGCGCCAGGCTGCGCGGCAGGACGATGCTTTTGAGCAATACCGCTTCGATGATGATGCCCCTGCCTTCGAGGAGCTTGGTCATCTGGTCGCGGATGGCCACTTCTATGGTCGCCCGCTCGCCCGTGTGCATGTCTTTGGCGAAAAAGCGGGAGGTGACGTCGGCAACCGCTGAACGGAATACCGGCAAGATGATGCTGCGTTCGAAGTCGGGGCCGATATTACGCAGAATATCCGGCGCTTCGCGCGCTACCACATTGTAGAGAATCGAGACTTCCGCCTGGATGGTGAGCCCTTCTTTGGAGGGGATGTTGAGGTCGACCTCCAAGTTGTTGGTTTGGGTAGACACCTTGACGAAGGTGGTCACAAAGGGGTTGTAGACCCGCATACCTTCGGTGTAGGTCTGGTTCTGATATTTACCCAGGGTCCGCTTGACGCCTACTTCCCCCTGCCGGATCACGGTGCAGGAAGACAGGAGAACAGCGCCGATGAAAACAAAAAGGATTTTTTTCATAGCTTAATTTTTATGGTAAACTGAATGAAAGTCCGCGCAGCACCTGGCCGCGGCGTATAGCTCCGGCCTTCCTGACAGTAGTCGCCGTCAGGCGCCGGAGCAGGACACGGTTAGGGCTACTTTAGAGCTTGTCTTTTGTTTGCTTTGAAAGCAGTTTGTTGGACCGGGTTACCGGCCGTTCCCGTTTGGATGGTGACTGTCGTTATTCGTTTTTTTCGCGCTCGCTTTGCTCTCCGGGAACAACAGCCGGAACGCGAAGTAGGTAAGCAGTTCTTCTACCTGCTGCGAGATGTCGCCTTCTTTTTCTACGTCGGTCAGCCGCGGCAGGTGCTCGGCGAAGTAAATGTGGTTGTTCGCCATTTCCAGTAGGTTACTGGCCAGCGCCCGCGGATACGGAAAATCGGGGTTGAGCTCCAGCGCGATTTCCGCGATGGTCTTGCAGAGAAACTTGTAAGACAGAAAGAAGCCTTCCTTGTTCTGGGCGTCGACTTCCTTCTTGTGATAGACTTTGGTGCCTTCCGCCACGACGATGCGGTGGAGGATATCTTCGTCGATAAACTCTACCCGGGTATTGCGTTTGGCGGTATCGACGATCGAGCTGATGGCGATCTTCAGCCGCTCGCGCGGGTCGCGCACGTTCATGATCTTGAACTCGATGCGGAATTTCATCCACTCCCAGTACCAGTTGACCAGATAGAGCAGCAACAGGTGCTTGTTCTCAAAGTAGCGATAAATGGAAGCCTCGGTGGAGCCGATGCGTTCTGCGAGTTTGCGGAAGGTGAAGCTCTCCAGACCCAATTCATCGATCAGAAGGATGCTGTTGCGCAGGATTTTCCGGCCCAGCGCCGTGCGCTGGGGGTTGCGCAAAAATAGACCGTCGTTAATGTCGAGCTCTATGGCCAGTACTGCCATGATAAAACGTTTTGGTGAATAGCTTTACTATTAAGAACAATAGTCGGGTGCTTTAGTTTCCGTTCCGCAAAATTTTTGTAGCGAAAGGGTCCGTTGGCGCCCGGGTTTCCTCAATTGAGAATTTTCTCCAGCGTCTCCGACTGGTACAGTTGGCGGATGTGTTTCTGCAGGCGGCGCCGTGCAAAGAAGATCCGGCTTTTGACGGTGCCCAGCGGGATGTCGAGTTCCTGAGCGATCTCTTCGTACTTGTAGCCCTGGTAGTGCATGAGAAAAGGAATTTTCATCCAATCCTCGAGGTCCTGGATCAGTTTCCACAATTCTTCGGTAGTCACGTTCGATTCGCCTTCGTTGTATACGGTCTGGTTGCCGGCGTTCAGAAAGTACTGATTGACGGTGGTGTCGTTCAGGGTCTGCCGGCGCTTGCGCTGCCGGTAGTTGTTGATGAAAGTATTGCGCATAATGGTCATCAGCCAGGCCCGCAGGTTGGTCTTGGGCCGGTACATGTTGCGGTATTTAAAAGCTTTATAGGCCGTCTCCTGGAGCAGGTCGTGGGCTTCCTCTTCGTTTTTGGTCAGGCGAAAAGCAAAGGAGTACAACAGTGTCCGGAACTGGCTGAAGTGCTGCGTGAACTCGATATTCGACATGGCTTTGATTTTTTTACTCTCTTTTCCGGAAGTTCGTGTCAACAAAATTATAGTATTGCTATCATTTTTTATAGGGTTAACACGATTTTTTTTATTTGGTTGTAAACCCGCCCTCTTTTTCGGTGAAAATTGTCGGTATAGCGTCTTTTCCTGTATCTTACCCCGGCACAAAGCGGACCGGAATGGCGGATTGGAACTCCTTACAAGGTGGTTTTCGGGCTTACCTGATGCTGGAACGCTCCCTCTCGGCGCATACCGTCGAAGCTTACGGGCGCGACATCGGCAAGCTGGTCGCTTTCTTCCGGCTGGGCGGCGAAGAAAAACCTGTGGAAGCGATCGATACGGACGATCTGCGGGCCTTTATCTTCTGGTTGAACGATCTCGGCCTCGGCGCCCGCTCCCAGGCGCGTATCCTGTCGGCCCTGAAAACGTTTTTCAAGTACCTGCTGCTGGAAGACCTGGTGGCGAAAGACCCCACCGAGCTGCTGGAGGGCCCGCGCCTCGCCCGCAAGATACCGGAGGTGCTCAGCTACGACGAGGTGCAGGCGGTGCTGGGGGCCGTCGATCTGAGCACCGATCACGGCCTTCGCAACCGCGCCATGCTCGAAACGCTCTATGCCTGCGGCCTGCGGGTAAGCGAACTCGTCGACCTGCGATTGTCCCATTTTTTTCCCGACATCGGCTTCGTCAAAGTGGTGGGCAAAGGCGATAAAGAACGCATCGTACCCATCGGTGAAGAAGCCGTGAAACACATCGGCTTCTACCTGGACGGCGTGCGCCGCCACCTGCCCAGGATCGATCCGGAATGCGAAGACGTCTTGTTCCTCAACCGCCGCGGCCGGGGCCTGACGCGGGTGATGGTGTTCCTGGTGGTCAAGGAAGCAGCCCGGCGCGCCGGGATCGACAAAAGCGTGAGCCCCCATACTTTCCGGCATTCCTTCGCCACCCACCTCATCGAAGGCGGCGCCGACCTGCGGGCGGTACAGGACATGCTGGGCCACGAATCGATCCTGACTACCGAAATTTATACCCACCTCGATACGGATTACCTGCGGGAAACGGTGCTTAGTTTTCATCCCCGCTATCAATAAGCAGCGTCTCTGAAAACTAATACACTGTCAATAGACTTATAGTCCGCCAACCCAGAATTTGTGATCTCTGACTTGCTATTTTTTCAGCTCGCTGCGTTAAAAAGCCTCGCCGATGCTTAGGCATCGCCTACGTTTTTTGCCTTGCGAGCTAAAAAAAAAGCTGCGCCATAATTTCACAAATCCTGGGTTGTTGGACTATATTTAAAGGTTAACCCGGATCATTGATTTCTGCGACTTGCGCACAGTTCGTATTTTTACCCGATGAACCGTAAGTATGCCGTCGTCACCATCGCCACCTTAGCTGCGCTTGCCCTCCTGCCGCTTGCCTGCGCCAACCCCATCGCGCCCGACGGCGGGCCCCGCGACGAGACGCCGCCTCAGGTGGTGACCGAAGAATCAACGCCCGACAAACAGACCAATTTCGGGAAACAACCCATCGAACTGACCTTCAACGAGTGGGTGGTGCTTGAAGACATCTTCAACCAGGTGGTCATCTCGCCGCCGCTGGAGTTCAGGCCGGAAGTGCGCCTGAAGCGCCGCACGGTGATCTTCGAATTCGACGAGCGCGAAGAGCTGCGGCCCGACGCCACCTACACCATCAACTTCGGCGAAGCGGTGAAAGACCTCACCGAAAAGAACCCGGCCGAAAACCTGCGCTTCGTCTTCTCTACCGGCGATTACCTCGACTCCCTTACCGTGCAGGGCCGCGTGGTGGACGTCCTCGAGGGCAAGCCCGTGGAGAAGGTCCTCTTCATGCTCTACGAAAATACCGCCGACAGCGTGGTGCGCACCGAGCGGCCTTTCTATTTTGCGCGCACGGATAAGGAAGGGTATTTCCAGATCGATAATGTCAAAGCGGGTGTCTTCAAAGGTTTCGCACTTGAGGATCGCGACCTGAATTACCGCTTCAACCAGGCCGGCGAACGCATCGGCTTTCCGGATTCCTTGCTGACGGTCGCCGAGGGCCGGCCGGAACCTTTCGTGATCCGCCTTTTCCAGGAACGACAACCCCTGCGGGTCAACGAGGTGTTCTCCGATGAATACGGTCTGGTGCGCCTCGCTTTCAATAAAAAACCCGAAAACCTGGAGCTCGATTATTCCGACCGCGTCGAGTCCATCTATTTCGAATACCTGAAAGACAGCCTGCGCGTGTGGTACGACCTCTCCGAACAGCGCGCCTGGAACCTTTTCGTGCGCCAGGATACCTCGCTCAACGACACCGTTGTGATCAGCCCGGAGGATAAGGCGGCGTTTCTGGAGAACGCTTCTCTCTCGCCCGTCTCCTCCCCGGGGGGCGCCCAGCCCATTAATCCGCGTCGCCCCCAGCGCATCGAATTCAACCACCCGCTGCGCGCCATCGATACTGCCCGGATCACCTTATACGAGGATACCCTGCGCATCCCGGTGCAACCTCAGTTGCGCATCGACAGCGCGGAACGGCGCGAGCTGGTCGTCGATTTCAAGTGGAAAGAGGAAATGGTCTATCAACTGGAGCTGCTGCCGGGCGCCCTGACCGATTGGTACGGGCTGGAGAACGATACGCTGGTGTACGATTACCGGGCCAATCCCCTCAAAAATTACGGCAACCTGACCCTGGTGGTCGAACAGCTCGACTCCACCGCGAGCTACGTCCTGCAACTGAACTCCGGTAAAATGGACAAACCGCTGGAGTTCCGGGCCCGCCGCGTCGCCACCTTTCAACAAGAGCTCACCTACCTGCAGCCCGGGCAATACGTACTGACCATCATCACGGACTGGAACGACAACGGGCGCTGGGATACCGGCAACTACGACCGCCAACTGCAGCCCGAACCGTTCGAAACCCGCGAACTGGAACAACTGCGCGCCAACTGGGAACTCGAATCCCGGGTGATCCTAGGAGAGAAACCACCAACGGCGGAGGAGGAAGCAGAAGAATAGCCGGCGATTCCCGATTTGAAACATTGTTGGGCTCTATTCCCAGCGGGACGAGCTATCGGCAGCCTGTTTTGTACGCCTCCGGCGCTGTGAATCAAGAAATGCTTACTGCCAGTAAATGGAGCGTTCTGAGTTCTCGCAATGGAGTCTCCCCGGTAAACAGCGGACTGTCCGGCGGTCTTTTTAGACAAATAACTAAAAATTTAGTTGATTGTCTTGTTTTTTAGTTGTAGCTTTGTGTCATACCGAGCCGACCAAACGGGTGCGATTAATCCGGGTTAAAAGAATATTTATTGCAGCTGTCAATCGAGCGCAATCATCCATTTTCAAAACGGAATATCATGGAAGAACTTACGAAGGCCGAAGAAGAAGTGATGCAGATCATCTGGGAGCTGGGGCCCTGTACGGTCAGCCAGGTCCGGGAGTACATCGCCGAACAGACCGGGCAGGACAAACCGCCGCATAGCACCGTCTCCACCTTTGTGCGTCTGCTGGAGAAGAAAGGGTATCTGACCCACAAAGCCTACGGCCGCACCTACGAATACCACCCGGCCGTCAGCAAGGCCGACTACAGCCGGCGCACCATCCGCAAATTCGTCTCCAACTATTTCGGCGGCTCCATGCAGCGGCTCGTTTCGTTTATGGTGGAAAAAAACGACCTCAGCCTGAACGAACTGAGCGATATGTTGGAGCAACTGGAAAAGCGGGATAAAAACCAATCGTCATGATCACCTATCTGATGGAACTGACCCTCGTCTGGGCGGCCTTGTTCATTTTTTATGTGCTGTTGCTGCGGCGCCAGACCTATTTCCAACTCAACCGCTTTTATCTTTTGGCGGGCATACTGGCGGGCGTGCTCCTGCCGCTACTGGCCCTTCCTTTGCCCGAAAATGCAGCCGTTCCCGCGGCGGGCGTCTGGTTGCCCCGGATCGCAGTGGGGGAGGAGCTCGATGCTTTGAACGGAGGAACGGCCGGCGCTCGTGTTGCCTGGCCGTGGTGGATGGTGGTGTGGATGGCCGGCGCCTTTGTCGCCCTTATCCGGCTGCTGTACGGGTGTTGGCAAATTAACCGCCTGCTGCAAAACAGCCGGAAGGAACGCCGTGCTCACTACATTTTGGTGACTACCGAGCGGTTGCACACGCCTTTTTCTTTCGGGCCGTTTCTTTTCTGGAGCCGCCATTTTGAGCCGGAGGCCTACGAAGCGTGGCAGATACAGAGGCATGAGGAAGCCCATATCCGCCAGGGCCACACCTGGGACGTTCTCCTGCTGGAGGTCGCCGGGGTGTTATTGTGGTGGCATCCGTTGGTTTACGCTTTCCGTTATTCCCTGCGCGAAGTGCACGAGTACCTGGCCGACGCCGCCGTGCTGGAACACACCACCCGCAGGCAATACGGTGCTTTGCTGCTGTTGCGCCTGCAGCCCGGTTTGCAACCGGCCCTGGGCAATCATTTTCAACGCTCGCAGCTGAAGCGCCGCCTCCTCATGATGGCCCGCCGTCCTTCCGGGCGTCAGGCGGCCTGGCGTTACCTGGCTATCCTGCCCCTGCTTGCCACGCTGATCTGGGCGTGCAGCCTGGAGCAGCCGGAAGAAACCATTGCCCTGAGTCCGGTCACTGCAACGGAGTCCGCCAATGCTTCAGCGGACACTGTCGAGGTCATTGGGTTCGAAGCGGGTAAAAATCCGTCTGAAGTCGTCGAACGTGATGTTTTTAAAATAGTCGAAGAAATGCCGCGTTTCCCCGGTTGTGAGGAAGCCGACCTCCCGCCGGCAGAACGGGAACAATGTGCGAAGCGGGAGATGCTCGCATCTATCTATTCCAACATTAGATATCCGCAGGCAGCCCGTCGTGGGAAAATCGAAGGCGTAGTGGTCGCTCGTTTTATCGTCAATAAGGACGGACAGATCAGCGATGCCGAGATTCTCCGAGGACTGGGCGGCGGCTGCGACGAAGAAGTGCTGCGCGTGATCAAGGAGATGCCCCGGTGGATACCCGGTCGCCAGCGCGGGCAGGCCGTAGCAGTGCAGTTCAACCTGCCGGTTAAATTCAAGCTGGAAGAATAAGAGGAATAATCCGGGTTAAGTAATCAAAGACAAGCCATAGACCTTCGTCCCCGCAACGGCAGGCCCGTTGCCCCGGACGGTTTTTTCAATAATCAAAAAAAATTTGCAATGAAACCTGAAGTTCAAACGAAACTTTGGCGCTACGTGCTGTGCGCCTGTATCTGGGGGATGGCCGTCGCTCCGGTCAATGCTCAACAACCGGACGTCAATCCCCGCTTTCCGGGATGTGAAGAAAAGGCGGAAGGCGAAGCGCTGGAAAAGTGCGCTCAGCGCAAATTGATGGAATTTGTGTACACCCGGTTGCGCTATCCCGAAGCGGCGCGCGAGGCCGGCGTAGAGGGCGCCGTCGTAGTCCGCTTCATCGTGGCGGCCGACGGGCGGATCGAAGCGCCGGAGATCGTGCGATCCATCGGCGGCGGCTGCGATGAAGAAGTGCTGCGCGTAGTCGGAGAGATGCCGCGCTGGGCGCCCGCCCGGAAGGATGGGAAGCCGGTCGCTATGTCGTTCAATTTACCCGTGCGCTTCAAGATCGACCACGATGAGGCGCCCGTCGAGGAGGTCTTCAAGGTCGTCGAGGAGATGCCGCGTTTCCCGGGCTGTGAGGCGGTAGCCGGGGCGGAAGATAAGAAACAGTGCGCACTCGAAGCCCTGTTCGGTTTTGTCGGAGAAACCGTCCGTTATCCCGCATCCGCCAAGGCGGCCGGCGTGGAAGGAACGGTGGTCCTCAAATTCGTGGTCGATAAAACGGGGCGCCCGGTAGATCCGGTTATCGCCAAATCGGCCGGCCGGGCTTTCGACGAAGAAGTGCTGCGGCTATTTCACCTCATGCCCGACTGGATACCCGGCCGGCAACGGGGGCGCGTGGTCAATGTGCAAATGGCGCTCCCGATAAAGTTCAAATTACCGGAAGACCCGGATGCCGAAGCAGAGCAGGAGACATTGGCTTTACAAGACTTCCGGCTGTCGCCCAATCCTACCGGGGGGCAGGTCGCGCTGTCCTTCCAGGCCGAAGCGCAGCCCCTGCTCGTCACCATCGTCGATTTGAACGGCCGCCGGTACTACCGGGAGTACATCCAGGATTTCGACGGTGCTTTCCAGGCGGATATCGACCTGGGCGACGCGCCTTCGGGTCCGCTTTTGCTGCAAATCAGGCAAGGTAAGCGGATTTTTTCCCAACAAGTTGTCCGCAAATAGGCGGTTTTCCTCGCAAGGTGTAAAAAGTTGAATTCGCCAAATGGTTAACTTATAGTTAACAGTTTGCTGAATTAGAGATAACTTTAAATAACCAGGAAATCCTGCTCCGAAGATACCGGGAGCGTCGCCGAACGGCTGCGCTCCCGCTTTAAATTCACAGATTTCGATGTTGAATCCCCGTTTTCGGGTTTTGGGCTCGCTTTTCCCGGTTGCGGGATTTCGGGCTTCCTCGTGAGGAAACCTTTGGAGCTTGGGAATCGGCCGAATCCGGGAGAAACGGGTAAGGCGGGCAGCACGAAAATCGCGGCCGCCTGGTTCGTTTCGCCGGGTTGAAAAGTTAACTTTTTGAAAAACCTGATCTTGGGAAGGCGACTGTTTCCATTAATTTTGAAGCATCTGGTTATTCACAATTTTATGGGGTTTTACGGGTGAATAGAAAGGTTCCAAGCAAATAAGCACAATTAGGATCCGGAGAGTATCTCTCCGGATTTTTTTTTGGGCTAACCCCATGGTCGTCAGGCGGTGACGAAGCAGAAGAACTGAAGAATGCAGCGCGTTCTCACCTTTCGTTGGTCAGCTCTTCGCCGAAGGTGCGCCGGTTAGCGATGGCGGCGAGCCAACGGTCGAGTTTGAAGTGTGTAAAGATCACGTAAAAAAATTCTTCCCGGTAGTCGTCGACCGTTTCGTACAAAGCTGCGGCCAACCGGGGTTTATCGAAAGGCTGCCGGATGGTCTGGCGGCAAAAGTCGAAGACGGCGATAAATAAGCGGCTGGCGTTTTGCAGTTTCTTTTTCTGGCGCTGCAGCGCGTTCAGCTGGCGCTCCATCGAGGTTTCGTCATTGGCTTCCAGGTGGTTGAGCATCTCGACGATGTTGACCAGTTCGCTGTAGTATTCGCGCAGATCGGGTTCGGCGGAATGGACCTGATTGAGGTAGGCCTGCACGCGCCGGTTGTGCCCGAATACCTGGTGGGTGAGGGCCAGGTGGACGTACATAAAAAGGGTGATGCGTTCACCGGCGACCTGGCAGCGTCGTACGTGCTCCAGAATTTGGCTTTCCAGCTCCTCGACAATGGTCTGGAAATGGCCGTTCTCGAATTTCACCTGCAGTTCGGCCTGATAGAAGAAGGTGAGCTGCGGCCGCATCTGACCGTTCTTTTCGATGAATGCTTTGGCGCGGTTCACCCCTTCCATCACTGCGGGGAGATCGTTTTGACCGAGCCCCATGGAAATATAATTGCGCAGGATGCCCAGATAATTGAAAGCGAGGGTTTTCTGGAAGCGATCGTAACGGGTGAAGAGCTCCATGTTGAGGCGGCGGTAGTAGAAGTCTTGTTCTTCTTCCCCCAGCAGCGAATGAATAAAAGAACTGGCGGTGTTGAAGAGGAGGCGCGACCGGAAAGGCAGTTGTTCCGGGTCTGTATCGAAAGGGTATTCCGTCAGTTGTCGTCGCAGGGCCGCCCTTTCCGCGTCCGACAGCTGGTCCGGTCCGGCGATGCGGCGGTGTTCATTGAGCTGAATGCCTTTGAAGCCGAGGTCAAACTGGCGCTGCAGGTTTTGCAACGAACGTTGTATCTCTTCGTAGATGGGATGCTGGCTCATGCCCACTTTTTCGATGCGAATGTACATCAGCACCAATTCGAGGTAGGCAATTTCGATCAGGTAGGTTTGCTCTTCGAATTTTTTGGCCAGCTTTTTCGCTTTTTGCAGGCGGGAGCCGGCGATGTCGTGGAGCTGTTTTTCCAGCAGCAGATCCACTTCTTCCAGCAAAAGGCGGATCTTGCTCCGCACGTTCTTTTTGCTGCGATAGGCCGTCAGGGCTTTAAGCAGGATCTCCTGGAGCTGGACTTTGTAAACTTTTAAATTGTCTCCAAACCGCTTTTTTACCTTTTCCTCGTCGTACTCGGAAAAGCCGTTGATGCAGTTGAACAGCTCGGTGAGCATGTTGGCTCCGGTAGAGAAATGCATCTTGTAATAGCGTTTCTCGGCCGGGCTCATGGCATGGATCAGTCGGAACAGCGTATCGCTTGGTTTTTTCATCTGAGGTTTTATTGTACCGGCGCATCGTCTGATGATCGCAAGGGGTTAAGTAAAAAACCAGCGAATATGGATCTAGGCGGCAGACCGGGTTACCCGTGAGCCCGTTGCGGGTTTAATCATCGGCCTGCAAACTTGTCGGCTCAAAGGTCAGAACCGCGATGGGTTCTGTATAAATTAACCCGGCTTTTTCATAGATTAAGACGCTGATCGACCGGCTGCGTCACCGATGAAAACGCAGGAGCCGGTAAAGTGTCAGCGAATACGCGCAATAAATAGTTTTTGTCCCGATTTTGTTCAACTGCCGATCCTGAGAGTTAAACCCCGCCGGCGGCGTCCAGGTGTTCGGCTTCGGCATTGACCTTTTCCACCTCTTTATCGATGTAGTAGAGGCTTTGCGGGCCTTCGCCGATGAGTTTGATCTTGTCGATGATCGAACGCATCAGCGCTTCTTCTTCCCGCTGTTCTTCTACGTACCATTGCAGGAAATTGTTGGTGGTGTGGTCGTTTTCTTCGAGGCTCAGCGCCACCAGGCGATGGATGGCGGCGGTCACTTGCTGTTCGTGGGCGTAAACCTCATCGAAAAGGCCCTGTATCGATTCAAACGAATGGGGCGGCTGGGGAATGGCGGGGGTCAGCGCATGGCCGTCGACTTCGCTCAGGTAACCGAACAATTTGAGCATGTGTTCGTTTTCCTCGCGCGACTGCCGGTGCATGAAGCGGGCGCAGCCTTCCAGGCCCTGGGTGTCGCACCACGCGGCCATGGAAAGGTAGAGAAACGAGGCGTAGCCTTCCAGTTCGATCTGCTCGTTGAGCGCTTTTTCCATCTTTTCGGAGATCATAGTCCTTTTTTCGGTTTTATTGATACTAAAAACATCGGATCGGCGCTTCCCGGCCGACCGTACGTAAACATAGTAAATCTATCCTCGTTTGATTGAGGAAAGGAACAACAACAGAGGTAATTCTTTCCGATAGCTTATGGAGATAATAGAAAAATACAACTTAACCTCCCGGGATGTGGATCGCATCGTTGAGATGGCCTGGGAAGATCGCACGCCCTTCGAAGCGATCGAGTTTCAATTCGGCTTGTCGGAAGCGGAGGTGATCAAGCTGATGCAGCACGAGATGCATCCCCGCAACTGGCGAAAATGGCGGGCCCGCGTGCAGGGGCGCTCAACGAAGCACGCCCGCCGGCGGCGCCCGGGCGTAAAGCGCTTCAAATCGAGTCGTCAGCGCACCATCAGCGGCAATCGCATCGCCAAGCGCAACCGCTGAGAGGCGACCGCCTGTTAATGGGTTAAATCTGTGTTAAAGGTCAACCCTGCCTGCTGCTAAAGGTTTAATTTTGTAACATATAGAAGTTAATTCACTGCAGCAGCTAATGAACAAAAAAGCGATTTGGGGGATCATCGGACTTATGAGCGCGGCCGTGCTCGGTGTCGTCTGTTTGCAGATGGACCTGATCAGCACCTCGATCCGGGTTAATGAAGAGAAGTTCGATAAGGACGTCTTCAACGCCCTCAACGCAGTGATTGACCGGCTGGAAATTGCCGAAGACCGGGAAGCCTTCAATTATTCGGTAAACGGCTTCGTCACCAATTTTTACCAGCGCCAGGGCGGGCTGGGCAACGGCTTCAACCTGGAATTTCAGGCCAAAGCGCCT
Source organism: uncultured Saprospiraceae bacterium (assembly GCA_964419545.1). Lineage (GTDB taxonomy): Bacteria > Bacteroidota > Bacteroidia > Chitinophagales > Saprospiraceae > CAYQQU01. The sequence goes on along the minus strand of CAYQQU010000009.1, from coordinate 12,756 downwards.
ACCGATGAAGCCGGGGAAGGCAACCGCGCGACCCGCCTGCTGGACGAGCTGATGTCCGATATGGTCAACCCCTGCACCTGTCCGCGCTGCGTAGCCGAACGCGACGAAACCTACCGCCGGCTCATGGTTTACTACAACCAGGGCGCGCAGACCATCCCGCTGGTCGAACGCATCAAGCTGGATTATATCAAGAGCGTGCTGCGGCAGGAACTCAACAATCGCGGTATCAGCACCGGCTACAACTACGGCGTTTTTTCGCGCCGTAAGAACTGCTTCGTCATCCTCAACGACCATTACGTAGTGGAAGAAGTACAGCCGACCGAATTCTTGCCGGGGTACAAAAATATCTACAACTCGCAGTACCGGGTCGATCTGTTCCGGCAGGACAATCCCTCGCCGGGCTTGCTGATGATCCATTTTCCCGACCGCACCAGCTTCGTCTGGCGATCGCTCTGGCTCAATCTGCTGGGCACCATCCTCTTTACGCTGATCATCCTTTTTTCCTTCGGCTATACGATTTACGTCATCTTCCGCCAGAAGAAGCTGTCGGAGATGAAAACGGATTTCATCAACAACATGACCCACGAGTTCAAGACCCCCATCGCCACCATTTCCCTGGCGGCCGACTCCATCTCCAGCCCGATGATCGCCGGCGATTCCAGCAAAGTGGGGCGTTTCGCCAACATAATAAAACAGGAAAATAAGCGTATGAATAGTCAGGTGGAAAAAGTGCTGCAGATGGCGCTGATCGACAAGCGGGAGTTCTCGCTGCGCCTGACGGAAGTCAACCTGCACGATATCATCGGGCACGCGCTGGAGAACATCAGCCTGCAGGTGGAAAAGAAAAACGGGACGGCCGAGGCGGTGCTGGAAGCCGACAAGCCACTGGTGCAGGGCGACCAGACCCACCTGTCTAACGTCATCAACAACCTGCTGGACAACGCCAATAAGTATTCTCCGGATAATCCGGAAATTTCAATCCACACACGCAATGTACCCAACGGAGTTGAAGTTATAGTAAAGGATAAGGGAATCGGCATGAGCAAAGAAGCCCGCAAACATATCTTCGATAAGTTTTACCGCGTCCACACCGGCAATTTACACGACGTAAAAGGCTTTGGCCTGGGGCTCAGCTACGTAAAAGCAATCGTGACGGCTCACAAAGGAACGGTCGACGTCAAAAGTGAGTTGGGCAAAGGAAGCAGCTTTATCCTCTTTTTTCCCTTTCGGGTGGAAAGTTAGTTTTACCGAATGATCCGACCACCGGCACATCGTCCAGCTCTTTTTTCCGACGAAGCACCCCGGTCGGCGTAAAAACCGTTTGAATATGGCAAACAACAGAATCTTACTTGTTGAAGACGACCAGAATTTCGGCGATGTGCTGCGCTCTTACCTGGAAATGCACGAATATCAGGTAACCCTGGCAACCGACGGCGCCTCCGGGCTGGAAAGCTACAACAACGGGGAATTTGATCTTTGCATCTTTGACGTGATGATGCCCAAAAAGGACGGCTTCACCCTGGCCCAGGAAATCCGGGAAAAAGATAACGAGATGCCGATCATCTTCCTGACGGCCAAAACGATGAAGGACGACGTCCTGCAGGGATTCAAGATCGGCGCCGACGATTACATCACCAAGCCGTTCAATTCCGAGGAGCTGCTCTACCGCATCCAGGCGATCCTGAAGCGCAGCCAGCAAAAGGCGGATCCCCGCGAAGAAGTCAAGGAGTTCGAAATCGGAAAGTACCATTTCAATTATCCGCTACGCATCCTCACCTTCGATCCGGAAGGCCCCGGCGAAGAAAAATTCAAACTTTCTCCCAAAGAAGCTCAACTTTTACGTATGTTTGCAATGTATATGAACGATATACTGCCTCGGTCGGAAGCATTGACGAAAATATGGGGAGAAGATAATTACTTCACGGCGCGCAGCATGGACGTCTTTGTCACCAAATTGCGCAAATACCTGAAGCGGGATGAGAATATCGAGATCGTCAACATCCACGGCAACGGCTTCCAGCTGTTGGTCAAATCCGGGGAAGAAGCACAAAACTCCTAAGGGAGTAAAGATAGTTTTTGGGATTATGATTTTTCGGCTGGGAAGATGAATACTCTTCCCGGCTTTTTTGTTTCCGTTCCCCGCCATCATCCGACCGCCTTTTCCCTCTCGCAGAAATCCAAGCAAAACATTACATTTTTCCTTATTTTTGACCTTTGCCGGATCCGAGATCCCGGCGGGTTCGCCCTGGCGGGCGTCCGGAAAACAGGCGGCGGTCAACCCGCTGCCGCGCACTAAACCCTTTGTGATGAAGCCCTTTTTGACCGGTACCCTGGTGACCATTTGCCTGTTGTTGTCCTTGCCCGCGACGCTCCGCGCCGGAGACGGCGAGGTCGATCCCTTCGAGTTCGACGCCGAAGCGGTGATGAAACGCGTGGAGAAGATGGAGAACGAGGCCGTTGCGCCGCGCTACAACACCATCGTACAAGGTTATATCAAAACTTACGTGCTGCGCGCCCGCGCCAAAGCCGAGACCATCCTGGGGCATAGTGTGGTCTATTTTCCGCTTTTCGAAGATTATCTCGCCAAAAGCAATATGCCGCTCGACCTGCGCTACCTCCCGGTCGTGGAATCGGCGCTCGATCCGCGCGCCGTGTCCCGCGCCGGCGCCGCCGGCCTCTGGCAGTTTATGCCGGAGACGGGCCGCGAAATGGGGCTGCAGATTGACCCCTTCGTCGACGAACGCCGCGATCCCCACAAATCGACCCGCGCGGCCATGGCGTACCTCCGGCGCCTGTACGACCGCTACGAGCGCTGGGAACTGGCGCTGGCGGCTTACAATAGCGGCCCGGGCCGCGTCAACCGGGCCATCAAGCGCGGCCGCAGCAAGAACTTCTGGCGCATCCGCCGCTACCTGCCCCGCGAAACGCGCAACTACGTGCCGGCCTTCATCGCCGCCACCTACCTGCTCAAACACTACGACCAACACCAGCTCCGGCCGGCTTATCCCGAGCTGGATAAACAGATCACCGAGGCGACCGTCGTATACGACAGCTACAGCTTTTTCGAGATTGCCCAGGTGACAGGACTGAGTATCGGCCTGATCGAAGACCTCAACCCCGCTTTCCAGCGCGGGTTCATTCCCGCCGACCCGCGGGGGCACTTCCTCGTGCTGCCCCGCCGCGTCGCTCCGGCCTTCCGCGAATACGCCGACCTGCGGCGCCGGCATCCCCACCTCCGCCAAAGCTTCGCACAGCTGAATGGCGATGCCGGACAAAAAGATAAGTCGTACCGGGACGAAGACAACTACCGGTATCGCCTCTACAAGGTGCGGGCCAAGGATACGCTGCCGGCAATCGCCGAGCGTTTTCGCTGTACCACCCACCAATTGCGGGCCTGGAACCAGCTGAAGGACGACCGCCTCGAACCCGGGCAAATGCTGCGCATCTACGAAGAGCGCAGCGTCACGCGCTTCATGCGCCGCGAAGACCTCTCGCCGGTTGCGCCGCTGGAACCCTCGGGCCGGCGCCCGCTCTTGTTGCAAAGCCCCGAAATCGATCCGCTGGGGAGTATGGCCAAAATTTATTACCACGTGCCGAAAAAAGCCCGCTTCAGCGAAATTGCCCGCGCCCTGCCACACCTGTCGCTGGCCCAGTTACTGCTGATGAATCCCCAATGGAGCGGAAAAGAAAAAATACCGGCGGGCGCGCGTATTTGTATCGGAACACTGTGATCCTTCCGGAAATTTGAATCTGCGGAAAATATTTCCGAGCGCCCGACCGTTTCAATACCGTAATCAAAAAAAGGACCTATCGCAACACTTTTCTACCCTGAATTAGGTCATGCGTTTTTAATTCAACAACCTTAAAAAGTTTGGTGGGATACTTGAGTTGCCTGACGGCGCCGTCAACAGGCAAGAGGTTGCGGCATGGTATGACGCTCTGAGCAAAGCCTTTTCCGCCCTCGTCGGCAGGCCAACTCCACATAGCGCGGGCCGCTTTATGGTCAGGCTCGACCTTACGATAACCCCAAAGAATGCACGAACCTTTGAGAGAGTAGTTTTTTTGCAGTGGCCGGGGAAAAGCTCCGGTCGCTGCCTTTTTTTTATCAGACCTTGCTAATTACATTTTCGCTGCATCGCCCGCCGTTTTTTGTTACTTTTTTCCGGAGCTACGTCTAAAATTCGTACTTTCAAGATCGTTTTTTAACCTAAACAGATATAGTATGTCAAATTCCGACTTGCTCAACATGCTGCAAGGCCAGTTTTCGGAAGAAATGATCGATCAGCTCAGCCGTCAGATCGGCGGTGCGGATCGGGAGAAAACGGCGGCGGCCGCTTCCGGTATCATGACCACCCTGACGGGGGCTTTGGCCAAGAATACTTCCTCCAATGAAGGGGCGTCGGCCCTGAGCAATGCGCTCGACCGCGATCACGACGGGAGCGTGCTGGACGATATCATGGGGATGGTTTCCGGTCAGCGACAGCCGGCCAACGAACGGGCCCTCAACGGGCAGGGCATCCTCAACCACGTTCTGGGCGACCGCCAGAACAACGCGGTCAATATGATCAGTAAACTGAGCGGACTGGATGACAGCAAAACCGGCAACCTCATGTCGATGCTGGCGCCGGTAGTGATGGGGATGCTCGGTAAAACCAAACGGGAACAGGGGCTCGACGCCGCGGGTATCGCTTCGCTCCTTTCCGGCACCGTCTCCGCCAACCAGCAGAACGATCCGACCATGAACCTGGTGACCCGCTTTCTGGACAGTGACGGCGACGGTAGCATCGTCGATGACGTGGCCAATATCGGCCTGAAAATGTTGGGCAGCTTCTTCAAGAAGCGATAAGAGCATGTTTGGAGCTTGCTTCTATTGCAAATCAACAAGTTCCTAACCTGTTGATTTGCATAATGAACCCGCTCTAAACATGCTAAGCCGATAGCCGGGCTTTATGAATAATCCGGGTTAAAAAAAGGATGACCGCCCTCGGTGTTCCGGGGCCGTCATCCTTTTTTTTGGGTAACTTTTTAGGTCCCTCCTTTTAAAGGCATTTTCGCCCTTTGTTTGCCCCGACCCTAAATGGGAGCAAAGGGCGAAAATGCCTGGGCTCCCATTTAGGGCCGGGGCAAAACCAGGCATTTTCGCCTCTCAATCGGAGGGACCTAAGTAGTTACTTTTTTTGTTCCAAAGGGCGAGCATGGCAACGGGAGACCATACGATGAATAGGCCTCCCGGCGGTATCTTTGATCGATTTTAACCGGTTACGCTTTCTCGTTTTGCTTGTCCTCGAGTTGCTTTTTCTCCGCTTCGCGCATCCCGTCTTTCAGTTCGCTTTCCAAGGTAGAACGAGCCGTATTGAACTCGCGGATACCCTTGCCGATGCCCCGCATCAGTTCCGGAATCTTCTTGCCTCCGAAAAGCAGGAGGATCGCGAACAAGATCACCAGCATTTCCGGGCCGAAGAAGTTGAAGAGCAATAAAATTTCCATAACGATTGGTTTATTTAGTACAAAAGTAGACTTTTCGCGTGGAAGTAACCAACTTTTCTTTGTGGCTAAACGGTTGATTTTCAAAAGGGAGACGCCGTTCGGCCGCCGGTTGGACAAGCCTGCGCCTCTTTGACAGATCTGGGGAGTAGTTGTTTAACGCCCGACCGGGCTTTTTCGGTACCCGGCGAGCAATTTATTTTGAGGCGCCGCCTTTTTCCCATTATTTCTTCAATCCGATCTCCCGCAGTCTTTCTTCCAGGTAGTCGCCCGCCGTGGTGGGCGCGTAGGCCCGCGGGCGTTCTTCGCTGACGCATTGCTCCAGGCAGGTGAGGTCCATGTCGCTGCGCGGGTGCAGGAAAAAAGGAATTGAAAGGCGCGGCAGGTGCCAGCTTTCGCGCGGCGGGTTAACGACGCGGTGGGTGGTCGATTTGAGGTAGTTATTGGTCAGCCGCTGCAGCATATCGCCGACGTTGATGACGATCTCGTCGGCTTCCGGCGTAATATCCAGCCATTGATCGTCTTTGTTCAGGAGTTGCAGGCCGCCGGCCGAGGCGCCGACGAGCAGGGTGATCAGGTTGATATCTTCGTGCTGTTCCGCCCGGATGGCCGAAGCGGGTTCTTCCGTGATAGGCGGATAATGGATGGCGCGCAGGATGCTGTTGCCGTTGTGGATCTTATCGTCGAAATAGTCTTCTCCGAGGTCGAGGTGGAGGGCGATGGCGCGCAGCAGCGCTCCGCCGGCCTGTTCGAAAGCGCTGTACAGCTGCAGGCCCAGAGTCAGAAATTCGGGGCGTTCCGCTACGGGGACGTTCTCGGGGTATTGGTTTTTGATGGGATCGCCGTCGGTGACTTCCTGGCCGATCTGGAAAAACTCCTTGAGGTCGGCCGCCTTGGCGTGTTTGGCGTGTTCGGTGCCGAAAGAGGTGTAGCCGCGCTGGCCGGCGCCGCCGGGTATTTCATACTTTTTTTTGGTGGCCACCGGCAGGTCGAAAAACGATTTCGAGGCGGCGTAAAAATCGTCGATGAGGGTTTTGGGGATGCCGTGGTTGACGACCCCCACGAAGCCGACTTCGTGGAAGGCGCGGCCCAGCTTTTCGACGAACGCCTGTCTTTGTTCGGGCGCGCCTTTAGTGAATTGGGAGAGGTCGACGACGGGGATTACTCTTTGGCTCATTTGTCTTTTATTTTTTGGTCGCTGTAATTTAACAAATTTTATCTGCGCGGTTTGTAGCGGGAGGCGTCGAGTAGTTGCTGGGCGTCGCGAAGGTCGATCAATTCGGGCATCGTCGTTTCCGGGAATTGCTTCATGTAGGCCTTAACGATCTGCCGGCCGACCCAATTGGCGGTGCGGCCGGGCGCTTCGGGCGGCATGCCCGGTGAGTTGGGGCTGTACTCCACCAGCTTGCGGATGGCCTGGTAATCGCTATTGTAGAGCAGGTCTTCTTTGATGAAATAAGCCCACATTTCCAGCTCGTTGTCCTCCAGCCACTGCACTTTGGCGGGCGGCAGTTCGAGGACCACGCTGTCGGGGGCGTAGGGCAGCAGGTGGTCGAGCAGATAGAGTTTTTTGCCGTTGTGGATCATCAGGTCGAGCAGGCGTTCGCCGCCGGGCTCCCCCGCCAGCTGATCCACCAGGGGCTGCAGGGTTTTGGCCACCAGGTGATCGCGGTTGAAGGTGCGCGTAAGGTAGCTCGAAAAGCTCGGGTTCATCGGGTTATACGCCTGGTAGGGATAATCTTCCCCCAGGAAAAAGTCGAGGCCGACCGCCAGCGAATTGCCGGGGCCGTAGATGAAAGCTGCGAGGGAATATTCCGAGATGAAGGTGGTCAGGTCCGGGACCGGTTCTTCCGGAAAGTAGTACCTGAAAAACTGAAGGGCCTGCCGGAATTCGGCTTCGATGTCCGACAGATCCGCGTACACGACCTGGGTCGTATCGTACAGCCGGCGCACCGTCGGGTGGTGGATGAAGCCTGCCACGTAGGCGGCATGCCCCTGCGGAGCCACCAGCGAATCGCGGGAGCGGAGGATGAAATCGAAAAAGATCGGGCTGAATGCCGGGTATTCCGCTTCCAGGGCGGCGAGCTCTGCTGCCAGGCGGGTGGTGTCGATGCGGAAAAGGTCCTGTTCGAACCGCCGGATCTGTACGGTTACGGGAATGTCGGAAACGTCGGGCGGAGCAGGGCGATCATCGGTCCCGCAACCGGTCAGGGTCAAAAGAACCATAGTCGTCATCCAGGCCGCATTTTTCCAACTCATAACACAATTACTTCGATTTTTAAGCTAAATTTGCCGCATTGCGATACCTCAGAATCCATTGCGGGTTTAGTAATCGGCCTGCAAACTGCACTTTTTTGATTATACTTCGTTGCGAAAACCCTCATTAAGCTCAATCGGATTTTCGCGCCCGGCTCTGCCGCCGGGTAAGCCTCGTCTAATCAAAAAATTGCCGGTTTTCGGCTCAAAGACCAAACCCGCAACGGGTTCTCACCAAAAACTATGGCAAAATGAAAAAAATTGTTGTCACCGCCATCTTTTTCTCCCTGATTCTTACCGGGCTGTCCGCCCAGGGTGACGTGCGCTTTGGTTTTCAACTAAGCCCCACTTTCGGATGGATGAACACCAACGTCAATCAGATCAACCCCCAGGGCACCAACCTGGGCCTCAAACTGGGAATGGTCGGCGAGTTTTACTTCCGTGAAAATTACGCCGTAACCAGTGGTATCGGGTTTTTCTTCAACGCCGGCGGCACCTTGTTCCACGAGCGCGGCGGCAGCTACTGGCAGGATTCGGACGTGCCCATGTCGGCCATCGAAGCCATGGAAGACGGTGAGGTCAAACTCAAATACGGCATCCAATACGTGGAGATCCCCATCGGCCTTAAGATGCGGACGCGCGAGTTCGGCTACCTGCGCTACTACGCCGAGCCTTTCCTGGCGCTGGGCTTCGAGACGCAAGCCACCGGCAGCGTCAAAGGGCCGGGCGTCGGCGATGAAGCCGAAAAGATCAACATCCGCAGCGAAGTGAACGGCCTGAATATGTCGTGGGGCATCGGCGCCGGCGTGGAATACAGCATCTCGGAAGGCACTTCGCTGGTGGGCGGCCTGGCCTACCAGGCGGGTTTCCTCGACGCTACCCGCGATAAGACCAGCGACTACTTCGAAGACAACGACCCCACGCAGCCGATGGAAGAGGATTCCAACGGCAAGGTCAACGCGATCATCGTCCGGCTGGGGGTTATTTTTTAGGATTGGTCTTCGGCGAGAAGCTAACCATTTCATTTCCCCGGATGTTTTGATGAGGCCGGCGGTTGCCGGTCGAGAACGACACGACATGAAGGACTACACCATGCCAACCGACGCCTACCTGGAAGATTTCATCGCACGGGCCCTGCGCGAAGACGTGGGCGAGGGCGACCATACCTCCCTGGCTTGTATCCCCGCGGAGGCGCGCAGCCAGGCGCGCCTGCTGGTCAAAGAACCGGGCGTCATCGCCGGTGTCGAAGTGGCGCGCCGCGTTTTCGCCGCCGTAGATCCGGGGTCGCAGGTCGAAGTTTCCCTGAAGGACGGCCAGTGGGGCAGCCCCGGCGATATCGCTTTCGTCGTGGAAGCGAACACACAGGCCCTGCTGCGCGCGGAGCGACTCGTGCTCAACACCATGCAGCGGATGAGCGGCATCGCTACCCTGAGCAACCGCTTTCAGTTTGAGGTCGACGACCTGCCCGTCAGGATCCTCGATACCCGCAAGACGACGCCCCTGTTCCGCTTCCTCGAAAAATGGGCCGTCCGCCTCGGCGGCTGCCACAACTATCGCGACGGCCTCTACGATTGGTTTATGATCAAAGACAACCACGTCGACGCCTGCGGCGGTATCCGGCCGGCCATCGAGCGCGTCGCCGCCTACCAGCAGGAAAAAGGCCTCGACCTGGGGGTCACGATCGAAGTGCGCAACCTCGTAGAGCTCTACGAAGTGCTGGAAGTGGGCCGGATTACCCGCATCATGCTCGACAATTTTGAACTGCCGCTATTGCGGGAAGCGGTCGCCATCGTCGACAAACGCTTCGAAACGGAAGCTTCGGGCGGCATCGACATCCACAATGTCCGCAAATTCGCCCAGACGGGGGTCGACTTCATCTCCGTGGGCGCCCTCACGCATTCGGCCGTCAGCCTCGACCTCAGCTTGAAGGTGGTCAAGTAGGGTTTATTCCAGGCCGGAAACATGCACTAAAGATAAACCGGATGCCCCCGGGCGGTCAGCCAAAGCAGCAACAGCAGGGAGAATAAAACAATCCAGAAGCGAATGTCGCGTAAGAAGTGGTTCGGTCTCTGAAAGCTCACGGTCAGGACGGGTTAGGTTTTGGGATGAAAGACGCAAGCAAGGGGAGGGCCGGCATACCGGGTATGCGCCGGTCCGTAATTCCTCGTTGGTCAGCTATGCGTTAACGCATTTTTTTGACCAAAAAAGATGCCAACAGGATTTTTTTTAATACGAACAGGGGGCATTACCCCCGGGCTGGATACCAATGCTTATCCGGGCTTAATTTCCATTGAGGTCCCTTGCCGCTTTGATGCCCTGATTAATTCGTTTCACCAGTCCGGGGCCTTCGTACACCAGTCCGGTATAGAGCTGGATGAGGTCGGCGCCGGCGCGCAGTTTTTCGAGGGCGTCTTCCGGGCCGGCGATCCCGCCCACGCCGATGATGACCAGGTCTTTATCGCCTTTGTTCCGCAAATAGCGGATCACCTCGGTCGCTCTTTTCCGGAGGGGGCGGCCGCTGAGCCCGCCGGCGCCCATGGCGGCGACCTGCGCGTCTGCGGTTTGCAGTTCGGCCCGGCTGACGGTCGTATTCGTAGCGATGAGCCCTGAGAGTTGGGTGTCGCGGGCGATGTCCAGGATATCGTCGAGCTGGCCGTCGGTGAGGTCGGGGGCGATCTTGAGCAGCAGCGGTTTGGGGGCAGGTTGGGCCTGGTTGCGTTCCTGCAGTTGCCGGAGCAGCTGGGTGAGCGGCTCCTTTTCCTGGAGGTCGCGCAGGTTGGGAGTATTGGGCGAGCTGACGTTCACCACAAAATAATCCACGTAAGGGAAGAGGGCGTCGAAGCACCGGAGGTAGTCGTCGACGGCCCGTTCATTCGGCGTGGCTTTGTTTTTGCCGATATTGCCGCCGATGACGAGGCCCGGCTTGCGGCGGGTGCGTTGCAGCCGTTCCACCAGGGCGCCTACCCCTTCGTTGTTGAAGCCCATGCGGTTGATGAGGGCCTCGTCGGCGGGCAGCCGGAAGAGGCGGGGTCGGGGATTGCCGGGTTGCCCTTGGGGCGTCACCGTGCCGATCTCGATAAACCCGAAGCCCAGGGCCGCCATGGCGCCGGCGTGCTTGCCGTCTTTGTCGAAGCCGGCGGCCAGCCCGACCGGATTGGCGAAGCTGAGGCCGAAAAATTCCCGTTCCAGCTCCGGCGCCCGAAACCGGAACCACGCCCGAAAAAGGTGGCTGACGCCCGGAAGGGCCAGTACGGACTTCAGTAAAACGAGCGTGAGGTGGTGCGCCCGCTCGGGCGGCAGCAAGAAGAAAAGCGGCTTGAGGAGAATGCGGTACACGGCGTTTTTTAGAGAGCAAAAATAAGTAGAAAATCCGGGCTGGGGTGAAAATGCAGAACGGAAGAAGTTTTACAAACGGATGTCCATCCTCGCCAATTTACTTCATCAGTTCCCGGGCGAACCCCAGCAATTTCGCTTCCTCGAATTTCCCTGCCATCAGTTGCAGCCCGATGGGCAGGCCGGTCTGCGTTTGCCCTGCCGGCAGCGCGATCGCGGGGATGCCCGCCATATTGGCCTGTACGGTAAAGATATCGGCGAGGTACATGGCTACCGGATCGTCCATCTTTTCGCCCAGCGGCCAGGGCGGCACGGGGGAGGCCGGCGCCAGGATGAAGTCGTATTCGTCGAGGATGCTCAGGGTGGCTTCCTGGATCAGGCGGCGCACCTTTTGCGCTTTGGCGTAGTAGGCGTCGTAATAGCCGGCGCTGAGTACGAAGGCGCCGAGCAGGATGCGGCGTTTTACCTCCGGTCCGAACCCTTCGGTGCGCGATTGCCGGTAGGTGCTCAGCAGGTCGTCGGCCCCGGGGCTGCGGTAGCCGTAGCGGATGCCGTCGTAGCGCGACAGGTTGGAAGACGCTTCGGCGGTAGTGAGCACGTAATAGGCGGGAATGATGTAGTCGAGCAGGGGAAAGCCGACCGATTCGACGGTATGGCCTGCCGCCTGCAGCTGCTCGATCGTGGCGAGCGTCGTCTGTCGGATATCGTCGTCCAGGCCGTCGCCCTTCAGCGCGTCGCCGTAATACGCGATGCGAGCCTTGCCGGCAAAATCGAGCGACCGGGAATAGGGCGCTACGGCCTGGGCCGCTGCGGTGCTGTCGTATTCATCCGGGCCGGCCATAACTTCCAGCAGCAGCGCGGTATCTTCGACCGTGCGGGCCAGGATGCCGATCTGATCGAAAGAAGAGGCGTATGCCAGCAGCCCCCAGCGCGAGATGCGGCCGTAGGTCGGCTTCATGCCGATGACCCCGCAGAAGGCCGCCGGCTGCCGCACCGAGCCGCCGGTATCGCTGCCGAGGGAAGCGAGGCAGGTGTCGGCCTGTACGGCTACCGCCGAGCCGCCGCTGGAGCCGCCCGGTATCCGCCCGGGGTCGGCGGCGTTGCGCACGGGGCCGTAGTGCGAATTCTCGTTACTCGAACCCATCGCAAACTCGTCGCAATTGACGCGCCCGACGATGATCGCATCTTCGGCCAGCAGCCGCGCTACCGCCGTCGCCGAGAAAAGCGATTCGAAACCCGTCAGTATTTTGGAACCTCCGGTCACCCCATGCCCCTCCTGGCAGATCACGTCTTTTACAGATAATACCATCCCGAAGAGACGGCCGACCGCTGTCGGATCGGATTGGTATCGGGCGTTCAGCTCCCGCGCCCGCAGCCGCGCTTCATCGGTATACACCTCGACGTAGGCGTTCAGCTCCCGCGTCTCTTCAATGCGGGCCAGATACTGATCCACGACGTCTTTCAGGGTGGTCTGCCCCGCCCGAATGGCGGCCTGAACTTCCGATAACCGGCGGTAGTTGGGCATGGTGAAATTTTAAACGTTCCTAAGTTAAAAATCAGTTCCTATCGGTCGACCAGGGGACTGTTCAATAAACTGTGTCTAGCAGCAATTCTCGGTTTGAAACATGGTTATGCTCCCGTCCCAGCGGGACGAACTATCGGTAGCCTATTTTGTACGCACTG
>CAYQQU010000008.1:0-130182 GCA_964419545.1 uncultured Saprospiraceae bacterium | reverse complement strand
ATTATGAGTACTCTGGATATTTTTAAAACGGAAGGTGAGCAAATCGGTCTGCAAATCGGTCTGCAGAAAGGCGAGCAAATCGGTCTGCAAAAAGGCGAACAAATCGGCTTGCAGAAAGGCGAACAAATCGGTCTGCAAAAAGGCAAGCAAATCGGTCTGCAGAAAGGTAAACAGCTCGGCGAAGACAAAAAAACTAAAGCCTCCTGCATCAACATGATCCAGCTCGATTTCGACGACGATACCATCTGCCGGGTGCTGGAAGTGACGCCTGAATTTATTGCGGAGGTCCGCAAGGAGTTGGCTGCAGATTAGCAATTTTTCTGCTCAGCTTCCTTCAACCGTCAAATCTAACATTATGAGTACTCTGGATATTTTTAAAACGGAAGGTGAGCAAATCGGTCTGCAGAAAGGCGAACAAATCGGTCTGCAAAAAGGCGAAGACAAGAAAACTAAAGCCACCTGCGTCAACATGATCCAGCTCGGCTTCGACGACGATACCATCTGCCGGGTGCTGGAGGTGACGCCTGAATTTATTGCGGAAGTACGCAAGGAGTTGGCTGAAGATTAGTAAATTTCTCCTCCTGCTCGTCCCAATCTCCCGACGGGGATATCCTATCCCCCGGTCTCCGACCGCGAAAAAACTTTCCAGTATAACTATACAAGCATAGAGCACCCACAATCGCCGCCCACCTGCTCGTCCGGGGCTCCCGACTGGGATGCCCTATCCCTCGGTCTCTGACCGCGAAAAAACTTCCGATTTGAACTGCACAATTTTAGTGCTTAACCTACAATTAATACTGGTTTATTAAATCGCATCAGATTTCCGAACGCAACTCGACGACAAACAGTTATCAAAATGAAAACCCGGCTTCTCCCCCTTTTTTTACTTGGCGCCTGCACCCTCAGCGCACAGTCGCATGCAACCCATCCTCACAACCGCGCCATCGAATTCCCCGATGTGCCCGGTTATCTCACGCTGGTCTGCGACTTTCACCAGCACACTGTCTTTTCCGACGGCAGCGTCTGGCCGGATATCCGCATCCAGGAAGCGCTGCGCGACAGCGTTGACGCCGTCTCTATGACCGAACACATCGAGTACCAGCCCCACCGCGCCGATATCCCCCACCCCGACCGCAACCGCTCCTACGAGGTGGCCGAACAACGGGCCCGCCCCTACGACCTCATCGTCGTCAACGGCGCCGAGATCACGCGGGACCTGCCGCCCGGGCACTGCAACGCCATCTTCATCCAGGACGCCAACAAGCTCATGGTCGACGACTCCATAGCGGTGTTCCGCGAAGCCAACCGCCAGGGCGCCTTCACCTTCTGGAACCACCCCAACTGGATCGCCCAGCAGCCGGACGGCCTGGCGACCATCACCGACGTGCACCGCAACCTCATCGACGAAGGCCTGCTGCACGGCATCGAAGTGGTCAACGACCTCACCTACTCCGACGAAGCCCTCCAGATCGCCCTCGATTACGACCTCACCATCATGGCGACTTCCGACATCCACGGCCTCATCGACTGGCAGTTTGACGTGCCCCATGGCGGCCACCGGCCCGTCACGCTGGTCTTCACCGAAGAACGCTCCGCAGCCGCCATAAAAGCGGCCCTGTTCGATAAAAGAACCGTCGGCTGGTTCAAAAACAATTTCATCGGCCGCGAAGAACACCTGATCCCGCTCATCAACGCTTCTCTGGAAGTCGTGAAAGCCCAATACCAGGGCATCTCCTCCGTACTGGACATCACCATCGAAAACAAGAGCGACGCCGGCTTCCTGCTGGCCAACCAGTCGGATTTCTCCTTCCACGACCAACTCGACATCATCACCCTGCACCCCAACGCCCGCACCACCTTCTCCGTAAAAACCGAAACGCAGGTAGATGCTCTCGAACTTCCGTTCGAAGTGCTCAATGCCGTAACCGCTCCAAGAACGCACCCGGAAATAGTACTGAAGGTGGAAAAGGTGGAATAGAGTCAAAACCCATCCGTATCACCTATCTCACCACTACCCGCACCGGCGCTACGCCCGCTGCGGCCGTCAGTTGGATGAAGTACACGCCCGACGGCAAGTGGTTGACGTCCAGGGTAGTCAGCGGGCCGGTAATGCGCGACCGGATGACCGGTTCGCCATAGGCATTGTATACAGCCACCGGTTCTCCCGTCAGCTCATCAGTGGTTTGCAGGTAGAGCTCGTCTCCTGCGGGATTGGGATAGGCCGTCAGTCCGCCTTTCGGCGCCAGGCGCACCGTGCGCACCGGCGAGTATTCGAAAGCGCCGTCGAAATCGACCTGCCGCAACCGGTAATAGTTGACGCCCGGGCGGGGTTCGGGATGGACGAAGCGGTAGTGCTGGAAATCGCTGGTCGTCCCCGCGCCGTTCACCGTGCCGATCAGGGTGTATTCCCTTCCGTCGGTGCTGTGCTGAACCTCGAAGAAGTCGTTATTGAGCTCGCTGGCGGTCGTCCAGTTCAACAACACAGTATGCTCCCGGGTTCTGGCCGTAAAACCGGTCAATTCTACCGGGAAAGCCCCCAAATTGTTGTCTTCATTGGTGATTTCACTTTCCTGGCTCTCGAAGTAATCGAACTGGGCAACATGAGCTGGGGCGCTCGTGCCTGTTCCATTGCCGCCGTAGATGCCTACGCCGATTACTTCTAGCGGATGATTGAATGAGCCGGCCAATGTCCAGTCTCCCTCCTCATCGGGTTTGTCGGGGCCGGCGGAGTAGTACATCTCCCAGGTATTGCCCTCCCGTTTGACCCTTAAATAAGGAGGATTGCTGGCGTGTGGTCCGATTGTTGAATTTATTTCTATGCTAGAATTGATTGGATAGGTATCATCCGTATCGGATAGGATAGCAGCCAAGGCTACCACCTGAGAAGTATTGCTAAAAATTTCGAACCGCAGGAAATTAAAATTGTCCTGTTTAACCAAAATCCCCTGTTCCTGGTACTGCTGTGTGAGATCAGACTCCATTCTCACCTCCACTTCAAAATCCGTATCATTGGCTTCCTGGATAATATGAGGCGCTTGGATGCCGTCCCTCCAAAGCTGGTGTTCGTTGGGTCCCGGTACCGTAAACGTAGCCCAGGCACTTCCGGTCAATGCACCGGTAATTTGGAAAGAAGCATCATTTTGCGGGTCGACGAAGGTCCAATCCGAACCGAGTACGCCGTTATAGAAATCATCGGATATCAGATTGGGGGGGCCGGTGCCGGGTTTTGAAACAAGAATGCGGAAGTCTTCAAAATCAGACTGCATATCCGAATCGGTGACGGTAACCCTTACCCCCGTATAAGTCCCGTCGTCATTGACGTTAGGGTTAAGCGCTAAGGTTGCTGTGCCATTCCCATTATTGGTCAACTGTGCAAAGGAAGGTAAACCCGTGGCGGAAAAAGAAAGAGTGGCTGGGTCAGGGTTGTCGTCCGTCGCCGAAATAGCAACATTGAGGGTTGCGCCTTCTTCCACGAACGGTTCACCGATGACGCCCAATACCGGTGGACTGGAGGCCGTACATACATCTTCGTTCGGATAGGGCCCTTTCTGGTTCAGGAAATAGTCGATCTGGCCGGTATGCTGCGGTGAAGACGCACCTGATTCATTCCCCGCATAAGGCCCGATCTCGACGGGCACGATGTCGGAGGTAAACGAAGCGCCGGCTTGCCATGCCACCCCATCGGTAGAACAGGTTTGAATGTACTGGTTTCCAATGCGCTGCACACGCATGTATAGCGGCGCTACGTCATCGCTGCCAATGATAGCATCTATCTTCTCCCCAGGTTCCGACCCCCCGAATTGATGAGCGTAAATGTGGGTATCTCCGGTACCGGCCATACCCGTACCCTTGCTGTAAAATTCAAACCGCAGGTAACGAGAAGCGCTTTCTTTAACCAGAATGCCCTGTTCCTGGTACTGCGGTGTCTGGACCGGCGAGTCGAATTTCACCTCTACCAGGAAGTCCGCATCGTCTATCGACTGCAGCATGTTGGGCGCTCGGATCCCGTTATTAAAGATCTCGTGCGAGTTTCCGCCCGGCACGTCAATTTCCAGGCGAGCGTCGCTGGTGCCGGAGCCGGTAAGATCGTAACTCGCATCGCCCACCCCCGGATTTTCGAAGTTCCAGACGCTGGTGTTTAGCGTCGATTCGCAGAAATCGTCCCGTTGCAGGGAAGTGGAAAAAGTCAGATCATCGGATACCGCCGTTTCTGTCTGCCCGGCCGTTTGGCTGGTGATCTGGTAGTGGTATACCGAATTGGGCGTCAGATTGCTAAGCGTTACCGAGTGGCTGGTGACCAGAGCGCCGCTCAGAATACCGCCATCCTCGTAGGCGTTGGTCGGCCCGTAATCGACCTGGCTGGTGGCCGCCTGATCGGTATTCCAGGTGATGGTCGCTTCGGTATTGGCGTCGTTAAAGGCCACGGCAATGTTGCTGATGGTCAGTGGCGCGGGCGTCACCATGACGTCGCCGAAAGTCACGTCCGCCTTGTGCGAGATCAAAAGCAGCGAGCCTTCCTGTTCATCGGCCGGCCCTACCGTATTGACCAGGTCCCAGGTCGTCGGCTCGTTCGTTCCTTCTTCCCACACCCGCAGCTGGTAGGTAGTAAAACCGTCGAGACTCGTTTGTACGGCGGTGCGGAAGAGATAAGTCACCCCGGTATTGAGCGTCCGCGCAGTGCTGCCGCCCTGATAAAATTCGAGTTCGCCCGGCCGGTACCAGGCGATGTCGCCCAGGGGCAGCCACCCGCATTTGGGCTGGGCGCAGGTCACGGGGTTGTCGGTATGGCCTGTCCAACGCAGTAGCACCCCGACGCCACCGCCACCGGGCATATTGTGGATGGTGACCGGCACCAGCACCTGGTAGTTGGACCAGGTACGATCGCCGATCGCGATCAGCCGGTCGTAGCCGGGCGCTGCGGTGCGAATGCCGTCGGGCGTGAGGTAAAAGTCGCCGTCGACCACGTGCGCCACCTCGTTGACCTCCGCAATACCGCTGAGGCTGCCCCAGTTGACCGTATAGGGGTTGGGCCAGGTATTGCCGGCCGTATAATTGACCGTAACCGTCTCCATGGTCTCGCCGTTGTCGTCGTCCATAGCGGTGATCTCTACGGTGTTAGCGCCCGGCAACAGATCGGCGACCTCCAGATCGATGTTAAAATCACCGCTGCTGAGCAGGCGACGGTCGTCGCCGCCGATCGTCAGCGCCATCGTACTGCCGCTATTTAGCTTGTAGGACAACGAACTGACGCTCCCGTCGGTGTCGCTGACGTTGCCCAGGATGTTGCACCAGACCTGCGGTTCGCCATTATTGCCGAACGACTGGTTACTGCCGTACCATATATCGATCACCGGGTCAGCATTCTCGGCGCGGGAAGGAATAAAGGCGACGAGTAGGAAAAACGTCAGAAGGAGCAACGCAGCAGGATTAGCCTTTTCTTTTCGAATGAAGAATAGCCGAAAGGTGCGCACACCTGCGGTTTGAGGTAGATTTGGGTTTTTCATGTCGTGTTTGTTCAAAAAACTGGTGAATAACTGGGTTTACCTGGATAATTCATGGATTGATCTATTGGGAAGAACTCATGAATTATCCAGGTAAAATAGCGCCCCTGGGGCAAATACGATTAACACTTATCGGACTAGATAGTGAGGCCGGTAGGCATGGGTGTCGATCATGCCAGTAAAGCGGACGACAGAGGGGTGAGGGAATATTTCACAGATTAACCAGGGTTAAGGTAAAAAGAAGCATTTATACGCCCAAGCCTTTTTCCCAATAAAATTAGGCCAACTAAAAAAATCAGCGAATGGTATTCAGCGCTACCGGATCATTGCCCGTCAATACTTTTAAATGAGCGGTAATTTTTTCGGGCGGCCAGTCCCACCATCGCAAAGCCAGCAGCTTTTCGATCACTTCGTCCGAAAACCGGCGGCGGATCTCTACCGCCGGATTGCCGCCCACCACGGCGTAAGGCCGTACGTCTTTGACAACCGTGGCGTTGGTGGCGATGATCGCGCCGTCGCCGATCCTGACGCCCGGCATGATGGTGGCTTTGTACCCGATCCAAACATCGTTGCCGATCACCGTATCCCCGCGCTGGGGATAGGCTTTTCCTTCCATGGCGCCTTCCCAGCCGTTGCCGAAAATGTCGAAAGGGAAGGTGGAAAAAGCGTTCGTCAGATGATGGGCGCCGTTCATGATGAAAACCACGTCGGAGGCGATCTGGCAAAACCTGCCGATGATCAGCTTGTCGCCGATAAAATCAAAATGGTATTTGACGTTGCGCTCGAAGTGGTGGACCGATTCAAAATCGTGGTAGTAAGTATACTCGCCCACGATAATGTTCGGGTTGCTGACCGCGTTTTTGAGGAAACACAGGCCGTGGTAGTTGTCAATGGGAAACAGGGTATGCTTGTCGGGGCCGTTCATGGCGGACTGATTTAGGATGTGCGATGGGTGAGAGCTTGTTTGGAGGTAGTCATTTTGGCTGCAAAACCCAGCTTTTGGAACCTCCCTGTGGCATTTTTCCGGCCCGTAGCGCTGCTATGAGCCGGAAAAATCCCTTCGGGAGAACCCAAAATCTGAGTTTTTCGCTTCAAAAGCACTACCTCCAAACAAGCTCTGATTAATGAACTAACATCTTATTTGATCCAGTAAAAAATAGCGTATACCATTCCCAGGTTGAAACCGGCGTGCGCCAGCACGGCGCCCCAGAGCGAACCCGTTTTGCGCTTCGCCCAACCGAATAACTGCGCCGCCCCGAACATGAGACCTACCCAGAGTAAAGCCGGCAAGAAAAAAAAATGCCAACTGCCCTGGTAGAAGACGACCCCAAAATGCGCTAAGGTGAGTCAGAGCGAAGGCGGCGCTGTCTGCACGGGAGGCCTGCTTTCCCGTAAGCACCGTTGCCAAACTGCCGTAGATCAGGCCTCGGTAGAGCAGCTCCTCCCCGATCGGACTGAACGTCATCGCAACCAGCGCAAAAATAAGGAAGACGATCAGCTTGTCGGTCCCATTGCCCAAACCGTCGGGCAAGGCGTACGAACGGGCAATGTAAACGTACCAGTTTTGTATAGTGTCTCCGTAAAGCCCTTCCCCCAACAAGTAGGTCAGCCCGGCCAGGGCGCCGCCGGCCAGGAAACCCGACAACAACCCTGTGAAGTCCTTCGTCTTCTTCATGCCGATACGCGCCCGCCCTTTGCTGGTGAGGAGCACGAACGGGCTGACGCCCATCAATACGAAAATGACCGACACCCAGCGGTAGTCTGCATGGGCGTTGGCCCACAGGACCAGCACAAACCGGGGAACGCCGAATAACAGCACCAGGCTGAGGCCGAGGGGCCAACGGAAGCTCACCCAAGGACGCAACCAGTTAACGATATAGCCCGCGGCGGCTTTTTTTCCATATACCGATATTTTCTGACCACTTTTCCGCTTGATCGCCAGACTCCGGGTGCCTGCCGGCGCGGATGACCGAATACCCCAACTTTTCTGCTGCAGGCCCCTATTGCAGCCCAATCGCGATCGCCGTCACCACCGCCACTGCCCCCAGCGCCAGCAGGATCAGGAACTTGCGCACCACAAACTGAAACCACTCCTCGTAACGGATGCCGCCGGCCACCAGGATAGCCATCAGCGCACCGTTGGTGGGCGTGATCATATCGGTGAGGCCGGAGCCGAACTGATAGGCCAGGATGGTCACCTGCCGGCTCAAACCGATGAGGTCGGAGAGGGGGACGAGCAACGGCATGGTCAGGACCGCCTGCCCGCTCTGACTGGGCACCGGCACGTGCAGTAATACGTGGGCGGCGATCATCCCCACGGCCGACAGCTCGGACGGCAGGTTGGAAACGGGCGTGAACAGGCCGTAGACGATGGTGTCGATGATGCGGCCGTCGTCCAGCACCACAAAGATGGCCCGCGCAAAGCCGATCAGCAGCGCGGCGAAGGCCATTTCACGAAATCCTTCGATATAGGCCTCCGCCGTTCCGGTGAGGCGAAGGCCGCCGACGAGGCCGACCAACATCCCCATCAGGAAGAAAGCGGCCGATATTTCGTTAAAATCCCAGCCGAAATTGAAAATGCCGACAACCATCGCCGCAAAGGTGAACAGCACGGCGATCAGGATGACGTTACTGCGCCAGTCGAGGCCCTCCTCATCGGTAGTGGCCTGCCCGGCTTCCGGCTCGGTGCGCGTGCGATAAGCGTAGCGGATGGTCCAGAAGATCCACAACGCCAGGGCCAGAAAAAGGAAGATCAGGCGAAAGCCGGCGCCCGAAAGCAGCGGCAGCTCCGCCAGCTTCTGCGCGATGCCCACCTGAAAAGGATTGATGGGACTGAAGGAAGCGCCGACAAAAGCTGCCCCTGCACTCATCGCCACCGCCACCATGGGCCGGAAGCCGAGGCTGTTGGTGAGGATGAGCAGTACCGGCACCAGAGCGATGATCTCTTCCTGCAGATTGTTGAGGGCCCCGCCCGCCGCAAAGAACAGCGAGACGAGCAGGATGATCAGCCCTTCCCGGCCGGCCAGCGCCCGACTCAAACCGACGACACCCCGCCGCAACGCCTGCGTTTTATCGACCACGGTGAAAGCGCCGCCGACCAGAAATACCAAAAAGATGATATCCGCCGCTTCGATCATGCCGCGCGGGATGGCAACCAGCGCATCGAACGCCCCGACCGGCGCCGGCGCTACAGCATGGTAACTGCCCGACACGACCACTTCGCGACCCGTTTCCTCGTCTGTCTGCCGGTCGAAAGCACCCGCCGGCAGGAAATAAGTGAGCACCGTAGCGATGAGGATAAACAGGACCAGCAGAGTGAAAGGGTGCGGGAAAGTCGGTTTTTTCATTAGCCAGGGCTTTTTTTATTTGAAAATTAAAAAAACGCCGGCCATTTTACTAATGAGTTGCAAATTTGTTCGTCCATGCATTCATCCATTGGGCAGGCAACGGCTTACCGGGCCGGCTCCAAAGCCAGGTCCAATCGCTCTTGCAGAAACCTGCGCATCTCCTCCGGCCGCTGCGTCCCGATCATATACTTCCGGCCGCTCTTCAGCGTGACGGCCAATCCCCGGTCGCCCGCCACGCAGTAGGCCGTGCCGTGGGCTGTGCCGGTGCGGATGCCCCGGCTGATGAAGCGGAATTTTACGAGGCGGACGGTTTCTACTTCCGCCCAGGGCGTAACGATTTCAGAAAAAGGCCAAAAGCGCATTCGGATCTCCTGTTCGTCGATCTCCGTTTCCAGCCGCACCTGCCGGAAGTACCATAAAAAGACCAGCATCAGCAAGGCGAAGATAAACAATCCCGTATCCGGCATCGGGTTTTCGCCGAAAGGGCGGCCGAGGATCACCTGCTGGAAGATGCCGTAAAAGGGAATCAGCGTGATGATGAGCAGCGTCACCCAGATCCAGACCTGGGTGAAGCGCTGCTGCTCTTGAAAAGTGGGTTGCATTTCGGTGTTTTTTTTTGAAGAACCCATCGCAGGTTCAAAAGGAAAATACGACTTCTTTCTTTGTGAGGAGAAAGTTTTTCTCCGAAAAGAAGATAGTGATCGACCAACGAGCAAACGCAAGAATGGCGGCCGGCCATAGATTAATCCATAAATAATCCGGGTTATAGCCGCCACCCCACCCCAATGCCGGCCTGCACGGGCAGCAAGGTCAGCGGCCGGCCGGTCGACGTGATGGCGGTGCTTGCCTGGACTTTCAGGTCGAGCCGCCGGAACAGCAGGAAGTGGCCGGCGAGCCCGAAATCGGCGTAGCCTCCGACGCCGCCGAACCAGCCGTCGGTGGCGTCGGGATAGATGTAAGTGCGGTAGAAATCGGAATGTTCGAGGTGCAGCCCGAGGTTGTGCGTGTAGGCGGCAAAAACACTCACGCCCAGCTTCTGGCCGTACAGGCCGAAGGCGAGCTGATTGCGCCACTCCCATTTTTCGGCGCGGTAGGTTTTGGTGCGCAGGCGCCCGTTGGCGAAGGCCGTCCGGAAAAGGGCGTTCCAGGGGCCGGCGCGCCAGACCAGCACTTCGGCCCCGGCCGCCCATTCGTTGTTTTCAGCTAAGCTGCGGTGGAAAGTGGCCTCACCGCGTACAAAGAAGGCGCTGGGCAACTGGAAGACCGGCAAAAGGCCGCACCGGTCGTACTGCACGTGAAATACGAAACCGGGCTCGAGGCCGCTGGAAAGCTGTATGCGGTTGGCCGCATCGGTTTGCAGCAGAAATTGGGTTTGCGACCAGCCGGCCGATGCCGGGAAGAAGAACAACAGCAGGAACAGGATTTTTATCGGTTGCATGGCTTTATTTTTTTTTTGATGAAAATGGAGAATTGCCAGGGGCTAGGGAGTGAACCGCCGGATAGCGGCAATGAGCTGTCCGGGTTCTTCCCACGGCCCGTAATGCCCGGTATTGTCGATGCGCTGGGTGGTCACCCGTGGGAAAAAGCTCGTGATTTGTTCGATATAGCCGGGTTGGATCGCGTCGCGCTCCGTCAGCGCGCCGTACATGAAGAGGGTGTTGCCCGCAAAGGCGCCGAGCCGGTCCACTACGTTGCGGTCGGCATCGGTAATTTCCCGTTCGATATCCTGGTTGACCTGAAAGCCGACGCGCCAGAAGGGCATGGCGTCGGGGTTGTGGAATTCGGGGGAAAAATCGCCGGTGGCGCCCACAGCCCACTGGTAGTCGGCCGCAGCGTGGCCGGTATTCACTACGTAGGTGCTGCCGGTGAAGACGCCGTCGACGTAGTCTTCGGTGAGCTGCGCGAACGGGGAGGTAAGGTCCAGCAGGTCGAACAGTTCCTGATTGAACGGACGGGGCTCGTAGAGGATCAGGCCCTCCACCAGCGCCGGGTGTTCGTTGGTGAAGGCCGTGGCCAGGTAACCGCCGAACGACCAGCCGAACAGGTATACCCGGCTTTCCGCTGCGCCGGTGGCCTGGTTTTTCATTTCCAGAAAATGTTCGGCAATGGCGCGCAGGTCGGCCAACTGGTCATCGAAGCGAACGGCGCCGGGATCAAAGCGCGGGGATAGGCCCGATCCGCGGCGGTCGTAAAAGACCAGGAAAAAGTCGTCCTGCAGTGCCGAGAGGCCGTGGCCCGCCCCTTGTCGCCGGTCGGGATACCGGCTTGCTAAGGCGCCGGGCGCGCTGATCATGGCCCGGTAGTCGAAACCGGGGCCGCCGTGCAGCATGATCATTATCGGATCGTGGATGTCCCCGAAAGTTTCCAGGTGCAGGGGCGCGCCGTTGATGAGCAGCCGGGGCAAAGCGGGATCTTCGGCGGTCGTCGCAGGTACGATCCGGGCGGGGCTGCCGATGTCTTCTTTGGTGCAGGCGAAGGAGGAAAGGACCAATAGCAGGATCAGGATAGTGTGTCGGCTCATTTTTAATGGATTTTTTGAGTGAAATTTGATTTCCAATCCAAATATGAGCGAAAGCAGGACGGGAATCGTTCGGATTCCGGAATCCGAACGATTCCCGCAGGTTCGAAAAAAGATCGAACTCAAATGCGTTTGGTTATCAGCTATTTAACTCAGCCTTAAACTGGGAAGGCGTCTTTCCGAGCACCTTTTTGAAGACGGTATTGAAAGTGGTTTTGGAGTTGAAACCGCTCTGGAAGGCGATGCCCAGGAGGGAAAGATGATCGTTGGCGGGGTCTTTCATTTGACGGATAACTTCCTCGACGCGGTACCGGTTGACAAAAGTAAAAAAATTGACGCCGAAGCCCTGATTGAGCGTTTTGGACAATTCTTTCGGGGAGATGTCCAGCCGGTCGGCCAACTGCTGCAAGGTGAGATCGGGGTCGAGATAGAGGCGTTCCCGTTCCATCAGGGCGCGTATCTTTTCTTTGGTCTTACCCGAAAAAGCCGCCCGGTTCGCATCGCGATCCGCCTCCAGGCGGGGCCATTCGTCGGGTCGGAAGAGGGCGCCCTGGCGCATGGCCAAGTAACCGCCCGCCAGGATGAGCACTGCCGAAAGCAGCCCCAGTATAAATTCCAGGTTGACCTGAAGGAGCTGAACTACAAAGATGTTGAGCAGGGCAAAAAGGTAGATGCCCAGCAAAGCCATTCCCAGCGCCTTGAGCCATTTTACCCGCAATTTTTCGGGGTTGGAAAACCGGTCCAGCACCCGGCCTTCGTAGCCGCGGATGTAGTGCAATATCCACGCCATATATCCCAGTCCGTGCAGGGTTTTGAGGATGCCCCAAACGAAAAGCACCGGAGGGACCGAACCGCGAACCAGCGCGTCCATCAGCGCTACCTTCTCCTCCCCCGTCAGAAAAAAGAAAGAGCCCAGCCCGGTCAGGTAGTAGACGCTCGCCGGCAGGAAGTGGACCAGTTGTCGCGGCCGCCAGGCTCGCTGCGGATTGAGCAAATGGTAGGTGTACAACCAGAAAAAGGGCCCGTGCAGGAGCGGAACCCCGCTGAACACCCCGCTCAGATGCGGATACTCCCGGTAGACGCCACTCGCCGTCACCCACGACTCCACGAACGACAGGCCCAGCGCCGCCAGCCACAATCCCATATAGCGATTGGCCAGGTGGTTCTGCCTTTTACTCAGCAGCACAACGGCAAAAAAGAAGCTCTGAAAGGCGCCGATGATGAAGATGGTGGCCAGCACGGCAGTAATTTTCCTGCCAAAATAGGAGGTTTCCCAGAAAGTCGTCCGGCCAATTCCTCATTTGCCTGAGAATTTGCTTGTCCCGAACTTTACATTGGTCGGACGGCTCACGAAAAAGGGAATTCGCGAAAAACCTCCCAGCGCCGTCCGTTATGTTTGAGCAGAAAGAGGCTTTGCACCTCAAAAGCTGCGACGAAAGGCCGCTCCTTGAATTCCGCCCAGGCTTCCCGGAAGGCCGCCTTGCGCAGGTCGCGCGTAGCGATGGTGAGGTGTGGATGTACGCGCTCGTTGAGTTCGTCGGGTTTCAGGCCAATGGGGCGGATCAGCACCCGCTTCAGGCGCTCGTGCAGTTTTTGTACCGGCCGGTGATTGTCGACCCGCACGAAGAGGACGCGCGGCGCAAAACAATCGAAGCCCGACAGCCGGATCGTGAAGGGGGACTGCCGGCCGGCGAATTCCGCCAACCCCTCCGCCAGGCGGCGCTCAGAACCACTGCTCCGCTTAAACGGCATCTGCAGGGTGATATGCGCCGGCGACTTCAGCGCGTGCCCGGCCCCGAAGCGGTCGCGCATCTCTTCCTTGAGGCGCCGGACCGTTTCCCGCAGATCGGGCGGCGGCAGCAGCGCGATGAAGTATAAGTCAGGGCGTTTTTCCATGGAAAAAACAAGGCATTATTTGGCGGCGATCCGACGGACGGTATTCCACGTCCGGGTGGTGATATTTTTTCCGAAAAGCATTTCGAGCACCCGCATGGCGTCTACGGTTCCTTTTTTTGAAAGGTCGAGGACGGTGCAGGCAATATTGTCAACCAGGGCGATCACCTGCACAGCTCCGTCCCCGGCCACGTGCGGCAGCGCCGGCGCCTCCTGCGGCGGATCGCCCAGGAAGGAAACCAACAGGCGCGTATCGCCGGTGGCCTCTGCATTTTGAAAAGGATCCGCCGCCAGCAGTTGCTCCACCACCGCGTAGGGGCGCAGGATGACGGGGATGTCGAAACCGAAAGTATCGGCGAGCCGCCGGGCGAGTTCCTTCTGTATGCCAGGTACATCCTTGTCCGGCGATTCGAAAAGGACATTTCCGGTGGCGAGCACAGTGCGCACGTTCCGGTAGCCTGCTTTTTCCAGCATTGCCCGCAAATCGGCCATCGGCACCTTTTTGTGCCCGCCGACATTGATGCCGCGAAGTAGGGCGAGATAGGTGGTCATTTTTTTTTCGAAAATATCCAAATTGTATTAATTGTAGCGGGCGTAAGCAGCGATTCTCGGTTTGGCTGGAAGCCTTTTTCAACGGAGTTAATCCGGGTTAAATCTTCTGAAGTCAAAAGAAAGCGGTTCTCGAAGTACAACTTTCGATTACAGGTTCCCTGCCCCAGATGTATCCGGTTGCTGCCCTCGGCAAGACCAAAAGCGACCAATTCGTCGGCTTCGCGCCCCTGCCGGTTCGAAAAAACAAAAAGATGATCAACCTCCATGTCCTCTACCTTTGTTCCGGTAACGCCAAGCAAAAAAGGCGGCGCCGCCCAGCAACAACAAAGGCCAGGCGTTCGCCAGCGCGATCAGGAAGAGCTGAACGCCTTCGAAGCCATTTTTCAGGGCATTGCCCAACCGCCGACCGAAAGAAGGGGAACGGCTTACCGGGTTGGGCGTATCGATGATCTGGTAATACGAAATATCCAGCGTGCTCATCCCGATGCGGTTGTCGAGATAGCGGATCCGGCCTTCCAGTCGTTCGATCTCCAGGCGCACGCCGGCGATGCGTTCTTCTACGGACAGTACTTCTTCAATGGTGGCGGCCCGGTCGAGGATCTCCAAAAAGCGGGCTTCCACGGCGCGCTTGCTCTTCAGCCGGGCCGACAGGTCGAGGTACTCCTCCGTGACGTCACGGGTGCGGATCTCTTTGCGCTCGAAATAGTCGACCCCCTCGGATATTTGGGCGAGAAAAGCATCGAAACGGTCGGCCGGCACGCGCACCTGCAGGAAGTAGTAGATGCGGTCGCCGCCCTTGCTTTCCCTTTCCTGGGAGATGTAGCCGTCGACGCCGGTCAGTGCCGTTTTGATGCGCTGGGTTGTGGCGGCGAGGTCATCGGTCTCGAAAGCGACTTCGCCTTCTTTGATGAGTTTGCGCTGGCCGTCGGCGGTAGGTTCTTCCGGCGACCGGCTTCCCGTCTCAGCTTTGGCAGCCGGCTCGGAAGCCTGAGGTACGGCGGAATCAGCGCTTTGCGGCGCCTGGTCGCAGGCGAGGAAAAGGGAAAGTAGAAGAAAAAATAGCTTGTTTTTCATAGAGCTTATATCGCAATCGATTAAAGTGATTCTCGGTTTGAAACATTGTTGTGTTCTCGTACTGCCGGGACGAGCTATCGGTAGCCTATTTTGTACGCAGTGATTGCCGTGCCAGAGGTACGGAATAGGAAAGATAGCCAGAATGCAGCGTATATTCCGTACCTAAACAGAAATCCGGGTAAATAGGCGGCGCCAAAGGTAGCCTGCGAAGCCTGAGCGGCCACGCTTCGGTTGCGTTCCGGCGACATGCCGCTCATCGAGTCCATGATTTCCGCCATGTCGCGCATCTCGGTGAGGTAGTACCGCTTTACGGTCGCCACCCGCAAGGCGAGGGAAGAAAAATTGCCTTTTCCAAGTGTTCGTCGTAGCGGCGGATGTATTCAAAAGCCAGGTGAGAGCCATAGCTGATGCCCCAGAGGATGATCTTGTTCGCGCCCAGCAGCCGTCGGAGCGTCTCGATATCGTCGGCGTTTTCCATGGTATTGTAGGCCGTAACGGCGTGTCCTTCCGCTTTCCAGTATTCGATGCACTGCCGGCAGGTATTGGTTGTCAGTTCGGTATATTTCTTTTCTGAAAAGGGTCTATTTACCGGAATATCGTTGCGGTACGGACATTCGGGCAGGCCGTCGGAGTTCCCTGTCCCGCGCTGATCGAATGCAATGACATCGGCAATGCTGCGCAGCTTCATGAACAATTCAAAGCGGTTGCGGCGCGCCGTACCGATTCCGGAGCCTCCCGGTCCGCCTGCCAGATAAATGATGGGCGCGCCGGGTTTGGGATCAGAAGTCGCAGAAAAAAATCAACTGCCGTCCGGCAACGTTGCCGGAGAAGACCCGGCGGTATTCAGTCCGATGCCGAAGGAGAGAAATAAGCCGCTCCAGTCGCGGACCGGCTCATCCGGGCCGGCGCTGACGTATTCGTAACCGAGGACGAAGCGGTAAGCGAAACCGGAAGTCACCCGGCGCTGGTGTTCCAGGCCGAACGTCATTCCGAGCCGCTCGGCAGAAAGGTCGGTGCTTTCTTCGCGCAGCATGTTGAGGCTGAGGCCGACGTTCAGCCCCAGGAAATCGTTTTTGGAAAGCGGCAAAAAGCTGGTAAAGCCCCCGGACAGCGGCGTATTGCGCGCTTTGGAGGGCCCGCCGGGCAGGGAGTCGCTCTCCACCTGGTAGCTCCCGAGCAGCAGCCAGGGCTGGCAGCGCCAGTTGTCGGCCCCGGTGCGTATGCCCATCGTCCAGTTGAAATATGACCGCGTCAGGTATCGTTCTTGCAATACCGTGCCTTGCGGCTGGAAAACGCCCGCCTGCACCAGGAACTCTATGCGGGGTGAGGCGGCAGTAGTATCGTTGGTGGTCTGGGCGGTGCATTGCCAACCGGCCAACTATGCTTCCCCCAAAAATTCGGACCAGCAGTTAAGTTGAATTTTGTCTAACTTTAAACTGCAAACCAAGGTCATGAAAAAGTCACGTCGTAAGTTCTCGAAAGAGTTTAAACTCAAGGTAGTTCTGGAGGCCCTCCAGGAACGTTCGACGCTAAGTGAACTGGGTGAAAAGTACGAGCTTCACCCCAATCAGATATCCTACTGGAAGCAGGATTTCCTTAACAAGGCTGAACAGATCTTCTCTTCCAAGACGCCAGACAAGGCCGTCTCCGAAGTGGAAGCTGAAAAGGCAAAACTGTATGCTAAAATCGGCCAGCTCCAAATGGAGGTCGAGTTCCTTAAAAAAAAGCTGTTTCAATAGATCGAAAAAAGCGTATTGAAATGGTAGATAAAAACAGCAAGCTCAGTCAGCGTCGACAGTGCGAATTGCTCTGTATCCATCGCTCGGGACTGTACTACAAGCCGAAAGGAGAGAGTATCCTGAACCTGCATTTGATGCAGATAATTGATCGCCAATACACGGCAACGCCGTTTTACGGAGTGCCTCGAATGCGGAATTTCATCAATCATGCGTATGGCTACAAGATCAGTAAAAACCGGGTAGAGAGGCTGTATAAGTTAATGGTTATCAGGGCTATTGGCCCCAATCCCTACACGAGTAAGCCAGGGAACACGACTTATAAGTTCCCCTATCTATTGAGGAACCTGGCGATCACCAGACCCAACCAGGTCTGGGCTGCGGATATCACGTTCATTGCCATGGCAAAGGGATATATGTATCTGTTCGCGCTAATAGACCTTTACAGTCGCCATATTGTGAACTGGAGTATATCCAACTCTATGACCGCTCAGTGGTGCGTAGCGGTGATTAAAGAAGCATTCCTGTTAAATGGAAAACCGGAGATCCTGAATACGGATCAGGGTAGTCAGTTTACCTCAGATGAGTACGTTGATCTACTCAAAGGGGAGTGCATCCAGATCAGTATGGACGGAAAAGGAAGAGCCATTGATAATATTTTTATCGAAAGGTTTTGGCGAAGCTACAAGTACGAATATCTTTACCTTAATCTTCCGAATGGAGGTGCGGAGCTGTATGATGGAACAGAAGAATACATGAGGTTTTACAACCATGAAAGAGGCCATGAGTCGCTAGAATACCAGATCCCTGCTGAAGTTTATTTCGGTAAAAAAGTAAATTTTATTCCAACTAAATATTCGACCTCGCTGGTTTAAGAATTGGGGGAAGTACAATCTGTCTCCGATGACCAAGCTGCATTCGAAAGTGAAATATGAATACTTAGGGTTATTGGTCATTCTTTGATTTATTCTCCCGATTTTTCCTTTCTTAGCAAAAAAAACATGGCTAAGACCTACCACTGGGGCATCATCGGGCTGGGTAAAATAGCGCACAAATTCGCACAAGACCTAGCCGGCCTTTCCAACGCCCGGCTTTGGGCGGTCGCTTCCCGTTCCGAAGAACGCGCGGCGGCTTTTGCCCAAACGTACGGCGCGCCCCACCACTACGGCAGCTACGAAGCCATTGTCGATTGTCCTGACCTCGATGTCGTCTACATCGCTACCCCGCACCACCGCCACTGCTCCAATACGCTCATTTGCCTGGAAGCAGGAATCCCTGTGCTCTGCGAAAAACCTTTCGCCATGAACGCGATCGAAGTCAAGCGCATGGTCCATACCGCTCGCGAACGCGGCGTCTTCCTGATGGAAGCGCTGTGGACCCGCTTTTTACCCACCTTGAAAGAAGCCCTCGACATCATCCAGTCGGGCCGGATCGGCCAGGTGCTATCCGTAAAAGCGGATTTCGGCTTCAAAGCGCCGTTCCAGCCCGAGAGCCGCTTGTTCAACCTCGCCCTGGGCGGCGGGGCCTTGCTCGATATCGGCATTTACCCCGTTTTCCTGTCGCTGCTCATCATGGGCAAACCCGAACGCATCAGCGCTCTGGCCCATTTCGGCCCTACGGGTGTCG
This sequence comes from uncultured Saprospiraceae bacterium, assembly GCA_964419545.1. Classification (GTDB taxonomy): domain Bacteria; phylum Bacteroidota; class Bacteroidia; order Chitinophagales; family Saprospiraceae; genus CAYQQU01. The sequence goes on along the minus strand of CAYQQU010000008.1, from coordinate 111,935 downwards.
ACCAGGACTGCGGCGTCGTTTTCCAGTACGCCGACGGCCGACTGGCTCATCTGCACGCCAGTTTTTTGGCGCACACCAAAACCGAAGCCTTCATCTACGGCGAAAAAGGCACCATCCACCTGCATACGCGCTGGCACGAGCCGTCGAGCTTCACTTTGTTGCTGGAAGACCAACGCCCCCTCGACTTCCAGTACAATTACCAGGGCAACGGCTATTATTTCGAAGCGGAGGAAGTGATGAAATGCCTGTCGGAAGGCCGCACCGAAAGCCCACAGCTGCCGCTCTCCTTCAGCGAAGACCTGATCGAACTGCTGGACGCCATCCGCACTGAAGCCGGCATTCGCTATTCCGCGGATGGTGGTTAATCCGGATTAATATTCCTCCGGCTCGCTCATATCCCGGAAGGCTGTGACCAGCTCGATGGTAACGCCCAGCTGCAAGGAAAAAACCGGGGTATTGGACGCCCGCTGCTCGAAGAAATCCAGCGAATCCTGGATCGGAATACCGTCGGTATCGGGGCGGCGGGCATAGTAGCGGGCATTGGCGCCGGGCAGGTACACAAATCGCAGATCGACCATTAAGGATTGATCTTTGAGCACCGGATACTGCAGCCCGAAAGCCCCGCCGTAGCTCAGCGGCCAGTCGGATAGATCGCGCTCGCTTTCCAGAATGTTTTCTTCTCCGTCGCCGAGCAGCTCCACCAGCTTGGTGCGGGTGTAGAGGTGCTTGGCGCCCAAAAGGACGTCGAAATAAGGCCAGAGCGGAAAGCGCACCGCCGGCTGGTAGCGCACGAGCAGGTGATGCGCCATCAGGTTGCTGCGCGTGCGCAGCTCAAAATCAATGAGCTGCCCGTCGATCTCTTCGGTAAAAGCCAGCTCTTCGTAGTCGAGCTGCTGGTAGGCAAAGTCGTAGCCGACAAAAACCGGGGCCCGGAACAGCTGCACGGCCGCATAACCGCCGAAGCCGAGGCCGGTGGCGTCCACCCGGTCCTGAAAATCATCCAGCGGAAAGCCGAGCTGCAGGTTGAAATTGGTGTAAATAAAAGGAACGTGCGGACCGTCGTCTTCCTGCCCGGAAAGCGGAAGGGTGAAAAACAAGAGGAGCAGCGGAAGGAAATAACGCATATCGTCGGAAATTGGGCTCATCCAAATATACGCATTTCGCCTTTCGGCAGGCAAAGCCTGCGGGAATATTGGGAGAAAACCGCATTTTTCCTAAATTGCCGTAAGTTTTAACCAAAAAAACAATTTTCATGAAGTTCGAGATTTTCCAAAGCGACAACAACGAGAAGTACTATTTCCGCCTGAAAGCCAAAAACGGTCAGGTCATCCTCTCCAGCCAGGGCTATTCTTCCAAATCCAGCGCCAAGAACGGCATCGAATCGGTAAAGAACAATGCGCTCGACGACGGTTGCTACGACCGCAAAGAAGCCGCCAACGGCAAGCTGCACTTCAACCTGTGCTCCAAAAACCACCAGATCATCGGCAGCAGCCAGATGTACGCCTCCCAGTCGGGCATGGAAAACGGCATCAATTCGGTAAAAGAAAACGCCCCCAATGCGGAGATCGTGGACCTGACGGCAGTGGAATAGTCTTTGTGATTTGGGATTTGGTTCACCGGACGCTGGTCGTAGTCTCCAGGCTACGACCTACATCACAATAACCCAATGCAACGCATCAACTTCTGGTCGAGCCCGCGCAACATCTCTACCGCGCTGATGTACAGCTTCGCCCAGCGCGCCGACACCACTGTGGTGGACGAGCCGTTGTACGCCCACTACCTGACGCATACCGACTCGCCGGCCGAACACCCGGGCCGCGAAGCCATCCTCGCGAGCCAAAATCCGGAAGGCGCCGCCGTGGTGCGCGATGTGCTGCTGGGCGACTACCCCAGCCCGGTCGTCCTCTTCAAGCAGATGACCCACCACCTGCAATGGCTCGACCGCGCTTTCCTGCGCCGGATGCAAAATGTGCTGCTCATCCGCGATCCGCGTTTTATTCTGGCTTCGTACACCAAGGTCGTCCACAATCCCGGCATCGACGATGTCGGCGTCCGCCTGCAGTACGACCTCTTTCGGGAGCTCCGGGCGGACAACTGCCTCGCCGCGGTGGTCGACGCCCACGTGCTGTTGCGCGATCCCGAAGCCGTCCTCCGGCAACTCTGCGAACGCCTCGACCTCCCTTTCGAACCGCATATGCTGCATTGGCCCCCGGGCTCCCGCCCGGAAGACGGTGTATGGGCGCCCTACTGGTACCGCACCGTGCACCGCTCTACCGGCTTTAAGCCTTACGTGGAGCAAACATTTGAGCTGCCGCCGCATCTGGAAACACTGGCGTCGGAGTGCCGCCCTTACTACGAAGCGTTGTTGGGGCATGCCTTGCGTTGAGAATTGGTTCTGCTCTAACCATTTTTACCTATCTTCCCCCCAATCAACCCTATACCCATGCTCCAACAATTCAACCCAAAAAACGAGCACCTCCTCGTCTACATCAACGGCCAGCTGCTGCCTCGCCGCGAAGCCAAAGTCAGCGTTTTCGATAGTGTGGTGCAGGGCGGCGACGCCGTCTGGGAAGGACTGCGCGTCTACAACGGCCGCATTTTCAGCCTCGACGCCCACCTGCAGCGCCTGCAGGATTCGGCGCACGCCCTGGCCTTTGCGGAAGTACCCGATAAAGAGGCCATCAAGCAAGCCATCTTCCAAACGCTCAAGGCCAATGAGATGCACGACGGCGTCCACATCCGCCTCACCCTTACCCGCGGCGAAAAGATCACCTCGGGCATGGACCCCCGCCTCAACCAGTCGGGCCCCACCCTCATCGTACTGGCCGAGTGGAAACCGCCGGTCTACCCCGAATCCATCACCCTGATCACCAGCTCGGTGCGCCGCAATAACCCGGCTTTCCTCGACTCAAAGATCCACCACAATAACCTGCTGAATAACATCCTCGCCAAGATCGAAGCCAACCACGCCGGCGCCGACGCCGGCCTCATGCTCGACAAAGACGGGTTCGTCGCCGAAGCCAACGGCGTCAACGCCTTCTGCGTCCGCCACGGCCAGGTGCTCACGCCCCACGCCCACGCCTGCCTGCCCGGCATCACGCGCGCCCTGGTCCTGGAGATCTGCCGCGAACACGGCATCCCCTGCGCCGAACGCAACCTCAGCTTGGCGGAATTTTACTCGGCCGACGAAGTTTTCGTCACCGGCACCATGGGGGAACTGACGCGGGTAAGGGAGATCGACGGCCGCGCTATCCTCAATAAGACGGGCGAGGCGGTGCTGGAAAAGATTATGGGAATATTCAGGGGAAAGACTGAACGGGAGGGGGAGAGATTTTAAATGGGTGTGGGTGTGGGTTAGGGTGTGGGTGTGGGTGTGAGTTAGGGTGTGGGTGTGGGCCACATCCTAACCCGAACTCAAACCCATTTACTCTTCTTGAAACACCCGGATATAGTCGACGATCATCGTTTGCGGAAAAACCGTGCTGTCATCGGGGCTGCCCACGTAATTGCCACCAACGGCGATATTGAATATGAAAAAGAACTCCTCGTTGAACGGATAGGGGTTGTTGCCGATATCGTCAACGGTAAAGTGGTAGAATTCTTCATCGTCCAAGAGCCAGCGAATGGAATTCTCTTCCCAGATCAGGGAGAAAACGTGAAACTCATTCGTAAATTTCCCTTCCGACAGGGTATAGGGCTGCCCGATAAACTGATGTTGGGCGACACCCGCGCCGAAGTGCACCGTCCCCTCGATGCGATTGGGCGTTTGCCCGCGCATCTCCATAATGTCGATCTCGCCGCAAGCCGGCCAGCCCACCTCGGAAATGCTGGACCCCAGCATCCAGAGGGCCGGCCACATCCCCTGCGTTTCCGGGAGTACGGCGCGGATGTCTACCCGGCCGTAACGGAAGGTCTGCTTATTTTGGGTCGTCATACGACTCGAGGTGTAATTGCTGCCGGAGAAGTTTTCTTCCCTGGCTTCAATGACCAGGTGGCCCTCGTACAACGAAGCATTCTCTCTGCGGTAGAACTGCAGTTCGTTATTGCCCCAGCCGTTGTTGCCGGTGCCGATCTCAAAATTCCAGTCCGCTTCGTTGATGGTTGCTCCCTCGAACTCATCCTGCCACACCAGGTTATATCCCGGGTATTCCTCGGGCGTGATATAGCCGTCCGGAATAAAAATCGATCCCTCAAAGGTGTCGTCGTTGAGGATGACCGCCCGGCCTACTTCTTTGTCCAGGGTGACGTTGACCGGATCGTACAGCTCCACTGAGAATTCTTCGTCTTCTTCCCTGAAGAAATCCGCAACTACGGCGATCGAGATGGTCTTTTCGGTCTGCGCCGGCCCCAGAACGATGGCGCTGTCGAGGATGCCGACATAATCCTCTCCGGCTTTCGCCGTGCCGTCCACGGTCCGGAAACGCACGCCGGCGTTGGTGACGTTGAGCCCGGTCAAGGTGATGGTAAATTCAAAGACCGTCGACTCGTTCCCCTCTTCCTGGGTGACGTCGCTTATGGTTATCACCGGCAGTTCCCGGTCGGGCTGCTGATATTCGTCATCGTCGATACAACCGGCAAGCGTGAACAATAGAACCAAAGAAAAGAACATACCTATTTTGTTTTTCATGGTTTTGCTTATTTGAGTTCCGTTTTAGATTTGTATTTCCGTCAATTCGCTGCGACAAAATGCAGTTCAAACCAACCTTCCGCCGCCTGGTTCCCTTCTTGGTCGACGATGTAAGCCCGCACCACCAATTCGGTTTCGGTGAGGGTGACAATGTCCAGCTTAGGGCCCGAATCCCAGACGCCCATGAAGTAGCCTTCCGACAGCGCGATCTGGTCGACGCCGTCCTGCCCGGCGCCCGGCCGGAACGACCAGGATGCCGGCGGCGGATCGTAGGGCACGGGGACGTATCCCTCCCAGGGGTTCACCGTGGCGCCGTTATTCTCGTAGACGAAAGTACGGTCTTCGAAAAAGAAACACCAGCGATCGTCGTACTGGGCAGGGTCGAGCGAACCTTCGTTGGAGGTAAACCAATCGGAAGAACCGTAAGTCGGCCCCACGGTTATGGCGCCCGCCGACGTGGTGAACATCCAGCACTTTCCGGCGGCTTCGCAATCGCCCGTCAGCAGGGCGATGGTCTCGTCGCAGGCGACCTCGGCATCGGTGAGGATGGTGACTTCCTCGCTGGCGGAGGCCGTACCGTTGCCGCCATTGGCCGCCACGTGCAGGGTAACCGTATATACGCCGGCTTTGGCGAAAAAGACCGTATCTTCCGCTAGCCCGGAAGTAGCCGGTTCTCCTCCCTCAAAGGTCCACAAACGGTCGAAGTTTCCGGAAGAGAGGTCTTTTACCACCACCCGGTTGGAATCGCCGGGCACTATTTCTACAGAAAACGCGGGTGGTTCGGGCAGCGGTCCGAGCGTGATATCTTCGTCCATTTCCGGATCACAGGCCGCCAGGATGATCAGCATTAAGAACAGATATTTTAAGTTTTTCATCGTGTGCTTTTTTACCGTTCACAAGATTGATTAATACCCGGGATTTTGGGTAATGGCGCCGTTGGTCGCCTGGATCTGGGTTTCCGGGATCGGGAACCGGTTGTGGGTGCCTTCCACGTAGCCCAGCGGTCCGAGTTCGGCAGATGCGCGCCCGGTGCGTACGAGATCGAAGAAGCGATGCCCTTCCATACCCAGCTCCACCCGGCGTTCGTGATAAATGGCTTCCAGCAGGTCTGGTCCCGAAGCCGTCACGTCGGGCAGGATGTCGTCGTTGCCGGCGCGGGCGCGGGCGCGCACCGCGTTCAGCGAGGTCCGGGCCGCTTCTTCGTTTCCGTTCTGGTAGGCGGCTTCGGCGTGCAGCAGCAGCACGTCGGCGTAGCGGATGACGCGATCGTTGGAGCCGCCGTTCGGATTGGGATCGCCGAAAGGCGCTTCTTCTGCTTTATTGTTGAAGTACTTTTTCGGATGGTAGTCGTAAGGCTGGCCCGTCGCTTCCTTGGTGAAAATACCGCGGTCGCCCATGTTGTCGCCTTCGCGGAATACAGTACTCGACAGCCGCGGGTCCTCGAAGCCTTCGACGAAAAACGCATCGACGAGGTCCTGCGTCGGGATATTGAACCCGAAGCCTTCAAACTGGCCGCGGGCCCGCTGGAAGACGTTGGTAAAGGTGCCTTCGTTGGCGGCGTTGCGGCCCCAGTTGCCGCCGGAAGCGTTCATGTACTGGATTTCGAAAATGGAACCCGGTCCGTTCTCGCCGGCTTCCGTGAAGATGCTGCCGTAGTCAGGCGCCAGGGTATACTCGCCGGAGTTGACGATCGCCTCGGCCAGCGTTTGGGCTTCGGCGAATTCTTTTAGCCACATATGGGCTTTCAGCAGCAGGGCCTGCGCCGCGCCCTTGGTGATGCGGCCCAGCTGTTGGGGCGGATACTGGCTGCGCGCCGGCAGGTCAGGGATGGCTGCCTGCAGGTCGCTTTTCAAAAAAGCCCAGATCTCGTCGGCCGTAGCGCGCGGCATGGTGTACTCGCTGGGCGCCAGCACGCGGTCTACCAGGGGCACCCCGCCGAAGATGGTCACCAGGTTGTAATTGAACCAGGCGCGGATAAACCTGGCTTCCGCCAGGATGCGGGCCTTCAGGTCGGGGTCCATCTCGATGGGCGGCACCTTGTCGAGTACGACATTGGCCCGGTAGATGCCTTCGAAATCGGCCCACCACTCGCCTTCCAGGAGGTCGGTATTGGTCGGCCCCTGGAAAGTTTCCAGTTGCAGGAGCTCGTTGACGTCATTATCGCCGGAGCCGCCTTTGACGGCGTCGTCGGACATGATATCGCCCCAGAACCAGCGGAAATGCCCCGCCGGCGAAAGCTCGAACTGCAGCGCCGCGTAGGCGGCATTGACGGCGGCGACGGCGTCCTCTTCGGTTTGGTAAAAATTGTCTTCGGTGGTTCCCACCAGCGGGCTGCGCTCCAGGAATTCGTCGCTGCAGGCAACGGATAGCAGGCCGATAGCCAGCAGGACGGACGCTATTTTGAAAATCCGGTTCATAATTTTAAGTCGTCGTTTTGGTTAGAAAGAAACATTTACCCCGCCCAGGAAAGTCCGGGCCTGCGGATAGAACCCCCGGTCGAGGCCGATCTCCAGGGCGTTGAAGGCGCCGATCTCGGGATCGAGGCCCGAGTAATCGGTGATCGTCAACAGGTTCTGCGCCGATACGTATACCCGGAATTTTTGCAGGCCGAAGCGCTGCAGCAAGTTGGCGGGCAGGCTGTACCCCAACTGGATATTTTTCAGCCGCACGAAGGAGCCGTCTTCCACGAAGCGGTCGGAGACGCGTGCATTCTGGTTGGGATCGTTGAGGTTGACGCGCGGCTCGAAATCGGAAGTGCCGGGCCCGGTCCAGCGATTCAGCACCGACTCCGGCCGGTTGACGTAGGTGAAGTCGTAGCGCACGGTAGAATTGTAAATCTCATTCCCCTGCACACCCTGAACAAAAAGGCTCAGGTCGAAATTTTTGTATCCGAAATCAGCAGTAAAGCCGTACGTAAAGTCGGGTGTCGGGTCGCCGATGAAAGTCTGATCGTTCAAGTCGATGACGCCGTCGTTGTTCAGGTCGACGAAACGGATATCGCCGGGGGCCGTGTTTTCGGTCTGAAAAGCGTGCTCGGCCACCTCTTCCTGCGTCTGGAAGATCCCGTCGGTCACGTATCCGTAGAATGAGGCGATGGGATGCCCTACCTCGGTGCGCGACGCGAAAGCATTGGCCGATTGCACGCGGCCAGTGCTGATGGGGTCGCCGCCTTCGCCCAGGCTGACTACTTCGTTGGCGACAAAGGCGATGTTGCCGCCGATACTGTACGTAAAGGCCGATTCGAAATTGCGGTACTGCAGGGAGAGTTCGAATCCTTCGTTGCGTACGCTGCCGATGTTGCGCACCGGCGCATCGGTGCCGGCGACCAGGGGAATGGGCGCCGCGTAGAGCATATCGGTGGTCTCTTTGATGTAATAGTCGGTGATGAGGTTAAACTTGCCGTCGTACAGTTCCACGTCCAGGCCGACGTTACTTTGCGTTACCGTCTCCCAGCGCAGGTCAGGATTGGCAGCGGTGAGCGGCACCGAGCCGTTGGTGATGATCTCTTCGGAACCGAAAGTGTAATTCTGGCCGGCCAGCACCACGGTAGTGAAGGTGTAATTGCCGATGCGGTCGTTACCGTTCTGCCCCCAGCTGGCGCGCAGCTTGAGGACGGAGATGGGGTCGAACTGAAAAAAGTTCTCTTCGCTGATCTTCCAGCCTGCCGAGAAGGAGGGGAAGTAGCCGAAGCGGTTGTTGGCGCCGAAACGCGAAGAGCCGTCGGCCCGCAAGGTGCCGGTAAACAGGTATTTGTTCGCCAGTTCGTAGTTGACCCGGCCGAAGACGGAGAAGAGGGCCGATTCCTCGGCGCCGGCGTACGCGCCCTGCGACTCGATGGGGTCGATGGTGTTGGAGATGAAAGCGTCGTCCGGATCATTGGTCGGCAGGTTGGTGTTCGAGCCCCCGCTGAAGTCTTGGCGGTTCTGGAGGGCGGTGGTGCCCAAGGTCACCGTCACGTTGTGCTGTTGGCCGAACAAACGGTTGTAGGTCAGCACGTTTTCCCACTGCCAGTTTTTCCATTCGTTCTGTTCGAGGGCGACCGAGTTAATTAGGTTCCGCTCGCCGGCCGGCGCGTCGCCCACGTTCGGATCGATGCTGAGGTCGAACCGCGGCCGGAAGATGTCGCGCCGGGCAAAGGTGACGTCGGTACTGTAGGTCGAACGCAACGTCAGCCCTTCCATAATTTTCAGCTCGCCGAAGACGGCCCCCACCAGCCGGTTGGAAGTCCAGTCGTCAAAGGTATTTTCGATGGCGTTCACCGGGTTCACTATATCGGTGTCGGAGTAGACGGAATAGGCGAAGGTGCCGTCCGATTTGCGCACCGGCGTTACCGGATCCATATTCAGGGCCCGCACCAGGGGCGTGGTAAATTCGTTGTTTTCGGGCAGGAAGCTGCGTTGCAGGTTGGTGATGCCCACTTTGGCGCCCACGGTCAGCCAGTCTTTGACGTCGTGCGTGCCGTTGAGGCGGAAGGTGATGCGCTCGAAGCCCGACTTTTCGCCGCCCACGATGCCGTCCTGGGTGAAATAGTTGCCGGAAATAGTGTAGGTGGAGCGTTCGGAGCCGCCCGCCAGGGTAAGCTGGTGGCTCATGATGGGCGCATCCTGAAAGATGGCGTCCAGCCAGTCGGTGCCTTCACCCAGGGCGTCGGGATCGGAGAATTCGGGCAGCGGCTGCTGTCCGGCGGCAATGTGCGCCTCATTGGAGAGGATGGCGTATTCGCGGGCGTCCAGTAAGTTGAGCATCCGCCAGGGGCTCTGCACTCCGTAGTAGGCGTCATAGCTGATACGCCCCTCCTGATTTTTTTTGCCGCCTTTGGTGGTGATGAGCACCACGCCGTTAGCTCCGCGCGAACCGTAGATGGCGGCCGAGGCGGCGTCTTTGAGTACGTTCATCGATTCGATATCGTTGGGGTTGAGGAAGTCGATGCCTTCCACCGGCACCCCGTCGACGATATAGAGCGGGTCGCTATTGTTGATGGTGCCCACGCCGCGCACCCGCACGGTGAGGGGCGCGCCCGGCGAGCCGGAATTCTGGGCCACCTGCACGCCGGCGGTGCGGCCCTGCAGTGCTTGTTCGGCTCGCAAAACCGGCGTCTCGGTAATTTCATCAGAAGTAATGGTCGAAACGGCGCCGCTGATGTTGCTGCGCTTCTGGGTGCCGTAGCCTACCACGACGACCTCGTCGAGGATGGCGACGTCAGACAACATGGTAACGTCAATGGTCCGCTGGGCGCCTACCTGTATTTCCTGGGTTTTCATCCCGGTATAAGAAAAAACCAGGATGGCGGATTCGTCGGGGGCCTCGATCTCATAGGCGCCGTCGAAATCGGTAACCGTGCCTGCGTTGGAGCCTTTTACCAGGACGGTGGCGCCGATGATGCCAAGGCCGTCATCAGCGGAAGTGACGGTTCCCGTTACGGTAATCTGCGCCTGCAAGGAAGACAGGCCGACCCAGCAAAGGCACAGCAAAAAGGGAATAGGTTTCATAACTAGTTTTTTACTACCGGCGCCAGGGCCGGAGTGATCCGGAATAATTTGGACTTGGAACAGCAACAGCAAGCTCATCCCTACCGGGGTGCGGTAAACGCGCCATTCGTCTCGTCAAGCTTGCATGGTTTCTTCCAGCGGCAGGTAAAAGTGAAGGCGCCGACCGGAAAGGCAGGATAGCCGGCGCCTCCAAAGCATTTATGACTAATGCTTGATAAATTTCTGGGTAGCGATGGTATTACCGGCCTGGACGTAAACCAGGTAAATGCCGGGTGTCAGGTTAGCGGTTGAGATCTGATGGCGGGAAGCCAGTTGGTCGACTTGTTCCATCCAGACCACCTGACCGGTAACGCTGACGACCTTGATATTGCGTTCAACTGAGCTTGCCGAGCTGAAATTGAGCCAGGCTACCTCGCGCACCAGGGTCGGTTCGATCGAGAACAAGCTGTGGTCAACTTCCAGGTCGCGCGTGCTCACCATAGAGCAATCGTCAGTATCCGTAGTACACATTTCAAAGCAGGTCGCAATTACGGTATCCTGAGTGATCGGCCCCATGAAGCGATCGTTGAAGTTATCCGGATTGGCGCAGTCTTGTCCCGAAATGTCCTCCTTGCAGGAATAATCGGGGCAGGCGCCGTTGGTAAAGGTATAGAAGGAAGAAAAGTCTCTCGGCTTCTCGAAGGTGATGGTCCAGACTTCATCACCGTCGTCATCGCGCATGGGAAAGTCGCCCGGATTGCCGAAGGTGCCGCCGCCGGCGATGTACATCCCCTCCGGATCGACGGTGATCAGGGCCGTCCCGAGTTCAATGGTGATCATTACCGCTTCGCCGCAAGCGTAGCAGCTGTTCCAGCAGTGGGTTCCGATGTTGGCGCCTTCACTGCTTACAATCAACTCCCGGTTGATGAATTGACCGGATTCATCGAGGGTGACACAGTCTTCCGTCCCCATGAATTCTTCCTGCACCGCCCAGTCATCGAGGGTAACTTTGTACTCGTACACGCCCGGCGCCAGGCTCAGGGTAGCTTCCCAGATACCGTCTCCGTCGGAATCATCCAGCGGATTAGCCGTACCCGACCAGTCATTGAACGTGCCGCTGACGTAAGCGGTCGTAAAGGAACCGTCATAGCCGCTCATATCTACCGAGAAGAGGACATCAACTGCAGAACCGCCGGCTTGGCACACTTCGATGTCGTCGAAGTAGTACGTCACATCGGTCTCGCCCCCCTCGAAGCCGAAATCGAAGAAAATGACTACCGTGGAGTAGATATTACCGGCAGCCGGGGTATTGGGACCGGCATCGGAAGGCTGGTTGGTGTCGAAGCATACCTCCGTCCATTCACCGGTGGTGGAAACCTGCTGCAGGAGTTCCCAGTTATCACCGCCGGTAGTAGAGTTCTCCAGTTTAAACTGAACGTTGCCCGGGTTATCGAAATGAACTTTCATACAAATCTCCTCTCCACCGGTTACATCGATCGGCGTCGCCGGATTGGCAAACGCACCCGCAAAAGTCAGGGCGTCGGCCGGCTTGATATGTTCTCCAACATTAGCGCTGGTATTAATACCGGTTGGGTTCGGGTTGGCTACGATGTTGTTCTGGGTACCGTCCAGGGAGCTGCCGAAATATTGGAAATTAGTCGTGGTTTCATCGGCCTCGTGGTCGACGATGGTCGTACAGGTCCCCCCGGCAGGTTGAACAACGACGTCGTCGAAATAATACGTCACATCGGTGTCTCCCCCTTCCATACCAAAATCGAAGAAAACGACCATCGTAGCGTAGATATTACCGGCGGCCGGCGTGTTGGGACCGGCATCGGAAGGCTGGTTGGTGTCGAAGCATACCTCCGTCCACTCACCGGCAGTATTAACCGGCAGAGCCACTTCCCAGTTATCTCCGCCGGTAGTGGAGGCCTCCAGTTTCAGCTGAACGTTGCCCGGGTTATCGAAATGAACTTTCATACAGACCTGCTCGCCGCCGGTTACATCGATCGGCGTCGGCGGAGTGGCGAACGCGCCTGCAAAGGTCAAGGCGCCGGCCGGCTTAACATGCTCCCCAACATTAGCACTGGTGTTAATACCGGTTGGGTTCGGGTTGGCTACAATATTTGCGGTTGTGCCATCCAGCGAGCTGCCGAAATAGGAGAAAGTAGCAGAAGTCTCGTCTGATTCGAAATCGAGAATGACCGTCTGCCCGCCAGCTAGGTTAATCGCTGCAAAACAAAACAATAAGGTTAAGGCTCTCAGATTCATGCCGTAGATTTTAAGTTTGAGAATAGTATTAATGTCGGCAAATTTCCCCCTTCCGCATGGTTTTCGTTTGCTCATGTACTCTACAACGACGACCTAAGCTTTCTTTTTTCGTAGTCGCATTTCAGAAATAAATTTCCTAGGAAGGGGCTGTTTGCAAAACGAAATATAGCTAACCCCGCGATTAAAAAAAACAAAATGACTACAACTTGACTACAACATTTTCGCTTTCTCTTGTTCCTGCTACATCATTTCTGTAATTTTACTACATCAACGACACATCAAAATGCAGAAAAAGCAGCACAAAAGCATAGGGAGCAACCGATGCAAAAGGCAAATCAGCCTTTTCTTCGTTCTTTCACTTTTCTGGCCACTGATTACATCAACCCAGCCCAATAACCTCGGTACGCCCTTTATCCGGAATATCTTCAAAACCACTTACGGCGGCGGAACCCAGAATTGGCAATTCGCCCAAGACACGCACGGGATCATTTACGTGGCTAATAATGAGGGATTGCTCAAATTCGACGGTCAAGACTGGCAAAAGTATCCGCTTCCCAACCGGACCATCGCCCGTTCACTGGCGCTCGACCGTAAAGGCCGTATCTTCGTGGGCGGGCAGGACGAAGTGGGCTACTTCTACCCCACTCCGGACGGCCTTCTGGAGTTCTCTTCCCTGAAAAGACAAATAGCCGCCCCTTTCGACCGTTTTGAAGACGTCTGGAACCTCATCGTCACCGATCAGGGGGTTTTCTTCCGGGCCTCCGACCGCATCTACCGCTACGCCGCTGATACGATCACGGTATTTGCCACCGGTCGCCCCCTTTTGTTCCTGGGCGAGGCCGCCGGCGAGATCCTGGTGCAGGATGAACAGTCCGGACTAATGCGCTTCGACGGCGATACTTTTCGCCCCACCCCCGCTTCCGGCTTGCGGGAAACACTTGGCATAGTAACCGCCCTGCTTCCCTATCACCCCGACACCCTGCTCCTGACAACCGAAAAGCAAGGTATTTTGCAATTGACCGCTGACGGGCTGGCGCCCCGGCCGGTGGAAAGGCCCGGTATCCTCCGGCAGAAGATCATCCAGGCAGCCTGCATGCTTCCGCAAAACCGCATCGCGCTGGCTACCGCTTTAGGCGGGTTGATCACCATCGATGCGACGGGGAAAATCTCGCATTGGATCAGCAAAAAGGACGGACTGCAAAACAATAACGTGCGGAGCATCTTTACCGACCGTGACCACAATGTATGGTTGGGGCTCGACAACGGCATCGACTTCGTTGTCGCCAGTTCTCCTTTTAGCCGGATCGTTCCCGACGGGGAACTGCAAGGCACCGGTTACGCCGCGCTGATCCACCAGGGCCAAACCTTTTTCGGGACTTCCAACGGACTGTACGTCGCTCCCTGGCGCTCCCATTTCGATCCCCTTCAAAAAGATTCCCGCTTCCGCCTCGTTGCCGGGACACAAGGCCAGGTTTGGGGCATCGACAAAATAGGATCAGATGTACTGCTCAGCCATCACGAGGGCGCCTTTCAGGTGGAAGGGGCCGGCGCCCGCCGCATCGGTCCCCGCTACGGGCACTGGTTGTTCACCTCTTTGCAGCATGATGCAGACCAAGGAATCAGCGGCACCTATTACGGCATTAACCTCTACAGCCGCAATAATGGCGGCCAATGGTCTTTTGAACGGCGACTGCCGGGACTGGATGAATCGTGCCGCATTTTCGCGCAGCGCAGACCAGGCGATGTCTGGGTCTCCCACCCTTACCGCGGCCTGTACCGGGTAGCCTTCACCCCGGAACGGGACAGCCTGCTGGTGGATTATTTTTCCAAAGCCGACGGCCTGCCTTCCGCACTGCGCAATTCCGTATTTTACATCAACCATGAAATCGTCATCTGTACTGAGCGCGGCGTTTACCGCTGGGATGCGGAGCGCCGACAATTTCAGCCCTACGATCAATACAATGACCTGTTGGGCGCCGAGGTCGAGGTGCGGCAACTGGTACAGGACGAGGCGGGCAACGTTTGGTTCGTCACCGAAGAAGAGGTAGGGGTGCTGAGAGTGGAAAAGAAAGGGCTGAAAACCCAGATCAAAAAAATTGCCTTCCCGGAGCTGCGCGGCAGGCTCGTGAGCGGCCACGAATTTATTTATCCGTTCGATGCGTATAACGTCCTTTTCGGAGCAGAAACAGGGTTCATTCACCTCGACCCCTCCCGTTTGGATACCACCCCAACCACCGTCCCTACCATCATCAGCAAAGTATTCCGTACGGTTGATTCCAGCATCCTGATCTATGGCGGCAATCTCGGGCCGGCTGTTCTACCTCGGGAAGGCCCGGCCAAACGAAATTTCCCCAACCGCCAAAATGCGTTTCGCTTCCATTTTTCGGCGACCAACTACGAAGCCCTTCGTCCCACGGAATACCAGTATCAACTCATCGGCCTGGAGAAAGAATGGTCGACCTGGACGGCCAAAACCGACCGGGAATACACCAACCTGCCGGCCGGCCGGTACACTTTCCAGGTACGGGCCCGACTGCCGGACATGCCTCCGGGGCCGCCGGCCCGCTTTGCTTTCGAGATCCAGCCCCCCTGGTACGGAACCCGCGCGGCTTACGTGTTCTACGCGCTTTCGGCAGCCGGCTTCCTGGTCAGCCTGGTACTCGTACCTCAGCAGAAGTTTGAAAAAGAAAAAAAAGAACTCAGGCTCCAACAGCAACAAAAGGAAGAGGCCCACCGCATAGCCGTCCAGCAATCCGAACAGGAAATCGTTTTGCTGCGCAATGAAAAACTAAAAGCTGAAGTGCAACACAAAAACAACGAGCTCATCTCGGCGACCATGCACCTCGTCCAGAAAAACGAACTGCTCAGTAAGATCGGCGATGAGCTGGGTAAAGTACGCCAGAACTCCGATGAAGTCCAGACCAGGAAAGAGATCAATAAATTGATCAAACTCCTGAAAGCGGACGACCAACTGGACAAAGACTGGGAGCAATTCGCCTACCACTTCGATCAGGTGCATAGCGATTTTTTCAAACGGCTGCGCGAAGCCTACCCCAACCTGACCCACAAAGACCACCGCCTCTGCGCGTACCTGCGCATGAACCTCAGCACCAAAGAGATCGCGCCCCTCATGAACATCTCCGTCCGCGGCGTCGAGATCAGCCGCTATCGCCTGCGCAAAAAACTGGACCTGGACAGCTCGGAGAACCTCACGGAGTTCTTGATGGATTTTTAGACGCCCCCTGCTGAAGAGAAGGAGTTGTTTTTAACAAGATCCTTGATTTAAAATAATATTTTCATCCTGCCATGACCACCCTCACCGTTACCGACCAAATAGGCCGCCTCGTTCGGCTCCCCGCTTCCCCCCGCCGCATCGTCTCTCTCGTCCCTTCCCAGACGGAATTGCTCTACGACCTCGGCCTGCGCGAGGAAGTGGTGGGGATCACCAAATTCTGCGTTCATCCCGAAAACTGGTTTCGCCAAAAGCCCCGGGTGGGCGGCACGAAAAAGGTGAAAATCGATATCGTCCGCCAGCTGGAACCCGACCTGATCATCGGCAACAAAGAAGAAAATACCAAGGCGGATATCGAAACGCTGGCCGCAGATTTTCCGGTTTGGATCAGCGATGTCGGCCAGCTCGACGAAGCCCTCGCCATGATCCGGGAGGTCGGGGCGCTGGTCGGTCGTCCGGAACCCGCCGCCCGGCTGGCGGCCGAGCTGCAAATCCGATTCGACGCCCTGGCGGAAAGCGGGCCGGCCGCACCCAAGCAAAGAGCTGCTTATTTCATCTGGCGCCAACCCTTCATGGTTGCCGGGGGCGGTACGTTTATCAACGACATGCTGGAGCGAGCCGGGTTCGCCAACGTCTTCAGCCACCGGCCGCGCTATCCCGAAGTGAGCCTGGAGGAACTGCACCGGGCGGCGCCCGAAGTGGTGCTGCTCTCTTCCGAACCCTACCCGTTCAAAGACAAACACCTGGACGAGTTCCGGGAAGCCTGCCCCCCGGCCACGGTGACGACGGTCGACGGCGAGCTGTTCTCCTGGTACGGCAGCCGGCTGTTGCAGTCAGCGGCATATTTCCGTAAATTGCGCGTCAGTTTGCGCAGCGGCGCCGCGGAAGAATAACAATCGCCGCGGGGTCGCGTTTTGTTTTAAACCGCTCACGCGCCAAATAACATGAAAAAAAGATATCTGCTTCTCCCCTTCCTGTTGCTCATCACCACACTTGCTTCCGGCCAGAACAAAGCATCCGACGACGCCATCCCCGGCGAGGTGATCGTACAGCTCGCACCGGGCGGTACGGCTTCCTCCTTCATCCGTCAGCTGGCCGGCGATCATCGCATCGAGCTGGTCCTCGACCGGGTGCTGGGGCCCCGCTCTCGCGCCTTGCTCTTCACCTTCGACCCCGACCGCTACGACGGGGACCTTATCCTGGCCCAATTGCGGCGCCATCCCATGGTGCTGGCCGCCCAGCTCAGCTACCGGGTGAGCGAACGCAGTATCCCGGACGACGCTTTTTTCAGCCAGCAGTGGGGACTGGATGCCATCGACGCCCCTCTGGCCTGGGACCGCACCACCGGCGGACAGACCAGCAACGGCGACACCATCGTGCTGGCCATCATCGACAGCAGCTTCGACCCCGACCATGAAGACCTCATCGACAACCGCTGGTACAACCGCGGCGAGGTACCCGGCGACGGCATCGACAATGACGGCAACGGCTTCACCGACGACATCTACGGCTACGACTTCGTCGAGGATTCGCCGGACGTGATGACCACCACCGCCCACGGCACCTCAGTGGCCGGCCTGGCCGGAGCGCGCGGCAATAACGGCGCGGGCGTGACCGGCGTCAACTGGAACGTCAAACTCATCCTGCTACGGGCCGTCACCGTACCCGAGATCATCGAAGCCTACGAATACGTCATCGACCTCCGGACCCGCTACAACCAAAGCGGCGGCAGCGAAGGCGCCTTCGTGGTCGCCACCAACGCCTCCTGGGGCAAAAGCCGCACCTTCTGCGAAGAACAACCCGTATGGGGCGGCATGTACGACCTGCTCGGCGCCGCCGGCATCCTCACCGGCGCCGCTACCGACAATGCCGCCTACGACGTGGAAGAACTGGGCGATATGCCCGCCAACTGCCCCAGCGAATACCTCATCGTCACCCTGAACACCGAAGAGGATGACGAAAAATACCAAGGCTCCGCCTGGGGCCGCATCTCAATCGACCTGGGCGCTCCCGGCCAGGGCAGCTTCACCACCCGCCCCTCCGATACCTACGGCCTCTTCGGCGGCAACTCGGCAGCAGCGCCCCACCTCACCGGCGCGATCGGCCTGCTGTACAGCCTGCCCTGCCCGCGCCTCGCCGACCGGGCCCTCACCGAACCCGCTGCTACCGCGCTCATCGTACGCGAAGCCCTGCTGGCCGGCGTCGACCGCGTTGCCGCCCTCGAGGAATACACCGTCACCGGCGGCCGCCTCAACGTCAACAACAGCCTGGACATCCTGGCGTCCTACTGCACCAACGCGCCCGGCGACCTGGCCCTCATCAACCTCTACCCCAATCCCGCACAGACCGATCTGACCGTAGAATACGAAACCCCGGAATCGGGCGCCTACCGCCTGGAATGGTACAACACCCTGGGCCAGTTGGTGCGCTTCGACGAGCTGCAGGTAAGCCTGTTCAACCGCAACCGCATCGACCTGGACGTGAGCGGGATGGCCCGCGGGGCTTATATCCTGATGCTGCGGCAAGGAGAGGAAGAAGTGGCGCGGAAGGTGATCGTTTATTGATTACAGGTGCTGCAGGGAACTCAAACAAGACCTTAGATAACCCCCGCCGCCGCCGCTTCGTCCAGGTAGAGCGTCGCCCGGGGATGGGTACGCAGGATGGACGCCGGACAACTGCTTGAAATGGGCCCCTTAAGCGCCGCCCGAACCGCAGCCGTTTTAGTGGGCCCCGGCACCATGCAAAACAGGAACCGCCCGGCCAGAAGAGCGGGGATGGTCAGAGTGAGCGCATGGGTAGGCACCGAACCTATACTGGGGAAGCAGCCGTCATTGACTTGTTGCTGACGGCAATCTTCGTCCAGCTCCACAGTTTTCACCCATAGCGGATCGTCAAAATCCGCTACGGGCGGATCGTTGAAAGCCAGGTGGCCGTTTTCGCCGATCCCCAGGGCCACCAGGTCGACGGCCGCTTTTGCCAGATGCTCAGCATAAGCACGAGCGCTGAGGGCGGGATCTTCGCCCGGGTCCAGGTAGTGGATTTCCCGCAACGGAACCCGGTTGAAAAGGCGTTCCGCAAGGAAATGACCGAACCGCTGCGGCGCCTCCGGAGGAAGGCCGAGGTATTCATCCATGTGAAACGCCTCTACGCGCCTCCAGTCCACCCCGGGCTGGGCAACCAGGTGCTCAAGGAATTCATTCTGGGACGGCGCCGCTGCAAATACCGAGCGAACGACCGCTTTTTCCGCCAGCAGCGCCCCCAGGTTTTCGGCGAAATCGCGGGCCGCGGCGGCGCCCATTGCTTCCCGATCGGGAAAAATGCGAACAGTGAGTTGATCTGCCTTAAAAGTCAGCATAGCTATAGATTTCGTTCCAAAAACCGCGCTCCTTCCCGGTAGGCGCCGTCCAGATCGTCGACTTCCGACTCGGCCCCGCCGATATCCAGCCCGTAGTGCCCGGAAAACCCCAGCTTCTTCAGCCGGTTGATCAGCGCCGGCCAATCGATGCGCCCCGCCCCGATAGCCAGGTGTTCGACTTTTTCCCCGCGATTGTCCGAGACGTGAATATAGTCGATCCACGGCGCCAGCCGCAGCAGCGCCAGGTCCAGATTTTCACGAAAAGCCAGTAAGTTGGCGGTATCGAAATTGAACCGCAAATTAGGCCGGTCTATCGCGTCGGCAAAGTACAGAAACCCATCGGTAGTGGCCGCTAGAAGCCCTTCCGCCGGGTGTATTTGGTAGGTAAGCCCGTAATCCGCAGCGATATCGCAGGCCTCCTGGTAAGTACGGACCAGATCACGCCAGTAGCTCCCCCACTCCAGAGCGGACGGGAAGCGGGCGCCCTGCAAATGTACGGCCTCGTAATGTCGTACGGTGGGAATATCGGCTGGGAATTCGTAGGGCGGCAAGGGTGCATTGTCCAGTATCCCCAGAGCACCCAGATGACGAGCCACCTCGCAGCCCCGCTCGAAAAGGACCAGGTTGCGGCGACGGGTCGTGGCGTCCGGAGCGCTCAGCCCCGGCAGCACGGCGCAGAAATAGGGTACTTTCAGGCCCAACGCGCTTACTTTTTGCGCCACGGCTTCCCGCATCGCGTACACTTCCAGCAGGTGCTCCCGCCGGATGCCTTCCAGCTCGACACTCTGAAAACCCAGCCCCTTCATCTCTTCCAGGTACTGCAAGGTACCGGCGGCCGGAGGTGGATAACCATACCGGGTGATGGTGTAGAGGTAGCAACAAACGATATTTTGCGGAAATGGCTGCATCATCTTATCCAAAAATACCGATCAACCCCGCTCCCGCCATCGCCAGGGTAAAAATCAGGACGAGCCCCATCGTCAGGTTGCGGACCGGACTGGCGCGGTGCGTCCCCATGACGGCTTCCCGGTTGATCAGGATCAACATTAATAATAAAATCAGCGGCGTAGCGACAGAGGCCGCCGCCTGGGAAAGGATCATCACAAATACGGGTCGCCCTCCGAATACCGGCACCACCAAGCCCAATAGCACGCCGCCCAGCACCAGCAGTCGGGAAGAGGTCGATTTCATATCCCGGGGCCGGCCGGTAAAATCGGCGATCAGCCAGGGCGCCAGCAAAACGATGGGGAAGAGCGATGATAACCCCGCACAAACGATGCCCACCACAAAGATCGAAATGGCGAAGCGCCCGGCCAGCGGCTCCAGCAAAGTCACCATGTCGATCGCATTGCTCACCGCCATCCCGCGGGGAAACAAAGTGCCGGCAGCGCAGGCCATGACCGCAAAGCTGAGGATAAACATCATCCCCGCCGAAATGGCGGCGTCGCGCTTTTCCAGCCGCAGATCCTTTGCCGTCCAGCCTTTCTCTTGCACCAATATGGACCGGACGACATACAGAATGCCGCCCATGGTGGTTCCCACCATCCCGGCCAAAATGAGCATCCCGCTGGCTTCCTTTGGCATCTTTGGCCGCAACCCCAGTATCACTTCTCCGGGATCGGGCACCACCATGAACATCGTCAGGATGAAGCACAGCCCCATCAGCGCTACGAAAACCGCCAGTACGCGCTCGAAAAAACGGTGTTGCCCCTGCCAGAACAACCAGTAAATGAGCCCGCCGAAAAGCAGGGCCGTGAGGACCGGCGAAAACCCCTTTCCCGAAGCAGTCAGCGGCCGCGACCATTCCTGTACTACCTGCACTACGATACCCATCACGCCCATGCACGACACCCCCTCGCTGACCAGCAGGGAGGCCAGCACCAATAAGGTGACCGGCGCGCCGAAATGAGTACGGTAACTGTGCAACACGGTCTTCCCGGTCACTGCCGTATATTGACCGAATACGACAATCAGAAAATACGTGAACACACAGGAAAGCAATACCGGCAACACCATTTGCATCCCATAACTGGCGCCGGCGGAAGCCATCGTGGTGATGCTGCCCGTACCGATGTTGTACCCGATGAGGAACAAGCCCGGACTGATGGAGGCCAGAAAAACGAGTAGTTTTTTCATCCGGAAAAAATGACAGGGTTAATTTTTATCAGCGCCTCTTGCGAGATAATCGTGGTACGCAGCCAGAAAACGCAGCCCCATGGCGGTGCCCACATCCCGATTCACCATCCAGTGTTTGCCTTTGCGAAAGCGCAGCCGGATATTCATGAAAGCCCCCCGCAGATTGGGATCGGAATGATCAGAAAAAAAGCGGTTCTTCAAGACCCAATCGGCGCACAACTCCACGCGTTCCTTGAATGCTGCACCTACCCCGTAATCGATCAGCCGGATCATCAGCATCCCCATGAAGGAGACGGATGAACCGCAGATGGAGCCGTGATCGGCCCGGCCGTCCAGGTAGTTTTTGTAGTAGATCACGCCGCTGGGGCGCTGGGCGGCGGCGTAGCGCTCCACCGTACGCTTGGCGGCGTCCAGATAATCGCGATTGCCGGTCAGATCATATCCTTTCAGCAGGCTTTCGGCATACCACAGGTTGAAACGGGGATGAAAAGTACCCTGATCTTTGTGGTTGGGCATAAAATCCATCCAGAGGCCGTGTTCGTCCTGTTTTTCTACCAGGCTGTTGCACAGGGCGATGAAGGCCTCTTTGTAGCGTTCCTCGCCGGTGAATTCGTACATGTCCAGGAAGAGGGAGCCCTCGTTGTTCGGACGCGCTACGTCGTAGAGCTCCTGCTTTTCTTTGTCGCGATGAAAGGGGCTGTTCTGCTTGAGCACTTCGCCTGTTTTGGGATCAACATTGTCGTAGCAGAGGCCGGCTTCCAGGTCGCACATATTTTCCAGCATCCATTTGCCGGCGCGGGTAGGCGCCTCGGCGTAGCGGCGATCGCCGGTGGTTTCGTAGAGCTTGAACAAGCCCGCCGTACCGTCGCTGACGGTGGCAAAAACGATGACTTCGCCCGCGTGGTCGCCGTGAATGGCCCGTACCATCCCTTTCAGTTTGGGGTGATCCTTGATCTCGAGCGACACCCACCAGTCGCCGGCCCGCCTGGCGGCCGCCAGGTAGGTTGCTTCGCCTGTTATGCGGTGGGCTTCCAGCAATCCGTAGATGATCTGGCCGGTATGCCAGGGCTCTTCGTAAGGATACCAGCGGCCTTCGGTCATGTTGTAATCGCAGCGCGATTTTCCTTCTTCATCCAGGATCACTTCCATTGCGTACTGGGCCCCCTCTCGCAAAGCCTGTACTACCGCTTCCCGGTGCGACCCATCCGGCTGAACGAAAGCCGGTACAACGGCCAGCATCCCTAATAAAATAATTCCAATTCGGATCATATCAATCATTTTTTGAATGAACTGATTTAAACTTTTGTATTGCCGTCGAGGCCAAGCCATTGTGGGTGCCGGCGATCGGAGTGCGTACCTGGAAGGTACGGGCGGGAAAAACGCAGAAGCCAGGTTCAATAAGGGCTTAGGCTGCAGACCAGTAGAAAAGTTTAAATCAGTTCAATGACGCTCAAACCTGCAACCAACCATTACTCGGTAAACCTTATTATCGCTCCGCAGCCCTTTCCTGAACGCGGTATTTGTACTTGTGATTCCGCATCTCCAACCCGGGCAGACGAAAGGAAAATGCACCCGCCCCCTCCTGGCTCAACAGCTTAAACACCAGGTGGTTTTTGCCTTTCTGCAATTGCAGCCGGGTCGTGATGCGATCGAGTGCGAAGGGCGGCGTTACCCCCCCGCCGGGAAAGACGCCCATCCGGCGACCGTTTAGGATCATAGCCGCGCCGTGGCTCGTCGACAGGTTGGCCTGCACGCTCCGGGCGCGGTCGCTCTCGATGCGACAGTAAGCATAGATCACCCGGGGCGCCTCGCCGTCGATCAGCTCGCCTAAATCGATCCGGTCGGAATAGGGCGACTGGTATTTTTGCCATTCGAAAGGGGAAGGACGCACTTCGGTTTCGCCTCCCTGACCGTTGAGGTAATCTTTTTCCAGGCCATTTTCCCCTTCCGCCGGGAAAGATTCCGAAAACAACCAATACGTGAAGTAGTACCCCTGGTGTTCTTCAAAATTAAGACCAACGGCCAGCAAGTCTTTGTCCGCCCTTTTTTCGAGCGCCGCCGCTCGTTGTCGAAGCGCATCGATATCGGCGATCGTTCGCTCGTAAAAGTCCAGGGCTTCCGGTAGCCAGTATCGGCGGTTTTCCTTTAGCCATAATTGGCGAAAATCGTCGCGCAGCGCCTGCCAGTCCTGACCCAGAGCCCGTAAATTATCCGCAAAATCGCGATACCCTTCGCTATCATCCGGCTTTGCCCGGCAAACCGCTGCACCATCGAGCAACCGTAGGCGTGTTTCCGCTGCAAGTTGTAATTGCCGGACGGTAAACGACCAGAAGGCCGGATCTTCCTTCCAGTGAAGGCCGTTTGTCGCCTCCAGGGAATCCAGCATACTCCGCGCCGGGGCTATTATTTCCAGGATCTCTTCCCATTCCCCGCGATTGATGCGCAGGGTTTTTCCGGGCGCCGGCAGCAGGGCCCGCTCCAGGATGGCGTTTTTCATGTCCTGAGCGCCCGAAGTGGCGGCCAGCTTGTTCAATTGACGAATGAACCGGGGAAGGCGACCGTGCGGGTCGCCGAGTACGCCCCGCGAAAAGCGATCGTCAAAATCGCTCTCGGTCCGGGCGTCGGGACACCAGCTGTGTTCAGCGCCGTAGCTGACCCCGTACCAGTCCCGAGTGAAAAAATGGCGCCCGCCATCGTCCCAGACGGTATTGAAGACCCCCTGGGCGCCATTGGCGTGACCATCCCTGGAAAAGTTGCGGATATTTACCAGCGTCTCCCGGTAATCAGGCATGAGGCGGTTGGAATTGACCACCCCGGGGCATACCCAAAAATCGAAGCCCGCGGCGCGGATCGGATCGATCCAATCGGAGAAAGAGTCGTTGGGGCCGTAGTTCCAGGTCAGGATCAGGGATTCCGGCGGCAGCTGCTCCATGATCTCCGGATGCGAAAGCAGGATATCCCCCCATAGCGCCGGCCGCTTCCCCAGCGCCCTGAGGTGGGCGATTAGCGGGCGAACGTGATCGACAAAAAGGGAAGCCTCGGTAGCGCCGGGCTGTTCTCCCGTGGCGGTTTTCAGGTCCCAGGCCTCATCGCAATTGATATTGAATACCTCGGATGAAAAAGCCGGCGCCATCTCGTCGTAAACATCCGTCAAAAAACGGAGCACTGCCGGATCGGCGGGTTTGACCATGCGGTCGGTGAAACCCAAAGGTGCGTACTCGGGGGTCGACAGCACCGTGCGCAGGTGGCCCAGCGACTGGAAGCTGCCCAGCAAGGTGATATTGTAGGGTTTCGCGAAAGCGGATAGCTCGCGAAACGCTTCGATCGTAAGGGCTTCCGGCGGAGCGAACCCCGGGTGTTTTTCAGTCTTGACGACGTGCTCGATGTAGAAAGAAAAAACGTTGACTTTCAACTCCGACAGACGCTCAGTTTGCTTTTTGATGAAATCGAGATTCGATAGCGGCCCCCGGCTGATGTCGTCCATCACCCCGCGGTAGGGAAAAGCGGGGTAATCAATGATGCGGGCAGCCGGCAGGCGCCCTTCTTCCCGGAAGGCCCGGAACAGCTGCCGCAGGGTCTGTACCCCGTACAGCAGGCCGGCCTCGGCATTGGCCGCCAGCAGGATCTGGCCCGGCTCGATCAGCAAATGATACCCTTCCCGGCCCAGGGTATCGGGATGGGCGTTTTTTGCGGCCACCATGGCGGCCAACGCAGCATCCTGCGCCGGAATGCCCATACGCAGGGGCAACGGGCTAAGGTCGGTCGGCGGCGCTCCCCGGTCGGCGCGGGGCAGGCTCGACAACAATTGCCAGGCCATCCAGGTCGTGTCGCCGGCGTACTCGTGAACGAGCGGCCTGTCCAAAGGAAAAGCCCCTTCTTCGTACCTTACTTCCTGCGGATAGGGCGTCACGGGCAGCGACTGCCCCAGGGCCGGGCTCCCGATCAAAAAAACGATCAAAAACCCTGCCCCGGAAAGCCACCGGCATTTTGTTTTTTCTATATGCATCTTGCTTATGTTTAATCCACTACGAAGGACGCACTCACCACTCTTTTGCCCACCCGTACCCGAGCGACGTACAGGCCGGCGGGCAAGCGCGATAGATCCATCTCAAAGGTCGCTTCCCGTTCATCGACCGATACGGGGTGATATCCCGCCAGATCGTCTCCCTGCCGATCGTAAAGCGTCAGGCGATCGACATAACGGGGCGCCAGCGGCTCATCGGAACGCAGTCGGGCAATAGCCCGGCCCCGGGCCGGATTGGGGATAATTTGCAAATTCAGGTTGTGATAAGCAGGAATAGCCTCCACGGCAGTGGATACCTCAGGGATCACGGACAGGTCGGGCCAGGTCGGCGCACTGATGCCAATTGGGATCGTCGAGGCCCAGCGGGTGATCGGCAGTCCGTTCTGGCCGGCAGCCGGACCATCCCAATCCAGAGTGACCTCATTCTCGGATAGGGAGGCGCCGGTATAAAGGTATAACTCATAAGCGTGGCCGGGAAACCCCAGGCTATCGACCGCCACCGGTTCGCCGCCCCGGTACACCAGCCATTCCGTAGCGGTAACGCTGTTGCTGTCCAGGGCCGCCGAAAAATACAATACCAGAACGTTCGCTTCCGTCCGGTGGCGCGTGATTCGCGGACGCTCGTTGTAAAAAGCACCCTGGGGAGACGGGATAAAACGAAAGGGCGGTCCGTCGACCGGGCGCAGACCTTCGTAGGCGCCCAGGTCGGGCGCGGCGCCTGCGTACCGTTGGGTCCATTCGAATTCCGGGAGTTCCAGCACGATGCCGGCGTCGATGCCCGGGCTGCCGGGCGCCAGGTGAAAATCCCCTTCTGCACCGTTGACGAATTGGATATCGGTATTTTGCAGGCCGTCGATCTCCTGGTCGTGGTCCAGTATATTAGGAGGCCAGCTCTGGTTGATGCAATCGAAGTCAAAAGCATAGCCGGGTTGCCAGTCCGTAACCCGGAAGCGGTTCGCCCCCTGGAAAAAGTAGTATGCGTTATTGAAATGCCGAAGCTGGTGATTCGTCGCCTCTCCTTCCTTGAGCACCTTTGCCTCGGTATGGTAACTGTTGTTGAAAGCATAACAGGGGTAAGTCAACGGGCCGTTTTTGTATTTAAAAATACCACTGACCTCTTCGAGCGCCCAGGCGTCTGTCGTCTGGGTGTAAGTATTGCCGTAGATGTAGATATTTCCGCCTTGAACGTTGTCGATCGAGTACGCTTTGTGAATATTGCGGTGGCGGTTGTGGTAGTAATGGATATTCCAGGCCCACCGTTCCGGCTCAAAATCGTTGTCGCGAATGTTGATCAAGGTGTTGCTGTACACCTCGGTATTACCGTCTTCGCGAATGTCCTCCGCCCAGGTTCGAAAACCGTTGAAGAGATTGATCAGGGTATTGCTCCGCATCACATGCCCCCCGCCGCTGCCGCGCGGATGGAGCAGGGCGCCGTTGTAGTATTCCAGCTCACCATGGTGCAGCGTTTCCCAGCTCCAGCCCTGCCACACCTCCGACGGGTATCGGACGTAGCAATGCGCTACCAGCACGTGGTGGGCGTCGTGCCCGCGGGGATACACCTGCCGCTTGCCAGAGGTGAAGTGGCAGTTGCGCACGGTGATGTAGCTGGAGTTGACCACCGGAATGACATTGGTCCAGCAATTGCGGAATACCAGGTTTTCAATGTTCACCCAGGAGCTGTTGATGATCCCGATGCCTTCCCAACCCACGTCGGAAGCGGGCGCCTGCTGGGCGTCGATGACGGCGTACTCCAGTGGATCGGTCGCATAACTGGTGATCACCATCGGCCGGTCGGGCGCTCCCGGCTTGTTCAACACGTAGTTTTTGCCGGGATAGACGCCGGGTAGTAAAAAGATGGTGTCGCCGGCGCCGGCCGGCGCTATGGCCCTGCCGAGCGTGGCGAAGGCCTCGCCGGTGCTCAGCCCGCTCTGGTCGTCATCGCCGGCCGTTGCATCCACATAGTAGTTAATCGCCACTATCGGAGCATACCAACCGACTAATAGGACTATAAGACAAAAAATTCTCATAGGATCTAAAATTAGTCAGCGATTCTCGGTTTGGCAGTAAGCATTTCTTAGCGCGGGAACAGCTTAACCCGGGTTAACCTCCCCCCTCCTTCAAATCCCGGTTATTCAGTACGCTTTTGGTAAATTTACCAGAAACTTCCGCTCGGGTCTCAAAAAGGTATAAATTAACCAACCGACTTCGCTCATGAGTCGAGAAGTCTACGGAATTGTTGGTTTGTCCGGTATTGACCTTGCCGCGGAGTTACCAGGTCTCCGTATCCCACAGGTAAAGATCGCCCCCTTCGGAACCGGCGGCCAGGCGCCGGCCGTCGTGCGAGACAGCGAGGCCGTCCAGCGCGTGGTCGTGGGCCAGGGAGCGCAGCCTTTTTCCCGAACGGGCATCCTAGATATCGACTTTAAAATCTTCATTGCCCGCCGCGATCCAAGCGCCGTCGGGCGCATAGGCAACGCACTCAACTTCGCTCGGCGCCCGGTTTTCCCAGCCCACCGTTCCGCCGGCTACCCACCAGACGATGAGGTCATAACCGAATTTAGCGGCGGTAATGCAATAGCGACCGTCAGGAGAAAAAGCCACTGCTTACTGAACAAAAAAAATCAGACTTGTCGCGCAACACGGCTATTCCCCCGAAGTCCCTTCCCGTTGAATGCGTTTCACCTCTTCGTGCCGGCGGGCGTTGAGGTCAGGCTCTTCGCCCATCCACACCCACAGCTTGATCAGGCCGTTCTGGTGGGCGCTGACCAGGAAGCTGCCGTCGGCGTTGAAGTCGATGTACTCCGCGTGGTCGCCCGCCCAGACTTTGCTGGCGATGCGGATGCGGTCGTTTTTGTACGCAAAAATATCGGCTACGCGATAGGTATAGATGTAAGGATCGTGGCCGGCGAACAGGATATACTCTCCGTTGGGGTGCCAGGTCACCGATTCGATCTTGCGGCCGAAGTGCGCAAAGGTCCTTTTGCGCTTTCCTTCTTTCCATTCCCAGATGATGATGGTCCCCCTGACCGGGCTGTTGCTCGCTGCGGCAATATATTTACCGTCCGGAGAAAACACGGCCGAAGTAAAGATACCGGGCGAGTCGGTTTGCAATGCCTGCACCAGGGTCCAGTTTTTCGTTTCGTAGACTTTCACGCCGGCGTGGCCGGCAGCCAACAGATATTGATCATCCTGAGTAAAAAAAAGCTCATTACAGGTGGAGCCGTAGTTGATGGCCGCGATTTCTTTCCCCTCCGGCATCTGAAAAACGCGTACCAAACCGACTTCCCGGCCCGCTTCCTCTTTCGTTTTTTCTTCTCCGGAAACCAGCAGCAACCCTGTATTAGACCAAATCAGCCCATCGATTCCTTGATTGTGTTTGATCTCCCTTAAGTTTTCGCCGGTAGCCGCGTCGTACACGGTCACTAAAAAATCTTCGCTGGCGGCGGCGACGTACTGGTTGTCGGCCGACCAACCTACCCTTTCAATTTCCTGTGTCGTATACCGCCGCCACAATTCCGCTCCGTCGGAAGTGCGCCACATCACCACGGCATTATCGTATTTGGCGCCGCTGACGATAAATTTGCCGTCCGGACTAAATTCCGCGGACTCTACCGACCCCGGCTCGCCCAAAGCATCCGCCACCCGCGACCAGACCGGCTCCAACCGCAGCTCGTAATCGAGAAACGACTGGCCCATGGCCGGGAAGACAGCGATCAGGATCCATAATCCAGCAATTGAATATTTCATGGTTTGTTTGTTTGGTGCGCATTTTAACGGTTATTGCGAGCAGGCTATTCGGGGGCCATCATTCCATCCCCATTCGGCGACCACGCCCGTCCATTGACCTTTACGCCTTCCGCCAGGATATCCTCCGCGTATTCGAGTTGGCTGGGCTTTTCCGCTTCCGCGATGGTGATGTCGCGCAAAAAAACGCGGGTGATGGGTTCTGCTTCCACCCCGACGATCTTGAAGGGCAGGCCGGCGACTTTAGCGCATTCGATATTGCCGGCGAAAAAGTCGTTGAATTTCGTAGGATAATTGTTGCCGCGATAGCCGTGGTAGTCCATCCGGAAGATGAACATCGCATCGCGCAGCGAATCCATCGTGATGTTGCGCATAAAGATGCGTTGCACCTGCCCGCCGCGGTCGAGGTTGCATTTGAAGTTGAGGCCGTGACGCCCGTAGAGGATATGGCAGTCCTCTACGAAGACGTTCTCCACCCCGCCCGACATTTCGGAGCCGACGCAGAAGGCGTTGACGCCCGAGTTGAGACGACAGTTGCGCACCAGAATGTTGCGGCAACCGGGGCGTTCCCAGGCGTCCTGGTCGCGCCCGGCTTTAATGGCGACGGCGTCGTCCTCGGTTTCTACGTAGCAATCCTCGATGAGGACGTCCTCGCAGCTATCCGGGTCGATGCCGTCGTCATTGAGGTAGCCGCCGTAGATGGTCAGGCTGCGCACGGTGACGTTTTTGGAAAAAACGGGATGCACCGTCCAGAAGGGGCTGTTTTTTAGCGTGAGGCCCGCGATAAGGACGTTTTCACATTCGTAAAATTCCACCAGGGTCGGCCGCAGGTAATGGATTTGCCGGTCGCCGTGCCCGTCGTCCTGGCCGTCGCCGTCCCGGTCGAGGAAGCCGTGACCAAATACGCGGGTGTCTTCGGGCGTCTGATCGTTTCCCATCTGCCGCAGCACCTTTTTGTCCGGTTTCTGTTGCTTTCGCCATTCGATCGACCACGTACGGCCGTTGCCGTCAATGGTTCCTTTACCGGTAAGCGCGATATTTTGTTGGCGGTAAGCGTAGATGAGCGGCGACCAATTCCAGCAGACAGTGCCCTCCCAGCGGACTTTCACCAATGGCGTATACCGGGTAGCATCGTCGCCGAACTGCAGGACGGCGCCTTCCGCCAGGTGCAGGTTGACTTTGCTCTTCAGATGAAGGGGGCCGTCGGAAAACCAACGCCCGGCCGGCAAAATCACGCGGCCGCCTCCCGCCGCATTGGCTGCTGCAATAGCGTCCGTGATTGCGGGCCGGCTATCGAAGGCGAAGTCGCTCTGCGCACCGTAGTCGCGGACGTCGAAATCGCGATCGGGAAAGACCGGCGGCTGCACGCGCTCCAAAATGGCGGCGGGTTGGATGTTCCAGGCTTCGGCCTCGATTTGCCGGGCGGTTTCAGCAGTAAAGCCGGCGGCCGGCGGCGGGCTTTCGCCACAGGCAGTGACGGCCAGCAGGCCTATCCACAACAGGCTGCCTGATAGGAGGTTCGTCTTGCGGGAGCAGTGGTCGGGCATGATGGTCCGGTATTTTTTGTACAAGGACGAGCCGTTCGGGGCGCTTCCCTTACAATAATAATTAGGCGTCGCCTTCAATCCTCGATCTCATAACCGTATTGCCGCGCCATCTCCGCGTAATACGCCTGTAATACGTAAAACGCTTGCTTTTTGAACCCGCGGTTGGAGATGAGCCCTTTGCGGTTCCAGCCGTCCTGTATGCCGGCGAGGTTGCGACGGGGCGAGCGGAAGTCGACCAGTATCCAGGGGGTCATGCCGCGCAGGTTGGGGATCTTGCGGAGCATGGCCAAGGTCTCGCGGTACATCCAGGCCTGGAATTCTTCGGTCCAGATGTCGTCTTGGGCGCCGTGGTAATTGTACAGGGCGCCGGCGCCGAATTCACTGATGAAGAAAGGCTTGTTGTGGGCGGCCACCTCCCAGGTCATCTTGGCGCACTGCTCGGGCGTGCTGCCGTACCAGCCGATGTATTCATTGACGCTGATCATATCCGAAAACTCGGCAAAAGGATCAGTGACGGTCACTGTGTTGGCCGCCTTGTCTTCGGTGCGGTCGAGGGCGGCCGAGATGAAGCGGTCGTCGTCGAGCGAGCGGGCGGCGGCGGCCATCTTTTTCAGGAAAGCAAGGCGGTCGGGATCTTCGCGCGGCGTCTCATTGGCGACCGACCATACGATGACGGCCGCCCGGTTTTTGTCGCGGGTGATCAGGGCGCGCAGCTGGTTTTCCGCCTGTACGTAGGTCTCCGGATTCGTGTAATTGATGCCCCAGTAAACGGGTACTTCTTCCCAGAGCAGCAAGCCGATCTCGTCGGCCAGGCGCGGCATATGCTCATTATGGGGGTAGTGGGCCAGGCGCACCATATTGCAGTTCAGTTCTTTGGCCCAGCCGAACAGCATGGCGGCGTCTTCGCGGCTGTTGGCGCGGCCGCGGCGCAGCGGGTTCTCCTCGTGCAGGGAGATGCCCCGCAAGAATAACTTTTTGCCGTTGAGCAGGATGTCCTGCCCGCGCGTTTCGATGGTGCGGAAGCCGATGCGGTCCCGGGTCTGATCCGTCTCGGCGGCGACGGTGACGTCGTACAACCGGGGGCGCTCGGGATACCAGCGCTTAAGGTTTTCCGCCGAAAATTCAATGGCGGCCCGGCCGGCGGCGTCGGTCCGAAACGTCTCACTGATACCGGCTTCGGGGATATCGACGGTGATGGTCTGCTCCTTTTGGTCGCCGTCCAGCTGCACGAAACCTTTCACTTTTTCCGGCTCGTCGCGGTCGAGCTGCAGGTGGTAATCACGGACGAACGTAGCGGGCAGTTCGATAATCTTGACTTCCCGGGTAATGCCTCCGAAGTTCCACCAGTCGGTCGTCAACCCCGGCACGCGGTCGGCCGAGCGGCGGTTGTCGGCGCGTACGACGATTTCGTTCTTCCCCGACCGGAGGAGTGCTGTAATTTCAAAATTAAAGGGGTCATAAGGCCCTTCGTGAAAACCGGCCTTCTGACCGTTCAGGTAGACGTCGGCCCGGTAATTGACCGCTCCGAAGTAGATAAAATAGCGCTGTCCGGGCCGGGGGGCAAAGTCGAAATCGCGCTCGTACCACAGCGTGCCTTCGTAATACAGCAGCTTGTCGTCCTGATGGTTCCAGTCGCCAGGCGCCTCCAGCGTCGGCGAGCGATCGAAGTTATATTCGATGCGGTCGGAAGGATTTTCCATCTTGCGGTTTTCCCAGTAGGGCGCCGCCGAGGCTTTTTTATTTTCGAATTCATCGAACGGCTCCCAGCGCCGGTGGTTGCGGTAGCCCGTTTCGTAAGGATCGATGAGGTAATGCCACTGCCCGTTCAGCGAAGTCGCCTCCCGGTGATAAGCGTTTTGAATGAGTGGAGCGGGCGTTTGTCCGGGAAGAGAAAGCAGAGGCGCGAGGGCCAGAAACAGGAAAAATACGCGCATTTTTTCTGGTTAGGACGAGCAACCGGAGCTCCGCCCTTACAGGATAAAAAAGATTAATCGACTTGGTATTTTTTTATTAGATCCGGGGCCACTTCCATCCCCAGGCCGGGTGCTTCCGGCGCTTTGATCATACCGTCGCGCACCGGATAGGCCGGCAGCGCCGGGTTAAAATCCCTGGCTTTTTTCGGATAGGTTTCCAGGACTAGGGCATTGGGCAACGAGGCTACCACGTGCACGTTCATGTGGGCGTAGCCGTGCGGCGCCACCGGCAGGTGATAAGCCGAAGCCAGGGCCGCGATCTTCCGGTATTCGGTGATGCCGCCCGCCTTGATGGTGTCCAGGTTGAGGATGTCGCAGCAGTGGTTCTCCACCAGGTCGCGGGCGCCCCAGCGGGTGTATTCGTTTTCGCCCGCCACAATCGGGATGTCCAGTTCGGCCCGCACCTCGGCATTGCCCCGCCAATCGTCAGGCGCAACCGGCTCTTCGAACCAGTACAGATCCAGGTCTTCCACCATGCGCCCGAAACGGATCGCCTCGTAAGCAGAGCGATAGCCGTTATTGGCATCCACCATGATCCGCACATCACGGCCCAGGGCGCGGGCCACGGCGCGCACCCGCTCTGCGTCACTGCGCGCGTCCAGGTACCCCACTTTCATTTTTACCATCTGGTAGCCCTCTTCGGCGTAGCTTTCCATCTCGGCTACCAGTTCTTTGATTCCTTTGTTCTCGGCGTAGTAACCACCGGCGGCGTATACCGGGATATCCTCCCGGTAGGCGCCCAGGAGCCGGTATACCGGTTGGTTGAGCGCTTTCCCGATGACATCCCATACGGCCAGATCCACCGAGCCGATAGCATGGATCTCTACCCCTTTTGCAACCGGCTTCCGGTTGTAGCGATACATGTGGTCCCATACCTTTTCGTAGTGCATCAGGTTCAGCCCTTTGATCTTTTTGGCGAACTTTTCGACAGTGCCTCTCGGACCTTTGGGAATACAAACCCCGGTGATGCCGGCATCGGTATGCAGCTCCAGGAATGTCACTCTGGGCTTTTTTCCACCCGACTTTTTGATGGCGTTCCAGGTGAGCGGCGTAGCTTTCGGAAACTCGAGGGTATAAAAGCGGATATCCGTAATTTTAATGCTTTCCAGCGCATCCCCAGATCGGTCCCGAAACCCGGGTTCTACGGCCGCCAGTCGATCCTTGCCGCTCGCCACGGCCGGCCACCAGGAGAGCGCTCCGGCGCCGAGCGCCAGGTCTCTGATAAAGCGACGACGTTTGGAAATCTTCATAGTTGCGATTTTTAGATGACCTCTTACTTTTCATCAAAAACACCCACTTCTTTCGCCCAGGCTTCCCAGGCTGCAACCATCGCGGCCAGGCGCTCGGGTTGAGATGCTGCAAGATTATTTTGTTCGGCCCGGTCTTCGCGCAGATTGTACAATTCCCATTCTCCTTTTCGCGGCCGCACGATCTTCCAATCGCCATCACGCATGGCGCGCCGCCCGCTGAATTCCCAGAAGAGCGGCCGGTTGAAGTGCTTCGCCCCGTCCAACATGGCTGGAAGCAAGCTGACGCCACTCAGCGGTTTGGCCGGCACGCCGCCGTTTCGATCCGGATACGGAACGTTGGCGATATCCAGCACGGTAGGTAAGACGTCGATCAGATGCGCCGGCTGGTGGCGGATGCTGCCTTGCGGCGCCCGGCTGCCGGGATAATGCAGGATGAACGGCGTGCTGATCCCGCCTTCGTACAAATGCAGCTTGTATTTCCGGAAAGGCGCGTCGGAGACGTTCGCCCAGGGCGCCTGGATACCGACGTAGGACCCTCGCCGGCCGATGGGCGTCCCGGGGTCGTGCAAGCCTCGCTCCTCGAGCGACTCCGCGCTGGCGCCGTTGTCCGACAAGAATATGATGATCGTATTGTCGAATTGGCCCGTTGCTTTCAGGGTCGCCACAACCTGCCCGATACCGGCGTCCATGCGGTCTACCATAGCCGCGTGCACGGCCATGCGGCGCGCCCAATCGGACCGGTTGCCGGCTTCCGTCCAGGGAGGCACTTCCGGTTCCCGCGCAGACAGATCCGGAGGATGAGGCAGCAGGCCGAGGGTTTTGATCCGTTCCAGCCGCGCCCGGCGCGTAGCATCCCAGCCTTGATTGTAGTGGTGTTCGTATTTGGCAATGGCGTCGTCCGGCGCATGCAGCGGCCAGTGCGGCGCGGTGTAGGCGAGATACTGAAAAAAAGGCCGGTCGGGAAACTCCGCCTGGTGCCGGATGATCATCGCCACGGCCGAATCGGTAAGAGCGTCGGTCATGTAAAGCCCTTCGGCCGGCGGCTCCCAGCGGCTGCTGTCCAACGCCATGATGCGGTCGCGCGGCTGGTCTTTGATGAGTTCATAATAGCTGCTCGCCCCGCTGATCAGCCCGAAATAGCGGTCGAAACCCCGGGTTAGCGGCCAGTGCGGTTTGGTTTCGCCCATATGCCACTTGCCGGACAGGTAGGTGCGGTAGCCGGCGCTGCCCAACACCTCTGCCAGGGTGAGGATGCTGTCTTTCTTCAGGTAGCCCTGATAAGCACCCGGGCGGCGTACGCGCTTGACCGTAGCCGTCACATCGCCCACTCCCGCCGCATGGGGATAGTGGCCGGTGATCAGTGCGGCCCGGCTGGGGCTGCACTTGGCGCTGTTGTAAAACTGGCTGAACCGCACCCCGCCGGCGGCGAGCTCGTCGAGGTGGGGTGTTTCGATCTCCCCGCCGTAACAACCAAGATCGGAGAAGCCCAGGTCATCAGCGAGAATGAGTAAGACATTGGGCGGCTTATCGTACGGTGGGTTGTCCAGAAAATCGGGCGCCTTGACCGGCCAGAACTTCCTGCCCGTGGCCCGGTCCACGTTATCGGGGCGGCGGCGCTCATCGGGGGGAAAGTCGCCGGTATTTTTCTTCCAGGCTGCGAGCCGCCGCAGCAGGCTGTCCTTTACTTCCGCGTAGTCCGGGTGGTCGGCGACGTTTCTCAGTTCCTCGGGATCTTGGCGCAGGTCGTACAATTCGTAACGCGATCGCGGCTGCCGGAAGATCAGCGCCGGGGGTCCGGCCAGTACGCCGTCCGCTTTGGCGCGCAACAAGGCCCGCCAGGCATAACTGTTTCCAATATCCGAAGCGATGCCCAACGGCCGTTCGAGGTAAGCATTTTCGATCAATTTGTAATCCGCCGACCGCACGCAGCGAATGTGCTCGTCGGTATTGTGCCAGTTTCGCTCTGCGTAGACGGCCTCGCGGAAAGCGGACGGCGGCGTTTTGCCGGAAAGCGCCGGGACCATGCTGCGGCCCTGCATGTTTTCGGGCCTGCGAACACCCGCCAGTTCCAGAATTGTCGGCGCCAGATCGACCGCGCTGACGAGCTGGGTTCTTTTCTCGCCGGCCGGCCATCCCGGGCCCCGAATCAACAGCGGTGTTTTGATACCGGCGTCATAGACCGTTCCCTTGGCCCGCGGGAAAGGCGCACCGTTATCGCTTAGAAACAGGACGATCGTATTTTCCAGCTGCCCGCGGTCCTCCAACGTGTTCAGAAAAGCGCCCACGCGCCCATCCATCCGGCGCACCTCATTGTAATAATCGGCAAGGTCGAGCCGGGTGCTATCGTCATCCAGTAAATAAACGGGGACGCGCACGCTGTCAGGATGCTGTGGCCTGGGAAGAATGCCTGATTCATAGGGCCGGTGGGGGTCGGTGAATCCCACCCAGAGAAAAAAAGGACGATCGCCCGCCTGATCCAGAAATGCAGAAAATTCGTCCAGTGAAGGGGAAAGGTAATCAAACTGACGGTCACCATTTTCCCCGAGGTGTGATTTTTTCAACAACCCGCTGAAGTATCCTTGCTCGCGCAGAAAATGCGGTACGATCCGCAAGCTGTCGGGCAAAGGAATGTGCAAGTCCTCGGCGCCGGTAGCGTGCGGATATCTGCCCGTCAGCATGCTGATGCGGGAAGGACTGCATTGGGGCGTAGTCAGAAAAGCATTTTCGAATTGTACGCCTTCGGCGGCCAGCCGATCCAGGTGGGGCGTCTCGATGTAAGGGTTGCCGTAGCAACCCAGGTCGCGCCACCCCAGATCATCGGCAATGAGTACGAGGAAGTTGGGCGGCTCCTGCCCCGAGGCCGGCCGGCTGCAGCACAGCGCTGCTGCAATCAATCCAATGCATCCGATTTTCATAACAAAAAATAGATTACCGTTCCTTTCGGGGCAAAATGATATCGTTTCCCCATCAGCTGTTTCCGAAAACAGACGATCAAAAAGCAGCAAATACTGACAAAGAACTACGACTAAAAACAGACGGGAAGCAATAAGGGTAAGCGCTGTTTTCGCCGTCTTTGTGAGCATGATACACAACGGTATATTTTCGGTCTTCTTGTGGTGCGTCTGTTGGTGCGGCGCCTTGCCGGCGCAAGTGTATACGCTCGACTTCGGCGAAGAGAAAAACGACGACTACCAACATCCCGCCGGTTTCGAATGGATCGACCCTCCCATCGGCGCCTTTTACACCCCCGGATACGGCGCCTGGCGCCCCCCGGAATGGCTGGACGGGGTGGTCGGCCCAGACTTACACTGGCAAATGACGCTTCCGGACGGCGACTACGAGCTGCAGCTTTTTCTCAGCACCGGACTGGAAATGACGTCTACCTGGAAAATCGCTGTCCAGGACGAGACCAGCGACAATGACCTGCATCCCGTGCGCGGCAATCCCGTGCCGACGAAAACCATTAACCCCCAGGTAAAAATATGGCGAGGTCCGGTATCGGTTGCCGGTGGTCAACTGGAAGTGAAGCTGACGGGAGGGGAAGACAGCATTCGCCTGCTGGCTGCGCACATCATCCGCCAAATGACCGCTGCTGCCGAACGAGGGCCCCGACACACCTGGCTGCTCGAAATGCTGCACGCCTACGGCAGATTCGACCATAACCCCTTGCCGTTGGAGCCGCTGCTGGACAATTTGTTCGCCGGCCTTCGCCAGGACCCGCAAGACGCCTGGGCGTTCAAGTATTACCAGGAAGCAAGCTGGCTGCATTTGGCGGAAAAGCTGAAAAATTACCGCGGCTGGCAATGGAGCACCAACCGGCACCGCATGTCGATGATCCAGAAATTCCAGCAGGCGGTCATGCTGCTCGAACCCATCGTGCAACAAGACCGACATCCGCTCTACGAACGCGCCCTATGGTTGCGCATTCGCCTGATGCACCACCTCTACCTGGAGTACGGCCACGAACCCGACAACCGGATCGCCCGGCAAGATTTGAAAAGACTGCGGGCGCGCTTCCCGCGCGATACGCTCCTGCGTATGTACAGTGGCGAGCTTTTTCCCAATCCCTTCCCCGATGTCGTCGTTCATCCGGCGGCGCCGGCCTGGTCAAAAGCGCAGGTGATTGCCCTGGAACGATTGCGCCGGTTAGTACACTATTGGGTGCTCGACCGACAGGCGCCCAACGGTGAGATGGGCGGTAAATACGGCGACGACGTCGAGGCGCTGCGCTTCTGGTACCCGCTATTCTACACAGGAGACTCCATTGCGATCCTGGGCCTGAAAAGGCTGGCCGACGGCGTTTGGTACAGCGACGAAGTAGCAAACGGCTTCGCCAAAAACATCGACGATGTAGAGCATTCCTCGGAGTTTATCTCCGACACCGCTCCGCTCCTGATCGCCGCTTCCGACAACCCGCAGCTGCACCGTCGCGCATTGCCTACGGCTTACTTAATGGACACCCTCTGGACAGGCCTGGATCCGGAGGGCGACCTCTTCTTCCGCTCGAGCTGGTACTCGAGCCGGGCAATCGACGAACGGCCGCCCCGCAACCGCGACCTCGCCTACAATACCCGCACCACCAAGGTATTGCGTTACTACCTGTGGCGATATCCCGACGACGATTACGTGCGCGACCTATTATACCGCTGGACGAAAAGCTGGGTCAAACTAGCGGCGGGAACCGAAAAAGGAAAACCCAAAGGCTTGCTCCCCGCCTCCTACCGCCTTTCGGACGGGGCGGTCAACGGCGACGAAAACAATTGGTACGAAGCCAATATGTTCTGGGCGTATTACGACTTCAGAGGGGACGTAATGCTGCTCGACCAGATGCTCTTCCTGTGGCAGTTCACCCGCGACGAAGCTCTGCTCTACCCCGTGGAAGCCGTTTTCCAGCTCGTCGACAAATACCGGGAGGCAGGAGGCGAGCCCGGTTCGCCGGGCTGGGCAGCCGCCCGGTTCGCCCGCCGTAGCGGATTCGGGGCCCTGGCCGGCCAATGGCGTATCCTTACCGGCCGGACGGACTACGACAGCCTCATCGTCCGGTATGGTTCTCCTTACATAAAATACCGGATAAACGGTGACACCAACGCCCTCCTGAAGGGCCTGGAAAACCTGTGCGAAGACCTGAATTACAACTGGCCCATGCAAACGTCCGACGCCTGGTTTACAGACCGCATTCCCGCTGCCGACAGTACGGCTTTTCGTCGCCTGGCGTCCGATATCCTCAAAGCGATGCTGACCGGTGATATGATCCACGGCGGCACGTCTCCCTACATGGCGGTAACCTGGCACGCGACACAAAAGGGGTTCTCGGCCTTGGTAGAGGACCATTCCCGCAGCCACCTCCGGGTCGCCCTGTTCAACCATGCTGCGGCGCCCCAGTCGGTGATCGCCCGACTGTGGGGTTTGGATGCCGGCCGGTATACCGTGACTTTGAATGGAGAACCGATACAGGAAATCGCAATCGAAGAAGCCGGGCATAAAATATCACTGGACCTTCCTCCCGGCCGGCTGACGGAGTTGTCGATCGCGCCGCGCCCCCGTCCGAATGACTGAGCGGCGCCGCTTTCCGTTTCAGGCCGGTGACGACGACCCCCTCATACAGGCTTTATTCCGCCAGCGCCGCCAGTTTCTTCTCGTTGACGATCAGGCCCAGGCCCGGGCCTTCGGGCGTCCGCAGTTTGCCATCCTTGAATTCGATCTGGTTTTCGAAAACACTGAGCACCTCCTCGTAGCGCTCCGTTTCGATGAATTCAATGAACGGCCCGGCATTGGATACCGAGGCCGTCAGGTGCAGCGCCGCCGCCGTGCCCAGCGTCGGTTTGGTGTTGTGCGGCGCTATCGCCTTAAAGAAGACCTGCCCCAGGGTCGCTATTTTTTTGACTTCCGTGATCCCGCCCGCTTTTATCAGGTCGGGCTGAAGGATATCGGGATTGCCTTGCAGGATTAGATCGCGGAATTGCCAGCGGGTATAGCACTTTTCTCCCGCCATGACCGGAATGGTCAGCGCTTTCACGACTTCCGCGGTATCGCGATGGTTCTCCAGCGGGCACGGGCTTTCGAAGTACTTCATTCCCATCCGTTCGAGGGCCTTACCGATCTGGATGGCCCGCGCCGCGGTGTAACCTTCATTCGGGTCGACGAATAGTTCCACATCGTCGGGCAGGGCCTCGCGGATAGCGGTATAGAAGGGCAAGGTCGGATCGGGAACGGGGTCGAGATTATATTCCCGGATCTGCATCCGCAATTTGATTACTTTAAACCCTTTTTCGGCGAGCCGCAGCGCTCTTTCTACCGCTTCGGCAACGGGTATATTGCCTCCCCGGAGCGGAATGCCGCCGTAGGCGGTCATCTCTTTCCGGTATTGCCCGCCCAGGAGTTGGTAAACGGGCTGGTCGAGCAGTTTCCCCATAATATCCCACAAGGCCAGGTCGATGCCGGCGATGGCGTAAGGCAGCGCGCCACCGGGCCCGAGGTCGTGGTTTTCCCAGAATAACCGGTCCCAGATCGGCTCGACATCAAAAGGACTACGGCCGATGATCAGCGCTTTCATGCGGTGATGGATAAACGACTCGATCACCTCCCGGCTATTCGGGCTGGATTCCCCCCAGCCGGAGACCCCGGCATTGGTCTCTACTTTTACCAGGATGGCTTTTTTTATTTTGAAAGTTTTGACGTCCGAAATTTTGACGTCGGCGCTGCCTGGCCGGCCCGGTGACGAATGCCCCCAGGCCTCCGCGGGCAGCGCCAGGGCGCCGGCGCCCGCAAGGCCGAGCCTGGATAAAAAATTGCGTCGATTGAGCTTTTTAGTCATCGATTGTTTATTTGACAGCCTCGGCCCCGGTGGTTGGGGAATCGAGAAACTGGTTTTCTTTTTCAGTACCGTGACGCCGGCTATCGTAACCTACCCTTACTCCGCTGCCCCCGAACCGCCATTGGAGTAAGGGCGAGATCACCCGCCTTACGTCTTGCCTTCACACCGTTTTTTCGCTTATGAAGAATAAAACCCACCACAGAAGAAATTTTCTGAAGACTGCCGGCCTGACCCTGGGCGCGGCGCTGGCCGGGTGCCGTCGGTCCGGAAACAATACCCGGCGCCCGTACGCGCCATCCCCCAGGCTGGAGCAATTCCGGCGCATTCTGGAGACCCCCGTATTAAAAAAAGACCACCTTCGATCGCCCATCGTCATCCGGTCGGTCGAATTGCTGCAAAGCGGAAAACACTATTTCACCCGCGTCACCTCCGAAGACGGCGCCGCCGGATATGCGCTCAACACCAAAAAATACATTACCAATATCTACCCCATTATCCTCAACCGGATCGCCCCCATCGTAGCAGGGAAAGACGCCAGAGACCTGGAAAGGATCATCGACCGGGATGTCTACATTGGCAAGTTGAATTACAAATGGCAGGGATTAGCTTTCTGGGTGGGTGTCGCTTACGTCGAGCTGGCCGTCCTGGATCTGCTGGGCCGAATTTCCGGCCAGCCCATCGGCGCCCTGTTGGGCGGCAGGGTAAGGGAGGAAGTAGCCATCTACTACGCCAGCGGCAACCGCGGCAACCGCCCGGAAGCAGAAGTGGAACACCTGCAAAGCCTGATCGAAAAATCGGGCGCCCGAGCCGTCAAGTACCGGCTGGGAGCGCGGATGCGCTATGACGCGGCTTCTACCCGCCGGGATAAGGCGCTGATCCCTCTGGTGCGCCAGGCGCTGGGGGACGACGCCACCATTTATACTGACGCCAATGGATCGTACGACGTAGCTATGGCCATCGAGATCGGCAGGATACTGGAAGCGTACGGGACGGATTTCTTTGAAGAGCCGTGTCCTTTCGACCATTACGAAGAGACACAGGCCGTCGCGAATGCGCTGGATGTGCCCATTGCCGGTGGCGAAGAAGAGGTGAGCATGCGGCAGTTCATGTGGTTGCTGGATCACGAAATACTTTCCATAGTCCAACCGGACCTGCTTTTTTTCGGCGGCCTGATCCGGTCCATTCGCATTGCGCGGATGGCTCATGCATTGGGCATGCCCTGCACGCCGCATATCTCCGGCTCGGGAATGGGCTTCTTAAATATGCTCCATTTTGCATCTTGCGTGCCCAATATCGGCCCTTACCAAGAGTATAAGGGCGATAAAGACCGCTACCCCGTCCATGCGCCCGATGTTCCGCTGAAGCCCGTCGATGGTAAAATTCGCGTTCCGCGCGGCCCGGGCCTCGGGATCACTTTCGAACCCGCTTTTTTAGACGCGGCGACTGCAATTCGTTCGATTTGAAAAGGTTAAGAAACGCTGGCCTGCTAAAAAATTTTAACTTATTGATCACCAAATTTTTTGCTGCGAGTTGTAAGGGGAAAAAAGATTCTTACCGTCAAGGTAGTGATTCCAAAATTTAATTGCCTGTATCCGTTGTGCAATGGGTTGCATTATCAAATCGACACAGCATGCTACGCATAATTCGAGCCTCGGGAATCATTCTCACCCTTTTTCTGTTTGCCGCTGCTGGTTTTAGCCAGGGAAGGGGGATCATTTACGGAGAAGTCACCGACGGGAACCTGAAAGAACCGTTGGGTTTTGCCAACGTCGCCATCGTCGATTTGAACATCGGCACAAACACCGACCTGGATGGCCGCTACCGATTGACCAACGTACCCGCCGGGACGCACGAGGTGCAATTCAGTTACCTGGGATACGTCACCGAAACCCGGGAAGTAACGGTTGCCGCCGGCGAAGAGATCGAACTCAACGTCGTACTGCGCGGCGAAGGAACCACCCTCGACGAGGTAGTCGTGATGGGCCAGGCCACCGGACAACGGGCTGCCATAAACCAGCAGCTCAACTCCAACACCATTGTCAACGTCGTTTCCAAGGAGCGCCTGCAGGAACTACCCGACCAGAATGCGGCGGAAAGCGTCGGACGCCTCGCCGGCGTTTCCGTTTACCGGGACGCCGGTGAAGGCCAGCAGGTATCCATCCGGGGAATCTCGCCACGCTTCAACGCCATAACCATCAACGGAGAACGATTGCCGTCCACCGATGATCAAACCCGCTCGGTAGATCTGAGCATGATCTCCTCCGACGCCCTGGAAGGCATCGAATTGTTCAAAGCCCTCCGCCCCGATATGGACGGCGACGCCGTCGGCGGCGCCGTCAACTTCACCGTCCGCAAAGCCGACGAGGGCTGGAAAGGCCTGCTGCGACTGCTGGGGGGGTACAACGACCTCAAGCAGGACTTCGGCCA
Source organism: uncultured Saprospiraceae bacterium (assembly GCA_964419545.1). Lineage (GTDB taxonomy): Bacteria > Bacteroidota > Bacteroidia > Chitinophagales > Saprospiraceae > CAYQQU01. Next base: position 69,067 of record CAYQQU010000008.1, on the reverse strand, counting down.
GTTCCGGGGCAGCGGCAGCATCAGCAACCGGATTCTCGGCAATAAAATGGGCGTCATCCTGACCGGAAACTACCAGCGCGTCAACCGCAGTAATGAGTTCCTGACCTCCGACTACGAATTCGTCGGCACCAGTCCGGATAACGGCGAACCGATCATCCAGATCGCCACCCTCAACCTGGGTGACCGGCTGGAAGACCGGGTGCGATACGGCGGAACGGTTACCCTCGATTATGAGATCAACAAAAACCACACCTTCCTGCTGAGTTCCAACGTCAGCCGGCTCAACCGCGACGACGTACGCTATCGCCGTCGCTTCCGGGTTTCCGACAACGAACAGCGTTTCGATGTGCGCCGCCGCGAGCGATCCACTACCGTTTACTCGAATACCCTCTCCGGCGAACACCACGTCGGCGCCTTGACAGTAGAATGGCGAGGCTCCTACTCCTCTTCTCGCCAGGAAACCCCCTATTCGCTGCGCGCCCAGTTTTGGGAACTGGCCGCTACCAATGGCTCGGTGGCCAACGAAACCGATCTCAACGTCGTGCCCGGCATCTACAAAAACAACCTACTCAACACCAGCCTGCGCAGCATGGAGACCGTAGAGACCCTGGTGACGGAAGATCGCGCTACCTTTCAACTCGACCTGCAATACGACTTCAAACTGCCCGGTAAAATCGCAGGCTACCTGAAAACGGGCGGAAAATACCGGGAAGTGGACCGCGGGGCGGACTTCACCGAATACTTCATTCGCCCTTACTTGAACGGAGACGAAAACCCCGCCATCGATTTTCCGAATCTTTTCCTCACTAAAACCGGCAGTCAGATCCTCATAGGCAACTTTATCGGCGATTACACCAACGATCAGTTTTTCGACGGCCAATTCGACATCCTGCCCGGATCGCCGGCAATACGCGATTCCTTGACTTCCAGCCTGGAGGGATTGAACCTGGATGCTTACAACGAATTGTTCGGCGCCAACCTGCAACCCGGCGACCTCATCGACTACCAGGGCCACCTCGACCCGGATAAGACGGACGCCTTTTACCAGCGCTACCAGGACCGCTTTCTGCTCAACAACCAGCGCGACCTGGAAGACTACGACGCCAACGAAAAGATCTACGCCGCCTACCTGATGGCCGAGGTCAACTTCGGCCCGCGCTTCATGCTGCTGGGCGGGTTGCGCATGGAAGACACCCGTCAAAATTATTCCAGCCGGCGGGGCAGCCCCGTGGACCTGGACGAAGGCGGCACCGGCTTCCTCGACCTCGTCGACGTGGAAGCCTCGCAGGGCTATACCGAATGGCTGCCCATGCTGCACGCACGCTACAAGTTTACCAAGTGGATGGACCTCCGGGCTGCCGTAACCAAATCCCTGGCCCGGCCCAACTTTTTCAACCTGGTGCCCTGGGAGAGCGTCAACAACAGCGAGCAGATCATCAGCCGAGGCAAGCCCGACCTCGAGCACGTATCGGTCTGGAACTACGACGCATTCCTCTCTTTTTACAACCGCTTCGGCCTGTTTACCATCGGTGCTTTCTACAAAGAGTTGCTGAATATCGACTACGTAGGCACCAGCGCTATTCAGGACGGCGGTATTTTCCAGGGCTATACCCTCAACGAACCGGCGAATGTAGACAGGGTTTCTACGGTGCACGGCATGGAGTTTGACCTGCAAGCCAACTTCCGGTCCCTGAGCGGCCTGTGGCGAGGCATCGTCCTGGGCGCCAACTTAACCCTAGCCCAGTCCAATACCTTCTACCCGCTATTCGAGGTAAACACCGAATTTATTCCCGAACCGCCCTTCTTCGTCACCACCGTGCTCGATACGCTGCGCTCCGGCCCTATCGTGGGGCAGGCCGACCTCATCGCCAACCTTTCGCTGGGTTACGAGATCGGCGGCTTTTCCGGGCGGGTGACCATGACCTATCAGGGAGAAGTACTTTCGCCGGGCAACCCGGGCGTGGGACGCACCGGCTCGGGCGTACAGCGCATTCCCGAACTGGATTTCTTCGACGATGAATTCACTCGCTTTGACCTGGCTTTCCGGCAACGCCTCGATAAGCAAGGACGCTGGACCCTGCTGTTTAACGTCAATAACCTGACCAATACGCCCGAACGGTCTATTCAGGGCGCTGCCCAGTTACTCCAGGAAGAAGAGTTCTTCGGCGCCACCGCCGACTTCGGCGTTTTGTACCGGCTTAAATAAAAGATCTTCAGCTACATACATTCAATCACAACATTTTGCTCAAAAAAAAACTGCTACTATGAAAAAAGTGATCTTTACATTTTTCGCCCTGGCGGCTATATGGCATTGGCTTCCCGCTCAGTCGGAGCTGATTATTGAACCCGGCGCGCCCGGCGTGATCAATTCGGCGATCGCCGGAGACACCTTACCCAACGGCGACCGCATCGACCCCAACCGGGTTTACGTCCTGCGGCGCGGATTCCCCTACGTCCTGACGGGCTCCATCGAATTTTCCGATTTCCACCTGCATATCAAGGCGGAAGAAGGTGACGGCGCCCGCCCCTATCTGCTGGTCGACTCGGGCGCCGACCCCGTCAGCCAGATCTTCCGCATTAACGGGACCGGCGACCTGACCATGGAGGGTATCCACCTCTCCGGCCGGGATATCCTGGGGAGCTACAACAACCGCCTCCTGCGCATCAACTCCGATGACTCCCGCATCGTTATCGACGATTGTATCTGGACCGAGTGCGGCCAGGCAGGCTTCCGGGTGCAGGGCGACAACCCTAAAATCTACCTGACCAACTCTCACTTCAACCGCATGGGCCGTCCGACCAACCCGGATAACGGACGCTTCATCGACAACCGCGGGGTGCCGGTCGATACGCTATGGATCGAAAACTGCTTCATCGATCAGGTGACCAGCCGCTGGTACCGCGACGGCAGCGGGTCCTCTATCAACTGGGCCCGACTTAATCAAAATACCTTCTGGTCCAGCGGACAGTACGGCTTTTCTTTCGGCGAGATCCAGAACCTGGAGATGACCAATAATATCGTCTACAACGGCATTTTCCTGGGTCGTCCGGCCGAAGGACAGGACACCCTCGCCGACGCCCGCTTCGTGGTGATGATCGACACCTTCATTGACGGAGAAACCAACATCCTGGTAAGCCATAACAACTTCCACCTCGACCAGGAACTGATCGACAACCTGCCGGCCACCGACAACGACGGCAACGAACTGGTGTCTATGGAGAATTTCGTTTTCGACCTCCAAGTTCAGGCCGCCATCGACGCTACCGGAACCGGTGACACCAATTTAGACGAAGAACTCGAATTTTTCAACGCCCCGGTGACTCCTACTCAGTTTGTCATTGCCGTCGCCCAGGACACCAGCGGCGGAAACGAAGTACCGGAAGCCGGCCCCTGGGATATGTCCAACCTCACCGCCGATCCCGACCTTTCCCAACTCACTTCGGGAGTCGACCGCTACCGGACCATGCACGATTACGCCTATTCGTTTGACGCCCTTTCGCGCACGGCCGGCGACGAAGGGCAGGCCATCGGCGCCGACCAGTCCGGCTTCACCCCGGCTTCGGAATTGTTCGTCGAAAACAACATCTTGTTCTATCCCAACCCGGTAGTCAATCAGTTGGTCATTCAAAACCTGAACGAGGCGGCCCTCGACCGCGTGATGATCCTGGACCTGACCGGTAAAGTGATCCAATCGTTCGCCGCCAGAGACGCCATCACCACGGTCGACTTGTCGAGCCTGCCTCCCGGAACTTACCTGCTGACGCTGGTCGATGAGCAAGGTACGGTCAGCAGTCGCAAAATTATCAAACACTAAACGCTGTCTACCGCGACCTTTGCGGGCCGGCAAAGCCGTCCAACTGTACAGTTGGACGGCTTTTTTGTCACCCCTACCCATTTTTATTGCAAAATGCAACCGTTTGCTTCAAATTAAAATTGGCGTTTTACGATAACCGCCACACGGTATTGCGATTTTGCCGAAAAAAAAGCTAAAATCTCTAGGTTAACCCGCCGGGGTTTCTTATGTTTATGCAACCGATTGCACCACCTAACCGATGCGAAAAGAAAGATCGACCATTTACGATATTGCCAAGCGGCTGGACATTACGCCGTCCACCGTTTCGCGGGCGTTGAGCAACCATCCGCGCATCAGCGAACGCACCAAACAGGCCGTACGCAAAATGGCTGCCGAACTCAACTACCAGCACAACGGTATTGCGGCGGCCCTGCGCAGCGGCAAAACACATATTCTCGGCGTCATGGTGCCCACCGCCAACCGCAGTTTCTTCGCCTCGGTGGTGCGCGGTATCGAGCAAGTCGCCAACCGCGCCGGGTACAATGTCATGATCACCCAGTCTAACGATAGTGAAGAAATCGAACGATCCAACATCGAGGCGCTGATGAAAACGCAGGTCGACGGCATCATCGCTTCCATCGCCAAGGAAACCACGCGTTTTGATCACTTTCTGCGCATCAAGCAAAAAGATATCCCGCTGATCCTTTTTGACCGGATCAATGAGGAACTGCTGACCAGTGCCATCGTCGTCGACGATTACCTCGGCGCGTATCAGGCTACCGAACACCTCATCGGGCAAGGCTGCCGGCGAATCGCCCACTTTGCCGGCCAACAACACATCAACATTTACAAAAACCGTACGGAAGGCTACCGGGCCGCCCTGCGAGCGCACGGGTTGCCCATCGATCCGGCGCTGATCATTGAAAGCAACCAGGAAGTGGAAAATGGCCGGGAGAACATGCGGCGACTGCTGCAACTTCCCCGCCTGCCCGATGCCGTTTTTTCAGCCAGCGACTGGGCGGCCATCGGCGCCATGCAAATTCTGAAGGCGGAAGGCTTCGATATCCCCGGGCAAATGGCGCTGGTGGGATTCGCCAATGAACCGTTTACTTCTTTCGTCGAACCGGCGCTGACTACCGTCGACCAACATAGCGAAAAAATGGGCCAGATCGCCGCTGATCTTTTTTTGGCGGAAGTACTGGCAAAGGATAAAGATGGAATCGCCCGTAAAACAGTGCTCGCACCACAGCTCATCACCCGGGCTTCCTCCCTGAAGCGGACTGCAAAAACAGAAAATAAAACCGAATAATTCAATAAATCTTTTGTGCAACCGATTGCATTATCCTCTAACCAATACACCAGTAGTATGTACAGCACCTCTTCACTGCCTAATCAGGAAATTCGGACCATATCCGCTAATCATCAGGGCCCGGCGGATGAGGAACTACTTGATCTGGTCCGGCGCCAGGATGACTACCGGGCATTCGAAAAGTTATTTGACCGCTACTACGCGGTCTTATGCCATCAGGTTTGTCGACTGGTCCATTGCCCTCACCGATCGGAAGAGGTCGTCTCGGATGTCTTCATTCGCATCTGGAAGAACCGCGACGCCCTCGCCATCAACAAAAAGGTAAAACACTATCTGTATTCCGCGGTGCGCAACCAGGCCATCGACTACCTGCGCAAAATGGCGAGGGAACGGCCTTTCAACGGCGAGATCAAACAAGACTACCAATCGGGCTATTGTTCGCCTGCCGATCAGATCATCGGCAAAGAGCTGGACGCCAAGGTGCAGTCGGCGATCGACAGCCTGCCCCCCAAAGGACGTTATATTTTCAGATTGTGTAAAGAAAGGGGAATGAAATACCGGGAAATCGCCGAATTTCTCGATATTTCCATCAAGACCGTCGAGACCCACATGCGCAGGTCGCTGATCCATCTGCGCAAAGAACTGCGATACCATTGATTATTCCGCCGAATTGCGAATTATAGCCGGTTTATTTCAGGGTAAAGCGGACTCCGGCGCGTCTATTGATCGATGTTTCAGGCCGGATATACAATGCGATGAAAAACCTCTACGATCTGCAAGGAAAAACAGCCGTCATCACCGGCGGCAGCGGTGTTTTGGGCAGCGCTATCGCGGCGGGGCTGGTGCAGGCCGGCGCCCGGGTAGCGGTCCTGGGGCGCAGCCCCGAAAAGGTGGCGCATACCGTGCGCTCGCTCCGCGACGGTTCCGCACTGGCCCTGACGGCCGACGTAGTGGAAAAGGAACAGCTGCTGGCCGCCCGCCAGGCCCTCATCGACGCCTGGGGCGCAGCCGATATCCTCATCAACTGCGCCGGCGGCAACCAGGCCGGCGCTACGATTCTGCCGTCGCAAAGCCTCTTCGACCTTTCGATCGACGCATTCGATCAGGTCGCCGCTCTCAACCTCAAAGGAACGCTGCTGCCGATCCTGACTTTTGGCGAAACGATGGCCGACCGGCGATCCGGCTGCATCATCAATATTTCTTCGGTGGCGGCGCAGCGCCCCCTTACCCGGGTGCTCGGCTACGCTGCCGCCAAAGCCGCAGTCGAAAACCTGACCCGCTGGCTCGCCGTCGAAATGGCCGCGAAATTCGGCGAAGGTGTCCGGGTCAACGCCATCGCCCCGGGCTTTTTCGTAGCCGAACAAAACCGCTCGTTGCTCCTGAAAGCCGACGGCTCACTGACCGAGCGGGGCAAAAAAATTATCGAGCATACCCCCATGCGCCGGTTCGGCGACCCCTGGGAGCTCTGCGGCGCCGTCAACTGGCTGTGCAGCGACGGGGCCCGGTTCGTCACCGGCGCCGTCATCCCCGTCGACGGAGGGTTCTCCGCATTCAGCGGGGTTTAAAACAATGCATCAAACCATGAAAAAACTGAAACCTTGTTGGCGCTGGTTCGGACCCGGAGATCCTATTGCTTTGAGGGAAATCCGGCAAACCGGAGCACGGGGTATCGTAACCGCCCTGCACCACATCCCCAACGGCGCCGTATGGGAAGAACCGGAAATACAGGCGCGCAAACGGGAAATTGAAGCAGCCGGCCTGGAATGGACAGTCGTCGAAAGCCTGCCGGTGTCGGAAGCCATAAAACAACAGACCGGCGACTGGCGGGCGCACCTCGACAACTACTGCGAAAGTCTGCAGCTGCTCGGCCGCAACGGCATTCGTACGGTGACCTATAATTTTATGCCGGTACTCGACTGGACCCGGACCGACCTCGACTACCAGCTGCCCGATCATCACGCCGCGCTGCGCTTCGAAAAAGCAGCCCTCGCCGCTTTTGAATACCGACTGTTTAAAAGGGAGATCCCCGCTGCGGAAGCCGCAAGCGCCGACGCTTTTTTCGACCGGCTCAGCGAAACCCAAAAAGAACAATTGACCAGCAATATCATCGCAGGCCTGCCCGGCGCCGAAGCAGCGTATCGTTTAAGTGATTTTGGCGAGGCCCTCGCCGCCTACCAACATATTGACGCCCGGAAACTACGAGACCACCTGATCCAATTCCTGGAAACAGTGACGCCGGCCGCCGAAGCCGCCGGCGTCAGGCTGGTGATCCATCCCGATGATCCCCCCTATCCTATCCTCGGGCTGCCGCGGGTAGTGAGCACTGCCGAAGACCTGCGGTTGCTCTTCCGGGCGGTCGACAGCCCCGCCAATGGGCTGTGCTTTTGCACCGGTTCTTTCGGCGTGCGTCCCGACAACGACCTGCCGGCCATGGTGGCCGAATTCGCCGAACGCATTCATTTTGTTCACTTGCGAAATATCCGCCGCGATGATGCAGGCAACTTTTTCGAGGCCAACCACCTGGACGGGGACGTAGATATGCCCGCCGTCATGACCGCCCTACTGCGCGAGCAACAAAGCCGATCGGAAGAATTGCCCATGCGCCCCGACCACGGGCACCGGTTGCTGGACGACTTCCACAGAAAAACGAACCCCGGATACACCCTGATCGGTCGTCTGACCGGACTCGCCGAACTGCGCGGCCTGGAAGCGGGTCTGTTACAGCAGCTTACCAACTAATCATCTGATAAACGCTTGACCAATGCATACACCTTCCACCTCGCCGGCTACCGCTTTTCTGCACGATGATTTTCTCCTGGAGAACGATTTTTCGCGCACCCTGTATCACGAGTACGTCGAGGACCTGCCCATTATCGACTACCACTGCCACCTGCCGCCCGATGAGATTTGCCGGAACAAACAGTTCGAGAACCTGACCCAGATCTGGCTGAAGGGCGACCATTACAAATGGCGCGCCATGCGCACCCACGGTATCCACGAACGATATATCACCGGCGATGCCGATGACTGGGAAAAGTTCGAACACTGGGCCGCCACCGTCCCCTACACCCTGCGCAACCCGCTCTTCCACTGGACGCATCTCGAGCTTAAGCGGTATTTCGGTATCGACGAATTCCTGAAACCTGAAAACGCCAGGGAAATTTACGAGGCCTGTAATCGACAATTGGCCAGGCCGGCCTTCGCAGTGCGCAGCCTGCTCGCGAAAATGAATGTAGAAGTGGTCTGCACCACCGACGATCCCGCCGACGAGCTATCCTTCCATCAACAGTTTCAGGACGCAGATGAAGACCTGATGCTGCTGCCCACTTTTCGACCGGATCCGGCCGTTCTCATCGGCCGCGAAGGATTCCCGAAATACATTCGCAGGTTAGGTCGGACCAGCGAGACGACGATCAAAGAATTCGACGACCTGATCCACGCCCTGCAAAAACGAATGGCCTACTTCCACGGCCTGGGCTGCCGCCTTTCCGACCACGGCCTGGAACACTTACCGGCGAACGGCTTTCGGAGGGACGATGTAAACCGGATCTTCAAACAGCGCCTCGCAGGCCAGACGGTAACCGATGAAGAAAGCCGCCAGTACCAATCGGCCATCCTCTACCACCTGGGGCGAATGTACCATGCGCTCGACTGGACGCAACAGTTTCACCTGGGCGCGCTGCGCAACACCAACACCCGCGCACTGCGCACCCTGGGCCCCGATACCGGCTTCGATAGTATCGGAGATTTCAGCCAGGCGCGTTCGCTGGCGCACTTCCTCGACCGACTGGACAATGAGAATAAACTGGCAAAAACCATCCTGTACAACCTCAACCCCCGCGATAACGAGGTTTTCGCCACCATGACCGGCAATTTCAATGACGGCACGATCAAAGGCAAAATGCAATACGGTTCGGCCTGGTGGTTTCTCGACCAGCTCGACGGCATGGAAAAACAGCTCAACACCCTGTCCAACATGGGACTGCTCAGCAGCTTTATCGGGATGCTGACCGACAGCCGCTCATTCCTCTCCTACCCCCGGCACGAGTATTTCCGACGCCTGCTGTGCAACCTCTTCGGCCGGGATGTCGAACGCGGTCGCTTGCCGCACGACCCGGACTGGATCGGCCACATCGCCCGCGACATTTGTTACTTCAACGCCAAAAATTATTTCCGCTTCTCATGAAAAAAATCATAACCTTCGGCGAAATCATGCTTCGCCTGACGCCGCCCGGCCACCGGCGATTCAGCCAGGCCGGCGCTTTCGAAGTGATCTACGGCGGCGGGGAAAGCAACGTCGCCGTATCCCTCGCCAATTACGGTTTACCGGTAGAATTCGTCTCCCGCATTCCCGACAACGACATCGGGGAATGCGCCGTCATGGAATTGCGAAAACGGAACGTGGGCGTCAGCCACCTCATCCGCGGCGGGGAGCGCCTCGGCATCTATTTCCTGGAGATGGGCGCCGTGACGCGCGGCAGCAAGGTCATTTACGACCGGGCTCATAGCGGCATGGCCACCGTCGACGCCGGAATGATCGACTGGGAGGCCGTATTCGCCGATGCGCAATGGTTCCACTGGACCGGCATCACGCCCGCGCTTTCCCAGGGCGCCGCCAACGCCTGCCGGGAAGCGATCGAAATAGCCAACCGCAAAGGCATCACCGTTTCCTGCGACCTCAATTACCGCAAAAACCTGTGGACCTACGGCAAAAGATCTTCGGAGGTGATGCCCGATCTCGTAGCCGGTTGCGATATTCTGCTGGGCAACGAAGAAGATGCGGAGAAACACTTCGGCATCCATCCGGAAGGCGTGGACGTCACCCGTGGCGACACCATCGACGCGGCCGCCTACCAGTCGGTTTGCCGGCAGCTCATGGAACGCTTTCCACGCACCCAAAAAGTGATCATCACCCTGCGCGGCAGCATCAGCGCTTCCCATAATACCTGGTCGGGCGTACTGTACAACGGCTCGCAGCTATTGTCGGCGCCGACCTATCAGATCACGCACATCGTGGACCGCGTGGGGGGCGGCGACAGCTTTATGGGCGGCCTGATCTACGGCTTGCTTCACTACCAGGACGACCAGCAGGCGCTGCAATTTGCGGTAGCGGCTTCCTGCCTGAAGCACACGATCTACGGCGACGCCAACCTCGCAACCGTCGCCGAAGTGGAAAAACTAATGGGCGGCGACGCCAGCGGGCGCGTCAGCCGCTGAGGAAAAACGACCGGTAAGCGGGTTCGAAAACAGAAAGTAAAACAAAACAATGGCCAGATTTTCAAGATTGCAGGTCGCCGAAATGATGATCAGCCAGGGCATGGTCCCTTTGTATTATCACCCCGATCCGGATCTGGGCCGGCAGGTGCTGAGCGCCTGCTACCGGGGCGGCGCCCGCCTGCTCGAATTTACCAACCGGGGCGATTTTGCGCACGAAGTATTCGGTGAGCTGAACCGGTATTGCGCCGCAGAGCTGCCCGAACTTATCCTCGGCGTCGGCTCGGTACCGGACGCCGGCACGGCGGCCCTCTACCTGCAACTGGGCGCCAACTTCGTCGTAACGCCTTCGCTGAGGGAAGACGTCGCCCTCGTCTGCAATCGCAGGAAAGTCCTCTGGTCTCCCGGTTGCGGCACCCTCTCGGAAATCGGCCGGGCCGAAGAACTCGGCTGCGAGATCGTAAAACTGTTTCCGGGCGGAACCTATGGTCCGGGCTTCGTCAAAGCGGTCAAAGGCCCGCAACCCTGGACGAGCATCATGCCGACCGGCGGCGTAGCGCCGACTACCGAGAACTTAAGCCGGTGGTTCGCCGCGGGCGCCGCCTGCGTGGGTATGGGCTCTAAGCTGATCTCCAAAGAAATACTGGAAGCACGCGATTTCGACGGCCTGGAACAACGGGTGCGGGAAACCCTCGCCCGGATACGCGAACTGCGAAAACAGCAAAACCTATGATAAAACCGGTAATGAGGCGGTACTGTATCGTCTTCCTATCGGTCGTGCTGATGGGGAGCTGCGGCGATCTGGCGCCCAGGAAGACATTAAAGCTGGCCCACGGGCTGAACGTCGACCACCCCGTACACCGGGGCATGGTATTTATGGCGCAACGGCTGGCGGAAAAGTCAGCGGGGAAACTCACTATTGACATTTATCCCAGTCAGCAGTTGGGCACCGAAAGGCAGTGTCTGGAGCTCCTGCAGATCGGCAGCCTGGCGATGACCAAAGTGTCGGCGGCGGTAATGGAAAATTTTGCTCCCAACGTCAAGGTGTTCAGCCTTCCCTACATTTTCCGCGACCGGGAACACGCCTACGCCGTTTTTGACGGGCCCGTAGGCCGGCAGCTTCTATTGCAGGGCGAACAATACTGGTTGCGCGGACTGACCTATTTCGACGCTGGACAACGTTCTTTTTACACCAAAGACCGCCCCATCGAAGCGCCGGAAGACCTGGAAGGGCTGAAGATCCGGGTGCAGGAAAGCGTCACCGCCATGAACCTCGTGCGATCGCTGGGCGGCGCCCCTACCCCTATTTCCTGGGGCGAACTGTACACCGCCTTGCAGCAGGGCGTGGTAGACGGCGCTGAAAACAACCCGCCCAGCTTCTATACCTCCCGGCACTACGAAGTCTGCAAATACTACAGCCTGAACGAACACACCAGCGTTCCCGACATCTTGGTCATCGGCGCCGTTGCCTGGAACAACCTCACCGCCCAGGAACAAGCCTGGCTGCAGGAAGCGGCCGACGAAGCGACGGTTTATCAACGCGACCTGTGGCAAAAGGCCGAAGCGGAAGCCCTGGCGCTGGTGCAACAAGCCGGCGTCGAAATCATTCGCCCCGACAAAAGCGCCTTTATGGAAAAAACCCGCAGCCTGCTCGACAGCTATCGGTCCGACCCCGAACGCTACGAGCTGATCCAGAGGATACAGTCGGTACAAACCAATTAGAGGAGATATGAGAACCCTTGTCGATCGAACACTGAGCCGCTTTCTGGTGTTGCTGATGGCCGTCATCACCCTCGACGTGCTCTGGGGCGTGTTCACCCGCTACGCCATCGGCAGTCAGGCCAGCTGGAGCGAGGAACTGGCGCGTTTTTTACTTATCTGGATCGGCGTGCTGGGGGCGGCCTTCGCCGCCGGACAGCGAAAGCACCTGGCCATCGACTTGCTGCAGCCTTCGCTGAGTGCTAGCGCCCGCCGGCGCCTGCAGTTTTTCATCCAGGTCATGATTGCCGGGTTTGCCTTTTCGGTGCTGGTTATCGGCGGCCTGCGACTAATTTACATCACCCAAAAGCTGGGCCAGCTGTCGCCCGCGCTGCGCATTCCCATGTCGTTGGTCTACCTGGCTATTCCGCTCAGCGGCCTTTTGATTGTTTATTACAAAGTCCACGACCTCGTCGTGCCAACGAGATAAGACGCTATGGAGGTATTGATTCTGGTCCTTTCTTTCATCATTTTACTGGGTATCGGAATGCCCATCGCCTGGAGCATCGGCATCAGCAGTTTACTGACGATGCTGGTCAGTATCCCGGTCATTCCTGCTTTCACGACGGTTGCGCAGCGCATGGCTACGGGGCTCGACAGCTTTGCCCTGCTGGCGATACCCTTCTTCATCCTGGCCGGGCAGATCATGAATCGCGGCGGCATTGCCCGGCGGCTGATCGATTTTGCCAAAACGATCGTAGGCGCCTTGCCCGGCGGGCTGGCCCACGTCAATATACTGGCCGCCATGCTTTTCGGCGCGATTGCCGGATCAGCGGTTGCGGCCGCTTCTGCTATCGGCAGCTTCATGGGCGAGGCCATGGAAAAAGAAGGCTACGACAAGGACTACTCCGCAGCCGTAAATATCACCTCCGCCACCACCGGCCTGATCATCCCGCCCAGCAATGTCCTGATCGTATATTCGCTGGCCAGCGGCGGCGCTTCCATCGCGGCCCTTTTTCTGGCGGGCTACCTGCCGGGCATTCTGACGGGCCTTTTTCTGATGATCGTCGCCGGAGTCTGGGCCAAGCGCAAAGGATATCCGGTCGGGGAGCGCAGTAACCTGCGGGAAATCTGGCGCACCTTCGTTTCCGCCTTTCCCAGCCTGCTGCTGCTGGTAGTCGTCATCGGCGGGATCGTCGTCGGCATTTTTACGGCCACCGAAGCTTCGGCCGTCGCGGTATTGTATTGCCTGCTGCTTACGCTTTGGTACCGGGAAATCAGCTGGCAGGAATTGCCCGGGGTATTCATTCAGGCGATCAACACCACGGCGGTTGTGCTTTTGCTCGTAGGCGCCTCCATTGCCATGTCTTGGGTGATGGCCTACGAAAATATTCCACAGAATATCACGGCTTTTTTCCTGGCCCTGACCGACAACCGGGTGGTCATCTTTTTGCTCATCAATCTGATCCTGCTCTTCGTCGGCATCTTTATGGATATTACGCCGGCCGTGCTGATTTTTACGCCCATCTTTCTGCCGGTGGTCACCGAGTTGGGCATGGACCCGGTCCACTTCGGCATCATAATGGTCCTGAACCTGTGTATCGGCCTGTGCACGCCGCCGGTGGGCACGGTTCTTTTCGTAGGGGTCGGGGTAGCCGGCACCACCATTCAAAAAGTGGTGCGGCCGCTATTACCGCTCTTCATCGCCATGCTCATCGCCTTGCTGATCACCACTTACGTACCTGGCCTGACCATGTGGCTGCCTCGCTTTTTTGGTTATTGATTCGAAAAAAGGACAACCTTATGCGCAATATCAACCTCCTAACCGGCATCCTTCTTTTTTTGGCGGCCTGCGGGCAGCCAACGAAAGACCGCCATTCGTCGATCGACCTTTCCAATCCTCATCCCGACCGGCCTTTGCCGGCAAAGGGGGTCGCCCTCCCGGTGAAGGACCTCCCCGAATCCCCCGTTGTGATCGCCGGCGAAGACCGCTTGCCTTCGCAGTTGGACGACCTCGATGGCGACGGCCGGCCCGACGAATTGTTTTTTCAAATTGACCTGCCCGCCGGCGCTGCCCGCTCGGTGCGCATCGAAGCCGGAGAACGCCGGCCGGCCGCCGCCCGCACCCAGGCTTTTTTGCTGCGCCAGCCACATCCTTACGACCCCGACAGCATCAAAAAAATTTCCGGCCCTTATCAGTCCCTGACTTCCTACGAGGCGCCCGAAAACCTGGCGCCTCACGGCTACTGGCTGAAATTCGAAGGACCAACCTGGGAAAACGACCTGATCGGCTACCGTTGCTACCTGGATACGCGCAATCGCTACGACATTTTCGGCAAACAGACCGACCAACTAGTGCTCGATACCGTAAGCCTGGATTATCACGAGATAAAACCCTGGGGCTCCGACATCCTAAAAGTCGGCCCTTCCCTCGGCATCGGCAGCCCCGCTTTCTGGGTGGGCGACAGCCTGGTGCTTTTCGAGCAATATGCCTCGAAAAGGGCGGAAATAGTAGCATCCGGCCCTCTGCGATCTATCTTCCGCATTCATTTTACCGGACTGCTCGCAGGTCCCGACACCGTAGACCTGACCGTCGAACACGAGATGCAGGCCGGTCACCGCTGGACGGAAATGCGGTTGACTATTCATCATTCCACCCAGCCCGGCCTGCTCTTCGCAACCGGTATCGTACAACATCCGGCTGCGGCTGATTGGGTAACCGGCAAGCAGGGAGCTATTTTTTACGGGTATACTTTCGGGCCGCAGTCGTTCCACGACGAGGCCCTGGGCATGTCCATACTGGCGCAAGCCGAATACCGTCCTGAGCCGGCGGAAAACCCGGTACTTGACAGCCACGTGGTGGTGCTGCGACCGACCGGCAACCGCCTGGTCTATCGCTTTCTCGCCGCCTGGGAAAGAGAACCCCGGAAGTTGGCGACAGAAGCGGCTTTTGCCGCGCATATACAGCAGGAAGCCGTCGCCTGGGAGGCCGAAGTTTTGCAATGAACTTATTAGGGGTTGAGTAAAAAACGATCAATGATGGACCTTTTCGCTCTTCACGACAAAAAAGCCCTGGTTACCGGCGCCAGCCGCGGGTTGGGACGCGCCATGGCCATCGCCCTCAGCCAGGCCGGCGCTACCGTAATGTGCAGCAGTTCCCGGGAAGGGGGCGTAGCCGAAACAGTAGCGCACATCCGCGAAGCCGGCGGACAAGCGGCGGGCATCGCCGCCGATCTTAACGACCGCGATCAGGTTGACCGACTCGTAGCGGAATCCCTGAACAGGCTGGGCGGCTTGGATATTTTGGTCAATAACGGCGGAACGATCGCCCGGTTTCCCGCACGGGAGTACCCGCTGGAAGCCTGGGACCGGGTGCTGCAAGTCAACTTGACGGCCGCCTTCCGGCTGGCTCAGTTGGTGGGTCGTCACCTCATCGACCAGGGAGGCGGGAAAATCATCAATATCGCTTCTATGCTCTCCTATTCAGGAGGAATCACGGTGCCCGCCTATACCGCCAGCAAACACGGCATAGCCGGTATTACCAAAGCCCTCGCCAACGAATGGGCCCGGTACAACATCCAGGTCAACGCCATTGCACCTGGTTACTTTCGTACCGATAACACGAAGGCCCTGCAGGACGATCCGGGCCGTTCGGCGGAAATCGAAAAACGCATTCCCGCCGGCCGCTGGGGAACTCCGGAAGACCTGGCCGGACCGGTAGTCTTCCTCGCCTCTCCGGCCAGCGATTACCTCAACGGCGCCATGATCACCGTCGACGGAGGCTGGATGGCGCGGTAGCCGCTTTTTAAAACGTGCAAGTATTGAATTTACCGGGGCGCCCCGGATATATTTTAACAGAAAAAAACAACCATGGTTACACCAAGAACGATCGGAGACCTGGTCCCCGCCCCGCCGCGGGATCACCGGCAAAGACGGCGCGACCTGCAGGTGATGGTGCCGCAAAAGCACGAATTGCGCAAAGTAGAGGCATTCGACGCCCGCCCTGCCCGCAATTCTGTAGAAAACATCATCTCAAAGGACAATTCCTCATTTCGGTACCTCCGGTTCGCCCGTATCCTGCTGGACCCGGCGGCCGACGGTTACCAACCCGTCCACCGCGAACTCGGAAACGAGGAAGCCTTGTATTATGTCAACCGGGGAAAGGCCAGGGTCACCGCCGCAGGCGCCGCTTATGACCTGGGAAAAGGCGACGTTTTATACGTCGGCGCCAACCAGCAGACGCGGATCGAAGCGGAGCACCTGACCGACGTCAGTGAATTTCGGGCAGTCGACTGCCACACCTCCTACCCCGTGCAACTAGTGCGCCATACCGATATCGAGGGGACGCCCCTTGCTGCGGACCTGGGGACGAAGAGACCGATGTCGGAACGAACCGTCTTCAAGCTCGTCGATCAAAACGTCCAGGCTTGCCGCCTTCTCTTCGGGGATACCTACGTTGCCCATCCCGGCGGGGTCGGCAGCTACCCGCCCCATTTTCACGGCCCCGACGGGCCGCACGGACTGGGGCACAGAGCCAAAGAAGAGATCTATCACTTCCGATGTGTTTCCGATATTCCCGGTGACGTACCCTACGTCTTGCAAAACTGCGCCCTGCCCGAAGAGAAGATCAACGTTTATGCGCACATCTTCGACGAAACCGCCATCAATGTCACCCCCACCTACCACGACACCCTGGCGCCTCCTTCCGTAAGCTTCATGTTTACGTGGTGCCTGGCGTCTTTTACCGAAGGCCATCGCGACTGGTCCGAGATCTTTAACAAACCTGGTTTCGAAGATGAGTGGTGAACGCGCATCCAGCACCCTGCTGGCCTTACTGTTTTGGCTCCCGGCCATCGCTCAGATTGAGCCCGATCCGGAAAAAATCGCCGGAATAGTGGGCGACCGTATCGCAACGGAAACTAAGCTGACCCTGGTGGAGGCAAACGCTGCCGAGCCGCAGGATCATATTTACCGGATCGATTTGGGCGATGAGCCCCCCGGGGCAAAACCCGCGGCCATTTTTGCAGCGAAAACCGAACTGCGGGGTCCGCAAAACAGCGCTCCTCCGTATCTTGGATTGAGTCATTCCGCCGGCGAGCTGGACGTCTACCTGAACGGCGCCCTCTTTTTTACCAGTCGATCCTCCGGACCGGCGCACGCGGTGCGTCTGGATTACGAATTGATCGATTTTGCCCGCAGCGTGGCCTTGCCTGTTGAACCGGGGAAAAATCAATTATCCTTCCGGTTCCAGTCGGCAGAGCCGGCGCCGGTCGTCCTTTTCGGCTTCCTGCGTCCCGACGGCATGATCGACAAGACCTGGGAAGCAGGCACAACCTGGGAAAACCGGCCGGTTCCCTTCCTTATCGGAACCGCCGGGAATAACCGACAATGGCCGGAGAAATGGCGCCCCCCTGTTCCGGCTACAGTCAGGACGCTTCCCGAAAAGCTCAATTTCTCGGACTGGCGGTATTATACCGGGACCTTCCTCGCCGCCATGGCCGACGCTTCCCGGCATTTTCCATCGCTTGATTATCAGGCGTACATCGACCGCCATATAGACTTTTTCCTGGCCCATCGCCAGGGAATACTGGAAGAGCGAGAAAAGAAAGGCCTGCGTTCCGGGCCGTTCAGCCTTTACTACCGGTTCAGGATGCTCGACGATTGCGGGCCGCAGGGCGTGCCTTTTTTAGATCGGCTGGCCCGCCGGCAGGATCGCGAAACCGGGGCGGTCATCGCAACCCGCGAGTACCAGTTGGTCGCCGCTATCGCCGACCTCATCACGTTTCGCATTCCCCGTCTCCCCGACGGCACCCTGGTTCGCATCACGCCCGACCGCTACACCGTGCAGTCCGACGACCTGTTCATGGGGGGCTTATTCCTGATCAGAGCGGCGCGCGTCCTCGACCGGCCCGAGCTACTGGAGGACGCTGTCCGGCAAGGTTTGAATTTTCACAACTATTTGTTCAACCCGGAAAATCAACTGTACTATCACGCCTACTTCACCTGGACGGAGCAAAACAGTTGCTGCCACTGGGGACGGGGAATGGGGTGGATGATGATGTATTACGTAGAACTGCTTGACGCGCTGCCGCCTGACCATCCCCGGCGGGGCCGGATGCTGCAAAACTTCCGTTATGCTTGCGCCGGGCTTCTCGCCCTACAGCGCGAAGACGGCCGCTGGCATCAAATATTGACCGATCCCGCAACCTATCCGGAGACCTCGGCGACGGCGATGTTCGTACGCGCTTTTGCTGAAGGATACGCGCGCGGCTGGTTGCCGCAACCGCAGTACCGAAAGGCCGCCCTGAAGGGTTGGCAGGGCCTGTGTTCTCAAATCGCCCCATCCGGCATCGAAGGTATCGTCCGGGGCACCCCCATTTTCGCGACAGCCCGGGAATATGCCGATCACCCGGCGCGCACCAATGACCCTCGCGGGCTCGGCGCCATTCTCTGGGCAGCCGTTGCGGTCGATAAGCTGAAATAAACCCTTCCGGTCAGGCGACGAACAGCCAGTACCCCAATAGGGTGGTCGCCAAAACGATCAGTCCCTGCAAGCCGGTCATCAGCGTAAAAGAACGATACGCGTCCTTCATCTCGATGCCGCTGAACTGGGATACCACCCAGAAGTAACTGTCGTTGGCGTGAGATACGGTCATCGCGCCGCCGCCAATGGCCATCACCACGAACGCCAGTTCAAGCGGAGTGTCAAAACCCAGGGTCACCACCAGAGGGGCCAGCAGGGACGAGGTGATCACCAGGGCGTTGGTGGAAGACCCCTGGGAGGTTTTGAGCAGCGCTGCGATCAGAAAGGTAATGACCAAAAACGCCGCCCCCGAATACTGGCCGTCCGCCACCCAGCCGCTCACCATATCGGCGATGGGCGTAGCCTTTAACACTCCGCCGAAAGCGCCGCCGGCGCCGGTAATGACCAGTATCGGTCCGGCGAGTTTGATGCCCTCGCCTATCCATTCTGTCAGATGCTCCTGATCCCATTTTTTGAAAAGGGAAAAGGCGGCGAGGGCGCCCGCTATTAGCGCCGTCAGTGGATTACCCAGAAAAAGGACCCACCGTTTCCAGCCGCTATCCGGCAAGCCGGAAAACTGCACGACAGATGCCGTAGCGATCAGTAGGATCGGGAGAAGGATGGGGAGCAACGACCTTGCGGCGCCGGGTAAGGTCGGTCTTTCTTCCTGCTCCTCCAGAAGATCGTCAGCAGGGATCCCTCTCCCGACTCTTCGGGCAAAATAGTAAGCGCCGATCAGAGTCGGAACGGAGGTCACTAGCCCCACCAGCATGATCATCCCCAAGTACCCGGACGCTCCGAGGTTGCCCGCTGCGGCGATGGGGCCCGGAGTGGGCGGTATCAGGGTGTGAGTGGTGTACAGCCCCGATGCCAGCGCCAGGGCCAAAGTGGCTTTTGTCGCCTTCGTTTTGCGCGCCAGCGCCCGATTCAGGCCTGACAGAATAATGAACCCGCTGTCGCAAAATACGGGTACGCTCACCGTAGCCCCGATGAGGGTGAGCGCCAGCGCAGGCCGCTTTTCCCCTACGAGCGATAAGATCAACTCAGCTATTCGCAGAGCAGCGCCCGACTTTTCGAGAATGACGCCGATGATGCTGCCCAGCACCACGATGAGCCCGATGTATCCCATAATACCGCCGAAGCCGCTATTCACCGCCGTCACGATCTCCTCGAGCGCCATGCCGGTAGCCAGCCCCACTCCCACACCCGCCAGTATCAGGCTGATAAAGGGGTGTAGCTTCCAGACTGAAGAAGCTAAAATGACGAAGCCAATGGCTGCAAAAATGATCAGGAGAAGCGAAATACCGGATACCATATTCCCTGTTTTTTATTGCCGGTTCGTCGCTGAAAGCCGACGTATACCAACAAGCCCTTTTCTTGCCCGCAAAAACCGGAGCAACATTTCCAAAGACGGAAAAAATCCCGATCTTCCCTTAGCCGGTCCACGTCTTGGTAAGGGAAAACCTTTCGGAAATCGTCTTCATTGACCCGGATCATTCATGGTTTCTCATGACGAAGATCTCATGAATGATCCGGGTTAAGTACTTACGCTTCCCTGCCGGTTATCCGGAAACCTTACAGCACATGAAATACCTTCAGATCCATCCTGCCGACAATTTACTGGTAGCCCTGCAAAAGCTCCCGGCGGGAACGCCTTTCTCCGCCGCCGGTGCGGAGGGAGCGACTCAGGAAACCATTCCCCAAAAACACAAGTTCACCACCGTGGCCCTCCAGCCGGGCGACCAGGTAACTATGTATGGCGTCACGGTTGGAAAGGCGACGCATTCGATCGCTAAAGGGGCGCTTATCCATACCGGGAACGTCACCCATGCAGCAGCGCATTTCGGCCGCCGAACCGGCAGTCGCCAATGGCGCCCGCCTGACGTTTCAAACTGGCGCTCCCGGAAATTCATGGGCTTTCACCGCCCGGACGGCCGGGTGGGCACGCGCAATTTCTGGCTGGTGATTCCCCTGGTTTTTTGCGAAAACAGAAACATCAACGTCATCCGCGAAGCCATGCTCGAAAAACTGGGCTACGCCACCGACCGCGATTTCGCTGTCAACGTAGATCCCCTCATTCGACAATACCAAAACGGCGCCGGCGCGGAGGCCATTCTGGAAGCCGAGGTCATCCAAACCGGCAGCGACATCCAGCGCCACCGCATATTCCCCAATGTCGACGGCATCAAGTTCCTCACCCACGAGGGCGGCTGCGGCGGCATCCGCCAGGACTCCGAGACTTTGTGCCGGCTGCTGGCCGGCTATATCACCCACCCCAACGTAGCCGGCGCTACCGTGCTCAGCCTGGGGTGCCAGAATGCACAGATCCCGCTACTGGAAGCAGCCATCGCCCATCTCGACGCCGGTTTCAAAAAGCCGCTCTACATCCTGGAACAACAAGGCAGCCGCTCCGAGCGCGACTTCATCGCCGAGGCCGTGAAAAAGACGTTCGTCGGCCTCATAGAGGCCAACCGTACCGAACGGCGACCCGCTCCGCTGAACCACCTCACTCTCGGCCTCGAATGCGGCGGCTCGGATGGCTTTTCCGGCATCTCCGCCAACCCCGCGCTCGGCTACGCCTCCGACCTGCTGGCGGCGCTCGGCGGCCGGGCCATTCTCTCCGAATTCCCCGAACTGAACGGCGTGGAACAGGAGCTCATCAACCGCTGCACCACCGACGAAGCAGCCGAAAAGTTCACTTCCCTGATGCAAACCTACGCCCAAAGAGCAAAGGAAGCCGGCTCCGGGTTCGATAGCAACCCCTCGCCCGGAAATATCAAAGACGGCCTGATCACCGACGCCATGAAATCGGCCGGCGCCGCAAAAAAAGGCGGCGCCTCGCCGGTGGTGGACGTGCTGGACTATACCGAGCCCGCCTCCCGGCCCGGACTGCACCTCCTCTGCACCCCCGGCAATGACGTGGAAAGCACCACCGGGCTCGCCGGATCGGGCGCCAACCTCATCGTTTTCACTACCGGCCTCGGCACCCCGACCGGCAACCCCATCGCCCCGACAGTGAAAATGTCGAGCAATACGGCCCTGGCCACACGAATGGCCGATCTCATCGATATCGACGCCGGAACGATCATCTCCGGCCAGGACACCATCGAGACAAAAGGGGAAGAACTGCTGGAACTGCTCATCCAGGTAGCGAGCGGCGAAGTACGGACCAAAGCCGAACGGCTGGGACAGGACGATTTCATCCCCTGGAAGCGGGGCGTGTCTCTTTAATCGAAAATAGAATACCATGCAGAAACTCAACCGGACCACGACCCAGTCCCCGGCGCCCCATCCCGAAAAAGTGCTGCAGTTCGGGGGCGGTAACTTCCTGCGCGCCTTCGCCGACTGGATGCTCGACGTATACAACGAAAAAACCGGCTCCGACCTCGGTGTCCTCCTCGTCACCCCGATCGAAAGAGACCATTACCAGACCTGGCAAGAGCAGGACGGTCTGTATCACGTGCTCACCCGAGGGCTGCGCAACGGCGAGGTAGTAGACGAAAAACACCTCGTAAAAAGCATCAGCCGCATTTTGCATCTGTACCCAAAATGGGATGCGTTCCTGGAATCGGCGGAAAACCCGGACTTGCGCTTCGTCATTTCCAACACCACCGAAGCCGGCATCCGCTTTTCGGCAAACGATAAAAAGACCGACGCACCGCCCCATGAATTTCCCGCCAAACTCACCCTTTGGCTGTATCGCCGCTATCGACATTTTAACGGCAGCCCCGAAGCCGGCTGCATCTTCATACCCGTGGAATTGATCCTGAAAAACGGCGAAATGCTGCGGCAGTGCATCCTGCAGAACGCCGACAACTGGGCGCTGGAGAGCGGGTTCAAAGACTGGATCCATAGCGCCAATATTTTCTGCAACACCCTGGTAGACCGCATCGTGCCCGGCATCAGCCGGGAGGCCCTGCCGGAGGAAATGAAAAAAACGGGCTTCGAAGACGCCATGATGACCCAGGGCGAAGCCTTCCATTTCTGGGTCATCGAAGGGCCGGAAACCGTACGGGAGGCCCTGCCGCTCGACCGGGCGGGGTTGAACGTGGTTTTTACCGATGATCTCACCCCCTACCGCACCCGCAAAGTACGCATCCTGAACGGCGCCCACACCAGCATGACGCCCGTCGGATACCTCTACGGCGCCGAAACCGTGCGCCAAACAGTGGAACACGAAGTACTGGGCAAATTTGTGCGCCGGGCTATTTTTGACGAGATCATCCCGACGCTGGACCTGCCGGCCGAAACATTGCGCCAATACGCCGCCGACGTGCTCGACCGCTTCAAAAACCCATTCATCAATCACCAGCTGATCAGCATCGCCCTCAATTCCGTTTCGAAATTCAAAACCAGAGTGCTGCCTTCAATACTGGAATACCGGCAACGCCAGGGGCAACTGCCCACCTGCCTGACCTTTTCCATGGCCGCCCTGATCCACTTCTACCAAGGAACATACCGCGGCCGAAAAATCCCCCTGAACGACGATCCCGAAGCCATTTCCTTTCTGCAGGACCGCTGGCGTCATGGCGACGGTTCGCCGGCCGCATTTGCCGAACTGGCCGCAAGCGTCCTGCAGTGGGAACATGCCTGGGGACAGGACCTGTCGGTCATTCCGGGCCTGAAAAGTAAGCTGGCGGAGCACCTGGCCAGAATTGAGCAGGTTGGTATGCAGAAAGCGGTAGAGGAATTGTCGTGATTTTTATGATATTAGTGCCTCGGGACTTAAGAACGCCTGCACGACAAGATCTTCCGCCAGCCCGATCAGGTCGATCCGTACGACCGCGCGGCCGGGCTGCGGGACGGCGCCATGTCCATCCTCATCGGGGTGGCCGCCCGGAAAAGTATCGAATCGGGACATCCCGTTCGGATCGCCGAACTGACCGACCTGGAGCCGCGGGCCAGGCGGATATAGATCAACGCCCCAGCGGAACCATATAACCCGCCGACAGCCCGAAACCGCGGTTATACATTTTCAGGTCCGAGTCTTCCCGCGTCTTGATGTTGTTTAACCCTAAATTGTAACGCGCATCGAACAGCGCTTTGCCGGGTCCTAGTTTTAGGGCGACGCCTCCACCGAAGACGAGACCGAAGTCGAAGCGCCCCAGGTTTTCAAACTCGATCGAGTTATCAAATTCCAGCTCTTCCCGGATGCCGTTTTCCCTGATTTCTTTCTTCTTTACTTTTCCGCTGACCGCATAAGCTACTTCCGGACCGGCGATCGCGAAGATTTCCAAAGCTTCCGTGTCGTACATAAATTTGGCCAGCACCGGAACGGTCAGGTAATTGAGCCGCCAACGATCGTCAAACTGGTGTTCAATACGCACCAGGCCGTAGTACAGAGTCGTATCGATTTTCTCGCGCGTTCCCCGCTGCTGGTAAGTCAGCTCCGGCTGGATCGCAAAAAAATCGGCGATCTTTATCTCCAGCGGGACCGCCAGGTAGGGCGTCAGCAGCGATTTCTGGAAATCACTCCAATCCGCTTCCGAACCGGCGGGCATGTCGTAATGCCATTTGTACAGGCCAATGCCGCCGCGGAGGCCGACGTTCATCTGAGCGGTGAGCAGCGTGGTGGTCAGTAAACATGTCGTCATCACCGCCAGTAATCTGATTATTGCTTTCATGATAGTTTGGTTTGGTTATCGATTTTTTTCAATGAGCGCTTTTGAGGAACAAAAAAAGACCTTTATCCACCACCCTCCGGACTGGAAGATCCGGGTGACCGATAAAGGCCGTGATCTAATCAGGGTGGCCAAAAACGGCTACCGACCGACGTTCGTACGTCCGGTCGGAAAAGTAAGCGCCGCCTTATCGCCCGATCGGGATCATGTATCCCACCGAAAGCCCGAAGCCACGGTTGAAAACCTTGAGGTCCGTGTCTTCGAGGGTGGTGACGTTGTACAGCCCGAAGTTGTAGCGCGCGTCGAGCATCGCTTTGCCCGGCCCGAGCTTTATGCCGACGCCGCCGCCGAAAACAAGACCGAAGTCGAAACGGTCAAGTTCATCTTCATCGAAGTCGATCGACTCGTCCGTTTCAATGGTTTCGCTGACGCCGTTGGTGATCGTTTCCTCCTCAATTAACTTTCCGCTCAGGGCGTACGCCACTTCCGGCCCGGCGAGGACAAATACTTCGAGTACGTCCGTCCGGTACATGGCCTTACCCAGCACCGGCAGCGCCAGGTAGTTGAGCCGGGAACGGCAATCCGATTCGTAATTGACGATCCCGCCGCCGTAATAACTCTGGTATTCTTCCTTCTCCCGGGTGCCGCGCTGCATAAAGATCAGCTCGGGCTGGAGGGCGAAGAAATCGGCGATCTGAATTTCCAGGGGCAAGGCGACGTAGGGCGTCAGCAGATACTCCTGGTAATCGTTCCAGTCGTCCGGGATCTCGTCGGGCATGTTGTAATGCCATTTCGTCAGGCCGACGCCGCCGCGGAGGCCGATGTTCATTTGAGCAGTGACCAGTGTGGTGGTCATTAAGCACGCCACCAGCACCACCAGTAATCTGATGATTGATTTCATGACAGTTTGGTTTGGTTATCGAATATTCCCCCCTTTTTTCGGCAAATTGATGGGCGTCTGACGGAGAGGTTACAGCCGGTCGGCCTCGCCCCGCCGCATAGTGAGGCGTTTCTGGAAATGGACCATTTTATCTGGCCTCGATTTCGGAAATTTGGGAGAATAACACAATGATCTTTGTCATGATAACGGGGTAATTCCCGGCGGCTTTTTCCCCCTTATTCGGAGATCAAGGACGGAAGGAATGAAAATCATCAATAATTGATTAAATTAGACCGAGGAGGGGGTTCGCAAGGACCTTCCCACCTTGTAAAACAATAAAGATCAAGCGCTATGGAGAGAAGAACCTTCATCAAACAATCCGCCGCCACTGCCGCAGCACTCACCTTTTCCAATCTCGCCCTGCCCGCCCGCAGCTACCGGCGCATCCTCGGCGCCAATGAGCGTGTACGGGTAGCAATGCTCGGCTGTTACCGTCGTTTCCCGGGGCTCTTGGCCGGGCTGGCTGCTCAGCCGAACGTCGAGGTCACCTATGTCTGTGACGTAGATGCACGCCGCCAGGAAAAGGCGGTCGCCCAGGTAAAAGAGCAGACCGGCCAAGCGCCTAAAGGCGAAAAAGATATGCGGCGTATCGTCGCTCAGCCCGACGTCGACGCCGTGTTCCACGCTACCCCCGACCACTGGCACGCGCCGGGCGCCGTACTCACCATGCAGGCCGGCAAACACGTCTACCTCGAAAAACCATGCAGCCACAACCCGGCGGAAGATGAACTGCTGACCGCCTGGCAACAGCAAACCGGACTGGTCGTGCAGATGGGCGCACAGCAACGCTCCTCGCCCCAAACGAGGGAAATCGTCCGGGAGATCCACGACGGCGTGATCGGAGAAACCTACCTGGCCACCGCTTTTTATACCAACCGGCGCGGCCGCGTGCCGGATGCGCAAAAAGCGCCCGTCCCTGAATGGCTGGACTGGGAGCTTTTCCAGGGGCCTGCTCCCCGCACCGACTTCATTGATATCGTCGCCGATTACAACTGGCACTGGTTCTGGCGCTGGGGTACCGGCGAGACGGGCAACAACGCCACCCATGAACTTGATATCGCCCGCTGGGCCCTGCAGGTTACCTATCCACAGGAGGTAAAGGTACAAGCCGGCAAGTACCACTTCAAAAATGATCCGTGGACGATGTACGACACCATGGCCGCTACTTTCGTCTTCCCCGGCGATAAGGCGATCCAATGGGACGGCAAGAGCCGCAATAACTACGATACCTACGGCCTCGACCGCGGTACGATCATTTACGGATCGGAGGGAACGGTTATCGCCAACCGGGAGGGCTACCGCCTTTTCAATCGCGAAGGGGAAATGGTGCGCGAACGAAAGCTCGGCGGCCAGGAATCAGGAACTGCGCTGGGCGGCGGCGGCGACCTGACCACGCTGCACATCGGCAACTTCATCGATACGATTCGCGGCAAGACGTCGCTCCACTGCCCGATCGACGAAGGGGCCATCAGCACACACCTTTGCCACTATGCCAATATTTCCTACCGGGAAGGAAATGCTACCTTAGGCATTGACCCAAAGAGTGGCTATTTTCAGGATAAACAGATAATGAAAAAATACTGGAGCCGGGAATACGAACCCGGTTGGGCTCCGGCGCAGCCTTAGGGGTCAGAAAACCAAGTTCGGAATTTTATTACGGTAGGTTTCAGCGTTTCGACCCTGAAAGTGTGGACATCATTCCCCTTCCGCTTCCGCTTCCTCCGACCGCTCTTGCCTGATGACCTGGACGAATTCCGGCTTCACTTCCATTGAAACAAATTCGTTTTTAACACTCCATTTCCAATCTTTATCGCTGCGTATAGCATGCAATCCACTTGCCACCAACCCTGAGAGCTTGTTTGGAGGTAGTCATTTTGGCTGCAAAACCCAGCTTTTGGAACCTCCCTGTGGCATTTTTCCGGCCCGTAGCGCTGCTATGAGCCGGAAAAATCCCTTCGGGAGAACCCAAAATCTGAGTTTTTCGCTTCAAAAGCACTACCTCCAAACAAGCTCTGATACCAAGCAAACCGCTTACAACCTTTACTTCTAAAACTCCCGAACCTTTATACTCCGGAACGAAACCCGATTCCCATGATCCTGCAATAAAATATGCCCTGCCGGCAGCTCGCCGAATCCCGGCCAAACCTTGTATTTGCTATAGGCCACCAGTGCGCGGTACATGGGTGTGCTGCGTTCGTACGCCACCATCTTGAAGCCGTTGAGCCAGTGCTCGACGTGGTTGCCGCGCGCCACGATACGCGCCCGGTTCCATTCCCCCACTCCCCGGAATACTTTGCCGCGTCCCGGCACAGAGAGGTTTCGGGCGGGGATCAGGTCGTACAGGGAAGCCAACGTACGATTGCCGGCTACGCCCTGCTCAGCGTCGGCATGCCGCTCGTCGTCCAGGATCTGGTACTCCAGGCCGATCGCCGATCCTTTGCCTTTGTTGAGTTCGGGATCCACAAAATACTTGACGCCGCTATTGGCGCCTTCGGTGATGCGAAACTCCAGGGTGAGTTCAAAATTGCCGAACCGGTCGACGGTGATGATGTCGCCGCCGTGGGTCGATTCGCCGCCGCCGGACTCCAGTACGGTCAGTACGCCGTCTTTTATTTCCCAGCCCCGGGCGGGAAACTCGGGCCCGCGGGCGCTGCGCCAGCCTTCCGTGGTTTGGCCGTCCCAGAGCAATCGCCAGCCTTTGCGCTTCTCGTATTCGGTCAGGGTATTGGGAATCAGGTTAAGCTCAGGGGTGTGGGGCGCCATCGGCCAGCGTTCGTCAGCCAGATTTTCCGTTTGGATGCGGATATTGCGCCAGCGGATCTCGCGACCGGCGAGCTCCGCCTCCCCGATGCTGTGCACCTGCAGGCCGATAAAGCCCGAATCCGTCATATCGTCCACCAGGTTGGCGGTATTGACCCCATTTACCCAGATGCGCAACTCGGAGCCTACGGCCTCGATCCGGTAGTGGTTCCACTGTCCGACCCGGTACGCCTGACGAGCCTCGGGATTATCGCCCAGCGGATACAGCCACCCGCGCCGGGCTTCGTCATAAATACCGCCGCTATAGGCGCGCGGGCTGGGGTCGATCTCGGCCTGGTAGCCATGCACCCGGCCGTCGCGATAGTCCGGCCGGCTATTGCTACGGAACTGTATGCCGGAATTGATGGCGGCGTCGCCCCATACTTCAAGCTCCAGAATAAAGTCGTCATAACGGGCTTCGGTGCAAAGAAAGGTGTTCGGGGTGCCCGCCCTGGTAATCCCTACGATCGCTCCGTCCCGCACTTCGTAGGCGGCCTCGCCGTTCCGCACCTCCCAGCCGCTGAGGTCTTTGCCATTGAAAAGATTCTTCCAGCCTTCGGTGGCGGCGCTGCCATACCCTGACAAATACACCCCGAACAGACAACAGATAATCAGCAAGCGTTCCTTTTTCATTACTTTTTGTTTTATTGTGATATACCCAACAACGGAGAAAGTAAATCTAACCATTATTATGAACAGAAGAAAATTCCTAACGACCAGTGCGCTGGCAGCCGGCGCGCTCACCATAGGCAGCACCCGGCCGCTCGGAAAACCCATCGCTAAAAATGACGTGGTGCAGCTCGGCGTGATCGGTACAGGCGATCGCGGCGGCGGCATCATTCGGTTGCTCAAAGATATGCCTCAGTTTAAAACCGTGGCTTGTTCGGATATTCTCCCCTTTCGGCTCAAAAAGGCCGTAGCCGACGCCGGCAAGGGCTGCCGGGCGTATCCGGACTACCGAAAACTGCTGGACGACCCGGAGGTCGACGCCGTACTCATCGCCACCCCTCTGTCTATGCACTACCAAATGGCCGTCGACGCCCTGGACAGCGGCAAGCACATCTACTGCGAAAAGGCGATGACCTATCAAAAAAAGGAAGCCCGCGAACTGATGAAGCGAGTGGAAAGCTCAGATCGCACTTTCCTCGTCGGACACCAGTACCGCTATCACCCCCTGTATTTCAGGGTGGCGGAAATTATCCGCAAAGGGTACCTGGGGCAGATCACCAACGTCTATATCCAGTGGAACCGCAATGGCGACTGGCGGCGCCCCGTACCCGATCCGCAATACGAGCGCATCATCAACTGGCGGATGTACCGGGAATTTTCGGGCGGCCTGACCGCCGAACTCCACTCCCACCAGATCGACTTTGTCAACTGGGTCTTCGACACCCATCCCGTGCGGGCGGTCGGCTTCGGCGGCGTCGACTACTGGCAGGACGGACGGGAAACTTTCGACAACGTCAATACCCTGCTCGAATATCCCGACGGCATGAAAGTCAATTGCATTTCCCTCACCGCCAACGCCCACGAAGGCTACCAGTTTAAGTTCAAGGGCAGCAAGGCCACGATCGAACTGAAGATCGACCGCGGATGGGTATATTACGAGAATCTGAATAAAAAAGAACGCGGCACGGTCGACGGCGTCTCCGGCGCTACCCTCAAAAAAATTGAGGACGGCGCCGGAGAACCCATTGAGGTGGAAAGAGAGAACGAAAACTGGGAAGGCACCCACTACGCTTTCCGGGATTTCTACCAGTCGATCCTCGCTGGAAAAACCCCCGTTTCTAATGTGCGTACCGGCGCTACCGCCGCGATCAGTGTCCGCATGGCGATCGACGCGCTGCGGGAAGGCGGGGTGCAAAAGTGGTGATGCCGGCGGCCCCTACTGCAATCCCGGTTGCAGTACTGCTTCTATTTCGGAAAAAGGAACGAATAACCGGATTTCTCCATCGGCGTAGGAAGCGATCTCATAGGGAACGTAGTTAAAAACCAACCCCTTGCCGGCGATCCCGAAATTGTCATTTGGCGCGATCGTATCTTCGAATATTACGTTGCTCAGCGGCTCGTCATCGGCAAGCCCATAAGCAGCGCGCAGGGCCCGGGCGAGTGCTTCGCCGACGACCGCCTCGTAACCCGGCTTAAAAACATCTTGCAGTTCGAGCGAACGGCGCCGTTCCAGGTCGTAGGTCACCAAAGCAGCGCCGTAATTGCCGTGGGCGCCGCCGGTGTACTCATAGCCGGCGTAACCGAAGGTCAACCACCGGCCGTCGTTGTAGATCAACTCCATGGATGCGCTGCGCTGGTAATCGGGCGGGGAGATCGCATCTTCGCCCATACTTGCCGCCTCCGCCCGGGCAAAATCGAAAAATCGCCGTTTGTAATCGTCAAACGCCGCCTCGGGGCGGCTATTCCGCACGGCCGCTTTGTCGCCCGCCATGGCAGCCATGATGGCGCCGGCCAGAAACGCTTCCCGTGCTGAATCGCGCAGCAAACGAGGCCAGAGCCATTCCTGGCTGACGAAAGCCTGCCATTTGTCTTCCGGCCCCACGTCCAGGGTCAGCGAATCGGTAAAAAAGAACCGCTGAAAAGCAACGGCGCCGCCGGATAGGTCGTACGTCAAGGTAAATGCGAGGGAATCCTCCGTTGCCGCGTTCACCCACTGCCCGGTATAGGCGCCTTCCCGACCCCAGCTTCCCCGAAAAACCCCGGTCGCGCTACCGGTCCAGTGCAGATATTCCTCCAGCTCCAGTTGTCCGGAAGCATCGACCGCCCCGACCACTGCAATGGGCTCGCGGAATTTTTCATAATAATAATAGCCCTGATAAAAGGTGTCGGGTAAAGTGGTCAGTTGCAAATCCATAAAAACGGGATACCGGCCGACCGTACCCCGCAGGCGCCAGTGGCCGTCCGGGGTGAAGGTCTGGTTTTCGCGGGTAGTTTCCTGCGAAGTATCCGCGATCGAAGCGGGATCGGAGGCCGGCGCATTGCCGCCGCAGCTGCTGAGCAGCAGGGCGAACATTAGGGAAAACGGCGTACTCAGAACGGGATGCATGTTTTTTTATGGAAAGTTACAACGTATTTTTCGGAACTTTTTATTCCCGAAAGGCTTTGCATTGAATACGAAAACCCCTATTTTTGCATCCGCATTTGAACCGAGAAGGTAAAATGCGGCCATGCTTGCAGGCTCCGTAGCTCAACTGGATAGAGCACTTGACTACGGATCAAGAGGTTTCAGGTTCGAATCCTGACGGAGTCACTACCGAATACGGCCGGATCATTTCCGGCTTTCTTTTTCGCAGAAATACGAAGACCATGTCTAAGGTTTGTCAACTTACGGGGAAGCGTCCGATCACCGGTAATTCGGTCTCTCACTCGAATCGTAAAACGAAGCGCCGCTTTTTGCCGAATCTACACAAAAAGCGCTTTTACGTACCGGAAACGGATCAGTGGATTACGCTGAAAGTATCCTCCACCGCGCTGCGCTCCATTAACAAGCTGGGCATTTACGCCTATCTGAAGAAGCTGGAAGGCAAAGGCGTGGATACAGGCGTAAAACTGAACGACTAATTTTCTAAACGCTAAGCACCATGGCTAAGAAAAGCAAAGGCAACCGCATCCAGGTCATCCTGGAATGTACGGAGCACAAAAAATCTGGGATGCCCGGCACTTCGCGTTACGTCACGCAGAAGAATCGCAAAAATACACCCGACCGGCTGGAATTGAAGAAGTACAATCCCATCCTGAAAAAGGTTACGCTCCACCGGGAGATCAAATAAACTTGACAAGCTGGATGCGATTGGTTATTTTAGCCAAAATTTTTTAGCATCTACTGAAATACATATAATCATGGCTAAAGTTTCTAAGAACGCAAGAGTCGCCCAGCGCGCCGCCAACGCGGGCTCCGGCCGTGACCACGTCAAGGTCATCAAGAGTGTCAAAGACCCGAAAACGGGTAAGTACTCGTACAAAGAACTGATTATCCACAAAGATAAGGTAAAGGAGTTCTTCGCGGACGCCAAGTAATTCGCGAACAACCACTGCTTTCTTTCTTGCCAAAGAGGCTTTTCTCCCACCAGGAAAAGCCTCTTTGTGTGTTGGTCTATCATCATCAAAATACACGCCCCCGCCGGTCATGAGCTTTTTCAATAAGTTTTTCAACAAAGAAAAAAAAGAAGACCTCGACAAAGGTCTCGAAAAAACGAAATCCAGCTTTTTCGGCAAATTGACCAAAGCTGTCGCCGGAAAAACCACCGTCGACGAAGAGGTGCTCGACGAACTGGAGAATATCCTGATCTCTTCGGACGTGGGGCTCGACACTACCGTCAAGATCATCGAACGCATTGAAGCGCGGGTGGCTAAAGACAAATACCTCGGCACCGAAGAACTAAACGAAATCCTGCGCGACGAGATCGTCCAGGTGCTCGCCGACAACAATACCACCGACATCGAAGACTACGTGCTGCCTACCGACCAGCGCCCGGCCGTCATCCTCGTGGTGGGCGTCAACGGCGTCGGAAAGACCACTACCATCGGAAAGCTGGCCTGGCAGTACCAGCAGCAGGGTAAAAAAGTGGTGCTCGGCGCCGCCGACACCTTCCGCGCCGCCGCCGTCGACCAGCTCAAGATTTGGTCGGAACGCGTGGGCTGCCACTTCTACAGCAAAGGGATGAATACCGACCCGGCGGCCGTTGCTTACGAAACGGTGCAATTTGCCCTGTCTAACGACTGCGACGTAGCCATCATCGATACGGCCGGCCGCCTCCATACCAAGATCAACCTGATGAAGGAACTGGGCAAGATCAAACGCTCGGTCAGCAAATCGCTGGAAGGCGCCCCCCACGAGGTGCTGCTCGTTCTTGACGCCACCACCGGCCAAAACGCCATCGAACAGGCCCGCCATTTTACCGAAGCGACCGACGTGACCGCCCTCGCCCTCACCAAAGTGGACGGCACCGCCAAGGGCGGCGTCGCCATCGGTATTTCCGATGTATTCAAAGTACCGATTAAGTACATCGGCGTGGGCGAGGCGATCGACAAATTGCAGGTGTTCAACCGCCGCGCTTTTGTCGACTCGCTCTTCGAATGACCGCTCCTTGCGGTGGCGGCGCAGAATAGGTTTTCGTATTTTGCAAGGTAAAAAACGAAAACCATGCCTACCGCCCGCCTGCTCCTTTTCCTGATTTTGCTTCCCCTCGGTCTCTCCGCCCAGGATAGCGACCTGCTTCAACGCCGCCGCAACCTCAACGCGCGCAACTGGGAGGATAATGACCACATCTACCGCGAAGGGCAACCCGGCGAGACGGAAGTCGGCGACGCCATCTTCTACGCTGATTACCTGCACGGCCGGCCCACCGCCTTCGGGGAAACGTACGATCGCTTCGCCATGACCTGCGCCCACCACCGCATGCCACAAGGCGCCCTGCTGCGCGTCACCCGCGTCGACAAAAATAAGTCGGTGGTGGTACGCGTCAACGATCGCGGCGCTTACGCGCCCGGCGTCGTCGTCCAGCTGTCGCGCGCCGCCGCCGCCGGGATCGACCTGCTGCGCTCCGGCCGCGCCAAAGTCAGCGTGACCCTCATCGGCTACTCCGAAGACAACCCTTCCGGTAGCCGTCCCGCCCCCCAGACTTACAGCAGCTCCGGTGATCGCGTCACCACCAAGGGCGCCGCCGTGGAAGTCGCCCCTCCCCGCAACCTCGGCCGCGGCTACGCCATTCAGCTGGCTTCCTACCGCGAGCTCGACAACGCCCAGCGCCAGGTGACCGCGCTGCAGCAGCAGGGGCTGCCCAATATCTTCCTGCGCCAGGACAAAGGCGCCGGCACGACGCTCTACAAAGTAGTCACCGGCTACTTCGACGACCGCTCCGCCGCCCGCGCCTACCTCAATCACCTCAAAGGCCAGTACCTCCTGGACGGCTATATCCTTTCTTTGCCGTAGCCGCCATCCAATCCTCCTCAAAAAACCGACAATAAAACAGCCCCACTATGTCCTTTCGCCTCCCCCGCAACGTCTGGCTCCTGGGCCTCGTTTCCTTCTTCACGGATTTTTCGGCGCAGATGGTGTACCCTTTGTTGCCCCAGTTTCTGATCAGCCTCGGCGCCACCAGCGCCATCATCGGTCTCATCGAGGGTATTGCCGAAGCTACGGCCGCCCTACTGCGCTCCGTCTCCGGCCGCTGGTCCGACCGGGCGGGGCGTCGTAAGCCGTTCGTCTATTTCGGCTACGGGCTTGCCGCGCTGGCCCGACCGCTGCTGTACTTTGCCGGCAGTTGGGGCCACGTTTTGGCCATTCGCTTCACCGACCGCATCGGCAAGGCTGCCCGCAACCCGCCGCGCGACGTGCTCCTCTCCACCGCCGCGTCGGCTACCCGGCAGGGCTATGCTTTCGGCATTCAGCGCGCCTTCGACCGCGTGGGTTGCATCCTGGGACCGTTAGCGGCAATGGCGATACTGTATTGGTCACCCGAAAACCTGCGGCTCGTCTTTCTGCTTTCCGTCGTTCCGGGCCTGTTGGCGCTTTCTTTTCTCCCTTTTGTTCGCGAGTACCGGGGCAAGGCCAAAGCCCGCAAACGCGGCGGCGACCAGCCGGTGCACAGCCGGGCGTTCCTTTTTTTCCTCGTCGCCAATGTGTTGTTCACCCTCGGCAATTCCTCCAACGCTTTCCTCATCCTCAAAGCCGGTGAAGCCGGCATTGCTACCGCCATGATCCCCGTGCTTTGGATGTTATACAACGCTGTCTGCGCCCTGGCCGCCCCGCTCTTCGGCGGCCTTTCCGACCGGGTGGGCCGGCGCCCCGTCATCGTGGCCGCCTTCGCTTTTTACGCGCTGCTCTACGTCCTTTTCGGCCTGAGCACCACCGCCCTGGCCATCTGGCTGCTGTTCGCCGCCTACGGCATCTATTACGGCCTATCCTCGGGCGTCTTCAAGGCCTACATTGCCGACATCACGCCACCCGAGGAGCGCGGAACCGCCTACGGCCTGTTCACTACGGCCGTCGGCCTGGCCCTCCTGCCGGCCTCCGTACTGATGGGTTATCTCTGGGACGCCTTCGGCAGCCAGACGGCCTTCTTCGTATCCGCCGCCTTTAGCCTCGCCGGCTTGCTCGTGGTCCTCATCACCCCCGCTTCCACCGGCCCCGGGCCTGCTGCTTCGGCGATGTAAAAGCAATGCCAGCGCCTTCGCGACTCGCTGCCGGTCCCAGTCTCCAGACTGGAACGAGCGGGTTAATCCATAAATAATCCGGGCTAGGCCCCACCGGCCTCAACCCGAAAAGACAAAGCCTTAGCCATTGGTTGGAATGCTTGGCGTCCCTACCCATTCCGCAACCGCTTCAAGACCGTAGGATTATCCAACTCTCCTAAATAGTCATCATAGTTCAAGCCCGCGTCCAGTACAAACTCGGTGAGCAGCACCCGCACGAACTGCGCCAGCTGTTCCGCGTCCCACGGCTTTTCGATGAAGCGGTCGATGCCGGCCTGGTTGATGGCGTTGATGGTGTCTTTCTGGGTGGCCAGGCCGGTAAGGAGGAGCTTGCGGGTATGGGGAAAGCGGCGGTCCTGGTCTACCTCAGCCAGGAACTGTACGCCCGTCTTGCCGGGCATCACGTGGTCACAGACGAGCACGCCGACGTAGTCGCCCTCGGCGTCGATATCGTCCAACAGATCTTCCGCTTCGGCGGCGCTTTCGCATTCTTCGAGGACGCAGAACGATTCGAAGGTTTCCAGGTCGTCGGCGATGGCGCGCAACACCTCGGGCTGGTCTTCTACGCAGATGATGTAAATGCGGTCCATGGTGCTATTGGATTAAGGGTTCCGGATTAAGGGGCAGCATCACCAGGAAGGCAGTGCGGCCCGGGCTGCTCTCCACTTCGATCTTGCCCTGGTACTTGGTTACCAGCCGCTCCACGACAGCCAGGCCAAGGCCCAGGCCGAAGGCGAGGCCTTCGACTTTGGTGGTCACGTTGGGCTGAAAGATCGTTGGCTGCAGCTCTTCGGGGATGCCGGGCCCGTTGTCCACCACCTGCACCAGGAGCTGATCGCGCACTGCTCGCGAGCGAATGACGATCCGCGGGTTGGGCGGCGGTTCCGACTGCAGGGCTTCCGCTGCGTTTTTGATCAGGTTGACCCACACCTGGATCAGCTCGCCGGGGTTGACGTCGATCACCGGCAGTTCCTCGGCCAGCTCCAGTTGCAACTCGATCCCTTCCAGCGGTTTGCGCAGCAGCACCAGCGCTTCCCGGACGGTCTGGTTGGTGTCGGTCGGCACCATGATGTCGCGGTTGGTAGCGCCCAGTTCGCGCACGGAGTTTACCACGTCGGAGGCATGGGCCGCCGCCAGCAGCATATCGTGGAGCACCAGGCCCGTTTCGAAGTAATAGTCGATCCGCTGCGCGGCGGTTTTGAGCTCATCCCGAAACGGCTTCAGATCGGCCACGCTCAGGCCGGCGCCGGCCAGGCGGCGGGCGGCGGCGGGCTCCAGTTCGTAGTGTTTTTCCAGTTCGCGGCGCCGCTTGCGGATGTCGGCGCTGGAATGGGTCTTGCCTTCTTCCAGTCCCTTTTTGAAGAAGTGATACAATTCGGCCCGACCGTTCTGGTGGATAAACTCGTCGGCGCGCGTGGCGATAAATTCGGCGTTGCGCTTGATCACGCCCACGGCGTTATTGAGCTCGTGCGCCAGGCCGGCCGCCATCTGTCCCAGCATCGCCAGGCTCTCGGCTTTGAACAGCTTGCGCTGGGTAGCCTGGTTTTCCATACTCACGCGCTGGGCGTAGAGCTGCCGCAGGTAAATTTCGTTGACGGCCACCGGCAGGAAATGATCGGCGAAGCTGCGCCCCTCTTCGTCTTCCACCACCTTCTGGTCAGCGTCGATGTAGGCCAGCACCGAATCCTCCTCGGCCACCACCGTGGAATAACTGCGGTGGTTGGTGGAAAAATAACTGTATACGCCGACGAACTG
Organism: uncultured Saprospiraceae bacterium; assembly: GCA_964419545.1. Classification (GTDB taxonomy): domain Bacteria; phylum Bacteroidota; class Bacteroidia; order Chitinophagales; family Saprospiraceae; genus CAYQQU01. The sequence continues at coordinate 32,211 of CAYQQU010000008.1, read as the reverse complement.
CCCGGCCGTCGACCGGAATATCTCGAACCGCTCGCCCGTATCGTTGCGGATATAGCCGGCCAGCGTACCCTCCAGGATCAGAAATAAGCGCTCGTTATGCTCCTCCGGATGCAGCAGTACGCCGCCTTTCGGCAATTCGATACGCCGCTCGGGATCGGAAAAATAGGCCTGTTTCAGCCATTCGATATCTACGTCCTTCAACAACTTCATACTACTGGAAAAAGTGGATTTGTTTCAACATAAGAATAAAACCCAAGACCAGCAAGAAACCGAAGGCGCCGACGATCAGGCCTGTGCGCGACAATTGCGCCGTCGTGATCTCGCCGGTAGCGTGCGCCAGCGCGTTGGGCGGGGTGCTGATGGGCAGCGCCATGCCCAGCGAGGAGGCCAGCGTCACGCCGAGGATCAGCCCGCCGGCGCCGCCCAGGGAAGCCAGGTTGCCCATCGACGCCCCCAGGGCGGCCACAATGGGCAGCAGCAGGTTGGCGGTGGCGGTGTTCGACATGAAGTTGGCCATCACGACCGCCAGCAGTCCGCCGGCGACCAACACCACGAAGCCCGAGAACTGATCGAAAGGGATGGCGGCGACCAGCAGGGAGGCCAGGCCGCTCTGCTCCAGGGCCAGGCCCAGCGCGATACCGCCGGCCACGAGCCAGAGCACGTCCCAGCTCAGCCGCTTGAGGTCTTCTTTGGTGATGATGCCGGTGCTCAGAAATACCGCTACCGGGATCATCGCCACTACGTAAGCGTTCATGCCGTGGAGAAAGTCGGTGAGCCACAGCAGGATGGTTGCGCTGAAAGTGACGTACACCACGCGCGCCCGCAGGTTTTTGAGGAATTTGCCGCGGATCGACAGTTTGATCTCTGCCGTTTGGATCGGGAAAAGCCGGCCGATCAGCACCCAGGCGAAAAAGAGCATCACCACCACGAAAGGAATGCCGAACGTCATCCATTCGCCGAAGCCGATCGCCAGGTCGCCGGTCAGGTACTTGAGGGCAATGGCGTTGGGCGGCGTACCGATGGGCGTACCGATGCCGCCGATATTTGCCGCTACCGGTATGCTCAGGGCAAAAGCCACGCGGCCGCCGTCGCCGGCGTCGAATGATGCCAGCACCGGGGCGAGGATGGAAAGCATCATCGCCGTGGTGGCCGTATTGCTCATAAACATGGAAAAGACGGCCGTGATGATCATCAGGCCGAGCATCACCCAGCGCGGTTCTTTGCCGAAAGGCCGCAGCAGAATGCGCGCCAGGTTTTGGTCCAACCGGTATTTGGTGGCGGCCATGGCCAGAAAAAAACCGCCGAGGAAGAGCAGGATGATGGGCGAAGCAAAGGTCCCCATGATGTCGCGATAGCTGATCGGCGCCCCCATACCCGGACGTTCGGCCGCCGGCCGCAGCCAGACGAGCGCCTGGTCGGAAATGAGCACCAGCTCCAGAACGATCACCAGGATGGAAGTAGCATAGATGGGAATGGGCTCCAGCACCCAGAACAGCGCCGCGAGCACAAACAAGGCCATCACCCGCTGCTGCACCACCGTAAGCCCGTCCAGCGGTATCCAATCGCGGGGGATCGCGAGGATCAGCAGCGGAACCAGGGCGGCGAGCGAGGAAATTATTCTTTTATTCATAGCACATAAGATCAGTACGCAAAGATGTGACTGCGGTAGGGCGGCAATTGCAAAAAGAGGCCCTCGCGCGCCAGTTGCTCCCCGGAGAGCCGGGCGACGTATCCGTTCAGGAGGTCGCGCAGTTCCGGATCGGTATGTTCTTCCAGTTCATACAGGGGAATCCGGCAGCGGGCGGGCGCCGGGCCGTAATTGACGACCACCAGGCGGTGCTCTCCTTCGAAGGTCCATTCCCAGCAAAGTACGTCGTCGATCGGCGCGGCATCGACGGCCTGCACTTCCCGCATCCGCCATTCTCCGCGTTTAAAAACTTCGTCGTGCACCACCCGCAGCAATTGATCGTAAAAGGTGTAGGCGCAGCGGCATACCGGGCGCAATAAGGCCCGGCCGTTCGCCTGCAACTTAAAAAGGTCGGGGTAACGGGCGCCGGCTACGGAGAGCTCCAGGGGCACCACCCGGCCGATGGCGCACGGGCAATCCGGCTCATCCGGTTCGCGTCCCAGCTGTACCGGCAGGCGCAGGCGGCGCCCTTCAAATTGTCCGTCGTGATACAACCGCATGCCGGGAATGGTGCTGATGATGGTCGCCGCCGCCCGGGCCCGCTCGTCGCCGAGCGCGGTCAGGGCCCGGTGTTCGTCGTGATTTTCCAGAAAGCGGACGGATCGCTCCTGGTAGTCCGGCGACGCCCGCAGATGATCGCGCACCGGACCGGCCGCACGCCCCTGCAGCCGATCGGTCAGCTTTTTGTCGTAGGTGTAATCGAAGCCGAGCTGCTGCAGGTCCCACTCGCGGTCCCAGTAGGCTTCCGCGATCAGCGTAAAATCGGGACGGCGGGCGCGTATCGCGTCGATGGCGAAGGCCCAGAATTCGTCTTCCGGCAGCGACCAGCCCGCTTCGGCCGCGACGCGCCCCCAGTTTTGCTGCAGGGTATCGTTCAGCAACAGCATCGCCATATCGCAGCGCAGGCCGTCGCAGCACTCGGTGAGCGCCAGCAGGCGGTCGCGCATAAATTCGCGGGCCGCCGGGTGGAAATAATTGACCTGAACGGTATCGCGCCAGGCGGGAAAGTAAGGGTCTTTGCCGTGGGCGAAAATACGGCCGTCGGAGCGAAAGAAGGTATCCGGTTCGCGGCTCAGCCGGCTTTCGGCGCCCGGCATAAAAAGCTCGGGTCGTTCTTTGGTCAGCGCGCTGTACGCATGGAAATGGTTGGGTATAAAATCGAGGATCAGCCTTATGCCGCGCTCGTTCAGTGCAGCTTTGACCCCCTGCAGATCCGCTGCGTCGCCCAGTTGTGGACTCAGCCGGTAGTCGTCGATGGCGTAAGGCGAACCGATGACGTCTTCCGGCTGCCAGTCGGGCAATACTTCCCGGTAAGCCCGTTGCAGGCCTGGTTCGAAACAAAATTCCGGCGCCGCCCCGTCTACCGTTTCCCATACGCCCATCAACCAAACGTAGTCCATGCCCTGATCGGCCAGGAAATCCCAGTAAAACCCGGGTATCTCCGACAGCCGGGCGGGTGCTCCGTTGCGGTCGAAACGGCGCAACCACACGCGGGTATTGATCTCGTACAGGCTGGGATGCTTCATCATTATCATGCTCGTGAGGATTGCAAAGTTGTTGAATTTTTAGAACTTGTACGCAAAATCGAGCCTTCTGATGCGAGCAATCATCATGGATTCTCCCGGCGATCCCGAAGTGATGCGCCTCGGCGAATGGCCCCGGCCCGAACCGCAGGCCGGGGAGATCAGCGTGCGCGTAGCCGCTACGGCCCTGAATCGCGCTGACCTCTTGCAGCGACGCGGGGGCTATCCGCCGCCGCCGGGCGCGAGTCCGATCCTGGGGCTGGAGATGGCCGGCGTCGTGGAGCAGGTCGGCGCGTCCGTCACCCGCTGGCGCCCCGGCGACCGGGTATGCGGCCTGCTGAGCGGCGGGGGCTACGCCGAATACGTCGTACTTCACCAGGATATGGCGCTGCCGGCGCCGGCGGGGCTCAGCCTGGAAGAAGCAGCGGCTATTCCCGAAGCTTTCCTGACTGCCTTCCAGGCCTTGCGCTGGCTGGCCGACCTGCAGCCGGAAGAAACGATCCTCATCCACGCGGGCGCCAGCGGCGTCGGGGCGGCGGCCACCCAACTGGCGCGCGCCATGGAGGCCGTAGTGCTGGTAACCGCATCCGGTTCCAAACACCCGCTATGCCTGTCGCTGGGCGCCCGGCACGCCATCGATTACCGGGAAGAGAATTTTGCGGAAGAAGCCATGGCCCTTACTTACGACCGCGGCGTAGACGTGATCATCGATTTCGTAGGCGGTCCGTATTTTCAGGACAACCTGCGCGCGCTATCCCCCGACGGCCGCCTGGTGATGCTCGGTTTTCTGGGCGGCGTCAAAGCAGAACACGCCAACCTCGCGCCTATCCTGCGCAAACGACTGCAGATAATAGGCTCCACCTTGCGCGCCCGGCCGCCGGCTTACAAAATCGCCCTCACGGCCGACCTTCGCGATTTTGCCTGGCCGCTATTCGAGAAGGGCGAAATCAAACCGGTTATCGATACCGTCTTTCCATGGGAAGAAGTGGTGGCCGCCCACCGGTATATGGAGGCCAACAAAAATCAAGGGAAGATCGTCCTGAAGATCTGAAGCATCACCTCGCCTTTTCATTCAGCACCATCGTATGCTCATCCGCCGGGCCGATCTTCAGCGTTTTGCAATCCCAAACCGGATTGTACTGCGGGTCGGCATGGCTGTAGCGACAGAGTTGGGCGGAAGTTTCGCCGGGGCGTTGTACGATGAAAGATTTTTTCTGGTATTCTTTAGGGGTGGTGAGTTCGGCGTAATAGACCTGCTCCAGGCGGCTGCCGTCCCAGTAGAAAAGGGCTTTCTCTACGCCGGCCCAACAGCCGACGGTGATCGTACCGGCTTCGATAAAGCGGGCGCCCGTCAACTGCTCGTCTTCGATGACGCGCAGGAGGCCGCTGACGGCGCAGGCTTCGAAGACGCACAAACCAGGCACCAGCTTCTGGTACCAGAGGCGCTGATTGTGCAGCACCCGTATTTCTGCATTGATGTCCGTTGCTCTTTTCCGGGGCGTCGAGGCAATGCCCAGCATGACGAACTCCGAGCGGCCGTCGCCGGTGAGGTCGACCGCCAGCCAGCTCTTGGCTACGTCGCCGCCCCATAGATACCCTTCGACCCGGCGTCCTTTATCGTCGCGAAAAGCCACCTGGTACCAGAGGTCGAGATAGCCGTTGAGCTCTCCTTCGGGAATAAAAAATTCATCTTCGACGATGTTGGTGACGGCCGCGCCGATCGGCAGGTGATCCAGAATGGCGGATTCCGCGCAAGGGCCGGCATAGAGAGGGGCTTCCTGAGAGAAGACGTGCAGGCGCGCCTGATCGGTATAGTGGTCGGCAACCTGCGACCGTTCGTGGAACCAGTCGTAGTAAGCCCCGAACTGCTGCCCGGCCAGCCGTTCCTGTCCGGCAAGCGGTGCGTTCTGGGTGGAAAGCAATAGTGTTGCGAGCAAAAGGGTGGATCTCATGGGATATCAAGGTTATGGGATGGACTATTAAATAAACTTCCTGTGAATTTCGATTATTGCCTGATCGTATTTTTTGTCCGGGTAAAAGAACCTGTGTTTTTTTATTGCGTTGTACACATTATGAAAAACGCAATTTTGATAATCAGTTCCCTTTTTATGTTAAATTTTTGCGGTGCGCAAAACTTGTCCGAACACCAGTGGCGCGACCGGGTCCTGCTCGTGTTTGCCCCTGCTCCTGATCACGATTCGCTGACGCGTCAGTTAAGTATTCTGACGAAAAATCGGGCCGGCGTCACCGATCGGGATCTGGTGATCTACCAGTTTTTTCCGGACCGAGGTATTGCTCCGGACGGCACGCCTATTCCTACGAAAAAAACGGACCAATGGTTTCACCAATTCAGGGTAGAAAAAGGGCAATTTGCGGTATTGCTCATCGGCAAAGACGGCGCCGAGAAGCTGCGCCGGGAGCAAGTAGTGGCCCGGGAAACGCTTTTCGGCCTGATCGACAGCATGCCGATGCGGCGGGCTGAAATGCGGAAAAAGCAGAAAGGAGAAGGGAACAGAGAGTGAAAAGCTGAGCTAACCACCGGAATGGCCGGTCTGCAACTGCTGAAACAATGCACCGTCGATGAGGCGGCGGCCTGCGGCGTCGGTAGCGGCTTCTCCATAGCGGCGGATGAGGAGGGCGTGGCGGCAGTCGGACTGGTCGAGCAATTGCTGGATGCGGCGCGCCCGGCGTGTACTGAGCACGTCGCGGATGTAGATGGCCAGGACGCGACCGGGGAATTCCTTATTGATCTGCAGGTAGAGGTCGGTATCGCGTTCCCCACTATCGCCGATCAGCACAAAGGGCATTGCGGGATAGGTTTCCAGGATGTGGACGATGCGTTCGTACTTATGCCCGAAAGGGTGCTGGGTATCGCGCCGGGCCGAGATCCCGAAGTCGCGCAGCAACAATGGCCCGCGCGGCAGGCGGTTGAGCCGGAGAAAATCCTCCAGTAGGTCATGCAGGTTCCACGGACTGCGGGAGACGTAGAAGAACGGATTATTATGCTGGCGTCCGGGGCCCTGGCGAAGCGCTTCGTAGAATGCCGCCACTTCCTGGAAAGCGCGGCGGCCGGCGGCGTTTTTCAGGATGGTATTGTAGATGACCATCAGTTTTAGGGGAAAGGTGACGTCCGTTTTAAGAATGGTGTCGTCGATGTCGCTGATGACGCCGTAAGCACAGCGGCTGCCGGGCAGCCGCAGCTCGGTCTCGCTCGTTTTGCGCACATCCTGGGAAGGCGTACGCAGCAGCCGGATGGTGACCGGCAGCCATCCGCTGGGGGGGATGGTCAGCGGCGCCGTGAGCGGTTCGTCGATTCGAAAATAGCCTTCGTCGTCGGCGCGCAGGTGGTAGGTATTGCTGCCGGCTTCTACTTCGAGGGTGGCGCCGGGCACCTCATCGCTGCCGAAGCGCTTGTAAGCGTTGATCAGGTTGCGCCAGCGGGAGTCTTCAACCGAGGAAATGATAAACCGGTCTTTCAGCACGCGGCCCTGCAGGTAAATGCGGACTGGAGAACAATAACCGCCGTAGGGAGCAATGGTCACCGGCCGCCTGGCGCCCCATCCCAGCCCGGAGCGCATCAGCAGGCGCAGTCGATCCAGCAGTTTCACCACGATTCGAAGCGGTTCCAGCAGCAGGCGCTTCCAGCGTGACATTTTTTTTGGCGGTAAAATAAAGAAAAATGCCGTTTCGGCTTTGGCTTTTGGTCTTTAGTCTTGGGTAATTGTGGCCGGCCCGGCCTCAGAGGTTAAGCAAGTGTCCCAGGTTTTGCTGCTTGGTTTTGAGGTAGTTGATATTTTCTTTATGCGGTTCGATGATCAGGGGAACGCGGCTGACCACTTGTACCGGCGACTCGTCGAAAGCCTCGATTTTATCCGGGTTGTTGGTGAGCAGGCGGATTTTACGGATCCCCAGCATATTCAGCATTTCGATACCCACGCCGTACTGGCGGGCGTCTACTTCCAGGCCCAGATGAAGATTGGCGTCGACCGTATTGAATCCGAGATCCTGCAGGTTGTAAGCTTTGAGTTTATTGATGATGCCGATGCCGCGTCCTTCCTGCCGCAGGTAGAGCACCACGCCGGATTCCCGGGCGGTCATTTCCAGCGCTCGGGCCAGTTGCTCGCCGCAGTCGCAGCGTTTCGAGCCGAACAGGTCGCCGGTAATACACTCAGAATGCAACCGGGTCAGCACCGGCTCCCGTTTGTCGATCGCTTCGTGCACCAGCGCCAGATGGGGCATCCAATCATCCGGTTGCTCGGAGAAAGCGACCATATTAAAATTGCCCCAAGGCGTCGGGATGAGCGCCTCGGCTTGTTTTTGCATGCCTTTGAGTTTATTCTTGACCATTTCCGATTTCCGCAAATAAGTTTTTGATTTCAGTCCGGACAACCAGGAATTAATACAGCTAATTCCCGTAAAAGTTGTTTTTTTCGGATGGAAAGCAGCGTCGATGCGCACTATTTCGATCTAAAGGTAAACACGATTTCCATATAATCCCATCAACGTAAGCCAGGGGCGTGAAAAAACGACACCTCGGATCGGTCCGACGGGGATGATCCGGAGCCTGCGCCCCGACAGAATTACAATATCAGAACCTAACCAAAAAAAGTTAAATGATGAACAGCCGTCTCCCGGGAGCGCGGGCGGTTTGGTCCGTCTTACGTCATTCGGCCTTCCATTTTTGCCGTCCGAAAAAAAATATTTTCTACATTTGCCATCGGTTTACCAACTTTAAACACGCCACTACAAGAAATTGCCATTTTTACTTTCACCACTACCCTATCTCAATTGATCTTGTAAACCAGGGTTTTCAAACAAAACAAAAAACGAAATCAGTTTGCCGAGCGACCGGTCGTCCGGTGCTCTAGTAAAGTTTATCGCCCCCTTTTTGTACCAAGTGATGATTCGGTAATTGCTTTTTGTTCACATAAACGGTTTTATGATGAAAAAACTCTCACTAGTTTTATTGCTAGTCCTTACGGGCGTCCTTTCCCTGGTCGCCCAGCGGACCATCACCGGCACCGTCACCGACGACGTAGGTGAGCCGCTGATCGGGGCTTCGGTCCTGGTAAAAGGCACTACGGTCGGGACGATCACCGACCTGGACGGCAGCTATTCGCTGGAAGTACCGGAAGACGCTACCACCCTGGTTTTCTCCTATACCGGCTACACGCCGCAGGAGATCGAGATCGGGGCCGGCGACGTCATTGATGTAACTATGGTTTACGACGTTCTGAAGCTGAACGAAGTGGTAGTTACCGCCACCGGTATCGAGCGCCAGCGTCGCGACCTGGGTTACGCCGTCACGACTATAGGCGGTGAAGAATTTACAGTAGCTCGGGAAACGAACGTCGTCAACTCCCTGCAGGGAAAAACTTCAGGCGTACTCATCACCCAGCAGAGCGGCAACCTCGGCGGATCGAGTAAGATCCTGATCCGGGGCATCAACTCGCTCGGCGGCAGCAACCAGCCGCTTTGGGTCGTCGACGGGGTGCCCATCTTCGACAGCAACATTTCCACCGGCTCCCGCATCACGGGCGGCTTTGACGTAGGTAACCGTGCTCAGGACATCAACCCGGACGACATCGAGTCGATCTCCATCCTGAAAGGCGCCGCCGCCGCCGCTCTCTACGGTTCGCGCGCCGCCAACGGGGCCATCATCGTCACCACGAAAAAAGGTAAAAAGGGCGACGCCGCCAACATCACGATCAACTCGACCTTCCGCGTGAACGAGCCGCTGCGCTTGCCGGACTTCCAGAACGAATACGCTCAGGGTACGAACGGTAAGTTCTCCACCGACTTCCTGAACGGATGGGGCCCGGAAATCGACGGCCGTACGGTGACGGACTTCACCGGCGAAGAATCGACCCTGCGCGCCTTCCCCGACAACGTGAACGACTTCTACGAGACGGGCACCACCCTCATCAACAACATCGCCGTCGGTGGTGGCGACGAGACGGGCAACTACCGATTCAGCGCCACGCAGCTGAACCAGACGGGTATCTTTCCGGCTTCCGAACTGGATCGCACGACCCTCTCGTTCAACGCCGGTAAGAAGTTCGCCCAGAAGATCAACTCGAATTTCGGGGTCAACCTGGTGCGCACCACCAGCGGCGGTGTCGTGGCCCAGGGCGGTAACGACCCGAACGTGCTTTCGACCATCATTAACGGCCTGCCGCGGAACGTAGACGTGGGTTTGCTCGATCCCTGGATCGACGAATCGACAGGCGTCGGCGAACAGCTCAACCCATTGACGGAGAATACCAACAACCCGTACTGGATTGCCAACGAGAACCTCTTCGAAACGGAAGTAGAACGCGTCTACGGTAACTTTACCCTTCAGTACGAGCCGGTGTTCTGGTTCGACCTCACCAGCCGCCTGGGTTATGACTTCATCACCGACGACCGCTTCCGGTCCAACCGCGTAGGTACGCTGGGCCGCCTGCAGGGCGACTTCACTGACGACCGTATCCAGCAGCGCCAGATCGACTACAACCTGCTGGCGACCGCCAAGCGCGACCTCGGCGAAGACTTCTTCATCAAAGGCATCATCGGCTTCAACTACAATACCCGTGTTTTGGAGCGGGTGACGAACTTTGCCCAGGAGCTGACCGTGGAAGAACTCTTCAGCTATGGCAACGTCAATGTCAACAATCCGACGAACGATTTCACCGAGCGCCGACTCTTCGGCGTTTACGGCGATATTACGCTGAGTTACCGCGAGTGGCTGTCTCTTAACCTGACGGGCCGTAACGACTGGTCTTCGACCCTGCCGCTCGACAACAACTCTTACTTCTACCCGTCGGCCAGCCTGAGCTTCGTCTTTACGGACGCGCTTCAGATGTCCAGCAACATCTTGTCGTACGGTAAACTCCGCATCGCTTATGCCGAAGTCGGTGGTGATACCGACCCATACCAGCTGAACTTCAACTACTTCCCGCAAACCGACGTCTTCGGTCAATTCGGCACCGCCACTACTTTCCCCTTCAACGGGACCCTGGCTTTCGCCGGCCCGGCTACGGTGCCGCCGGAAGACCTGCTGCCGGAATCAGTCAACAGCTTCGAAGTCGGCGGTGAGTTCCAGTTCTTCAACGGCCGCCTCGGCCTCGACGCTACCTACTACAACGTAAAGACTATCGACCAGATCCTCGCGGTTCCGATTCCCGAATCGACCGGCTTTAACTTCCGCCTGACCAACGTCGGCGCCACGACCAATGAAGGTATAGAAATCGAACTGAATGCCGACATCGTCCGCAACCGCGCCGTCAACTGGAATACGCTGGTCACCTTTACGCGCAACCGCTTCCTGGTTGACGAATTGGCCGACGGCGTAGACCGCCTGATCGTCAATAGCGGTTTCAACAGCATCCAGATCATCGCTTCGCCCGGTGAGACCTTTGGTATTTTCGGAAACAAGTTTCGCCGTGCGGAAAGCGACTCAACCCGGATCATTGTCGATCCGAATACCGGGCTGCGACTCGCGGGTGAGAACGAACGCATCGGCGATGTCTTTCCCGACTGGGTGGCCGGCTGGACCAACAATATCAACTGGAAAGGCCTGAATCTGCGCTTCACTTTCGATATGCGCGACGGTGGCCTCCTCTATTCTAATACTGTACAGGCACTGCGCGATGACGGACTGGCAGAAGAAGCCGGCGCCAACCGCGAAGCATCGTTCATCGATACCGAAGCGTTTATAGAAAACCCTGACGGCACCCTGCGCCCGAACGATATTCCGGTGCGCGCTCAGGATTTCTGGGAAGCCTACACCAACCAGAATGTCGCCGAGGGCCACATCTTCGATGCGAGCTTCATCAAGCTGCGCGAAGTTGCCCTGTCCTACAACCTTCCGAAAAGCTTGTTAGACGGCACGCCCTTCCGGGGTGTCTCCATCGGTGTGGAAGCCCGTAACCTGGCCCTGATCTGGAGCGAAATCCCACACATCGACCCGGAGACCAACCTCTTTGGTTCGGCCAACGACGGCGCCGGTATCGAGTTCAACAGCCCGCCCACTTCGCGGACATTCGGCGTCAACCTGCGCCTGCAGTTTTAATGGTTAAATGCAAAAATCTGAAACACAATTATGAAAAAATTATTTCTTCCTCTGATACTTACCGGCCTGATGGTGTTTGTGAACACCAGCTGCGACGACGCCCTCGATATCAACGAGGATCCGTTGGCCGCTACTCAGGTCGACCCCAACCTGCTTTTTCCGGAAGTGTTCGTGAACGCTTCCAACAACCGGACGATCGAGGTCTCCGGACGCCTGCCCGCCACCCAACAGTGGGAAGGCGGATTGGGTGTATTCAACGATGCGGCGCTGGGCAACGCCAGCACCTTCCTGGTGGGCAACACCTGGACGGCGATCTACAATAGCGGTTTGAAAAACCTGGTCCTCGCCGAACAAACGGCAGCCGAACAAGACCCGCAAAACGTCAACGTGATCGCACAGTGCAAGATCATGGAAGCGTTCCTGTTTTACAACCTCACGGTACTTTGGGAGCGCGTTCCGTTTACGGAAGCACTGGACCCGTCGATCGAAGCGCCTATCTTCGATGAGCAGCGCACCATCCTGGAAGGCATCGTTGCCTTGATCGACGAAGCGGTAGCGCTGATCGACAACAGCGAAGAAGCTTTCCGCGTCGATTTCGGCGATATGATCTACGACGGCGACCTCGAGAAGTGGGAAAAGTTTGCCAACGCCATCAAGCTGAAGACGCTTTTCCTGATCGCCAACCAGGACCCGGGCGCCGTTTCGGCCGAGATCTCAAAGACCCTGGAGTCGCCGATCATTCGCACCCTGGCTGACGAGGCCGAATTCCAGTACTTCGATGAGCCGGGCGCTTTCAACCCGCTCTGGAATACCCTCAACCGTTTTGCCGGCGGCGAAAACCCCGACTGGTTCGTTGCGGCAACTACCATGTTCGACATCATGAACGACCTCAACGACCCGCGCCTGGCTACCTACTACGACGAATCTTCGGATGCCGCCGATGTCGGTACGGGTGAATACCTGCCGGCGGCTACTCCCGGATCTTTCGGTGTTTCCGGCGGCGCTTCGGTCGTCAGCCTGAACATCCTGCGCCCCGACTTCCCGGACCGCTACCTCACGGCGCCGGAAGTGCTGCTGCTGGAAGCAGAAGCTATCCTGCGCGGCTGGGCCAGCGGCGACGCCGACGCGACTTACCGCCAGGGCATCCAGCTCTCTATGGACTACTTCGACGGCAAGGCGGGCGCCATTGCCGCGGCCGACAAAGAGGCCTACCTGAACAGCCTGCCCAGCCTGAGCAGCCTCAGCGAGAATGATGCACTGGAAGCCATCGCCCTGCAGTTGTACCTGCACAACTTCATGCGTACCCACGAAAGCTGGACGCAATGGCGCCGTACAGGAGTTCCCGACCTGGTGGTGCCGCAAGGCAGTCTACTCTCCGGCGTCATCCGCCGGCTGTCTTATCCGCCCGACGAGCGCGGCGCCAACACCAATACGCCGCAGGATCCGAACCTGGACGCGCCGATGTGGTTCGAGAACTAATTCAAACGTTGAATCCAAAAAGACTTTTTCAATGCAAAACCTAAAATATATTTTCCTTTTATTCCTCGGCCTTTCCGTATTTACAGCCTGTGAATACGAACCGCTGGAAGACGAAGACGCACTGTCGGGCATCGAAACCGGTGATCCGTTCGTGCGCTTTGCAACCGGACAGGGAGGTGCTTCCGGGGTAGAAAACGAAGTGGTTAGCCTGACCGTGGAGTTCACCTTCCCGATCGAAACGAATATTACCGTCGATTACAGCCTCGGTGGCGACGCCACCTTCGGCGAAGACTACACCATCGCCGGCGCCAGCTCCGGCGGCGGCTCCGTCGAGCTGGTTTTCGACCCGGATGAAACCGGTACAACGACTACCGATATCGACATCCAACTGCTGACGGACTGTGTTCTGGACGGGGGTGAGATGATCACCCTTACGCTTACGGCGGCAAGGGCTGATAACGGCACGCCGATCAACGCCGGCCAAGGTCCGGTCAACAGGGAGCTCAGCGTTATGATCGAAGATGATGCCGACATCGTCGCCATCGCTTCTAATCTTGATGACTTCTCCATTCTGGCGGCTGCCGTGGATTCGGCCGGACTGGTCAGCACGCTGAGCGGAGGCGGGCCCTTTACGACCTTCGCTCCGGTTAACGAAGCTTTCGTTGCACTGCTCGACAGCAATCCCGACTGGAACGGTCTGGAAGACATTCCTCTTGAGACCCTGACCTCCGTACTGACGTACCACGTCGTCGGGCAAACCATTCTCTCGAGTACGGCGGCTACCGGTTACCTGACCACGCTTTCGGCCGTAGATACGCTCATCCACCCCAACGCCACCCTGAGCCTGTACTTCAACACCGACAGTGGCGTTTCTTTCAACGACGGTTCGGTGACGGCCACCGACTTCGACTGTGAAGGAAGCAACGGCGTCATCCACACCATCGACGGCGTACTTCTGCCGCCGAATATCGTGACTTTCGCTACTTCCGATCCCAACTTCAGCCTGCTGGTGGAAGCGCTTACGGCTACCGGCCTGATGACCGACTTCGTAGAAGTGCTCAGCGGCCCCGGTCCGTTCACCGTCTTCGCACCGACCAACGATGCTTTCCAGGCCCTGCTCGACAGCAATCCCGACTGGAACGCGATCAGCGATATCCCGGTAGCGACCCTGGAAGAAGTACTGCTCTACCACGTGGTCGGCGACGCGAACGTCCGCTCGGGCGACCTGATGGATGATATGGAAGTAACCACCCTCAGCGGAGGTACCTTCACTATCGACCTGGACGAAGGCGCCGTGATCAACGCCGGCTCAAACTCGGCCAACATCATCCTGACCGACGTTCAGGGCACGAACGGCGTGATCCACGCCATCGATACCGTAATTCTACCGTAACCCGGAATCGGCGCACAACCGAGGTTTGAAAAAATCCGGTTGTCGCCCCTCTTTTCTGCTAAACGCAAAAGGCGGCTGACTCCGTAAGGAGCAGCCCCCTTTTGTTTTTTCGTAGGGCTGACGGGGTGATATAAGAACTAATGAACTATAAGCACAAAACGGAGTCTTTCCACACCAAAAGGATCAAGCCCACACTCCACACTCCACACTCTCACTCCACACTCTCACCCTCACTCAAACCCACACCCAAACTCCTTAATATCCACTACCTTTCGTGTTGTTAATCTCCGGAGCGGGCGGATCCATTTCAACGTCATCCGGGGCGGCTACGCGGAACTCCACCCGGCGGTTCATGTAGCTGCTGGTTGAAGGCACCAACGCCCCTTCCTGCCCCAGGTATTCGAGTACGAAGCGGCCGCGGCCGATGCTGTGGTTGTTTTGCAGGTGTTCGATGACAGCGCGGGCGCGCTGGTAAGAAAGCTGTGAGTTGTAGGCTTCCGGGCCGGTCTGGTCGGTGAAGCCGGTGACGACCAGGCGCAGGTTCTTGTTGCCTTTCATCATGCGGGCGATACCGGCCAGGGTGCCGTAATCGGAGTATTTGATGGTATAGCTGTCGACCCCGAAATGGATCATCGGCAGGAACCACTCCGCCACGGCGCTGCCTTCTTCGGTGAGGCGATATTCGTCGAGGGCTTCGTCGATCAGTTCGCGCACGCGATCTTCGCTGACGCCGCCGCCGGTAACCGTGCCGGCCGCCGCCGGAGCGTAGGCCGGATTGGTGACCACGCCGGCGCCGTCCACCACCTCACCCGGACGGGGAACGTAGTACGGTTCCTTGTCCTTGTAGTCGGGGATACCGTCGCGGTCGCTGTCCAGCGTACGGCCTTTGGTATCCACGGGAACGTCCGGCGGCGTATTGGGTTCCTGGTCGACTGCGTCGATTACGCCGTCGCCGTCGGAATCCTCGATAGCCAGCGAGTTTTGCTGCTGGAGCTGTCGCACGTCGTCCAGCACCACTTCGATCGGGTTGATCCAGTAGAGCGGCTCGGTATTTTTGTTGGGATTGCCGAGGTTGTAATTCAGGGAGATGCTGGTAAAGTTGATGATATCGCGGAAGTTGGTGGCCGGATCGTAGCCGTCGGCCAGGTCGGCGCGGCTGCCGAAGAGGATAGCGGCCTGGTGTTCTACGGCGATGTTAAAGCGCTTGTTGACGCGGAATCCGATGCCGCCGCCCACTGCAAAGTGCAAAGCCCATTCCCCTTCCTGCGTTATGGTTTCCACCTGCGGCGAGCCGTCGCGGATAGGCTCGTCGTACATGGTCTCGAAGTTGTTGGCGCCGCCGCCGGCCATGAAGTAAAGGCTCGTGGAGCGCACGGGCTTGTTCCACTTGAGGCTGTTGAGGCTCATCACGCCGAAGACGGTGCCGCTCATATAGGTGCTTTCAAAGCGGCGTTGAAAGGAGCCGCCGTCATTTTCTCCCGAAGCCGAGCCGTACAGGCCGTCGAACCGCAAGGAAAAGACGTAATCGATAGATTTGCGTACGTGCAGGCCGACGCCGTAGCCGGGGTTGAAGGTGACATCGCCGGCGTAGAAGAAGTGACCGACGTTGAGCCCTACCTCCCACATATCATTAGGTGTAGTGCCGATACTACCTGTTCCCTTACCCGCCGGCGCCGGGCTGAGCCCGCTCTGAGCATACAATCCGGTAACCAGCCCGCACATCAGTACTAAGAGGATAGTAGTAAATCTCGTTGTCATAAGCTTTGGGAATTGTTGATTAAAATCGGTTTTTAAGTTTTCTCCTGGGTCTTTAGGCAAGTATGTTTGCGAAAATTTGCTTTCGATAACGGGCGAGGATCAAGTCAGCGCAAAATTATTGTTTATTTCAACTTGTTCCAAGCCGTTGCGAAAAGAAACTACTCCGCGCCTACCACATACCGGGTACTTGCTCTATGTCCTTTACGGAGTTTTTGCCTTCAGGTTTCAAATACCGGCGTCACAAAGTGAAAGGTTGTGCGAATTGCAGGGGGTCGATAAAGGTAGATAACCAATAGAAGTGTAGCCTTAACGCCGGGCCCTACCCATAAATTGTATTTCCGGACAAATTATTTACCGCTCATACCGTTACCGCCGCTCCGGGCAACAATCGCCGCAGGACGTCTTCCAGGGCGGCGGAGGCGACGCCCGTCGGGGCTGGATTCACGCGATGCACCTTTTCCAGCGCTCGCCGGATGGTCAGCGAGACGTCCGAAAAAATGGCCTCGTCGGTCATTTCCGCGTCGGGCTGCATAAAATACGCAAAGACACGCGCCATCCCGCAGTTGGCGATAAAGTCGGGGATCAGGCTGACCTGCCGGTCGGTATAGCCGGCCGTGGGGCCGAAGAACACGCCGTCGTCCACGAAGGGCACGTTGGCCCCGCAGGCGATCGTTTCCAGTCCGCCCCGGATCATCGCGTCCACCTGCTCTCGGGTCACCAGCTTGGAAGCAGCCCCGGGGATGAAGATATCGGCGCCCAGCTGCCAGATCCGTTCGTTCATTTCCTCGAAGGGGAACATATTTTCCGTCTGCAGCTTATTGCCCTGTTTTGTGAGGAAGAGGTGCTTGGCGGCGGCGAGGTCCATGCCTTTTTCATCGATCACGCCGCCGTCCCGGTCGATGATGCCGAGGATGCGCACCCCGTGATAGGCCAGGTAACAGGCAGCGGCGGAGGCGACGTTACCCCAACCCTGGATGATCGCGGTCTTGCCCCGCAGCGAAGATCCGTGAAACAAATCGTAAAAATGCCGGACCGACTCGGAGACCCCATAGCCGGTAATCATGTCGGCTACCGCGTATTTATTGGGCCCTTCGGGTACGTAGCGCGGATCTTCGACCACTTTTCCACAGCCGTAGCGCAGCTGGCCGATGATGCTCACCTTTTCGCCCCGCGAAGAGTTGAGGTGGCCGTTGACGATGCCCTCCTGAGGATGCCACAGGCCCAGGTCTTCGGTGATGGGAATGACGTCGCGCAGCTCGTCGACATTGAGGTCGCCTCCGGTGCCGTAGTAGTTTTTGAGCAGCGGAAAGATGGCCTGGTACCAGCGTCGCAACACCTGCCCCCGTCGCGGATCGGACGGGTCGAAGTCGATACCCGACTTGGCCCCTCCGATATCCGGGCCGCAGACGGCGAATTTGACTTCCATGACTTTGGAAAGCGAGATCACCTCTTCGCGGGTCAGCCCCCGCCGCATGCGCGTGCCGCCGCCGGCTGCGCCGTTGCGCAACGAGTTGATCACCACCCACCCCCGGGCTTCCGTCTCCGGGTCGCACCACTCGAAGACGATCTCAGGGGCCTTCTCTTTGTATTGCCGCAACAGGTTTTCCATGGTATCTGCATCTTGCGCCTCTGGGGCTGCGAATTAAGAAATGCGTCCTGCCAAACCGGGAATCGCAGGGCAAAAGTACGTCATTTGGAGAAATTCTTACCTTTGCAGCGCGAAGTTTGATCGTTCGCGAAAGTCCGAAAATCGATACCGTTCATGCTCGACAACTGGCTGCGCCCCCTCGACGCCGCAAAATTACCCACCGACCTGGCCGACGATCAGTTGGGCAGCCGGCTGAAGCTTTTCACCGATCGTTTGCCCGACCTGCGGGACGTGCGGCTGGCCCTGCTCGGTTTCGACGCCCGCGGCGCCAACGCCGTGCGCCGCCAGTTGTACCCCCTCAGCTTTTCTTTCCGCGACCTGGTGGTCGCCGACCTGGGCAACGTCCGCAAAACGGAGGTCCCTTTTCTGATCGCTCCGATCAAAGAATTGCTGCAGAGCGGCATCTTTCCGCTCATCATCGGCGGGCCGCCCCGGCAGACGCTGGCTCAGTACCAGGCTTTTCTCAGCCTCCAGAAAAACATCAGCTTGCTGGTAGTCGACGAGCGGGTACGACTCAACGCCGACGACAAAAAAGCCCCCGGCTGCTTTCTCAATGACATACTGCTTTCCCGGCACGCCCATCTCTTCCATTTCGGGTTGATCGGGTTGCAGAGCCATTTTGTGCCGCCCCCGGTTTTTCAGTACCTGGAAGACCACCACTTCGACGCTGTTCGCCTGGGCCGGGCGCGGGCCGACCTGACGGAGCTCGAACCGCTGCTGCGGGACGCCGACCTGCTCAGCCTGCACCTGGCCGCACTCAAAAGCGCCGATGCGCCCGGCCAGCTCACCCCCTCCCCCAGCGGGTTCGCCAGTGAGGAAGCCTGTCAGATCGCCCGCTACGCCGGGCTGAGCGACAAGCTCAAAGCCTTCGGCATTTACGGCTACCGGCCCGCCGCCGACCGCAAACAAATAACGGCGCAGACGATCGCCCAACTTATCTGGTACTTCATCGACGGCTTCGCCGCCCGCAAACAGGACTTCCCGGTGTCCACCGACGGGCTGACGGAATACATCGTCGATTTCAAAGGACACGATTACCAGCTGACGTTCTGGAAGAGCCTGAAAAGCGGCCGTTGGTGGATGCAGGTTCCGGTAAAAACCCGGAAAAAAGTACAGCGGCACCTGCTAGTGCCCTGCTCTTACCGCGACTACAAGCTAGCCGGCCAGGGCGAACTACCCGACCGCCTGCTCAACGCCGTAAAGCGCTTCGGCTGACCGAACCGGTAAACCCAGATTATTCATCCCCGGGCAGCCCCCGATTGAGTTCACTCCAAAAGCCGCTCCAGCCCAATGCTGCGCGAGCCCTTGATCAGCACTGTCGCCTTATCGAAATTTTGTTCGCGAAACCAGCCTCTGGCTTCCGCTACGGAAGGAAAGTGCTCCCAGTGGTTTTCTTCGGCCACCGGCGCAAAATGGTTCCCGACCAATACGATGCGGCTGATACCCAATTCACGGGCCAGAGCACCGATAACGCGATGCTCGTTATCGGCCTCGGGGCCCAGCTCCAGCATATCGCCGAGGATGGCTACTTTTTGGTCGCCGTCCATTTCCGCCAGCATGCGAAGCGCCGCCTCCATGCTGGTGGGATTGGCATTATAGGCGTCGAGCAGGATAGTGCGACCACCTTCCCGCAGCAGCTGAGAGCGATTGTTGCGGGGCCGGTAGGCGGCGAGGGCGCTGCGGATCGCTTCAGCCGGCGCCTTGAAATACTGGCCGAGGGCGATCGCCGTCATCACATTCTGGAAGTTGTGTCGCCCCATCAGGTGGCTGTCGAGGCGCACCAGTTGGCTGTCCAGGCAACGGAATTGCACCTGCAAGCGCGGGGTATGGGCGATCAGTTGTACGGCATAGGGATCGTCGGTCAGGGCAGCATCCTCGATTTGCCGGTAAAAGACTTTCCTTTCCACTTTCTGCGCCAGCGTCGTCAGGAAAGGTTCGTCGCGATTAATGAAGGCGATACCGCCGGTTTGCGCCAGGTAATCATATAACTCGGCATTGGCCTTTTTTACGCCGGCGAAGCCGCCGAAACCTTCCAGGTGATCTTTCCCGATATTGGTCACCAGACCGTGGGTCGGCTCGGAAAGCCGGCAAAGCGCGGCGATCTCGCCCTGGTGGTTGGCGCCGAGTTCCAGCACCGCTACCTCCGTATCCAAGGGCATGGCCAGCAGGGTTAGCGGCAGACCGATGTGGTTATTGAAGTTGCCCGGTGTGAGGTGCGTGCGGTAGCGGCGAGACAGGATTGCGCCCACCAGCTCCTTGGTGGTCGTTTTGCCGTTGCTTCCTCCAATGGCGATCACGGGAATAGAAAACCGGCGCCGGTGGTGCAGGGCCAGTTGCTGCAGGGTCTCCAGCGTATCTTCCACCAGCAGGTACCGCTCGTCTTTCACGACATCCGGATCGTCGACGACGGCGTAGGCTGCGCCGCGCTCCAGCGCTTCGCCGGCAAAGCGGTTGCCGTCGAAGCGTTCTCCTTTAATGGCGAAAAAAAGACAGCCCGGTTCGACGCGGCGCGAGTCGATGATAACCGGCCCGTTTTCGCGATAAATTTGGTATATTGCTTTTACCTCTACCATTTGTTGGGTTAGTGTAGTTTTTCCACTAAGATAATTCTAAGTTGATGATGTTGGCAAGGGCCGGGCGTTTTTTTCGGGGATTTTCCGGAGCAGAGGAGCGGCCCGGGGTAATCGCATTAACCTGGAATATTCATGGATTCTCATGACGAAGAACCCATGAATAATCCGGGTTAACCATTTTTTTTGATCTCAAAACGGCAGGAAAAATCCTCGTTTTCAACTCGATATGAGTATTGAAGAAGCGGACAAAAGGAATGCCCTTCCCATAAACGCACCATCCCGGACCGCGGCGGGAGCGCCGGGATCCGGGATGGTGGAGTATTTTGTTAAACTTACTGCGTCAATCGATCAGTAGCGGCGCGTTTGGCGGGAGCCGCGGTTGTCAAACTGTTTGCCGCCGGATTCGCCGTTGCCCGTGGGCGAGCCCGTCCGGGTCATAGCGCAGCGGAAGCCGATGGTGCGGTCGCCGCGGTCTTCGTCCTTAAAGCGGCGGGCGCCCGGCGAGAGCCAGAAGGCGCGGTCGGCCCAGGAGCCGCCTTTCACTACGCGGGCGTTATCGCTGATCAGGGTATGGTTGCCGTAGTCGTAGTAGGCGCCGGAAGCCTGGTCGCCGTCCAGGTAGTTGTACACCTGGCCGGTTTTATAGTTTTCGCGATTGGCGACGTCTTCGTCTTCCACGTAGCGGTAGCGGAGGCGGCCGAGGCTGTCTTTTTCGATCGGAACGCCGTTCTCGTCGAGCACGAGTTCCTGGAACTTACCGCCGCGGTAGGGGTTGAGGTCGTGGTTTTCCACATCGCGCAGCGTAACGCTGGTGAGGGGCCGGTAGAGGTCGGCGACCCATTCGCTGACGTTGCCGCCCATATTGTAGAGGCCGAAGTCGTTGGGCAGGAAAGAGCGTACCGGCGCCGGGATGTGGGCTTTATCGTTGAGGTTGCCGGCCATACCCATGTAGTCGCCGCCGCCGCGCTTGAAGTTGGCCAGGATGTCGCCCTGGCGCTTATCGCGTTTTTGATAGCGTACGGTATTGCCGTCCCACGGGAAGTAGCGGCGATCCGAGATGCGTTCGTCGCGTTCGGAAGTCTGGTTGCCCTGCAGGGCCAGGGCGGCGTATTCCCATTCGGCTTCGGTGGGCAGGCGATAGTCCGGCAGCAGGATGCCGTCTTCGAAGCGGACGGGGCGTTCGCCGCCGGTGCGCAGGTCCCGCAGGTTCTTGCGCACGTCGCCCTGGTACTGACCGACCAGGTAGGACTCCGTTACGAAGTTATCTTCGTCTTTTTGTTCGGGATTGAGGTTGAGGATGCCGCGTTCTACGAGGATCATCTCGTTGACGCGGTCGGTGCGCCATTTGCAGAACTCGTTGGCCTGAATCCAGGTCACGCCGACCACGGGATAGTTGTCGTAGGCCGGGTGGCGGAAATACGTTTCGACGAAGGGTTCGTTGTAAGCCAGTTCTTCGCGCCAGACCAGCGTATCGGGCAGAGCGTCCTGATAAACTTCGGGATACGATTCGCCGAAGACGCGGTACAACCAGTAGATGTACTCCCGGTAGTCGATATTGCGCACTTCCGTTTCATCCATATAGAAAGAAGAGACCGTCACGCGGCGGGGAATATTGTTCCAGTCGTAAGTGACGTCCTGTTCCGTGAGCCCCATCGTAAAGGTGCCCCCTTCGATCAGAACGAGGTTGGGCCCTGTCGCCTGGCCTTCGTAATCTCTTTTTTCAAAGCCACCCCATTTGGTGTCATTGTATTTCCAGCCCGTTACGGACGAGCGCTCCGATTTGCCACAGGAGCTTAGGATGAGCGCTGTACCTAGCACGATGGCGCCGAACTTCAACAGTTGTTTCATCACCTAAAATCTATTTTTTTGTGATTGACGTGCAAATATAGTGAAAAACTATTCTTTCTAAACCTTCCCGCGATTTTAACATTTTGCGGAAAAGAACCGAAGAACGTTCCATAAGGAGGTCTGCCTCGGGTGGTGTGTGGTACGTTTGTCAATTAAACATTTTGAAGCAATCCTGATAGCGATTGCGGAAACGCTGACGTTGGAGTTGTTTTGAATCTTCGAGGTTGATCGTCAGCGAGATTTCGTGTGTACCGCCCAGCCCGCCCGGGGCAGAAGCTAATTCTGAGAGAGTGAGATCGTAGCTGTATCCTATGCGGAAGATTCCTTCGCGGAATCCGATAAGTGCGATAGCTGCATCGGCATTCGACCAGGCGTGCCGGTACCAGAAACCTCCGTAGAACCGGCCGAAGCCCGCGTAGGCGCCTCCGTTGATTTGCCCGAACGGTCCCTGGCTAATGACCATAATATTCGGTGTTATAAACGCACCGTCCCCGCCATTATTGCGTCCGTCCAAATTAATTTCCGCCCCGGCGTGGACGGTGATGCGCAGGGGCCGTCCGGCGATCAGATTGTTATTGATTTCCAGTAAGTTCTCGGTAGGCCGGTTGAGGTGTTTTACGGAAACGCCGGCGTAGAAACGGGGGGTATAGAGCAAAACGCCGGCCGAAATATCGAGGTCGGTCTGGCTCAGGTTGTCGGGGCGCAGCTCGGCCGATTCGTTGGCGTTGCCGCCGCCGTCGACCGCTCCGGTGATGGGGTCGAGCTGGTCGGGAAAGACGAGGCGGTCCCAGTCGACGCGGCTCTGGATCAGCCCGGCTTCCACGCCGAATCTGGCGGACAGCTGGCGGTTAATCTTCACCTGGTAGCCGTAAACCGCGCTGAAGTAGTTCGTGCGGTAGAGTCCGTTGCCGATATTGTCGGTCAGCAACATGAGGCCGAGGCCGCTGTTGAGGCCCTCGATCGACTGCTCGTAGGCGGCGGCGTAGGTTTCGTAGCCGCCTTCCACTTCCGCCCATTGATTGCGGTAGTTGAGGGTGATGCGGGGCGCGTAGGTCACGCCGGCGAAAGCGGGATTGACCTGCAGGGGCGCAGCATAAAACTGAGAAAAAATCGGATCCTGAGCGGAAATGGTCACGCTTCCGACCAGAATAAAAACTAAGAGGAGGTAAATTTGTCTGTTCATTGGATGCCCGTGATTTTGGCATTGCAAATATTGCCGGAACCGGCAATTGTCAATAGTCCATATAAAACTAACGCCTTGCAGCCGGGCCAAGTGAAAGGCAGCCGACAGATCAATTCTTAAGAAACAATACCGGTTTTGCCTTAACGTTTTTATAACGTTTTCCGGCTCGAACTACTGCTCAAAAGTGCAATATATGAAGAAATTTATCACCGTCATTTACCTCTGCTGCTGCTATTTCGGTCTGGCTTACGCCAATTCGCCTTATACCATTCGGCAGACCTTCCGCTGGAGCGAATCTACGGAAACCGTCACGATCGCAGGCGAAGAAGTAAAGCGATGGGTTTTCGAAGGCGCCCACTATCCGGACGAAGCGCCCGCCCTGCCCTATTTTTTCACGCGCTTTTCGGTGGAAGGCCCCGGCGCCCTGAAGGTGGAAGTGGTCGAAGCCAACTACCGCCCGCTGCCGCCGGCCCAACTGCCGGCAACGGTCGAGGCGCCCGGACGGCTCACCTTTCGCACCAATGTCGCCGGCAAACCGGGCGGACCATACTACGGCTACCTCGCTTTCACTCCCGTGATCGCGGAAGGAGGCGCCTACCGGGGCCTGACCGACGTGACCCTGCGCGTCACCTGGCGCGCGACCGCCCCGCCGGCCCGCCCGAAGGTCGATCCCACCAATTTCGAGTCGGTGCTGCGCGACGGGCAGGTCTATAAAATACGCGTCTCCGAAGCCGGCGTGCACCGCTTGTCCTACAGTTTCCTCAAAGACGAATTGGGACTGAATCCGGACGAGCTCGATCCCGACCGCCTGCACCTCTACGGGCGGAACGGCGGGATGCTGCCTTTCCGCATCGAAGAAGAACGGATCGACGACCTGGCCGAGATCCCCTTCGAGATTACCGGCGGCGGAGACGGCCGCTTTGATAGTGATGACTTCCTCCTTTTCTACGCTGAAGGCGCCGACCGCTGGATTTTCGATGGCGCCGCCCGGCGCTTCCGGATGGAGAAAAACGTTTTCGACGATTACAACTACTATTATCTGAAAGTGGCTGACAGCGACCGCACGCCCCTGGAAAGCCGGCCCAGCCTCGACAATACGACCTACACCACCGGCTCTTTTCTGGATTACGCCCGCTTTGAGGAAGAAGAGCGCAACCTCTTCCACGAGTGGGAAAAGACCCAGGGGTCGGGGCGACGCTGGTACGGCGACCACTTCGATGTGGCGCGAGCCTACGAATATCCCAACCAGTTCTCTTTTCCCAACCTCATTGCAGAAAGGCCGGTATATGTGCGCGCCGAAGCCGCGCTGCGCTCGCTCGACCGGTCGCGCTTTTTCGTCGACGTCAACGGCCAAACGCTGGAGAGCGACCTGGCCGATGACGTCCTGCGGCTTACCGGCAACGGCGACAATGAAACGACCTATGCATACATTGCTACGGTTGATGATTCGCTTTTCCTGAGCGCCGATCAGCTCGACCTGGTGGTGCGCTACCCGGCGCCCGGCGGCGCCGGCGACGGCAGCGAAGGCTGGATCGACTACATCCAGGTGAACGCCTGGCGCGAGTTGGTCCTGACCGGTGGTCAGCTGGCGTTCAGCGACCCCAATACGCTGGATTATCCGTCGGCCGCCTTTCAGCTCGAGGGCGCAGGCGGCGGCATCGTGGTATGGGACGTCACCGATCCGCTGTCGCCCCGGCGTCAGGAAGCCGACGCCAACGGCGGCGCCCTGGTTTTCGGCTTCGCCGTCGATACCCTCCGCCGCTTCGTTGCTTTCGACCCCAACGGCCAGTTGCCGGCGCCGGAAGCAATGGGGCAGATCGACAATCAGAACCTGCATGCCATCGACAATGTCGATATGGTGATCGTTTACCATCCCGATTTAGAGGCCGAAGTACAACGCCTCACCGACCACCGTCGTTCCTTCAGCGGCCTGGAGGTCGCCGCGGTGACGGTAGAACAGATCTTCAACGAGTTCTCCTCCGGCCGGATGGACCCCACGGCGATCCGGGATTTCGCTTCGCTGCTCTACCAGCGCAACGATCGCTTCCGCTACCTGCTGCTCTTCGGCGACGGTTCGTTCGACTACCGCGATTATTATGGCCTGGGCGCCAACTTAGTACCCGTTTACGAAAAAGAAAACCTCAACCCCATCTTCGGTTATCCCTCTGACGATTACTATGCCTTGCTCGACGGCAACGGCAACGGCAACGACCCCCTGGCCGGTCAGCTGAGCATCGCCGTGGGGCGACTGCCGGTGAAGAGCGCTGCGGAAGCAGCAGCGGTAGTCGACAAGATCATCAAATACGACCAGGACCCGGCGATGCTGCGCGACTGGCGCAATCGCATCGTCTTTCTGGGCGACGACGAAGACGGCAACCGCCATACCGGCGACGCAGACAGCATCGCCGACGACCTGGTCGAGGATCACCCTTTTCTCAATACCGACAAAGTATATCTGGACGCTTTCCCGCAGGAATCGACACCGGGCGGTGCGCGTTTCCCATTGGCGAATGAAGCGATCAACCGGTCCATTTTCCGAGGCGTGCTGGCGATGACCTACCTGGGCCACGGCGGTCCGAAAGGCCTGGCGCAGGAGCGCGTCCTCAACATTTCCGACATTCTTTCCTGGGATAATATCGACCGGACGCCGCTATTGGTCACCGCTACCTGTTCGTTTACCGGCTATGACGATCCGGCTTTCGTAACCGCCGGCGAAGAAGCCATCCTCAACCCGCGGGGCGGGGCCATCGCGCTGTACACCACAACTCGCGCCGTCTACGCCTCCCAGAACGAGGCGCTGACCCGCGTGAGCCTCGACGAGCTGTTCCGGCGCGATCCGCAAGGGCAACTGCCTACGCTGGGCGAAGCGCTTACCGACGGGAAAAATACGCTGACCTCCGGCGGCTCTTTTGCCACCAATAACGCCCGCAAGTTCTCCCTGATCGGCGATCCCGCCATGTATCTGGCTATTCCGCAGTATCAGGTCGTGACCAGCCGCATCGACAGCGTCGAGGTCCAGCCCGGGCAGGTCGATACCCTGCGGGCCCTGCAACGCATCTCGATCAGCGGCTACGTAGCCGACTTCAGCGGGCAGCCCGTCAGCGACTTCAACGGCATCCTCTACCCCACCGTTTTCGACAAAGCCACTACGGTGACGACCCTGGCCCAGGATCAGGGCAGCCCGGAGTTCGATTTCCAGGTGCAGAAAAACATCATCTTCAAAGGGCGGGCCTCGGTGACCAACGGGAATTTTTCCTTCGAATTCGTAGCGCCAAAAGACATCAACTACCAGTACGGCTTCGGTAAGATCAGCTATTACGCCGCCGACGAGAGCGCCCTGACCGACGGCGCCGGCAGCTACGAACGGGTGGTGATCGGCGGCACCCGCCTCGACGGGGTCGCCGACGACCAGGGCCCGCAAGTCGATGTGTTCATGAATAGCGAAGACTTCGTCTTCGGCGGGGTCACCGACGAAAATCCGGTGCTGCTCGTCAAGCTGGCCGACGACTTCGGCATCAACGTGGCCGGCAACAGCATCGGCCACGACCTGGAAGCCATCCTCAACGGCAATACGCAAAACACCTACCTGCTCAACGACTTCTACGAAGCGGAGCTCGACGATTTTACGAAAGGCGAAGTGCGCTTCCCCCTGTCCGACATTCCGGAAGGCCGCCACGAGATAGCGGTCAAAGCCTGGGACGTTGCCAACAACTCCGCACAGGGCTTCACCGAGTTTATCGTCGCTACTTCCGCCGAAGTGGCCCTGGAGCACGTGCTCAATTATCCCAACCCGTTCACCGACCGGACCTGTTTCCAGTTTGACCACAACATGAGCGGGCAGGAACTCGACGTGCTCATCCAGGTGTACACCATCTCGGGGCGCCTGGTCAAGACCATTGAACGGACGCTGATCGACGACGGCGCGATCCGGCTCGACAATTGTATCGAATGGGACGGACGCGATGATTTCGGCGACCGGCTGGCCCGCGGTGTGTATCTGTACAAGGTGAAAGTGCGCGCCAACCTGACCGGCGAACAGCAACTCACCGGAGAAAGTGAGTTTGAAAGATTGGTCATCCTAAAATAAGATCAGGATTTCTGCGTAAAAGATAAGTGTAAGAACCGGCCCGGCAAAATGGCCCGGAATTTGTTCAACGTTACTATATTTGCGTGACTTTTTCATAAACCACTAAGCGTCTCATGAAGAACTTACTACTACACACCGCACTCGTCGTACTGGCCATGACCGCCGTCACGGCTTCGCTGAACGCCCAGTGCTTTTTCGACGAGGATTGCGATTGCTACAAAAACCTGGACGGTACGCCCTGCACCAATACGGTGGTGACGGCCGTTCCGTTCCTGCGCATCGTCGCCGACGCCCGCTCGGGAGCGATGGGCGACGCAGGCATCGCCATCTCGCCGGACGCCAACGCGATGCACTTCAACGCTTCCAAGCTCGTCTTCGCCGAGGAAGGCCTCGGCGTTTCGGCTACGTATACGCCCTGGCTGCGTTCACTCGGGTTGAGCGATGTGTACCTCGCTTACCTCACGGGTTACTACAAACTCGACGACCTGCAGGCGCTTGGCTTTGGTTTGCGCTATTTCTCGCTGGGCAGCATCCAGTTTACCGACGTCAACGGGCAGCCGCTCATCACCGGCCGGCCCAACGAATTCGAAGTGGCCGTAGCCTATTCGCGCCTGTTGACCGACCGCTTCTCCGCTGCCGTCACCGGTAAGTTCATCTACTCCAACCTGGCCGCCGGCCAGATCGTGGAAGGGGAAACCATCGAACCGGGGATCGCCGGCGCCGCGGATATCTCTTTGACGTATAAAGCGCCGATCGACCTGAAAAACGCCGACTCGGAACTGACGCTGGGTGTGGCCATGACCAATATCGGGTCCAAGATCACCTATACCCGCTCGGTCAACCGCGACTTCCTGCCGGCCAACCTCGGCATCGGCGCCGCTTGGGACGTCGATATCAACGAATTCAACCGCATCACCATCGCCGCCGACGTCAATAAGCTGCTGGTGCCGACGCCCTGTCAGGACGATACCTGCGAAGACCTCGACGGCAACGGCGTCTTTGACTACAAAGACCAGTCGCCCATCGGCGCCATCTTCTCGTCTTTCGGCGACGCGCCGGGCGGCTTCGAAGAAGAACTCAACGAACTAATGTTCTCCTTCGGTATGGAGTACTGGTACGATCAGCAGTTTGCCGTGCGCGCCGGCTACTATTCCGAACACTCCACCAAGGGCAACCGCAAGTTCCTGACCGTAGGGTTGGGCTTGAAATACAATATCTTCGGCCTCAACTTCTCCTACCTCATCCCTTCGACCAGCCAGCGCAACCCGCTCGACAATACGCTGCGCTTCTCGCTGCTGTTCGACTTCGGCGCGTTCAGCCCGGATGAGGAGCCGACTAACTAACCAGAGCTCGTTCTGCGAAATAAAACCCGGCAAATCCCGAATCGCGGCATACGGCGCGATTCGGGATTTGCCTTTTAATCAAGACCTGCGAATGTGGCTGACGACAACAAAAGCAAATCAACGAAATGCCGATGCGGCCCTGCTGCTCATCCTACCGACGGCGCTGGTCGTCATGGCCGTGGATCTGGCGCACGCCGCGCTTCACCATTACAACTATTACTGGTACGAATCGCTGCTGTTCAGCTCATTCTGGTGTCTTTTCTTTCCCTTCTTTTTTCTGTTGAGCAGGTTGCGAAAGGCCCCCTCGCTGCTATTGTTGCCGGCGGTTTCGGTGCTGCATATTTTCATGTTTGTGGTTGTCGTCAGTTCTGTTTCGATGCTCTTTTTTGAGCAAGCCTATTCGTTCGGGCGGCTTTTACCGAAAGCGATGGTAGAACATGGTCTGGTGAACTTCCTGGTATACGGCCTATTCCTTTTTTCGGCAAATACGAGGCCCGCTCCAGGTAGGGAAAACGCACCGAAGGCGAAAAAGCTCGTGATCAAAAACGGGACCGATCGAACGATGATCCGACTTTCCGAAATCCTGTACATCAAATCGGCTAAACCCTACATAGCGATCGTCACCAAAGATCGCTCTTACCTTTACAACGGCGCTCTGAAGACGTTTCTCGCCAAATACGCCGGGAATAACTTTCTGCGCGTTCACAAAAGCGCGATCGTCAATTCAAGCGAAGTGATCGCCATTTCCTCCCGAAAAAACGGCGATTACGACCTGACTCTATCCAACGGCGTGAAGATCCGGGCCAGCCGCAATTACCGGAAGTATTTCCATCACCTTCTGTGATCCCATCCGGTTGGTATATCATTCACTCAGCTTGGGGCATTCCGTTTTGCCCTGCCTGAGAAGTGCTGTAGTTTCGGGGCGTTATCGTCAATTAAACCCAGACTATTATGGACATGCAGCGCCTTTTTCTTTGCTTGCTCGCCTTTCTTCACCTGCCCGCCTGCCATTCGCAGACAGAAACGGCGGAAAAACCGGTCGGAGGTCCCTGTGAAGGTTGCGAAGCCATTTATGAATATCGGGATCGACCGCTAACTAGCGTCGACACGCTGCCGGCTTTTCAGGAAAACGCCCCTAAGCTGAAAGTAACCGGAAAAATATACAAGCGGGACGGCAAAACCCCGGCTGGAGACGTGATCGTATACATCTACCATACCAACCGAAAGGGAATTTACCAGACCACCGGCGACGAAAGCGGCTGGGCGAAACGCCACGGGCGCATTCGCGGATGGATCAAAACCGACGACAGCGGCGCCTATACTTTCTACACCTTCCGACCGGCCGCTTATCCCGACGGCCGGGAGCCCGAGCACATCCACATGGTAGTAACGGAACCCGGCAAGAAGGAATACTACATCGATAGCATCGTATTTACAGACGATCCGTTGCTGACACAAGGGGCACGCAAACAACGCGAGGATCGCGGAGGTTCGGGGGTGGTGCGGCCGGTGTACGAGCAAGGCTTATGGGTAGTGGAACGAGACATCGTGTTGGGAAGGAACATTCCGAATTATTGAACAACTTCCCCTGATCAGTCGGACGCCTGATCCTTTTTTTGCTTTCCGCTGAGGCTGTCTTCTCCGCTGCTGGTAGATGGCATCTACCCATGGAAGAACCAGGCCAAGCAAATTAACCCGGATTATTAATGGATTCATTTATGACCTGAAAAATCCAGGTTAAATTTATTTGTTTTAAATATATTGTTGCAATTTCCATTTTTTCTTTTTAATTTGCAACAATGGAAACACGTCTACAAACTCACGACCAATTCTTCAAATACCTGCTCTCCGATCTGGATCGGGCGCGTGTTTATCTGCGCACCTATTTGTCCGAAGCATTGCTGGCGGCGCTCGATCTGGAGACGTTAAAACTGGAGGACGGTTCTTTCGTTGATGACCAATTGAAGAATTCCCATTCGGATTTGATCTTTTCGGTGGCGACAAGTTACGGCAAACCGGCCAACTTGTGCTTTTTGTTAGAACATAAGAGCAATCCTGACCGGACGACCGTCTTTCAGATCCTGCATTACATCAGTAGCGCTATGCTGCGCCGGGTTCGTAACCGCAAGGAGTTACAGCTCATCATCCCAATTCTTTTTTATCACGGAGAAAAAACCTGGACCTACAAACCGCTGGAAGCTTTTTTTACTGATCTTCCGGCGGCGCTACGTCCTTATTTACCTACTTTTGAATATCTTTATCACAATTTCAACACCATTCCCGACCGGGAGATACGGAGCATTCCCGATCGCTTGCTAGCCTCTGCTATATTGGTGATGAAACATCATTATGACTTGGGCTACCTAACGGAAAACGCTTCCTTCCTCCTGTTGGGTGGATATGATGAACAGGGGAACTTTAATCCCCCTTTGCTGGTTTACTTCTTTAGCAAAATTAGAAACAAAAAAGAGGAGGTCGTCAAAATTTTCAACACTCTACCTTCTCCGGTAAAATCTACTGTTATGAATGCGTTGGAAATGTTCAGAGAAGAAGGCATTGCAAAAGGTATTGAGCAGGGTATTAAGCAGGGTATCGAGCAGGGTATGGTGCAGGGCATCGAGCAGGGTATGGTGCAGGGCATCGAGCAGGGAGAAGATAGAAAGAATCGCGCGGCATGCGCTAATATGATCAGGCTCGGTTTTGAGGATAAGTTGATCATTAAAGTACTGGAAGTAACGCCGGAATTTGTGCAGACTATCAGGCAGGAGTTGGCGGAGAAAAAGGAAAGGGAATGATCTTTTGGTCAAAAGAAAACAATCTCTACTCGTCCCGACTAGCGACTGGAAGGCCATATTTTGCGGTCTCTGGGCGCGAAAAGAAGCTTTCAGTCAGTCAGCTACTCCGCTGTTGGTAGATGGACCTACCGATCGGAATTTTTCACCTAACCGCGTTAATGCCCCCAGATACAGCCCTCAAAAAATACTGCCGCGAGCCGATAAGCCGGATTCTGTGACCGCGGGCTCACGCCGCGCGGCGCCTGTCATTTATCTGGGCCCGTCCTCGCGGAGCGGGCTCAATCTGCCTACCCCCCGCGACGCGCCTCGCGGCGCAACCGGGCAGGCAACCCGGCCGGTACCCCGATCGCGGTGTACATGGCATTTCAACCCCCAAGGTTTATCCCCGCAGCGTATTGCTACGCCGCAGCGTGCGCTCTTACCGCACGTTTTCACCCTTACCTGGCTGCACCCGCAGGCGTCGCCATTGGCGGTTTGGTTTCTGTGACACTTTCTGTCCATTCCTCCCGGAAAGGCCCACCCGTTAGGTGGTGAGGCGCCTTACGTTGTCCGGACTTTCCTCCCTCGCTCGGCGAAGGCGACAGGCTGGCTCGCGGCAGCCCGGAAAAATACGCTTATCTTTCGTTCCGGACAAGGGGCGGCCAGCGGCTGATTTTCAGTGGCTTGCCCGACAGACCGGAAAAAATGGCCCGATTTTGGGGTATTATTGTAACCCGATTTTGCTTATGGAGTATAATTGCGGTAGGAGTTGTTTGTCGTTGAGCCGGCTTGCAGGTAGTGCTTCTCCCTGAGAGCTTGTTTGGAGGTAGTGCTTTTGAAGCGAAAAACTCAGATTTTGGGT